>CAVSDW010000011.1:0-368257 GCA_963726665.1 uncultured Gammaproteobacteria bacterium | reverse complement strand
CGAGTTCAACCGACGCCTGAAGGAGCGATATGCCGGCGACCCGATCTTCGACCTCGCGGCAAGCATGTCCACCTGGCCGGACGGACGGCGCGAGTCATTCAAGATGGGTGGCGTGGTCTATGACAGCCTGGTGCCCGCCTACACGGACGACGGGGGGCACTTGAACCCGACTGGGCGGACCTACGCTGCGGCTGAGTTCGTCCGCAGCATCGCCGCGGCGACTCACACTGCTGACTGATCACTCCGGGAAGCACCGCTTTGGCAGTGCCGCCGCGCGCACCGGCGTCAACCGATGGTTTTGGACACCGGCGCCGTGGGGTCGCTTTCGACACCCGTGTTTGTGTAAGAGTGCAGCACGAAGTACCAAGTCCCTGCTGTCAGGCCCTGGATCGTGACAGTGGTCGCGGCGGGACTCGCGAGGTCAACCAGGTTGGTCAGTGCACTGGTGTTCGTGCCGTACCGAACCCTGTAGCCCGCAAGGTTTGTAAGCGCCGTTCCGTCTTCGTTCGTGGTCGGCGCCCTCCAGGACAGCGTGGCTGAACCGGCGGTGGCAACGGGAGCAGCCTGTACCGTGATGGTGAATGCCGGAAGCGCCGCGCTGGCGGCCCGGTCCGACACGGAGATCACGATGTTCGCGTAGGTGCCGGCGTTGCCTGCGGCAGGCGTGCCCGACAGGCGGCCTGTCGCCGCATTGAACGCTGCCCACGACGGCATGTTGGTGATGCTGAATGTCAGCGCCTGGCCGTCGGGATCCGAGGCCGACGGCTGGAATGCGTACGCCTGGCCGGCGGTGACGCTTGGTGCGGGCGTCCCGCTGATGGTCGGGGCGCGATTTGCGGCGGGCGGGGGTACGGTGTTTCCACCGGAGCCGCTGCCCGAGCTACCGCCCCAGCTACCGCCCGAGCCGCCGCCGCCACCGCAACCGGCGACAGCCAGCAGCAGCACTGCCATCAACGCAGGGGCCGAGATCCTGAGGATTGATAGGGTCATCTTTTTTCAGTCCTGTGGGTACTGGCAACCCCGCTATCCATCGCGTCAGCCGCGCACGGACCGGAGGCTTTGCGTCCCCACCTCTCGGTGGGTATGCCGTCAAAAAAGACGAGCCAGAATGGTTAACTAAATGCCGCCCGCTAACAATGGCCATTGCTCCGGAATGAGCGCTGGTACCCAGTCTGCAGTGCGGGACGGAGCGTGCCGCCGAAGCCCGGGGGCAGCCACTAGCGGCGGGGGTGGATTATGTGAAACCTGGGCCGAAAACACAAGATCTTGTGTCTTCCATCAGAAGCTATTGGACTCAGTCTTTGAATGGGGCCGAGGGGACATTCCCCTATTTCCCGGAAATAGGGGAATGTCCCCTATTTGAACTCCTCGGGCTCCACGCATGGTCGAGGCCCGGGGCGTGCGCAATACACACCGCTTCCGCCAGAAATTCGCCTATGCGGCGCGGTGTTCATGATGCAGGCTGACGTGGTCGCTCGACGATGATTCCCGCTTTGACCCGGTCAAACTTGGCACATATGCTAAGCATATGCCAAAAGAGAAGCCTCCCGTGGGACAGGTCCGGCACGTGCGGATATTCAGGAACGGCCGCAACCAGGCGGTACGGATCCCGCGCGAGCTGGAACTGCCCGGCAACGAGGCCGTGATTTACCGCGAGGGCGCACGCCTCGTGATCGAGCCCACGCAGCGACCATCGTTGACGCGCCTTCTTGCTAGCTGGGCTCCGCTCAAAGTTGGATTGCCGGCGGTCTCTGATATGCCGCTCGAGCCCGTCGATCTGGGGGAGCCGTGACGAAGCGCTTTCTGCTCGACACGGACGTGCTCTCGCAGGTCGTACGAGCGCCGCAGGGCACCGTAGCGCGACGAATCGTGGAGGCGGGCGACGCGAGCGTGTTCACCAGCGTCGTCGTCGCGTGTGAGCTGCGCTACGGCGCACACAGGAAAGGCTCTGCCGTGCTGTCGGAACGTGTCGATCAATTGCTGGCAGGCATTGAGGTACTTCCGCTGGAGCCCGGAGTGGACCGTGCGTATGCCGAGGTGCGATCCGCGCTCGAGGCCGCTGGCCGCACCATCGGCGCGAACGATCTGCTGATCGCGGCTCACGCGCTTGAGCAGGGCGCGGTGCTGGTTACCGGCAATACGGCGGAGTTCGGAAGAGTGCCCGGGCTCGAGGTGCAGGACTGGATCCGGGGATAGGGGAATGTCCCCTATTTAAATTCCTCGGGCTCGACGCCGTGGCGTGACAGGAGCTTGTAGAAGTCCGTGCGGTTGCGCTTCGCGAGCCGCGCCGCCTGGCTCACGTTGCCCTGCGTCACCTGCATGAGCTGCACGAGGTAGCTGCGCGTGAATTCATCCCGCGCCTCGTCGAAGCTCGGCAGCTGCGTGATCTGGCCCTGCGCCTCCTGCACCTGGTCGGCCGTGATCACCGGGCCCGCGCCCGTCGCGGCGGCCTGGCGCACCACCATCCGCAGTTGCCGCACGTTGCCCGGCCAGCGGGCGGAGGCGAGGAGTTCCATCGCCTCGGGCGAGCAGCTGCGCTTCGGCTGTGCGGATTCCGCGGCGACGTCGTCCAGGCACTGCTGCACGAGCAGCGGGATGTCCTCGCGCCGCTTGCCGAGCGGCGGGAGTTCCACGCTGCACCGCGCCCAGCCGGTCGATGAGGTCGCGGAGTCGCGTCGCCCGCGAGGTCCTCGGGCGGCCGGTCGCCGGTCGCGATGACGCGCGCCTTCGCGCCGACGAGCTGGCGGGCGAGGGACTGCCTGAGCGACGGCGGCAGGTCGTCGATGTCGCGGAGCTGCAGCGTGCCCGCGCGTGCGCGCTCGAACGCCGCCGCGATCTCGGCCTCGCCCGTCGCCGGGTCGAGCCGGCCGCAGTCGAGTGCGACGAACTCCTCCTCGCGCCGTTCGCTCGCGCGGTGGATGGCCTTCGCAAGCAGTTCCTTGCCGGTGCCGTGCTCGCCGGTGATCAGCACCGCGCCGTCCGTGCCCGCGACCATGTGCGCCTTCGCGAGGCGGTCCTCCATGAGCGGGCTGCGGGTGGCGAACTCGGCGCGCCAGTCGTCGCCGCCGGTGTCGGCAAAGCCCGAGGTCTTGAGCGCGCGTCGCACCTCGTCGAGCAACTGGTCCTTCTCGACCGGCTTGGTGAGGAACGCGAACGCCCCGGACTGGGTGGCCTTCACGGCGTCCGGGATGGTGCCGTGCGCCGTCAGCATGATGACGTTCAGGCTCGGCCAGCGCCGCTGCAGCTCGCGCAGCAGCGCGATGCCGTCCATCTCGGCCATGCGCAGGTCGGTGACGACGAGGTCGGGACGGAAGCGCGAGACGGCGGCCAGCGCTTTCGCCGGGCCGTCCACCGGCTCGACCACGTAGTTCTGCGAGCGCAGCCGGATGGTGAGCAGGCGCAGCAGCCCCGGGTCGTCGTCGACGACCAGGATGCGGGGGGCGCGGCGGGAAGGGCGGGACATGGGTGGCGCGGCGAAATGCTGTGGTGCAGGGCAGAAATCTGTGAAGGAAGCCCGTGCTGCGATGTGAAGAATGAGGGCGTCGCGGGCAGTTGCCACGTCACGTTGCGGCAGCTCGGCAATGTCGCCGGCCCCATGAGAGGTGTATGATTATGGCATCGTATACACACTGTTCGGGGGCGAAGCCCATGCGCACGAACATCGTCATCGACGACCGGCTGATCGCCGAGGCCATGCGGTTGTCGGGGGCCAGGACCAAGCGTCAGGCCGTCGAGGAAAGCCTGCGGCTGATGGTCAAGCTGAAGCGCCAGGAGCAGGTGCGGGAGGCTCACGGAAAACTGAAGTGGACGGGCGACCTCGAGGCGATGCGCAGGGACTGAGGCCCGGTCGTCGTGATCGTCGTCGACACGTCCGTATGGATCGACCACTTCAACGGCGAGTACACGCCGCAGGTGGCACGTCTGCGATGCGCTATTGGGTCAGCAATTGATTGCTGTCGGCGACCTGATCCTCGCTGAGATCCTGCAGGGCTTTTCGACCGAGGCGGACGCCAGCGCCGCACTTGCGGTACCTCGAACCGCTTCGATTTCGTAGAGATGGTGGGACCGAAGGTCGCGATCGAAGCCGCAACGAACTTTCGTCGCCTGAGGCGCCAGCGGGGTGACCGATCCGCAAGACCATGGACATGCTGATCGGCACGTACTGCCTGGTCAACGATCACGAACTCCTGCACGACGACCGCGACTTCGACCTGCTCGCGGAGCATCTCGGGCTCAGGACCCTGCGCGCCTAGGCACGCGAGGGCCTCAGGGCCGCGGCGGCGGCGCCTCGGTCGCAGCCTCGGGCGCCTGCTCCTGCAGCGATCGCTCCATCTCGGCAACCGCCTCGAGCTTGCGCTCGGCTTCGGTGAGTTGCTTCTTCAGGCGCGCGTTCTCGGCCGCGAGTGCATCGGCGCGTTTCGCGGCGCTGCTGTCGTTGGACTTCAACTTCTGCTCCGATTCCTCGCGCTGCCGCGCGAGCTCCGCGTAGAGCGCGACGCGCGCGTCGAACTCGCGGAGATACGCGTTCGCGAGTTCGCGCTCCTGCGAATTCAAGTCGTTCGGGCCTGCGAGCAGGTCCGCAAGCAGGCGCTTCGCCTCGACCGGGTTGCTGTCCTTGTGTCCGGCGCAGCCGAGCACCAGTGCGTAACGCAGGGTGTCGGTCGAACTGCGTGACTGCTGCGCGGCGGCGAGTGCCGAGGTGAGCTCGGCCTGCTGTCGCGCCGGGTCTCCGGGCGCCATGTTCGCGATCGCCTCGAGGTAGGGCGCCAGGCTCGTGGGTGCGGGGTTGCTGGCGGCGGGCGCGGGCTGGGACGAGGCCGTGCGGCGCGACTCGAAGTCCGCGCAGGCGGCGAGCACGAGCAGCGCCGGGAGTAGCCCGATGACGGTGGCAGTGCGTCTGGTGGTCATGATGCGGCCGGCTCTTACTGGACGTACGTGGTCGAAATGCAGGTGGTCGTGGCGCCGGCAGAGGCAAATAGTAGCTGGTCGAGGTTGCTTGAGTTCTCAGGACTAACGGCTATGATACAGGTAGTACAAAAGGCTACACATGATGAATTCATGGCGCTGAACATCAGGAACTCCGAGACCGAGGCGCTCGCGACCGCGCTGGCGGCTCTTACCGGCGAGACCAAAACCGAAGCGGTGCGAAGGGCCCTCGAGGAGCGGCTTGAGCGTACCCGGCGTGTGCGAGGCCACAGGCGGCTCCTGGACGACATCGGCGAGATCGCGGCCCACTGTGCCGCGCTGCCCGTCGTGGACGACCGCAGCGCGGAGGCGATCCTGAGCTATGACTCGCATGGGTTGCCGCGAGGATGATCCTCGACACCTCGGCAGTGCTCGCGATCCTCCAGGATGAACCGGAGCGTATGCGTTTCGCGGAAGCCATTGAGGCTGCTGGCTCGTGCTCGATGTCGGTGGTGTCGTTCGTCGAATGCTCGATCGTACTCGCGACGCGCCGCGGCCCCGAGGCCGTGCGCGACCTCGACCTGCTGGTCGCGAAAGCGTCGATCGGCCTGGTGCCCGTCGATGCGGACCAGGCCCACTACGCGCGCAAGGCGCACCGGGAATTCGGCAAGGGCAATCACGCGGCGGGACTCAATTTCGGCGACTGCTTTTCCTACGCGCTTTCGAAGGTGAGCGGGGAGCCGCTGCTCTTCAAGGGTAGTGATTTCGCGCGCACGGACGTCGAGCGACATTCGGCGAGCGCGTAGATAAGTCGCCGCCTCGATCAGGCCTGCGCTGGCACAGATCCGCCGGCAGTTCCTGCCGGCAGCCGCACGCGGAAGTGCGCGCCCGGGAACTCGCCGTCCACCATCTCGATCGTGCCGCCATGCGCGTGCACGAACTCCTGCACGACGGACAGCCCGATGCCCGTGCCGCGCACGAGGCCGCCTTGCGGCGTCGTGCCCTGGTAAAACGCCTCGAAGATCCGTGCGCGCTCCTCGGGCGGGATGCCGGGGCCGGTGTCGGCGACGTCGAGCACGAGATCGCTGTCCTCGAGTCGTGCACGCACCGTGACAGTGCCGCCGTCGGGCGTGAACTTGACTGCGTTCGACACCAGGTTGTCGAGGATGAGCCGCAGCTTGGCGCGATCGGCGCTGATCTCGACGTCGTCCACCGCGAGGTCGAGCCGGAGGCCCCGTGCGTTGATCGGGAGCTGGTAGGGGTCGATGGACGAGTTGACGAGCGGCGCCAGGCGGAACGTGACCAGGTCGAGCCCGCCGCGCTTCGCCTGCCATTCGCTGTAGGAGAGCAGGTTCTCGATCAGGCGCTGCAGGCGCAGGCTGTTCTCGCGCAGGATCCCCGCGACCTCGCGCTGGCCGTCGTTGAGTCCGCCGACGGCGCCCTCGAGCATGAGTTCCGTGCCCTCGCGGATGTTCGCGAGCGGCGTCTTCAATTCGTGCGACATGTGGCGCAGGAAGCGGTTGCGTTCCTCGGAGATCTCGGCGAGCCGCAGTCGCAGCCACTCGAGCTGGCGCGCGAGCGCCCGCAGGTCGGTGGGGCCTTCGGCGACGACTGGAACATCCAGTCTCCCGTGGCCGATCCGGCCGATGGCTTCGTCGATACGGCGGATCGGCCGCGCGAGGAAAAACGTGAAGAGCAGCATCAGGCCGATCGTGACCGGCACCAGCGCGGCGCTCTGCCAGAGGATGCGCTTGCGCGCGGCGTCGGTCTCGGCGCGCAGGGCGTTCAGCTCGCGGTCGGTCTGTCGGCTGGCCAGCTTCGAGAGTTCGCCGGCGTCGCGCGCGAGCTGCGTGAACTGGCGCAACGCGTCGTTGATGCCGGGGGATTGTCGCGTGGCGAGTCCTTGCTCGACCGAGGCGAGGCTCGCGCGCATGCGACCGATCACTTCGGCGCGGCCCGGATCACCCGGCAGGTCCTCGAGTCCATCGAGCGTGGCGGCCGAGCAACGCGCGGTTCTTGTCGAAGATCGCGAGCAGTCCCGGGCGTCGCAGGATCTGGTAGAGGCGGGCGGTGCGCTCGAGCGACGCGACCTGGCGCACCAGCGACTGCGTGTACTGGGTGGCGGTCACGCCGTTCTCGACCAGTTGCTCGCTGGCCTGGGCGAGGTTGCGCATCTCGACGGCCGCGCCGAGCGTGCCGAGCAGCAGCGGCAGCGCGACGGCCGCGAAGCCGAGCAGGATCAGGCCGCTGAGCGATCGCGGGCGGAGCGACGGGAGCCGGATCGGACGGGTGCGGTTCACGCGCGCATTGTGACGCGTTCGACGGGTATATTCCTCCCGTGTCCGCCCGAACATCACGCGCCGCCCCGCACCCGTATTCGACCTTGACCCCGGACGTCGTGGTCGAGGCGGTCGAGGCCATCGGGCACCGCTGCGACGGACGCGTGCTCGCGCTGAACAGCTACGAGAACCGCGTCTACCAGGTCGGGCGCGAGGAGCAGACCCCGGTCGTCGTGAAGTTCTACCGGCCGGGGCGCTGGAGCACGCCCGCGATACTGGAGGAGCACGCGTTCGCGCTCGAGCTCGCGGCGGCCGAGGTGCCGGTCGTCGCGCCCGAGGTCCGCGAGGGCCGGTCGCTGTTCGAGTCCGGCGGCTTTCGCTACGCGGTCTACCCGCGCCAGGGAGGCCACTGGCCGGAACTCGGCACCAAGGACGAGCGGCAATGGATGGGCCGGTTCCTCGCGCGCATCCACGCGATCGGGCGGACGCGGCCGTTCCGTCACCGGCCGCGGCTCGACTGGCGTGTGCTGGGCGGCGAGACCATGGGCTACCTGCTCGAGGAGGGCTGGATTCCGCCGCACCTCGAGCCCGCGTACGAGTCGGTGGCCCGGGATGCACTGATGATCGTCGAGCAGCGCTTTGCCGAGGCGACGCCGTACCGGACGCTGCGCCTGCACGGTGACTGCCATCCGGGCAACGTGCTGTGGACCGACGACGGGCCGCACTTCGTGGACCTCGACGACTGCATGACGGGGCCGGCGGTGCAGGACCTCTGGATGCTGCTCTCGGGCCAGCCCGACGAGATGCAGGGGCAGGTCGACGACCTGCTCGAGGGGTACTCGCAGTTCGCGGATTTCGATTACCACGAGCTGCGGCTGATCGAGCCGCTGCGCACGCTCAGGATCATGCACTACGCCGGCTGGCTCGCGCGGCGCTGGGAGGACCCGGCGTTCCCGCGCGCGTTCCCGTGGTTCGAGGAACCGAAGTACTGGGAGCAGCACGTCCTCGACCTGCGCGAGCAGATGTCCGCGATGGAATAGGGGACAGGAATAGGGGACATTCCCCTATTCTTGAAAATAGGGGAATGTCCCCTATTCCGTGGTCCCCTGGCGCTCTAGCGGTAGACCTCGCGCCGGTGGCCCAGGCGCACGACCAGGATCCGAACCTCTCGATCGTGAATTTCGGCGATCACCCGATAATCGCCAACACGATATTTCCAGAAGCTACCGAGGTCGCCGCCCTTTAGCGCATCGCCAATCGAGCGTGGATCATCTGTCCGTGCGACGCGTTCGCGCAGGAACGCCAGGATCCGTCGTGCAACTGCGGGATCGAGGCGGCGGAGCTGCTTCGCGGCAGAAGCCGCGAACTCAATTCTCCACGGCAAATTCGCGCTCCAGATCCTCGAGCGTTACCACTTCTTCGCGGCCGTCCGCGACGCGACGCGCCACTTTGCGCGCCAGGTACAGGTCTTCGAGGTCTGCGACCTGCTCCTCCAGCGCCTGCTTGACGTAAAAGGACTTGCTGCGGCCCGTGAGCCTGACCAGCCGGTCGAGCCGGTTGCTCAGGCCCTTGTCCAGGCGGATGGAAAGACGGGTGCTGGGCACCGGAATCATCTCTCATGGTCGGAGTCTACGTCATGCACTACATGTAGTGCAACGGTCGCTGACCGAAAGACAAGCGCCTGTCCGCCGTTGTCTCAAGCTCGCCGAAGTGTGGGCACATTCACTTTTTTCGCATCGCGGAAAAGGAGAATGTCCCCTTTATCCAGTAGCATTCGTGCATGTCCACCATCCTCGTCACCGGCGGAGCCGGATACATCGGCAGCCACGTCGTCCGCCAGCTCGTCGAGCGCGGCGAGCGCGTCGTGGTCCTCGACAATCTCTCGACCGGTTATCGCAGCGCGGTGCTCGGTGCGCCGCTCGTCGTCGGCGACACGGGCGATCGCGAGGCGGTCGCGCGGGTGCTCGCGGAACACTCGGTCTCGACGGTGATGCACTTCGCGGCGCACACCATCGTGCCGGAGTCGGTGTCGAATCCGCTCAAGTACTACGGCAACAACACCTGCGCCACGCGCAACCTCCTCGAGTGCTGCGACCGCGCGGGTGTGGCCCACTTCGTCTTCTCTTCGACCGCGGCGGTCTACGGCATCCCGGCCGAGGGACTCGCGCGCGAGGATTCGCCGACCGCGCCGATCAATCCCTATGGGCTTTCGAAGCTCATGAGCGAGTGGATGCTGCGGGACCTCGCGGCGGCCTCCGCGCTCCGCTACGTGGCGCTCCGCTACTTCAACGTGGCCGGCAGCGACCCGGGCGGCCGCATCGGCCACACGGCGCCGAACGCGACGCTGCTGGTGAAGGTGGCCTGCCAGCAGGCCGCGGGCGTGCGCCCTCAGATCTCGGTGTTCGGTACGGACTATCCGACGCCCGACGGCACGGGCGTTCGCGACTACATCCACGTCGAGGACCTCGCGGCCGCGCACCTGAAGTCGCTCGACTACCTGCGCGCGGGCGGCGGTTCGACCACCGTCAACTGTGGCTACGGCCACGGCTACAGCGTGCGCGACGTCCTGAAGACCGTCGAGCGCGTGAACGGCAAGCCCCTCAAGGTCGTCGAGGGGCCGCGCCGCGCGGGCGATCCTCCGTCACTGGTTGCGCACGCCGAGCGGGTCCGCACGCTGCTCGGCTGGGCGCCGCGCTTCGACGATCTCGAGACCATCGTCCGCTCGCAGCTCGAGTGGGAGCACCGCCTGCTGCGCGAGCCCGCCCTGCAACGGAACTGACCGCGGTCGGGCGGGTCGAATCGCTCCAGCGGGCAAATGCCGGGCGACTGCTGTCCAGGCCCGTACGCGAGTCCGCAGGCAGGCTTCCAGGCCGGCCCGCGTGATATCCTTTCAGCGTCAAGTTCCCACGGTAAGCTCGTGAAATCCCTGATCTATCGCCTGTCGACCATCGTGGCCGTGCTGGCCCTCGCTGCCTGCGGTGGTGGAGGGGGTGGCGGCGGAGGGGGCGGCGGCCCGCCCGCGAGCAACGTGACCGTGAGCGGCCGGATCACTTTTGATCGCGTGCCGCCCTCGGCAACACTCGGCAATGGTCTCGATTACAGCCAGACCGTCGAGAAGCCCGCCCGCCGCGTCGTGGTCGAGGCGCTTGGTTCGAGCGGTGCGGTGATTGCGACGACCGCCACCGACGACAACGGCAATTACAGCCTCCAGGTTCCGGCCAGCACCAGCGTGAAGATCCGCGCGAAGGCGCAAAGCGTGGTCGCCTCGACCGCGGCGGCCCCCGCGTCCTGGAGCGTGTCGGTGCGTGACAACACCAACGGCAGCGCTCTGTACGTCCTCGACAGCGCCGCGTTCAATTCCGGAACCGCGGCACAGACCCGCAACCTTCGCGCCGCGTCGGGTTGGGGTGGCACGTCCTACACTTCGACGCGGGCCGCGGCGCCGTTTGCCGTGCTGGACACCCTGTATTCGTCGATCCGCTTCGTCGTGGAGCAGGGCGGCTACACGGGTGCATTCCCGGCACTCGACGCGTACTGGAGCACACGGAACACGTCTTCGGTGAACTTCGCGCCAGCGACGGGCCAGATCCAGACCACGGGTTACTACGTGTTCCAGAGTGGCACCGGCAATGGAATCTACGTGCTCGGCGACGCGAGCCTGGGCGTGGCCTCGGATACGGACGAATTCGACCAGCACGTCCTGGCCCACGAATTCCACCACTACGTCGAGGACCGCCTGAGCCGCTCGGACAGCTGGGGCGGGGATCACTCGATCAGCGACCGCCTGGATCTGCGCTTGGCCTTCAGCGAAGGCTTCGCGGATGCGTTCAGCGGAATGGTGCTCGGCAATCCCGTGTACCGGGATTCCTACGGCGTCGGGCCAGTCGCACGACGATTCCACTTCGACATGGAGTCGAACCCGACGACCGACCGTGGCTGGTTCAACGAGGCTTCGGTCTATTCGATCGCCTGGGACCTGTTCGACACGGCCGCGGATGGCGTCGACACGGGCACGGTCGGCTTCAGCCCGATGTTCGACGTGTTCCGCAACGAGCTCCGGACCGGCATCCCGCTCGACAGCATCTTCGCGTTTGCTGCGGCGTTGAAGCAGCGCGCCGGCGTGGACGACGCGCTGGTCAACGCGGTCGTCGCGCGCGAGCAGATCAAGGCGGCCGGGATCACCGCGTATGCGGACGGCGAGACCAATGACGGCGGACTGCCGGACGCGCTGCCGGTATACGAGCAGCTCACGCTCAATGGCCCGTCGGTGCAGGTGTGCGGGACAATCGACGCGGGAACTTTCGACAAGCTCGGCAACCGGCGATTGCTTCGTTTCAGCGTGCCGAGCGACCGGGCCCGTCCATATCCTGGTGACTGCGTTCGATGCCGCATCGCCTCCGGACGCGAAGATCCCCGACCCGGACCTGTATATCTGGAAGGCCGGCCTCTACGACTTCAGCGAATGCGCAGGCCCGGGATCGGGCGCGGGTTGTACGCTGGCCCAGAATTCCGAAGCCTATGACAACGTCGCAATGCCGGCGGGCGACTACGTGCTCGAGGTTTTCGAGTACAGTCACGTCGCGTTCGACCCGCCGCTCCCGGAACCGCCTGTGGATAGGCGCGGCCGAACCTGCATGCTTGTCACGATCACCGGTTGAGGGTTGACCTGCCATGAACCACCGAATGCGTACCGGATTCCTTGCCAGGGCCACGGCACTGTCCTTAGCGACGGCGCTTGCGGCGGGCTGCGGCGGAAAATCCGATGAGGAAGTGGCTGCACAGGCGACCAAGTCTGCCAAGACGGCAGTCGCGGATCAGGCCGCGGCCGTGGCCGACAAGGCACGGCAGGAGGATGAGCGCCTGGCGAATGCGGTGGCGACGGGCAAGTCCTCGGCACCCGTGGACCTCAAGTACGACATCGCCGCGAAACCCGTCAGCGGTCAGCCCTTCGAGGTGGAACTCACGTTCCTGCCGCGCGCTCCGGCCGATTCGCTCGAAGTCGAGATATCGGCGGTCGAGGGCCTGACGCTCGTCGGCGACGGCGCGGTCAAGTTCAGCCCCGTCCAGGCCGGCGAGCGCTACACGACGAAGCTGCTGCTCCAGTCCGGGACGGACGGCATGTACTACATCGGCGTGGCGACGAAGATGGTGACCAAGGTCCAGACCGAGGTGCGCAATTTCTCCGTGCCGGTCGTGGTGGGTACTCCCGCCGCCGCTGCAAAGCCCGCGCCCGAGAAGGACGCGTCGGGCAAGCCGGTCGAGCCGATGACGGCGGTCGAATCGAACAAGAACTAGAAACGGGCGACACGCCCCTTTTCGGAGCACAAAAGGGGACATTCTCCTTTTCGAGCCATAAAAGGGGACATTCTCCTTTTCCCTGATTTCCCAGCCAGTTGGCTCATGACCGGACGGAAATCAAAAAGGAGAATGTCCCCTATTTCCCGGTATACTCCGCGCCCTTTTGCCCCGGGCGCCCCATCGTGACCGTCGATCCCACCAGACACCTTCGTAACATCGCGATCATCGCGCACGTCGACCACGGCAAGACGACCCTGGTCGACCAGCTCCTCAAGCAGTCGGGGACGTTCGCCGCCCGCACGGTCGTGCCCGACCGCGTCATGGATTCCAATGCGCTCGAGCGCGAGCGCGGCATCACGATCCTCGCGAAGAACACCGCGATCCGCTGGAACGACTACCGGATCAACATCGTGGACACGCCGGGACACGCGGATTTCGGCGGCGAGGTCGAGCGCGTGCTGTCGATGGTGGATTCGGTGCTGCTGCTGGTCGATGCGGTCGACGGCCCGATGCCGCAGACCCGTTTCGTCACGCAGAAGGCGTTCGCGCACGGCCTGCGCCCGATCGTGGTCATCAACAAGATCGACCGCCACGAGGCGCGTCCGAACTGGGTGCTGGACCAGACCTTCGACCTGTTCGATCGCCTGGGCGCGACCGAGGCGCAGCTCGATTTCCCGGTGATCTACACGTCCGCGATCCAGGGCTTTGCGACCCACGATCCGGGCCACCGCGGCGGCGACATGACGACGCTTTTCGAGACGATCGTGAAGCACTGCCCTCCGCCCGACGTGGACCTCGACGGACCACTGCAGCTGCAGGTCTCGCAGCTCGACTACTCGAGCTACGTGGGCGCGATCGGCATCGGGCGCATCAAGCGCGGCACGCTGAAGAAGGGCATGCAGGTCACGGTCGTCGACCGGCAGGGCCGCGCGCGAAACGAGCGCGTGATGCAGGTGCTCGGCTTCCACGGCCTCGACCGCATCGAGGTCGATTCGGTGGATGCGGGCGACATCGTCGCGTTCGCCGGCATCGAGACCCCGGCGATCTCGGACACCTTGTGCGATCCGGCCAGACCCGAGGCGCTGCCGCCGCTGGTCGTGGACGAGCCGACCATCGGCATGACGTTCGAGGTCAACACCTCGCCGTTCGCGGGCAAGGAGGGCAAGTACCTCACCAGCCGGCAGATCCGCGAGCGGCTGCTGCGCGAAGCGCTGACGAACGTCGCGTTGCGGGTGGAGGAGACCGAAGACCCCGACAAGTTCCAGGTCTACGGGCGCGGCGAGCTGCACCTCGGCGTGCTGCTGGAGAACATGCGTCGCGAAGGCTACGAGATCGCGGTCTCGCGGCCGCGGGTGGTCATCAAGGAGATCGACGGCGTCGCGCACGAGCCGTACGAGATCCTGGCGGTGGACATCGAGGATTCGAGCCAGGGTGGCGTCATGACCGCGCTCGGCAGCCGGGGCGGGCAGTTGCAGGCGATGCACCCGGACGGCAAGGGACGCGTTCGGCTGGACTACGTGATTCCGGCGCGCGGGCTGATCGGGTTCCAGACGGAGTTCCGCACCACCACCTCGGGTCTCGGCCTGCTGTTCCACGTGTTCGACCACTACGCGCCGGTGCTGGACAAGCCGATCGCGGCGCGCCAGAACGGCGTGATGATCTCGAACGGCCAGGGCACGGTGCTCGGCTACTCGCTCTTCAACCTGCAGGAGCGTGGACGGCTCATGGTCGCCCACGGCGACGAGGTCTACGAGGGCCAGATCGTCGGCATCCACAGCCGGGACAACGACCTCGTGGTGAACCCGCTCAAGGGCAAGAAGCTCACCAACATCCGCGCCGCGGGACGCGACGAGAACATCGTCCTCACGCCGCCGATTCGCTACACGCTCGAGCAGGCGATGGAGTTCATCGAGGACGACGAGCTCGTCGAGATCACGCCGGCGTCGATTCGCCTCCGCAAGCGTGCGCTCAAGGAGCACGACCGCAAGCGGTCCGGGCGCTCCAGCGAAGAATAGGGGACATTCCCCTTATTACAGTGCGAACTAGGGGAATGTCGCCCTATTTCAACTAGTTCATTAATGCGGTGGTTGCGCGGGGTCGCCCCCGGGTTGGCTTGGACGGCCCCAGTCCGAGCGCGCTGGCCGCATCCTCGGACCAGGCTTCGTCGCCGTACGGGCGCTGGCGATTTACGCACGCCCGAAGCGCCTCCAGTTCCGCCGCCGTTTGTGGAGCATTCACGTACGACGTCCAGTCCGAGGGCAGCGCGACCGGCGTGGCGCTTAGCGTGGGGCCACTGGAGCGGCCGAGCCGCCACGCAGGCTGCCCCATGGCCACTGTTCGGAGCGTCCGACCAACCCGGCTCGCAGTGGGTTGCGTTCAACGTACCGCATGACCGTCAGCAGGTGGGCGTCGCGCTGGACCAGGAATGCCTTGTACCGCCCCTGCCACACGCGGCCCGAGGTGCCGTGCTCGAGGTGAAAGTGCTGGCCATGGGTCGTGAGGAGCCAGTGCATCCAGCGGCTGATGTCGCTGGCGGCACTGGCCGTCGCGACGAGGTGGAAGTGATTCGGCATCACGCAGCAGGCCAGGATCGCGAGCGGGATTCGCTCCTGCGCCTTGGCGATCAGCGTAAGGAATGACCTGTACGCGCTTGGATCGGAGAACAGAGCGGCCCGGTTGTTCCCTCTATTGGTAAGGTGATAGCAGCCACCGGCGAGCAGCTTTCGAGCGGTCCTTGGCATGCGCCGATCATGCGCCAGCCGCGCACTCCATGGCCCGAAGTGCGAAAGGTGACGAAAGATGGGGACATTCCCCATTTTCGAGGGACCAAATAGGGGAATGTCCCCTATTCGAACCCCTATTCGAACACGACGGTGCGATTGTCGTAGGCGAGGACGCGGTGCTGCAGGTGCGCGTAGACGGCGCGGGCCAGCACGATCTTCTCGAGGTCGCGGCCCTTGCGGACCATGTCGTCGACGGAATCCTTGTGGCTCACCGCCACGACGTCCTGGGCGATGATGGGTCCGGCGTCGAGTTCGGCGGTGACGTAGTGGCTGGTCGCGCCGATGACCTTGACGCCGCGCGCGTGGGCCGCGTGATACGGCTGCGCGCCGGCGAAGGCGGGCAGGAACGAGTGGTGGATGTTGATGATCCGCCCGGGCATGGCCGCGATGAAGTCCGGCGACACGATCTGCATGTAGCGGGCCAGCACCACGAGATCGATCCCTTCCTCCCGCAGCAGCGCGAGTTGACGCTGCTCGGCCGCGGCTTTCGTCTCGCGACTCACCGGCACGTGCTCGAAGCGGATGCCGTGGCGTTCGGCCACCGGGGCCATGTCGCGGTGATTGCCGACGATCAGCGGGATGTCCACCGGCCATTCGCCCGACTCCCAGCGCGACAGGATGTCGTGCAGGCAATGACCGTAGCGGGACACGAAGACTGCCATTCGCGCGCGACGGTGGGCGCGCTCGAGCCGCCAGGTCATTGAATACGGTGCGGCGACCTCTTGCGCAAACGTCTTCTCGAAGCGCTCATTTACGCTGGGATCGTCGGCGGGTGGCGTCCACTCGACGCGCATGAAGAACACGCGACGCTCGGCGTCGACGTGCTGGTCGAGGTCGACGATGTTGCCGTGCACCTCGCGGATGAGGGCGGTCACGGAGGCCACGAGTCCTTCGCGGTCCGGGCAGTGAATGAGGAGGATCAGGTTCGGGTTCATGTCCCAAGAATAGGGGACATTCCCCTGTTTGCGGAAATAGGGGAATGTCCCCTATTCGCGGAAAAGGAATGTCCCCTTTTCAGGCGGTGAGGCGGACGACCGAGGGGTCGTCGGCCAGAAGGGTCTCCAGGACCTCGACCGGCAGGGGCGCGCCCACGTAGTTGCCCTGCGCATACTGGATGCCGATCTCGGCGAGGCGCGCGAGCACCTGCGGGCTGTCCACGCGCTCGGCGATGGTGCCGATTCCCATGGTGTCGCCGATCTGGGCGATCGCCTCGACGAGGCTGCGATCGATGCGATCGTGCGTGACGTTGTGCATGAACTGACCGTCGATCTTGAGATAGTCCACGGGCAGGTTCTTCAGGAACATGAACGAAGACAGGCCGCTGCCGAAGTCGTCCAGCGCAAAACGGCAGCCGCGCCGGCGAAGCTCGGTGATGAAGTGCGTCGCCGCCGCCAGGCTGGTCATGGCGCCTGCCTCGGTGAGTTCGAAGCACAGCGCTCCCGGACTCAGGTCCGCCGCCGCGATCTCGGCGATCACGTAGTCGAGGAACTGCTCGTCGTTGAGCGTGGTTCCCGAGATGTTGATGCAGAGCATGAACGGCGTGCGTACGCCGGCGTCGCTGCGGCGATGCGCGAGTCCCGTGCAGGCCTGGTGTACGACCCAGCGGTCGATTGCCGGCATCAGGTTGAAACGTTCCGCCGCGGGGATGAACTCGGCCGGCTGGATCAGGGTTCCGCTCTCGTCGCGCATGCGCAGCAGCAGTTCGAACTTCCGCTGCTTTTCGGCGCCCGCGCTGATCGGGACGATCGACTGGCAGAGCAGCAGCAGCTGGTCCTCCTCGCAGGCGCGGTTGATGCGCGATACCCACTGCATCTCGCGATGACGCTCGGGCGCGCGGCCCTGCTCGTAGGCCTGCACGCGATTGCGCCCCGAATCCTTGGCGGAGTAGCAGGCCACGTCCGCGGCGCTCATCACGCTGGCGGTGGTCTCCGACTGCCCGGTGATCTCGGCGAGCCCGATCGAGACGCCAACCTTCAGCACGCGCTCCTGCCACACGAAACGGAAGTCGCGGATGGCCTGGCGCAGGCTCTCGGCGATGCGCTGCGCGGTGTCGAGCGCGCAGTCGTGCAGCAGCACGCCGAATTCGTCGCCGCCGAGGCGCGCGAGGGTGTCGGTGGTGCGGATCCGCGTCTGCACGACGCTGGTCACCTGCTTCAGCAGGCGGTCGCCGGCCTCGTGCCCGCAGGTGTCGTTGACGACCTTGAACTGGTCGAGGTCGAGGTACAGGAGCACGTGCTTCTGGTTCTCGGCCTGGTGCGCCGTCTGCAGCGCCTCGCCGAGACGGGACTCGAATTCGCGGCGGTTGATCAGCCCGGTGAGCGCGTCGTGCGTCGCCTGGTAGCTCAAGGCGCGCTGCAGTCGCCGCTCCTGGCTCACGTCGTGGAAGACCATGACCGCGCCGATCAGGCGGCCGGTCCGGTCGCGGATGGGAGCAGCGGAGTCCTGGACCGAGATCTCCTGGCCGCGGCGATTGATGAGCAGCGCGGGCTCGGGCAGTTCCACGACGCGATCCTCGCGCAGGCAGCGCAGGATCGGGCTGTCGATCGGCGCGCGGGTCGATTCGTTGAGCACCTGGAACACTTCGGATACCGGCCGGCCGGCGGCCTCTGCGGTGGTCCAGCCCGTGAGCTGCTCGGCGACCGGGTTCAGGTATTCGACGCGGGCCTCGGCATCCGCCGTGAGCACGGCGTCGCCGATGGATTGCAGCGTGACCTGGGCCTTTTCCTTTTCTTCCGCCAGCTGGAGTTCCACCATCTTTCGCTTGCTGATGTCGGCCAGCGTGCCCTCGTAGCCCACGATCGTTCCATCCGTGTCGCGCACGAGGCGCGCGTTCTCGAGTACGGTGATCACGCGGCCGTCCTGGCGACGAAGCTGGAACTCGGCGCTCTGCACCTCGCCGTCGCGGTGCAGCGCCTCGAGGATGCGTATTCGATCGGCCGGATCCGCGTACAGGGCGTCGGTGCAGGGCAGGGAGAGCAGTTCTTCCTCCCGCTCGAAGCCCAGCATCTTCACCAGCGCGGGATTCGCGGACTCGAGCCGGCCGGAGTTGTCCGTCCGGTACACGCCTTCGATCACGTTCTCGAAGAGGCCCCGGTATCGCGATTCGCTGCGCCGCAGGGCTTCCTCGGACTGCCGGCGCTCGATGGCGATCCCGGCGAGCGCTGTGAGGCGTCCCATGAGTTCGAAGTCGCGCTTCAGAGGGCTGCGCGGCTTGTGGAAGTAGAGCGCGACGGTGCCGAGCATGCGCCCGTCGGAGGAGCGGATCGGCGTGGACCAGCAGGCGCGCAACCCGGCAGCGAGCGCGGGTTCGCGCAGGTGTTCCCAGAGGGCGTCGCGCGAGATCTCGGCCACCACGACCTGTCGGTGCAGGAAGATTGCGGCGGCGCAGGAGCCGTTCCGCGGGCCGACCTCGACGCGCGCGAGTGCATGCAGGAAGGGTGCCGGCATGCGCTGCCCGGCGACACAGCGCAGCAGGTTCGGGCCGGGCTCGTAGAGACTCACGGTACACAGGGATTCCGGCGTCACGCGCTCGGCGGTCTCCGCGATCGCCTCGAGCGTGGCGGGCAACTCGATGTTGCCGGCGATGTGCTCGAACACGCGCCGTTCGCCGGCGGCCAGGAATTCGCTGCGCTTGCGCTCGGTGATGTCGGTGATGCTGGCGCGGATCAGCCGGCGCCCGGAGGACGGCAGGCGCACCAGCCTGACTTCGCAGGGAATGTCCTGCGCCAGCGCGTCGCGATGCAGCCACTCGAAGCAGGGCGCTTCGCCGGCGAGCGCGCGATCGATGAAGCCGCGTGACGGGCCGAATGAAGGCAGTCCGTCGGCCTGGGTCGGGGCACTGATTTTTTCCGGTCCGGCCGCCAGCAGCTCGTCGCGCGTCATCTTGAAGAAGCGCACGGCGTTGTCGTTGCACTCGACGAAGCGCGCGAGGTCGACGTCGAGCACGACGATCGCCTCCGGAGCGTTCTCGACCAGCGTGCGGTAGCGTGCCTCGCTCTCGCGGATCGCCGCCTCGGCGAGCTTGCGCTCGGTGGTGTCGCGCAGGCACACGATGAAGAACGTGCGGCGGCCGAGCTTCACCTTGCTCACGCCGAGTTCCGCGTCGAACAGCGTGCCGTCGTGCCGGCGCCCGCGCGTCTCGCGCGGCGCGAGGTCGATCTGGGTGTTCTCCAGCGACTCCGCGAGTTCGTCGAGCGCTTCCGTGAGCATGCCGCGGCGGGCGAGCGACGGGATGAGCAGGTCGAGCTTGCGGCCGCGGGCGGCCTGCTCTTCGTAGCCGAAGACGCGCGCGGCCGTGCTGTTCATGGTCTCGATGCGGCCGAAGTCGTCGACCGTCAGGATGGCATCCTTGACGTGGTCCACGATCGCCTGCAGCTGCGATGCGGTTCCATCGTGCCCGGAGGCGCCCGTGCCCACGTCGGGTGCGCGAGCATCGCCGGGCAGGCTCGGGGCCTGTCCCGGGCGCGTCGGCGCGTCGTCTTTCGTCCGATTCTCGGGCCAATCCATCGCTTGCACACCATGCCTGCCGCCCCGCAACCGGGGCAGGCGGTACCGGATACTAGGCGCGCGTCGCCAGCAGCGGATGTGACCCGGTTCGCATTCGGGCCGGACCGGGTCCGGGTCGTGGACCGGGCGCGTGCAGGCGGTCGGGACGGGCGGACGAGCGGGCGGGGCGGGCGGCGCACACGGGGCCATCCGGTACAATTCCGCCGCCGTCGCGCCAGACCACTCCATGCCCACAGACCACTCCGACCACCTGCCTGCCAGCCAGACCCTCATCGGGCGCGACGACCCGCCGCCGTTCGTGGTGCTCCATGAGCACGGCGCGGCGCCTGCGCTGGTGGTCTGCGACCACGCGAGCCGGGCCTTCCCGAGGGCCATGCAGCGCCTCGGCCTTCCGGTCCTGCAGACCTGGGAGCACATCGCCTGGGACCTGGGGGCAGGTGAACTCGCACGCGGTATCGCGAATGCGCTCGATGCACCGGCCGTCCTGGCCGGTTACTCGCGCCTCGTCGTTGACTGCAACCGGCCGCCGTACGATCCAGAGGCCATCCGTGGCGAGAGCGCCGGCTGGGTGATCCCGGGGAACCAGTCCGTGGGCGAGTTCGAGCGCCGGGCGCGACTCGGCTGCTTCTTCGATCCTTACCACGAGGCGATCGCCGCCATGCTGGGAGGATTCCGGGCGCGAGGCGTGGTGCCGCTATTCGTCTCGGTGCACACCTTCACGCCGGAGATGGACGGAAGCACGCGGCCCTGGCACGTCGGCGTGCTCTGGGACCGGGACGAGGCCTCGGCGCGCTACATGCTGGACGGCCTGCGCAGGATCGAGGGCCTCGTGGTCGGCGACAACGAGCCCTACAGCGGCCGTCATCCGTCCGACTACACGGTAGATCACCACGCGGAAGGCGGCGGGCTGCCGAACGTCTGCATCGAGGTCCGGCAGGACCAGGTCGAGTCGCCTGCCGGCGTCGAACGATGGGTGCGGATCCTGTCGAGGCTGATCGGCGGCCTGGTCGAGCAATCCGCGGAGTCGCGACGCGGTGCGAAGGTCACGGCATGAGCATGCACGAACCACCGCTCACTCTCGGCATCGAGGAGGAGTACCTGCTCGTGGACCGTGAGACGCGGGCCGTCGCGAGCGACCCGCCGGCGCAGCTCTTCGCCGACCTGCACGAGCGCACGTCGGGGCGTGCATTCCCGGAGTTCCTGCGCTCGCAGATCGAGGTGGCCACGCCCGTGTGCCGCTCCGTCGGCGAGGCGCGTATCCAGCTTGGCGAGTTGCGCCGCGCGGTGGTCGAGGAGAGCGCCAGGCACGGGCTCGCGCCGATCGCAGCCTCCAGCCACCCGTTCTCGCTCTCCTCGACGCAGAAGCGCACCGACAAGGAGCGCTACGTGGCGCTGCTCGAGGAAATGCAGGGCGCGGCGCGGCGCCTGATGGTCTGCGGGCTGCACGTCCACGTCGGCTTCGACGACGACGACGCGCGCATCGACCTCCTGAACCAGCTCACCTACTTCCTGCCGCACCTGCTCGCGCTCTCGTGCAGTTCACCGTTCTGGGAGGGGGAGCGCACGGGACTGATGTCGTTCCGGCTCATGATCTTCAACGGCGTGCCGCGCACGGGGCTGCCGGAGCACTTCTCGAGCTGGGGCGAGTATCGAAGGCACACCGACATCCTGGTCGAGACCGGCATCATCGCCGACACCTCGCGGATCTGGTGGGACCTGCGGCCGAGCCTGCGCTACCCGACGCTCGAGACTCGGGTCATGGACTGCTGCACGACCATGGAGGACGCGCTGTCGCTCGCGGCGCTCAACCAGTGCCTGCTGCGCATGCTGCATCGGCTGCGAGGCGCGAACCAGCGCTGGAGGATGTACTCGCACCTGCTGCTCGGAGAGAACCGCTGGCGGGCGATGCGCTATTCCTTCGACGCCGGCCTGCTCGACCTCGGCAAGAAGCGCATCGTGCCGTTCGCGGAGCTGCTCGAGGAGCTGATCGAACTCGTCCGCGACGATGCCGAGGCACTCGGTTGCGTGGCGGAGATCGAGGGGCTGCGCAGCATCCTCGTGCGCGGGACCAGCGCGCACCGCCAGATCGCGGTGTACGAGGCCGCCGTCGCGTCGGGCGCGCCGGACGAGGACGCCCTCCGCGCGGTCGTGGACTGGCTCATCGAGGAGACGGCGCGGATATGACGGGCCAGGCGAAGAAAAGGGGACATTCACCGTTTCGGGGCCGAAACAGGGGACATGTCCCCTTTTTCTTGACCGGCGGATCTCGGTCGCGCCGATGATGGACTACACGGACCGCCATTGCCGCTACCTGCACCGGCTGCTGAGCCCGGGCGCGCTGCTCTACACGGAGATGGTGGCCGCCCTCGCGCTCAAGCACGGCAATCGCGACCGGCTGCTCGGCTTCGATCCGGCGGAGTCGCCGGTGGCCCTGCAGGTCGGCGGCTCCGATCCCGTGCTGCTCGCGCGCGCCGCGAAGCTCGGCGAGGAGCGCGGTTACGCGGAGATCAATCTCAACGTCGGTTGTCCCAGCGACCGCGTGCAGGAGGGCAATTTCGGCGCGTGCCTGATGGCCGAGCCGCAGCTCGTCTCCGACTGCATGATCGCGATGCGCGAAGCCGCGAGCCTGCCGGTCACGATCAAGTGTCGCATCGGCATCGACGAACTCGACGACTACGGGTTCTTCGACCACTTCGTGCAGCTGGTGCGTCGCTCCGGCGTCACGGTATTCATCGTCCATGCGCGCAAGGCAATCCTGCAGGGACTCTCGCCCAAGGAAAACCGCGAGATTCCGCCCTTGCGCTACGAGGTGGTCGCCCGCCTGAAGCGCGAGAACCCGGACCTCACGGTCATCCTGAACGGCGGACTCAAGACCATCGCGCAGGTGCGCGAATGGCTGCCCCAATGCGACGGTGTGATGCTCGGGAGGCAGGCCTACCAGGAGCCTTACCTGCTCGCCGAACTGCATCGCGAATTCGTGGATCGCGACTGGACGCCGCCTTCGCGCGACGAAGTGGTCCTCAAGTACGCGGCGTACGTCGAGCGCATGCTTCGCGAGGGGCACGGCCTCGCGTTCATGCTGCGTCCCCTGCACGGGCTCTATGCCGGGTACCCGGGTGCGCGGTCCTGGCGGCGTTTCCTGGCCGAGCAGGCCAACCGGCCGGGCGCGGGCGCGGAGGTCCTCGAGGAGTCGCTGCGCGTATTCCGCTCGGCGGCGTGAGGACGGGCCGGCGGGTCACTGTATAATCTTTCGACGGCCGACCCTGGCCGCGGTCGATCACACCGGGGAGACCAGGTCCCGCCACCGATGAGCAACGAGACCGAAGTTGCAGTCCTGTTTGCGGACGTCGTGGGTAGCACGCGCCTCTACGAGGTGCTCGGCGACCTCAAGGCGCGCGACATGGTCGTCGCCTGCGTGGACCTCATGCGCGCCGCGACCGAGCGCAACCGCGGCTCGGTGATCAAGACCATCGGCGACGAGATCCTCGCGATCTTTCCCACGGCCGACGACGCGGTGAACGCGGCGGGCGAGATGCAGCAGGACATCGGTGCCCGGCCGGCCCTCATGGTGCAGGGCCAGCACGTGGCCATCCGCATCGGCTGTCACTTCGGGCCCGTGGTGCTCGAGAACCGCGACATCTTCGGCGCTTCCGTCCACACCGCCAACCGCATGACGAGCCAGGCCAAGGCCGGCCAGATCATCCTCACCTCCGAGATGGTCTCGCGCCTGTCGCCGGAATGGCGGACGGTGACGCGCCAGATCGACGTCACGCCGGTGCGCGGGCGCGCGGAGGAAATCGAGCTCTTCGAGGTGCTCTGGCAGCAGGAGGACGCCACCAGCATGCTGCCGTCGATCGAGATCGACGCGCGCACGGGTCACAGCCCGAAGCGTGTCAGGCTGCGACACGCGGGCCGCGAGCTGCTGCTTGGCGACCGCAGGGAGAGCCTGACGATGGGCCGCGCCGACGAAAACGACGTCGTCGTGCACGGGCCGCTGATCTCGCGCATCCACGCGCGCATCGAGATTGCGCGCAACAAGGTGCTGCTCGTGGACCAGAGCACGAACGGCACGTTCGTCGTCTCCCCCGAAGGCAAGGAGTCGTTCGTGCGTCGCGACTCGCTCGAACTCACCGGCCAGGGGACGATCGGTCTCGGCAAGCTTCCGGACGCGACGGACGCGATCCGGTTCCAGGTCGAGGAATAGGGGACATTCCCCTTTTCCCGAAATAGGGGAATGTCCCCATTGGAATGTCCCTATTCAGCCCAGCGCTTTCTTGACCCGCTTGTACTGCTCGCGCAGCGCCGGCGGCGTGCGATCGCCGAATTCCTCGAGGTAGCGGCCGACGTCGTCGATCTCGCGGTGCCAGGCATCGCGGTCGAGGTCGAGCAGCTGGTGCAGCGCACCGTCGGCCAGGTCGAGACCGCGCAGGTCGAGGTCTTCCTTCCTGGGCAGGAAGCCGATCGGCGTCTCCTCCGCGCCCGCGCGGCCCTCGCAGCGGTCGATGACCCACGACAGCACGCGCAGGTTGTCGCCGAAGCCGGGCCACAGGAACTTGCCGTTCTTGTCCTGCCGGAACCAGTTGACGTGAAAGACGCGTGGCAGCTGCTTCACGCGGCCCTCGAACGAGAGCCAGTGCGTCCAGTAGTCGGCGAAGTTGTATCCGCAGAACGGCTTCATGGCCATCGAGTCGCGGCGCACGACGCCGACCTGGCCCACGGCCGCCGCGGTGGTCTCGGACGCCATGCCGGCGCCGATCATGACGCCGTGCGCCCAGTCGCGGGCCTCGTAGACGAGCGGCGCAACCTCGCGACGACGTCCGCCGAAGAGGATCGCCGAGATCGGCACGCCGTCCGGGTGCTCCATCAGGTGGTTGTAGGCGGGGTTCTGCTTCGCGGAGACCGTGAAGCGCGAATTCGGGTGTGCGGCCGGGCCATTGGCCTTGTCGTAGGGCCGACCCTGCCAGTCGATCGCAGGCGTGCCGCTCGGCCGGCCTTCCCACCACGGCTGGTTGTCCGCCGTGAGCGCCACGTTCGTGTAGATCGTGTCGTGGTGGATCATCTCGTAGGCGTTGCGGTTGGTCTTCGGGCTCGTGCCCGGCACCACGCCGAAGAATCCCGCCTCGGGGTTGATCGCGCGCAGGCGGCCGTCGGCGCCCACGTGCAGCCAGGCGATGTCCTCGCCGATGGTCCAGACCTTCCAGCCCGGCATCGTGTCCGGCGGGATCAGCATGCCGAGGTTGGTCTTGCCGCAGGCCGACGGGAATGCGCCGGCGACGTAGTGCACCTCGCCGCGCGGATTCTCGAGGCCGACGATCAGCATGTGCTCGGCGAGCCAGCCCTCGGTGCGGGCCTGCCAGCTCGCGATGCGCAGCGCGTGGCACTTCTTGCCGAGCAGGGCGTTGCCGCCGTAGCCGGAGCCGATGCTCTTGATCGAGAGCTCCTCGGGGAAATGCATGATGTAGCGGCGCTCGGGATCGAGGTCGCCCACCGAGTGCAGCCCCTTCACGAACGTGCCATCGCGCTCGATGCGCGCGAGCGCCGGCGCGCCCATGCGCGTCATGATGCGCATGTTGAGCACGACGTAGGGGCTGTCGGTGATCTCGACGCCGCAGCGCGCGTAGGGCGAGGCGATCGGGCCCATGCAGTAGGGCACGACGTACATGGTGCGGCCCTTCATGCAGCCGTCGAACAGGGCATCGATCTTGCGGTGGCCGTCGGCCGGGTCCATCCACAGGTTGTTCGGGCCCGCGTCGTCGCGGTTGCTGGTGCAGATGAAGGTCAGGTGCTCGACGCGCGCCACGTCCGACGGGTGCGAACGGTGCAGGTGGCAGTTGGGAAAGTTGGCCTGGTCGAGTTCCAGCAGGTCACCGCGCTCGACCATCACCCGCGTGAGCTCGTCGCGTTCCGTGTCCGAACCCGTGCACCAGTGGATGCGGTCGGGTCGCGTGAGCCTGGCGGTCTCGGCGACCCAGGTGCTGAGTGCGGCGTTCGTGGTTGTCATCGGGCGCGTGTCCTCATTCCGCCGGTCGCTGCAGGAATCGCCGCAGCCCGGGATGGTGTTGATCCTCTTGGCTCGATTATAGCCTTGCGAGTGCTCATCGCCGCAGCTGTGGACTTCACGTGTCGCGCGATGGCTGAAAGAAAGGCAAAAAAAAGCGCCCTCCGTGGAGGGCGCAATCAGGGGGAGATCGTTGTGAATTCTTTCGCGGGTCGACCGATCGCTCAGGCGGCGACGGCCCTGCGGGCGCGGGTGGTCGTCTTGCGCACGGCGCGCTTGGCCTTGCGCTTCGCGGTCTTCACCGCCGGGGCCTTCACTTCGGCCGTCTCGGAGAAGCGCTCGTAAGCATGCGTCGCGACATTCTTCAGGTCACGGCCTGCGACCTTGAAGATCTCGGCGGCGCGCTGAGCTTCCTCGATGACGCGGCCGCGGGTGGCCTGGGTCAGCTCGATCTGGTCGCGCACGAGCTCGACGATGCCGTCGGCGCGGGCGGCGCGCTCGAGACGCAGCGCCATGCCCGTGAGGGTGGAGGTGAGGATGTCCGACTGCAGCTCGATCAGGCTGGCAACGGCGGTCTGCGACACGTTGGTCACCTTGACGCCCGAGCGCGCAATCACGCGGACCGGCGACTTGAGGGACTTGAGGTTGTCGGCGGAGACCGAGACTGCATCGCGCACGGTCTCGACGGAGTCCTTGCGGAACTTCTTGACCTGGCTGCTGATGGCGGCGGTCTGCTCGCTCATGAAATCCTGAATCTGTTCGATCATTTGGGGCTCCTGGGTTGTCCGGCTGCTGCATTGCAGCAATTGCTGCATTGCACAATAACTCCGGGAGGGGCAGATGTCAAATTCGGTTAGTCCCGATTCCCATTGCGATGGCGGCTTGCCTGCGGGGGTTCCCTCCCGCAGAGTCGCGGCCCATGCCCATGCCCATGCCCATGCGCCCACGAAAATCACGGCCTCCGCCGCGCGGGCGCTGGGTTTTCGCCGCACTGCTCGCCGCGGCGGCGCAGGTCGCCCCGGCCCTTGCCGGGGATGACCCGGCCGCGGGCGCGACCATCGTGGCCACGGGCAGCGGGCCGCTCGAGACGACGGTCGAGATGCAGAGGCTCGTGTCCGAGGAGGGGCCGGACGGTGCGATGGCCAACCGGTTCGTCGAGGCGAGCCGGCTCGCGGCCGGCGAGCAGGTCTACTACACGGTCCGGGTAACGAACCGCGGCCGGGAGCCGGTAAAGGACATCGTGGTCACCAAGCGGCTGCCCTTTGGCGTGGAATACGTGCCGGGGTCGGCGACGGGCCCGGCGTGCGTGGTCGAACTTTCCCTGAATGGGGGCGCGACCTTCGCCCCGGCACGCGGCAAGGGCGCCTACACGCACGTGCGCTGGACCTGCGGGCATCCGCTCGCGCCCGGTGCGACTGCGCTGCTGCGGTTCCGCGCAGTCTTCCTCTGACATGACGTCCGATCTCGCGGAACTCTTCGGCCGACGGCGGGCCGCTGGCGAGCGCGCTGCCAGGATACGTGGTGCGCGAAGGACAACTCGCGATGGCCGGGCACGTCTCCGCCGCGATGACGGGGCACGACACGCTGGTGGTCGAGGCGGGAACCGGGACCGGAAAGACCTTCGCGTACCTCGTGCCCGCGCTCACCTCGGGCCGGCGCGTGATCATCTCGACGGGCACGCGTGCGCTCCAGGACCAGCTCTATCACCGTGACCTGCCGGCCGTCTGCAGCGCGCTCGGCCGCCCGGTGCGCGTGGCGCTGCTCAAGGGCCGCGCGAATTACCTCTGCCGTCATCGGCTCGACCTGGCGGAGCAGCAGGCGTACTCGCGCGGCCTGCGCCGCGAAGTCGCCACCGCGATTCCGAAGGTGCGGGCCTGGTCGCACACGACGCGGCGCGGCGACATCGCCGAGCTGGTCCGCCTCGGCGAGCAGGACCCCGTGTGGCCGTGGGTCACCTCGACGCGCGAGAACTGCCTCGGCACGGAATGCCCGAAATACGACGACTGCTTCGTGCTCGCTGCGCGTCGCGAGGCGCAGGCCGCGGACATCGTGGTCGTGAACCACTACCTGCTCATGGCCGACCTCGTGCTCAAGGAGGAGGGTTTCGGCGACCTGCTGCCGGGCGCCGACGCGATCGTGATCGACGAGGCCCACCAGCTCCCGGACGTGGCCGCGCAGTTCCTCGGCTACAGCGTGGGTACGCGGCAGCTCTCCGCGATCGCGAAGGACGTCGCCGGTGAGCTGCTGCTCGCGCAGCAGATGGGCGGCGGCGTGGACGCGGCGCTCACCGGGTTCGACGCGCAGGTCGGCGCGGTCGTGGCGGCCGCGGGCGGCATGGATGCACGCCTCGAGCACTCGCAGTGGCCGGAGCGCATGGTCGAATCGCTGGGCGGGCTTGCGAGCCGCGCGGCGGAACTCGCAGAAGCGCTCGCCCCGCTTGCGTCCGACGGGCAGGGTGCATTCGCGCGATTGCGCGAGCGGCTCGCGGAAAGCGCTGAGCGCCTGGAGTCCTTCACCCGCGAGGAATGCGAGGGCGGCGTGCGCTGGGCCGAGACCAGTGCCCGCGGCGTGAGCTGCCATTACGCGCCGGTGGACGTCGCCTCGCAGCTCTCGGCGCTCATGCAGGCGCAGTCCTCGGCGTGGATCCTGACCTCGGCGACGCTGGCCGTGGGCGACGATTTCTCGCACTTCAAGCGTCGCTCGGGCCTGTCGCACGCGACCTGCGTGCAGTTCGAGAGCCCCTTCGATTTCGCCGGGCAGGCGCTGCTCTACCTGCCCAAGGGCCTCGGCGATCCCGGGGCACCGGGGCACACGCGCGGGGTGATCGAGGCGGCCTTGCCCGTGCTCGAGGCGAGCGGCGGCCGCGCGTTCCTGCTCTTCACCAGCCACCGCGCATTGCGCGAGGGCGCCGACGAATTGCGACGCGCCTGGGGCGACTCGCCACCCGTGCCGGTGTTCGTGCAGGGCGAGGGCTCGCGCGACCACCTGTTGCGCCTGTTTCGCGAGGCAGGCAACGCGGTGTTGCTGGGCACCGGGAGCTTCTGGGAAGGCGTGGACGTCAAGGGCACCGCGCTCTCGGTCGTCGTGATCGACAAGCTGCCGTTCGCGTCGCCCGACGATCCGCTGCTCAAGGCGCGGCTCGAGGAGATCCGCACGCGGGGAGGCAACCCGTTCTTCGAGGAACAGGTTCCCCAGGCCGTGATCTCGCTCAAGCAGGGCGCCGGGCGACTCATTCGCGACGAGGCGGACTTCGGCGTCGTGATGATCTGCGACCCGCGACTGGTGACCAAGGGCTATGGACGCGCGTTCATCAACAGCCTGCCGCCGATGAAGCGCACGCGCGAGATCGAGGAAGTGCAGGGATTCCTGAGGGAGCGCCTCGGAAGCGAGTAGCGGATACGTTATCCGCTATCCTCTGCCCATGCGTCTCCTCGCCCTCGACACTTCCACCGAAGCCTGCTCGGCGGCGCTCATGCTCGGCGACGAGTTGCGGATGCGATTCGAACTCACGGAGCGTGGCCACGCGGAACTGATCCTGCCGATGATCGATTCGCTGCTCGCCGAGGCCGGCGTCGCGCTCACGAGCCTCGACGGCCTCGCCTTCGGGCGCGGGCCCGGCGGCTTCACGGGCCTCAGGATCGCCGCCGGCGTCGCGCAGGGACTCGCCTTCGGCGCGGGCCTGCCGGTGGCGCCGGTGTCGAGCCTTGCAGCGGTGGCGGAGCAGGTCGATGCGCGGCCCGGCGAGCGCATTCTCGTCTGCAACGACGCCCGCATGGGGGAGATCTACTGGGCCGTATTCGAGCGGATTGCGAACGGCGGCATCGGATCGGCGAGTCCCGAGTCGGTCGCGCCGCCGGCGCGGGTGGCCGAGGGCATCGAGGGACTGCGGCATGCCGCGGGCAACGGACTGGCGAGGTACCCGGAGCTGCGCGCGAGGCTCGAATCGGCGGGGCTCCGCATCAGTGACGATGTGTATCCCAGGGCCGACGCAATCGCGCGCCTCGGAGCCGTCGAACTCGCGGCCGGCCGCGGAGTGGACGCGGCCGACGCATTACCGATTTATGTCCGCGACGACGTGGCGAGGCCGGCGGCCGTCACCGTAGTGTCATAATCGGCGGGCCTAATCCGGGCGGGACCGCAACGGCGGTCGAGGCATTACCGACATGACGGGCAGGCACATCCTGGTGGTGGAAGACGAGAAGCCCATCCGGGACATGATCGCCTTTGGCCTGCGGCGGGCGGGTTTCGAAGTGCTCGAGGCCGAGGATGCCACGGCGGCGCGGGGCGCCATCGCCGATCGGCGGCCCGACCTGATGCTGGTGGACTGGATGCTGCCGGACCAGAGTGGCCTCGACCTCACGCGTGCCATCCGCCGGAACAAGGAGACCGAGGACCTGCCGGTCATCATGCTGACCGCGCGAGCGGCCGAGCACGACAAGGTCTCGGGTCTCGAGGTCGGTGCCGACGACTACGTCACCAAGCCCTTCAGCACCCGTGAACTCGTGGCCCGCATACAGGCCGTGCTGCGTCGTGCGCTGCCGGCGGGCGAGGGCGGATCGCTCGAGATGGGAGGCCTCGTGATGGACACGGCGAGTCACCGCGTGACGGCCGCGGGGCAGGCCGTGGCGCTCGGGCCGACCGAGTACAAGCTGCTCAAGTTCTTCATGGAGCACCCCGAGCGCGTGTATACGCGCGGCCAGGTGCTCGACCGCGTCTGGGGCGGCGCGGTCTACATCGAGGAGCGCACCGTGGACGTTCACGTCCGCCGGCTGCGCAAGGCACTCGAGCCTTCCGGCCTCGACGCGCTGGTGCAGACCGTGCGCGGTTCGGGCTACCGTTTTTCGGCGCACCCGGAATAACGAAGCACAATCGTGTCACCACCAGCCATTCGCCACGTGGGAGGTCTCCTCGTCGCGATGCTGGTCGCTGCTGGCGTGGGCTTCCTGTTCGGCCGCCCGTGGGAGTTCGCGGCGCTTGCACTCGCCGTGCTGCTCGCGCTGCAGGTCCGCAACCTCCTGCGATTCGACCGCTGGCTGCGTCACAGGCGCACGCAGTCGCCGCCCGACATGACCGGCCTGTGGGGCGAGGTGACGGCCACGACGAGCCGCATCTATCGCCGGAAGGGCTTCCACAAGCAGCGCGTTACAACGCTGCTGCGGGAATATCGCGGCATGGCCTCGGCGATACCCGATGGCGTGGTCCTGCTCGGCCTGAACCGCGAAATCCTCTGGTTCAATGCCCCGGCTGGCCGCTGGCTCAACCTGCGCCGCAAGGCGGACCGCGGCGTGCGCATCGACAACCTGGTGCGCCACCCGGCGGTGGTCGAATACCTCGAGCATCCGGGCGGAGGGCCGAGCGCCTCGCGTGCAGTTGCCCGGGCCCGACGACCGCTGGCTCGAGTTTCATCTCGTCAGGAGCGCGGCGGGCGAGCAGCAGTTGCTGCTGGTGCGCGACGTCACGAGCGAGGAGCGCCTCGACGCAATGCGCAAGGACTTCGTGGCGAACGCCTCGCACGAGCTGCGCTCGCCGCTCACCGTCATCGGTGGGTACCTCGACGCGATGGAGGACGACCCGGCGCTCGACGCGCCCTGGCGCGAGCCTGTGAAGGAAATGCGTCGGCAGTCGGACCGGATGCGCGGGATCGTGCAGGACCTCCTCGAATTGTCCCGGCTCGAAGCGCAGGGAGGGTCGGCGGAGTCGAGCCCGGTGGACGTGGCGGGCATGGTGGCTGCGCTGCGCAAGGAAGTGCTTGGGCGTCCAGTTCCCGTGGCCGACGATCGAAGTGGACGCGCAGGGCGATGCGTGGCTGCTCGGGTCGGAAACCGAACTCCACTCGGTCATCTCCAACCTCGTGTCGAACGCCATCAAGTACACCCCTGCCGACGGCAGCATCCGCGTGCGGTGGTGGGTGGACTCGACGGGCGGGCATCTGAGTGTCCAGGACACCGGGATCGGCATCGCCACCGAGCACCTGCCTCGACTCACCGAGCGCTTCTACCGCGTGGACGCGGGCCGCTCGCGCAAGCTCGGCGGGTCCGGGCTCGGGCTTGCAATCGTGAAGCACGCGCTGCAGCGGCACGACGCGCGCCTCGAGGTCGAGAGCGTGGAGGGGCAGGGCAGTTCCTTCACCTGCCACTTCCCTTTGACCAGGGTCGGCCGCAACTCCCCATAGGCCGCAATACCCCTGGGGTGGCCACGAACGCGTCGGGGCCCTGGCCGAGTCCCGTCATGTCCGAGCGCGGCTCGTCGTGCCGACGCAACACCGACTGCAACGTCCCTGTAACAGACGTCGCCTATAAAGGCCGCCAGCGAATCGAACCCGCAATACATGTGTCCGTCTGCGTTGCAGTTTGCCAGTCTTGTCGTCCAGTTACCACTACCGTGAGGGGATCACCGTGAGAAATACCCTGCTTGCCGCGGCCGTTGCCGCGACACTCGCCATGGCCGCGACCGACGCGTCGGCCGCCACCGGCGGCGGCTGCCACCAAGGCGGAAATCCAGGCCATGCAGGCGCAGATGCAGGCGCTGGCCGAGCGGCTGAACAAGCTCGAGGCGGCGAATTCGTCGCTGCAGACCGAGAACCAGCAGCTCAAGGCGACCGTCGAGCAGCGCGACGCGGAGATGGACTACCTCAAGGAGCAGACCAAGGAACAGCGCCAGGAGGCGGCGCAGACCTCGGCCGACCTCGGCAAGCTCAAGGGCGCCGACTGGGCGAGCCGCATCAAGTTCAAGGGCGACTTCCGCGTGCGCGAGGAGTACATCGCGAAGGAGTACGTCGCAGGAAAGGCACCTACTGCGCCGGTCGTGGGTCCGCCCGCTGTCGCTGCGACGCCGAACACGCTCTCAGTGGAGGATGCTGCGGACCAGTGGCGCACCCGTTTCCGCTTCCGCGTCGGGGCGGAGGCGCAGGTCACGGACCACGCGAAGGTCGTCTTCCGGCTCGACAGTGGCGACGGCGACCCGCGGTCCAGCAACCAGACCTACACGACCGAATCCTCCGAAAAGGGCATCTTCGTCGGCCAGGCCTATGCAGACTGGAACTTCATGGACGGCGCCGACCTGATCCTGGGCAAGCAGCCGCTTCCGTTCTGGCGCCCGGCCTACAGCTACTTCTGGGACGGCGACGTGAACCCGGAAGCCTTCGCGGTCACCTACAACCGCGGCATGTTCTTCGGCAGCGGCTACGCGTGGCTGGTCCAGGAAAACCAGAACAACAATTCGAGCTTCGTGAACGTCGACCCGACCATCTTCGGCGCGCAGGCGGGGCTCAAGTTCCCGCTGCTCGGCGGCGAGACCAAGGTCGCCGCGCAGTACTACACGCTGACGAACGGCAAGGGCAATGCCCCCTTCTACAACGGCAACGCGTTTGGCAACACGACGTACAAGCGGACATTGAACGGGGCCGCCACCACGACGAACGTGCTGGCCTACGACTACGAGGTCCTCGAGCTCTCGGGCGAGATGGGCATGACGGTGGCCAACCTGCCGTTCAGCGTCTGGGCGGACTGGTCGCAGAACATGGCGTCCGACGTCGAGTACGACAACGCCTGGGCGGTCGGCGCATCCATCGGCAAGGCGGCGAATTACCGCACCTGGGAAGCGAGCGTGATGTACGAGTCCATGGACAAGGACGCGATGTTCGCCCAGTTCATCGACTCCGATTTCGCGGGTGGCGTCACGGACGCCGATGGCTTCGCGTTCAAGGCGGGCTACGCGCCGGTCAAGAACGTGGTCGTGAATGCGACCTACTTCCTGAACACGACCAACAAGGACGTCTATGCCGTGAGCGGAAACGTGGCCAGCGGGCCGTACGCGGGGCCGTACGCCGAAGGCAAGGGCATGAACTACGACCGCTTCCAGCTCGACTTCAACTACAAGTTCTAAGGGTCTCTCCCGCCATCGCAGCTCCGGCCCGCCTTCGAGCGGGCCGGAGCCGCATCCGGAGCAGGCCTGCCCGCCAGGTCGGCCGGTCTGCTTGCCCGGAGAATCGGGCTCCTGTATACGGTCGAACTCGCTGGAGACCTGCATGGAAACGACAGACCTTTCCCACCACATACTCAGCCGCTTCAACGCGGACCTCGAAGGCGTGCGCTCCGCCGTCCTGCAGATGGGGGGGCTCGTCGAGCAGCAGTTGCTGAACGGCGTGAAGGCGCTCTATTCGGGCGACGGCCGCCTCGGCGAGGAGATCGTGCGTCTCGACCACAAGGTCAACGCCATGGAAGTGGCGATCGACGACGATTGCAGCCGCATCCTCGCGACCCGCAATCCCACGGCCTCGGACCTGCGCCTCATCGTGGCGGTCATCAAGACCATCACCGACCTCGAGCGCATCGGCGACGAAGCCGAGAAGCTGGGCAGCATCGCCTCGCGCCTCGCGACGCTGGAGCGGCCGACCGATCGCTATCGCGAGATCAGGCACATGGGCGAGCTGGTCGCCGACATGCTGCACGGCGCGCTCGACGCCGTTGCCCGCATGGATTCCGACGCCGCGCTCAGCGTGGCGCGCAAGGACCGCACCGTGGATCATGAGTACGAGGCGATCCAGCGGCAGTGCATCACCTTCATGATGGAAGATCCGCGCTCCATCCGCCGTGCGCTCGACGTGCTGTGGGTTGCGCGCGCACTGGAGCGCATCGGCGACCACGCCAAGAACATCTGCGAATACGTGGTCTACATGGTGCTCGGCAAAGACATCCGGCATCTCTCGATCGAGGACGTCGAGAAGCAGCTGGCTGCGGTGCGCAGTGAGCGCACCGGCAGCGAAGGCTGAAAGAGGTTCGAGACCGAAGAATGTTTCCTGCATGGCTGACCCGGCGCACCGGGAATCTTCTGGGGTTTCTCGCCTGTGCGGGATTGATGTCGTACGCGCTCTTCTGCCAGTACGGACTGCACCTCGAGCCCTGCCCGCTGTGCATCCTGCAGCGCGTGTCGGTCATCACGGCGGGGGTCCTGTTCCTCGCAGCCTGCCTCCAGAATCCCGGCGATCGTGGGGCGCGGGTCTACGGAGTACTGATCGACGTGGCCGCGCTCGGCGGCATCGTGGTCGCGTCGCGCCACATCTGGGTCATCGCCCAGCCGCCGGGCACGGTCGCTGAATGCGGCGCCAGCCTCGACTACATGATGGACGTTCTGCCCCTGCACGAAGTCCTCGCCAAGGTGTTCGCCGGTTCGGGCGAGTGCGCGAAGATCGACTGGATGTTCCTCGGCCTCAACATGCCGACCTGGGTGCTCATGTGCCTCGTCGGCGTCGGCCTCTGGGGCGTACTGGTCAACTGGTTCGTCCCGGCGGCACCGGCGACGAAGTGATCGGGCACGCGACGACCTAGGTCAGGACGCGCTCCATCACCCTCTCGTAGATCCGGCTCAGCAGGTCGATATCCTCGACGCGCACGCACTCGTTCACCTTGTGGATCGTCGCGTTGGCGACGCCGAGTTCGACCACCTGCGCGCCGGTCGGGGCGATGAATCGCCCGTCGGAGGTTCCACCGGTGGTGGAAAACGCCGGCCGGATCCCCGTCACGTCGTCGACTGCCGCGGAGACGACGTCCGTCAATTCGCCCGGCGGCGTCAGGAACGGCAGCCCGGAAACGAACCATTCCAGGGAATACTTGACGCGGTGCCGGTCGAGAATGCCGAGCACGGTGTGTTGCAGCGTCTCGACGGTCTGCTCGGTCGAGAAGCGCAGGTTGAATCGCACCTTCATCTCACCCGGGACGACGTTGGGCGCGCCGGTTCCGGCCGCGATGTTCGACACCTGGAACGAAGTCGGTTGGAAGAACTCGTTGCCCTCGTCCCAGTGGCGCGCCACGAGTTCGGCGAGGGCAGGGGCGAATCCGTGCACGGGGTTGTCGGCCAGGTGCGGGTAGGCGATGTGTCCCTGAACGCCGTGCACGGTCAGTCGTCCCGACAGCGAACCGCGACGGCCGATCTTGATGGTGTCGCCGAGTCGCTCGTGGCTGGTGGGCTCGCCGACGACGCAGTAGTCGATCTTCTCGCCCCGGGCCTCGAGCACGCCCATGACGCGTCGCGTCCCGTCCACGGACGGGCCTTCCTCGTCGCTCGTGAGGAGGAATGCCAGGCTGCCGGCATGCTGCGGATGCTTCGCGACGAATCTCTCGGCCGCAGTGACCATGGCGGCGAGGCCGCTCTTCATGTCGGCAGACCCGCGCCCGTAGAGCACGCCATCCTCGACGACGGGTTCGAAGGGATCCGTCCGCCACTCTTCCCGCGGGCCCGTGGGAACCACGTCCGTGTGGCCGGCGAAGCAGAGGACGGGTTGGCCTGAGCCGCGCCTGGCCCAGAGGTTGTCGACCGGGTCGTAGGTGAACCGCTCGTTGCGGAAGCCGATGGTCGCGAGCCGGGCCGCGATGACGTCCAGGCAGCCGTGGTCCTCGGGGCTGACCGAGGGTCGGCGCAGAAGGTCCGCGGTGAGTTCAAGAGTGGGTGACATGGGGCTGTAACGTCGATCCGGCAGGCTTCGCGCCCGGTCCGGGGGCGGTCCCCGGGGCGAACGCGGTGTATATCGAAGTGAACGCGGCGGCACAAGCCGCGGGATGGCCGGCTGCCCTGTAATACTCCTGTCACACGCTGGCCGCACACTCCGCGCCATCGTTCGTACCGTCACCAACACTCCCCAGGCTTGCAGAGGGTCAACTCCATGAAGTTGTGGCAGAAATTCGCGGTCCCGGCACTGTTTGTCGGCATCATGGCCGTCGGCGCCCCCGAGCGGGCATTGGCCCAGGCCGCTTCGATCAAGATCGACGGTTCGAGCACCGTCTTCCCGATCTCCGAGGCGGTGGCCGAGGAGTTCCAGATCTCCAAGCGCGGCAAGGTGCACGTCACGGTCGGCATCGCCGGCACGGGCGGCGGTTTCAAGAAGTTCTGCCGAGGCGAGACGGACATCGCTGACGCCTCGCGGCCGATTCTTGCCGACGAAATGGAAGCCTGCCGCAAGGCTGGCATCACGTACATGGAACTGCCGATCGCGTTCGACGCGCTCACGGTCGTCATCAACCCGGCCAACAGCTGGGCCAAGTCGCTGACGGTCGCGGAACTGAAGAAGATCTGGGAGCCTGGCGCCCAGGGACGCGTCAACAACTGGAACCAGGTGCGTTCGGGGTTCCCGTCGCAGAAGATGATGCTGTTCGGGGCCGGCACGGATTCCGGCACCTTCGACTACTTCACCGAGGCGGTGAATGGCAAGGCCAAGTCGAGCCGGTCCGACTATACGGCCAGCGAGGACGACAACACCCTCGTGCAGGGCGTCGAGAACGAGAAGGGCGCGCTGGGCTACTTCGGTTACGCGTACTTCGCGGCCCACAAGGACAAGCTCCGCGCGGTGGCGATCGACGGCGGCAAGGGCCCCGTGGATCCGAGCGCCGAGAACGTCATCAACGGCAAGTACCAGCCGCTGTCGCGCCCGCTGTTCCTGTACGTGAAGGTGTCCGCCGCGGCGCGCCCCGAGGTGCAGGAATTCATCAAGTTCTACATCAACAATGGCGCGAAGCTGGTGTCGGAAGTCGGCTATGTGCCGCTGCCTGCGACCGCTTATACGACCGTCCTCCAGCATTTCACCGAGCGCAAGGCCGGCACGGTGTTCGGCGGGGTGCCCAAGGTCGGCCTCACCATCGACCAGCTGTTGACGATGGAAAGGAAGCAGTAGGCACTGCTGCATTGGCCTGATCCAGGGCGGGGAGGCGCCGGCCGCGGCCCTCCCCGTTCGTTCGCCGCGACGCAGTCGCGAGTGCCGCGCGCGGCAGGTAGACTGCCGCTGGCGGGTAAAGAGCAGAAGCGGGAAGGGTGGTTCCACCATGAGCCGTTCGATAGCGCTGGGTTCCAAAGGCGCCATGGCGTCACTTGCCTATCGCAAGACTCGCGACCGGATCGTCGAGTTCGTGCTGCTCCTCGCCGGCCTCGTGGCGGTCTTCACGACCGCCGCCATCGTCTTCATCCTTCTCTACGAGTCATCCGGGTTCTTCGATCACGTCACGATCCGTGAGTTCCTCACGGACACCACGTGGACGCCGCTCTTTGCCGACGCGCACTACGGCATCATGCCGCTGGTGGCGGGGACCCTGACCGTCACGGGCGTCGCGCTCGCGGTCGCGATCCCGCTCGGCACGATCATCGCGATCTACCTTTCGGAATTCGCGCCGCATAAGCTTCGTGAGACGGTCAAGCCCGTCCTCGAACTCCTCGGCGCGGTGCCCACCGTCGTCTACGGCTATTTCGCGCTGCTGATCGTCACCCCGCTGCTGCAGAAGGTCATTCCCGACCTGCCCGGCTTCAACATGCTGAGCCCGGGCCTCGTGATCGGAATCATGATCGTTCCGTACGTGGCCTCGGTCGGCGAAGACGCGATGCGGGCCGTGCCGCGCTACATGCGGGAGGGCTCCTATGCCATGGGCGCCACCAGGCTCCAGACGGCGCTCAGGGTCGTGGTGCCCGGTGCGTTCTCCGGGCTCGCGGCTGCATACATCCTCGGCATTTCGCGCGCGGTGGGCGAGACCATGGTCGTCGCCATCGCGGCCGGCATGCAGCCGAACCTTACGTTCAACCCGACCGAGCCGGCGGCGACGATCACCGCTTTCATCGTCCAGGTGAGCCTCGGCGACCTGCCGCACGGCAGCATCGGCTACCAGAGCATCTTTGCGGCCGGTCTCGTGCTGATGCTCATGACGCTCGTGTTCAACGTCATCGGGTTCTTCCTGACCCGCCGGTTCCGGGAGGCATACTGATGGCCGCCACCGCGCAGCTGGCGCTCGAAGAGATCCGTCGTGGCCTCGGCTGGAAGAAGCAGCTCGACAAGCTGTTCGTGATCCTCGGGCTCCTGATCATGATCGGTTGCCTCGGGATCCTCGCGTATCTTTTCCTTGATCTCGTGCGTGACGGTGCGGCGAGGTTCGGCTGGAAGTTCTTCACGAACTTCCCGTCCCGCAAGGCGGAGAACGCGGGCATCCTTTCGCCGGCGGTCGGTACCTCGCTGATCATGGTCGTGACGGCGCTGGTGTCGCTGCCGATCGGGGTGGCGGCCGCGATCTACCTCGAGGAATACGCCCCCAAGAACTGGTTCACCGGCATCATCGAGGTCAACGTGACGAACCTCGCGGGCGTGCCGTCCATCGTCTACGGACTGCTGGCGCTCGGCTTGTTCGTGTACCAGTTCGGGCTGGGCCAGAGCATCCTCACCGCGGGCCTGACGCTCGCGCTCCTCATCCTGCCGATCGTGATCGTCGCGACCCGCGAATCGCTGCGCTCCGTGCCCAAGGCGATCCGCGAGGCGGCGTACGGGCTCGGCGCGACACGGTGGGAGGTGACCAAGGACCACGTGCTGCCCTATTCGACGGGCGGGATCCTCACCGGCCTGATCCTGGGCCTGTCGCGAGCCATCGGGGAGACCGCCCCGATCATCACCATCGGCGCGCTGGCGTTCATCGCGTTCCTGCCGCCGTCCCCGGTCACGGGCCAGTTCCCGTTCCTGAATTTCGAATGGCTGCAGAGCGAGTTCACGGCCATGCCCATCCAGATGTTCAACTGGGTGTCGCGGCCGGACCAGGCCTTCCAGTCCAATGCCGCGGCGGCGGGCGCCATTCTCCTCGGCATGACGCTCGCCATGAATGCGGTCGCGATCGTCATCCGCTACCGCTTCCGCAAGAAGATCAACTGGTGAGCGTCATGGCGACGATCGCAGCACACGAACCCGAATCCAGGACAAAGCAGGCTTCACCGATGCCAGGCGATACCAATGCCGAACGAGCCGGAGCCCCCTCGGTCTCGATCTCGCTCGAGGAACGCAAGGTCGCGAGTGCCAACGCGCCGAAGGCCCGGGCCGAGAAGCTCGACTTCTGGTACGGCTCGAACCACGCGCTCAAGAACATCAACCTCGCGATCCCGGAGAACCAGGTCACCGCGCTGATCGGCCCGTCCGGATGCGGCAAGAGCACGTTCCTGCGTTGCTTCAATCGCATGCACGACCTGCAGGCGGACACGAAGTACAAGGGCGCCATCACGCTGCGCCCGGACGACGTGAACCTGGTCGGCCCGGAGACGGACCCGATCGAGGTGCGCATGCGCATCGGCATGGTGTTCCAGAAGCCGAACCCGTTTCCGAAGAGCGTATTCGAGAACGTCGCCTACGGGTTGCGCCTGCGCGGCATCCGCAATCGCACCGAACTCGGCGACCGTGTCGAGAAGGCGCTGCGCGGGGCCGCCATCTGGGAAGAGGTAAAGGGCCGGTTGAACGACTCGGCGCTGGCACTGTCCGGCGGCCAGATGCAGCGAGTGTGCATCGCGCGCGCGCTCGCGACGGAACCGGAAATCCTGCTGTTCGACGAGCCGACCTCGGCCCTCGACCCGATCGCGACTGCGAAGATCGAGGAGCTGATCACGGAGCTGCGTCAGCGGGTCACGATTCTGATCGTCACTCACAACATGCAGCAGGCCGCGCGCGTGTCGGATTTCACTGCGTTCATGTATCTCGGCGAGCTCGTCGAGGTGGATGCCACCTCGAAGATCTTCACGAACCCGACCAAGAAGGCGACCGAGGACTACATCACCGGCCGCTACGGCTGACGGAGCGGGTATGAACGTCGACGAGCAGGTTGCGCAGACGTCGAACGACAGTCGCTGCGGCCGCGGCCTGGCGACCGGTCGGAGATCACTGGTGGAGGCGACCCGGTGGAAGGCCACATATCCAAGACCGTCGACCAGACGCTGCATGGGCTGCGCATGCACGCGGTCGAAATGGGCGGACTCGTCATAGACCAGGTCGGGTCGGCCGTGAAGGCGCTGCTCGAGCGCGACGTGGGGCTCGCGGAACTCGTCCTGACGCGTGAACGCCTCGTGAACGAGTACGACAATCGCCTGGACGAGGACAGCCTGAAGTTCATCGCCCTTCAGCAGCCGGTCGCGAACGACCTGCGCATGGCGAGGGCAGTCGCCCGAGCCGGGCTCGAGCTCGAGCGTGTGGGCGACGAGTCGAAGAAGATCGCGCGCTTCGCGATGCAGATCGGCTCGGCGTCACCGGACGATCCGGTGGTGGCGGTCGCCCGTTACCTCCGGCACATGGCGGACCTCTCGATGTCGATGCTGCGCAGTGCCGTGCGTGCGCTCGACGAGGGCAGCACCGCGCTCGCCGAGGACGTGCTCGCGCGCGACAAGGAACTCGACCGCGAGTACGCGACCGCGCTCCGGCAGCTCATGTCCTACGTCATGCAGGACCACCGGTTCCTGAAGCCGACCATCGACACCATGTTCGCGCTCAAGGGACTCGAGCGAGTGGGCGACCACGCGAAGAACATCGCGGAACAGGTGCTCTACATGATCGAAGGGGAGAAGCCGAAGAAAGTGGTTCGTGACTAGCGGTTCGCGGTTAGCAGGGAACAGACGATCCATTCCGGCAATCCGCTGTCTCCTTGTACTGGCTTTGTCTTACGAACCGCTAACCGCTGATCATTAACCGCTTACCTGATCCGTCAGGCGCAGCAGCTCGTTGATGCCCACCTTGGCGCGGGTCTGCGCGTCCACGCGCTTCACGATCACGGCGCATGCGAGCGAATACTTCCCGCCCGGGCCGGGCAGGGACCCGGGGACGACGACAGCCCCCGCCGGGACGCGCCCGTAGGTCACCTCGTCGCGCTCACGGTCGTAGATCCGCGTGCTTTGCCCGAGGAACACGCCCATCGACAGCACCGCGCCTTCCTCGACGATGACGCCCTCGACGACTTCCGAGCGGGCGCCGATGAAGCAGCCGTCCTCGATGATCGTCGGGTTGGCCTGCAGCGGCTCGAGCACGCCGCCGATGCCGACGCCGCCCGAGAGGTGCACGTTGCGCCCGATCTGCGCACAGGAGCCCACCGTCGCCCAGGTGTCCACCATCGTGCCTTCGCCGACGTACGCCCCGATGTTGACGTAGCTCGGCATCAGCACCGCATTCCTCGCCACGAACGCGCCACGCCGCACCACGGCGGGTGGAACGACGCGCACGCCCTCGGCGCGGAAGCGCTCGGCGTCGTGGCCGGCGTGCTTGAGGTCGACCTTGTCGTAGAAGCGCGTGTAGCCCGCGTCGAAGACGCGGTTGTCGTTCAGCCGGAAGGAGAGCAGCACGGCCTTCTTGAGCCACTGGTGGACCACCCAGGCGCCGTCCACCTTCTCGGCCACGCGCAGCTCGCCGCGGTCCAGCAGGTCGATGGCGCCCTCGACGGCTTCCGCGACCTCGGTGGGCGAGTTGCCGGGCGAGAACTTCATCCGCTCCTCGAAGGCGGCGTCGATGAGGGCGGCGAGCTTGGCGTGCGCGGTCATGTGCGTCCCGTGAGGCGTGGATGGCGGAGTGACGAAAGCATAGCCGAATCGATGATTCGCAACCCGCGCGAGAGCGGCCTCGACGTGAGAGAAAGCTCTTCGCCGCAACGGTTTCGCGTTGCCGGATCCTCTTCCGCGAGCCGGCGCCGCGTGACCGATGCGCTCCCGGTTTTGCGGCCTGCGGGCCTGCTGAGCCGCCTCAGGAACCCTCCCGCACGAATGCGACGATCCGCCGCGCCGCCTCGACGCAATCATCGACACTCGCCACGAGCGAGATCCGCACGCGGCCTCGGCCGGGATTTCCGTTCGCCGCGTCGCGAGCAAGGTACGAGCCCGGCAGCACCGTCACGTTTCGGGACGCGTGGAGTCCACGCGCGAATGCCTCGTCGTCGCCGACCCGGGGCCAGAGGTAGAACGCGCCTTCCGGCAGTTCGACGTCGAGGACTTCGCGCAGCATCGGTACCACGAGGTCGAACTTGCGGCGGTAAAGCTCGCGATTCAGCACGACGTGCGCCTCGTCCTGCCAGGCCGGGATGCTGGCGAGCTGCGTGTGAACCGGCACCGCACAGCCGTGGTAGGTGCGGTACAGCCGGAACGCCGCGAGCAGCGCCGGATCGCCGGCCACGAATCCCGAACGCAGCCCGGGCACGCTCGAGCGCTTCGACAGGCTGTGGAAGACGACGCAGCCCTCGAACTCCCGCCGGCCGGCCGACTGCGCCGCCTGCAGCAGGCCGCAGGGCGGGCGCGACTCCTCGTGATAGATCTCCGAGTAGCACTCGTCGGAGGCGATTACGAAGCCGTGGCGCTCCGACAGGGCGAGGGCGTGTCGCAGGTAGTCCTCGGTCATCACGGCGCCCGTCGGATTGCCGGGGGTGCACAGGAAGAGCACCTGGCACCGGTCCCAGTCGGTGGCGTCGACGGCGTCGAGGTCGGGCAGCCAGCCGTTCGCCGGATCGCAGGCCAGATACACGGGCTCGGCGCCCGCGAGCAGGGCCGCGCCTTCGTAGATCTGGTAGAACGGGTTCGGCATGAGCACGGCGGCACGCGCGCGCGTCGGGTCGACGGCAGCCTGCACGAACGAGAACAGTCCCTCGCGCGTCCCGTTCACGGGCAACACCATGTCGTCCGCACGCACGCTCCCGGGCGTGAGCGAGAAGCGGCGCTCGAGCCAGGCCGCGACGGCCGCCCGCAATTCCGCGATGCCGGCCACGGCCGGATAGCTGCCGAGCGAGTCGAGCGCGCGGGTGAGTGCCTCGGCGATGAACGGTGGCGCCGCGTGCTTCGGCTCGCCGATGGACAGCGGGATGTGGCGCAGGGCCGCGGGAGGCCGCGCGCCGTCGAGAAGCGTGCGCAGCCGCTCGAAGGGGTAGGGCCTCAAGCTGCCGAGGCGAGGGTTCATGGTGCCGAGGTCAGGCGATCCGCGCCGCGTTACGCAGGTCGAGCGCGACGTGGAGCTGCTCCTCGAGGCGCAGTCGCGCCTCGTTGCTGAGCGGGTGCCCATGCTCGTCGGCCACGTAGAAGACGTCTTCGGCGCGTTCGCCGATGGTCATGATGCGCGCCGTCACCACGTCCACGCGCTCCGCGAGCAGCACCTTGCCGACCTCCGAGAGCAGGCCCGGCCGGTCGCCGGCGATCAGCTCGATGATCGTGCGCTGGCGCACCGGGTCTTCGATGAACGTGATCTGGGTCGGCGTCGAGAACATTCGCACCTGGCGCGGCGCGCGGCGCGTGACTGCGGGCCAGGCAGACTCCGGACTCTGCAGCACGCGCCACAGCTGCTGCTCGATCTCAAGTGCGCGCTGCCGGCTGGCGATCGGCGCTCCGGTGTCCTCGAGCACCAGGTAGGTGTCGAGGCTCAATCCGCCGGCGAGCGGCGTGATGCGGGCGTCCAGGATGTTGAGCCCCATCTGGTCGAGCAGTGCGGTCGTGCGTGCGAAGTTCTGCTGCGTGTGCGGCATGAACGTGAGCACGGCGTTGCCGCCGCGCTCGGGCGTGTCGCGCACGGCGACGAGCGGCGAGGCATCCCCGGGCTCGCGGTCGGCGATGAGCCGCGAGTGCCAGGCGATCTCGGAGGGCGAGTGGCGGAGGAAGTACTCGTCGCTCAGGCGCGACCAGGCGTGGTCGGCGCGCTGCGGGTCGATGCCCTCCCGGGTCAGCAGTTCGCGCGCCGCCGCGCGGGTCTCGGCGACGAGTTCGTCCTTGTCGACCGGCGCCTCGAGGCCGCGGCGCAGCGCGCGCTTGGTGCGCTCGTAGAAGTCGCTGAACAGGGAGGATCGCCACGAATTCCACAGCTTCGGGTTCGTGCCGCGCACGTCGGCCACGGTGAGCAGGTACAGGTAGTCGAGGTGTGTCTGGTCGCCGATCGCGCGCGCGAAGTCCTGGATCACCTTCGGGTCGGAGATGTCCTTCTTCTGCGCGGTGACCGAAAAGAACAGGTGATTGCGCACCAGCCAGGCAACCAGCCGGGCGTCGTAGCGCGACAGCCCCTGCTCCAGGCAGAAGGCCTCGGCGTCGACCGCGCCGAGCTCCGAGTGGTCGCCGCCGCGTCCCTTGGCGATGTCGTGGAACAGTGCCGCGAGCAGCGCGATCTCGGGCCGCGGCAGCGACTGCATCAGGCGCGAGAGTTCGGGGAACTCGTGCTCGAACTGCGGCAGCGCGAGCCGCCTCAGGTTCCGGACCACGAACAGGGTGTGCGCGTCGACCGTGTAGGCGTGGAACAGGTCGTACTGCATGCGGCCGACGATTCGGCCGAAGGCCGGGATGTAGCGGCCGAGCACTCCGTAGAGGTTCATGCGCCGCAGCTCGTGCGTGACGCCCGCCGGGGCGCCGAGCAGCTCGAGGAACAGGCGGTGATTGCGCGGATGCTGGCGGAACTCCTCGTCGATCACCCAGAGGTGCCGGCCCAGGGAGCGGATCGTCGCGGCGCGCACGCCGCGCAGGTCCGGATGCTCCTGCATCAGTCGGAAGAGCTCGAGGATCGCCGAGGGCTGCCGCGTGAACACGTCGTCGGAGGTGACCTCGAGGTAGTCGCTGCGTACCTGGAAGCGCGGGTTCAGCGGCACCACCGGCGCAGCCGGGTCGGAGAGAATCGCTTCGCGGAAGAGCTGCAGCAGCATCTCGTTCAGCAGGCTCACGTCCATGACCGTGCGGTAGTAGCGCTGCATGAACTGCTCGACCGCGAGCGTGTAGGTAGCGTCCTCGTAGCCGAACATCTGCGCGATGCGGATCTGGTGGTCGAACAGCAGGCGGTCCTCGCGACGCTCGGTGAGGACGTGCAGCGCGAAGCGCACCTTCCACAGGAAGGCCTGCGCCGTGCGGAGCTTGCGCAGTTCGCCCGCAGTGAGGAACCCGTGCTCGACCAGTTCGTCGAGCGTGCCGGCGCCGAAGTGGCGCTTGGCGACCCAGCCGACCGTCTGGATGTCGCGAAGTCCGCCGGGGCTCGTCTTGACGTTCGGCTCGAGGTTGTAGGCGGTGTCGTGGTGGCGGTGGTGGCGCGCCTGCTGCTCGGCCACCTTGGCCTCGAAGAACGCCTGTGACGACCAGACGCTGTCCTGCCCGAGCGCGCGCCTCATGGCCTGGTACAGGTGGTCGGGCCCGCAGAGGAGCCGCGCCTCGATCAGCGTGGTCGCCACGCTCACGTCCGCGGCGCTCTCGCGCTGGCAGTCGTCGATGGTGCGGACGCTGTGGCCGACCTCGAGGCCGATGTCCCAGAGGAACGCGAGGAACCGCTCGATGCCCTCATGTCCTTCCTCTGCCTCGGACTTGGGCAGCAGGATCAGCACGTCGATGTCCGAGCATGGGTGCAGTTCGCCCCGGCCGTAGCCGCCCACGGCCACGAGCCCGACTTCCCTGGCATGCTGGCCCGCATGCAGCGCCCAGGCTTCGCGCAGCACCACGTCCACCATGCGCGCGCGGTCGCGCACCAGCGCCTCGACCGGTTCGTCGTCCAGGAAGCGCTGCTTCAGGTTGGCGGCACCGTCGGCGAGCGCCTGCCGGAAGTTCGCGGTCCGGTCGCCGCCCGCGGCGAGCGTGACGGGCAGGGTATCGAGGAAGGGCCAGGAAGGCAGCGCAACGCGCCCGGAGGCCGCCTCGAAATCGTCGCCCTGCTCGGAAGGCGCGTTCAAGCGGGCGGCCGCTCGCTCGCCCCGAGCGTCAGCACCTCGAAGCCCGTGTCGGTGACGAGGATCGTGTGCTCCCACTGCGCCGACAGCGAGTGGTCCCGCGTGATGACGGTCCAGCCGTCCGGCAGCAGGCGAACCTCGCGGCGGCCCGCGTTCACCATCGGCTCGATCGTGAAGGTCATGCCCGGCGCGAAGGTCACGCCCGTGCCCGCCGTGCCGTAGTGCAGCACCTGCGGATCTTCGTGGAACCCGCGGCCGATGCCATGGCCGCAATACTCGCGCACGACCGAGTAGTGATTCGACTCGACGAAGCCCTGGATTGCGGCGCCGATGTCACCCAGGTGCGAGCCGGCCCGCACGGTGCGGATGCCGCGCCACAGGGCCTCGTAGGTCACGTCCACCAGGCGCTGCACGTGCGGGGGAATGCGTCCCACCGCAAACATCCGGCTCGAGTCGCCATGGAAACCGTCCTTGATGACGGTGACGTCCACGTTGACGATGTCCCCCTGCTTGAGCCGCCGGTCGCCCGGGATGCCGTGGCAGACGACGTGGTTCACGGACGTGCAGATGGACTTCGGGAAGCCACGGTAATTGAGCGGTGCGGGGACCGCCTTCTGCACGTTCACGATGTAGTCGTGGCAGATGCGGTCGAGTTCGTCGGTCGAGACCCCGGGGACGACGTACTGCCCGATCATGTCGAGCACTTCGGCCGTGAGCCGCCCGGCGAGGCGCATGGCATCCTGCTCGCCGGCCGTCTTCGCGGTGATCCGGCCCGCGCTGTCGGACTGCCAGTGGGTCGTGGCCGGCTCGGGATATTGCATGTCGGTAAGCTGCTTCCGGCGCCCGAAGCAGGGGCTTCAGGCGCGCAAGTGTTTGAACAAACGGAAACTTATGGTATAAAGCGCGGCCTTTTTTCACAACCAAAACCGCACACGTACCGGCACATGTGGCTGGGTGCCTGCCAGACCGAGAGGTCCAGCGGGTTGCCACATGGGGTACGTGGAGGCTCAACCCCACAAGGAGACTTTCGATGACCAGCATGTCCATGCGGCAGATGCTGGAGGCGGGCGTCCATTTCGGACACCAAACCCGCTTCTGGAACCCGAAGATGGCCCCCTACATCTTCGGTGAGCGTAACCGGATCCACATCATCAATCTCGAGAAGACGCTGCCCCTCTACATAGAGGCGGCGGGCTTCGTCAAGCACATCGTCGCCGAAGGCGGCCGCGTGCTTTTCGTCGGCACCAAGCGCTCCGCCCGCGATGCGATCGCCCGCGAGGCCGCGCGCTGCGGAATGCCCTACGTGAGCCACCGCTGGCTCGGCGGCATGCTCACCAACTTCAAGACGATCCGGCAGTCCATCAAGCGACTTGCCGAGATCGACGAGCTGGCCGCGAGCGGCATGCTCGACCAGCGCAGCAAGCGCGAGGCGCAGATGGTTCGCCGCGAGCGCGAGAAGCTCGAGCGCAGCCTCGGCGGCATCAAGGACATGGAAGGCATCCCGGACGTGATGTTCGTCGTGGACGTGGGTCACGAGAACATCGCCATCCACGAGGCGCGCAAGCTCGGTATCCCGGTCGTGGCGGTGGTGGACACCAACTGCTCGCCGGACGGCATCAGCCACGTGATCCCGGGCAACGACGACGCCATGCGCGCCATCGAACTCTACGCGGGCGGCATCGCCGACGCCGTGCTCGAGGGCCGTTCCACGCTGCCCGAGGTGGCGGTGAGCGAGGACGAGTTCGTCGAGCTCGACGAGGAAGGCAAGCCGCGCGCCAAGTCGGGTCCGAAGCGCCGCGCCGCGCCGGCCCGCAAGAAGACCCCCGCGCGCCGCAAGCCCGCGGCCGCCGAGGGTGAGTCCGCGCACGATTCGGTCGCGGAACTCGCCGAGGCGGATCCCGAGGAGAGCCCCGAGGCGTTCATGGCGCGCCGCGAAGCCGCGCGCAAGAAGGCCCCTGCGGCCGCAGCCGCGGCGGCTGCACCCGCGGCAACGGCGGCGCCCGACGTTCCGGCGGCTCCGGCCGCTGCGGTCGAGGGGGAATGACCATGGCCGTCACCGCCGAGGCAGTGAAGGCACTCCGCGAGCGCACCGGCGCCGGCATGATGGAGTGCAAGAAGGCGCTGGTCGAGGCGAACGGCGACCTCGAGGCCGCCGCTGAGGCCATGCGCAAGTCGGGCCTCGCCAAGGCGGACAAGAAGGCCGGCCGCATTGCCGCGGAGGGTGTCGTCGTCATCGAGCGCTCGGCGGACGGCAAGTCCGTGGCGCTGGTCGAGGTCAACTCGGAGACGGATTTCGTCGCCCGTGAGAAGGACTTCCAGTCCTTCGCCGCATCGGTCGCGAAGGCTGCGCTCGAGGCGAAGCCTGCCAGCCTCGAGGCGCTCAATGCCGTGAAGCTTCCCTCCGGGCAGACGGTCGAGGAGACCCGCCGTGCGCTGATCGCCCGTATCGGCGAGAACATCGGGGTGCGCCGCTTCGAGGTGGTTTCGGGGACCGCGCCGCTTGGCACCTACCTCCACGGCAGCCGCATCGGCACCGTGGTGGTGTTCGAGGGCGGTGACCCGTCGCTCGGCCACGACCTCGCCATGCACGTCGCGGCGATCAACCCGCAGTACCTCTCCGCAGAGGACGTCCCGGCCGACCAGGTCGAGAAGGAGCGGGAGATCTTCATCGCGCAGGCCGCGACCGACCCGAAGCTGCAGGGCAAGCCCAAGGAAGTGCTGGCCAAGGCGACCGAGGGTAAGCTTCGCAAGTTCCTGGGCGAGATCACGCTGCTCGGCCAGCCGTTCGTGAAGGACGACAAGCAGGCCGTGTCCGAGGTGCTGAAGCGCTCCAACGCCAAGGTCCTGCGGTTCGTGCGCTACGAAGTGGGCGCCGGCATCGAGAAGAAGCAGGAAGACTTCGCCGCCGAGGTGATGGCGCAGGTCCGGGGAGCTTGAACCCCGACCGGCCCCGGCGACTTCCAGGAACCCCGCGCGAGCGGGGTTCCTTATAATGGCCCCCCGTCGGAGGTGACAGACCACATGCCTGAATCCGCAGACGGAAAACCGGCGTACCGCCGCATACTCGTAAAGCTGTCCGGCGAGGCCCTGATGGGCAATGCCGACTACGGCATCGACCCCGTGTTCCTGAAGCGCCTCGCGTCGGAAATCGCCGCGGTTCGCGAGTGCGGAGTGGAGATCGCCGTGGTGATCGGCGGCGGCAACCTGTTCCGCGGCGCCGGACTCGCACGCTCCGGGATGGACCGGGTGACGGGCGACCAGATGGGAATGCTGGCCACCGTCATGAACTCGCTGGCGCTGCAGGACTCGCTCGAGTCGTTCGGCGTGTTCGCGCGGGTGCTCTCCGCGATCCGCATCAACGAGGTCTGCGAGGACTACATCCTGCGCCGCGCCGTCCGCCACCTCGAGAAGGGGCGGGTGACGATCTTCGCGGCCGGCACCGGCAACCCGTTCTTCACGACCGACACGGCTGCGAGCCTGCGCGCCATCGAGATCGGCGCGGACCTGCTGCTCAAGGCGACCAAGGTCGACGGGATCTACGATTCCGACCCGGTCGTGAACCCCTCCGCGCGGCGCTACGACCGCCTCACCTACGACCAGGTGCTCGACGGCCGCCTGAACGTCATGGACGCGACGGCCATCGTGCTCTGCCGCGACCACTCGCTGCCGCTGCGCGTGTTCAACCTGAACGAAGTGGGCGCGCTGGTGCGCGTTGCCTGCGGCGAAGAAGTCGGCACACTCGTCACGAACTGAGGCGGCCGTAGCCGCCGCTGGAGACCGCCCATGCTCGAGGACATCAAGAAGGACGCTGCGGACCGCATGGCGAAGTGCGTGGCCGCGCTCAAGAACGAACTGAAGAAGCTGCGAACCGGCCGTGCGAGCACCAGCCTGCTCGAGCACGTGCGCGTCGATTACTACGGCAGCGAGGTGCCGCTGAGCCAGGTCGCGAACGTCGCGGTCGAGGACTCGCGCACGCTCACGGTCGTGCCGTGGGAGAAGCAGATGGTCCCGGTGATCGAGAAGGCGATCATGAAGTCCGACCTGGGGCTGAATCCGGCCACCGCGGGCAGCGTGATCCGCGTGCCGCTGCCGGCGCTCACCGAGGAACGCCGTCGCGACCTGACCAAGGTCGTGCGCCACGAGGGCGAGAGCGCGCGCGTCGCCATCCGCAACGTGCGCCGCGACGTCATGCATGAACTCAAGGAGATGCTCAAGGAAAAGCTGGTCTCCGAGGACGTGGACCGCAAGGCCCAGGAAGAGGTGCAGAAGCTCACCGACAAGTACGTGGCGGAGGTGGACCACGTGCTCGCGGAGAAGGAAAAGGAGCTGATGCAGGTCTGAGCCGTGGCGCAGACCCAAACCCGCGACGCGGGGACGCCGCGCCACGTTGCCGTCATCATGGATGGCAACGGCCGCTGGGCCGCGCGGCGCGCGCTGCCGCGCCACCTCGGCCACCGTGCGGGCGTCAAGGCCGTGCGCGCCACCGTCGAGGGCTGTGCCCGGCGCGGCGTGGAAGTGCTCACGCTGTTCGCGTTTTCGAGCGAGAACTGGGGCCGGCCTGCCGAGGAGGTCTCGCGGCTCATGGAACTGTTCGTCGAGGCGATGGAACGCGAGGTCGACGAGCTCTCGAGCAACGGCATCCGCCTGCGATTCATCGGCGACCTTGCTGCACTCAAGCCCCACCTGCGCGAGGGCATCGCCGCGGCCGAGGCGCGCACCGCGGGCAACGAGCGCATGACGCTGTTCGTGGCGATTTCCTACGGCGGTCGCGCTGACATCGTGCAGGCGGCCAGAGCGCTGGCGAACCGGGTTGCCGCCGGTGCCCTGGCCCCGGAAGCGATAGACGAGTCGGCGCTCGCCGGTGAACTTGCTCTCGGCCGGACACCGGATCCGGACCTCTTCATCCGCACCGGCGGCGAGCAGCGGATCAGCAACTTCCTGCTCTGGAACCTGGCCTACACCGAGCTCTATTTCTGCGACTGCCTCTGGCCCGACTTCGACGACTCCGAGATCGAGCGCGCCTTTCGCCACTTCGCCTCGCGGCAACGACGCTTCGGCCTGACCGCCGACCAGGCAGCCCGTGGCTAGTGGCCTGCGCCAGAGGGTGATCACGGCGCTGCTGCTCGCGGGAGTCGTGGTCGCGATCCTGTTCTGGCTGCCGCCCATGGCCGCGGTGGCGGCGGTGGCCGTCGTGGTGCTGGCGGGAGCCTGGGAGTGGGCCGGATTCGCCCGGCTCACGAGCCCGCTGCAGCGCCTGCTCTACACGGCGGCCGTCGGGATCGCGATCGCGGCAGCCTGGCGCATCACTGCCGTTCCGGCCGGCTTCGCCGCATTCCTGTTGCTGGCCGCCCTGTGGTGGTTTCTCGCATTTCTCTGGGTCGCGTTCGCGCCGCAGCGTGGCGGGCGCCTCGCCGCGGGCTGCGCCGGCTTCGCCGTGCTCGTTCCTGCGGCCATCGGGCTCGCGCGCCTCGCGCTCGTCGAGCCGCGGGGCCAGGTGCTGCTCTTCTTCCTGATCGTGCTGATCGCTGCGGCGGACGTGGGTGCGTACTTCGGCGGGCGGGCCTTTGGTCGCCACAAGCTCGCGCCCGTCGTGAGCCCGGGCAAGACCTGGGAGGGCTTCGTGGCGGGAATGGCCGGCGCCGGTGTTGCTGCGGCGGCGGGTGCCATGCTCCTCGGCGAGCCCCTGCTGCCGTGGGTCGCCGTCTGCGTGGTCGTGGCCCTGTTCTCGGTCGTGGGCGATCTCGCCGAGAGCATGTTCAAGCGCCATGTCGGCCTCAAGGACAGCGGCGGACTGCTGCCGGGGCACGGCGGCGTGCTCGACCGGATCGATGGCTTCACGGCGGCGGCCCCGTCGTTGCTGTTCGGGCTCCACCTGATCGGGGTCGTGCCTTGATGCGGGTAGCAGTCCTCGGCAGCACAGGCAGCATCGGCGTGAGCACGCTCGACGTTCTCGCCCGCCATCCCGGGCGTTTCGAGGTCGCCGCACTCGCCGCCGCGTCGAGTCATGCGCAACTGCTCGAGCAGTGCCGGGTCCACCGGCCGCGGGTCGCCGTGCTCGCCGACCCACGCGCGGCGCGCGAACTCGAGTCGGGGCTGCGCCTGGCCGGACTCGCCACGCAAGTGGCGTGCGGAGCCGACGCGCTCGCGGACATCGCGGCGTCCGCGGACGTCGATGCGGTAATGGCCGCGATCGTCGGCGCGGCCGGGCTTCCCTCGACGCTGGCTGCGGCGCGCGCCGGCAAGCGAGTGCTGCTCGCCAACAAGGAGTCGCTGGTCGTGGCTGGCGAACTGCTGATCGACGCGGCGCGGCGCGGTGGCGCGACGCTGATCCCGATCGACAGCGAGCACAACGCGATCTTCCAATGCATGCCGGCGGACCTCGTGCCCGGCCGCGTGGCGCAAGGGGTACGCCGCGTCCTGCTGACCGCCTCTGGCGGCCCGTTCCTGCGTGCCACGCGCGCCGAGCTGGCACGCGTGACACCCGACCAGGCCTGTGCGCATCCGCGCTGGAAGATGGGACGCAAGATTTCGGTCGATTCCGCGACGCTGATGAACAAGGGGCTCGAACTCATCGAGGCCTGCCTGCTGTTCGGGATTGAACCCTCGCAGGTCGAGGTGGTCGTACATCCGCAGAGCATCGTGCATTCGCTGGTGGAGTACGTGGACGGCTCGATCCTTGCCCAGCTCGGCAACCCGGACATGCGCACACCCATCGCGCACGCGCTGGGCTGGCCTGAACGAATTTGCTCAGGTGTAGAATCGCTGGACCTCGTGGCGGCCGCGCGCCTCGATTTCGAGGAGCCAGACCTGCTGCGCTTCCCCGCCCTGCGGCTCGCCCGCGAGGCAGCGGAGGCCGGGGGCACGGGTCCGGCGGTCCTGAACGCGGCAAACGAGGTGGCCGTCGCGGCATTCCTGGCCGGAGCGCTGGGTTTTGACCGCATTGCCGCGGTCGTGGAGTCCGTGATGGACCGCTACGAGCACCGGCCTATGGCTGGCCTGGATGTCGTGCTCGAGGCGGATGCCAGCGCGCGCGCACTTGCGGAGTCCCTGCTGGTCGGGGCGGGGAGATCGAGGGCATGACGATACTGAGCTACCTGCTGGCGTTCCTGGTCGCAATCGGCGTCCTCGTGGCCGTGCACGAATACGGGCATTTCTGGATGGCGCGCCGGATGGGCATCCGGGTGATCCGCTACTCCATCGGCTTCGGACGGCCGCTCTGGCGGCGGCTCGATTCCCAAGGAACCGAGTTTGCACTTTCCGCAATCCCCTTAGGCGGTTACGTCAAACTCCTCGACGAGCGGGAAGGTCCAGTCGCCGACGCGGACCTGTCCATGGCCTACAACCGGAAGCCGGTCTGGCAGCGGATCCTGGTGCTGCTCGCCGGGCCGTTCGCCAACTTCCTCTTTGCGGTCGTCGCGTACTGGGTCGTCTTCGTCGCCGGGGTGCCCGCCTTGAAGCCGGTGCTCGGCGAAGTGACACCGGATTCGGTGGCGGCGCGCTCTGGACTGGTCGCAGGTGACGAAATTGTCGCGGTCGGTCGACACGCGACGGCTGGCCGCGAGGCCGTGATGCTCGCGATCCTCGACCGCCTGATGGAGGGCGGGACGATCGACCTCGAGGTTCGCTCAGAGGGCGGTGCCACGCACGTCGTGCCGCTGCGCATCGAAGGAAGTACCCTGCCGCTCACCGAGCCGGGCGCACTGCTACCCGGGCTCGGGTTCGAATTCTGGTATCCGTCGGTGCCGGCGCGGGTCGGGAAAATCCTCGAGGGCAGCCCCGCCGAGCGGGCCGGCCTCAAGCCCGATGACATGATCGTCGAGGTCGGCGGGACGCCGGTGGCGGATTTCGCCGCACTCGTCCGCGTGGTGCAGCCGGCGGCCGGACGGACGCTCGATTTCACCGTGGAGCGCGCGGGCGATCGCGTGGTGGTGCCGGTCGAGGTCGAGGCCCAGCGGGAAGGCGGCCGGCTCATCGGCCGGATCGGTGTGCAGCCGGCAGCGCCCGCGCCGGTCCCCGAGGACATGCGCACGCGCGAGCGCTATGGCCCGCTCGCCGCAGTGGGCAAGGCAGTGGGCAAGACCTGGGACATGTCCGCGCTCACGGTGCGCCTGCTGTGGAACGTCGTCACCGGCGACGTCTCGGCCAAGAACCTGAGCGGCCCCATCAACATCGCGGAATACGCCGGTTTCTCGGCGCGACAAGGCATACTTGCGTTCCTGTCCTTCCTGTCCATCGTCAGTGTGAGTCTTTTCGTGCTGAACCTGTTGCCGATACCCATCCTCGACGGTGGCCAGATCCTCTACCAGCTGGCGGAGCTCGCAAAGGGCCGCCCGCTCTCGGAGCGTGCGCAGGCCGTGGGCCAGCAGATCGGGATCGCGCTGCTGCTCGTCCTGATGAGTTTCGCCTTCTACAACGACCTATCCCGCTTGTTCAGCTGAGCCGTCCGCCATGCGATTCAAGTACATGGCCGCACTGCCGGCCCTGCTCGCCGTACCCGCCGTGTTCGCCCAGGCCACGATGGGCGAGTTCACGGTCGGCGACATCAAGATCGAGGGCCTGCAGCGCATCAGCGAAGGCACGGTGTTCAACTACCTTCCGGTCAACATCGGCGACCGGATGGACCCGCAGCGCGTAGAGGAGTCGCTGCGCGCGCTCTACGCGACGGGCTTCTTCAAGGACGTGGAGCTGCGCCGCGACGGCGGCACGCTGGTCATCATCGTCAAGGAGCGGCCGTCGATCGAGAGCTTCACGATCACCGGCAACAAGGACATCAAGACGGAAGACCTCACGAAGTCGCTGCGCAACGTCGGCCTCGCAAAGGGCAAGGTATTCAACCAGTCCACCCTTGACGAGGTCGACCGCTTCCTCACCGACCAGTACTACTCCCGTGGCAAGTACGGCGTGAAGGTGGACACGAAAGTCACCGACATGCCGAACAACCAGGTCAGCATCGCGATCGACGTCGTCGAAGGAAAGCGGTCGCGGATCCAGCAGATCAACATCGTGGGCAACACGGCCTTCAGCGAGGACGAGCTGCGCGCGACGTTCAAGCTCAGGACGCCGAACTGGCTCTCCTGGTACCGGCAGGACGACAAGTACTCGCGCGAAGAGCTCTCCGGCGACATCGAGAGCCTCAAGTCCTTCTACCTCGACCGTGGCTATGCCGACTTCGACGTCGAGACCTCTCAGGTCGCCATCGCGCCGGAGAAGGACGACATCTTCATCACGCTGAACGTCCACGAGGGCGACGTCTACCGCGTGTCCGAGGTGAAGGTCGCGGGCGACCTGGTGGTGCCCGAGGAGGACCTGATGGGCCTCGTCCAGGTGCGGCGCGGCGACATCTACTCGCGGAAGTTCATCACCGCGACGACGGAACTCATGGCGCTGCGCCTGGGCCAGGACGGCTACGCCTTCGCCAAGATCGACCCGGTACCCCAGGAGAACCCGGAGACGAAGGAGATCTCGATCACCTTCCTCGTGCAGCCCGGCAACCGGGCGTACGTGCGGCACATCAACTTCGAGGGCTCGACGGGCATCAACGACGACGTGCTGCGCCGCGAGATGCGGCAGATGGAGGGCGGCTACCTGTCCAACGCCGCGGTCGAGCGCTCGAAGCAGCGCCTGCAGCGGCTGCCGTTCATCGAGAAGGTGGAAGTCGAGACGACGCCGGTGCCCGGCACGCCGGACCTGGTGGACGTCGACTTCAAGGTGAAGGAAGGCCTGCCCGGGCAGTTCAGCGGCGGCATCGGCTATTCGCAGTCGCAGTCCATCATGCTGAACGGCAGCTTCGTGCACAGCAACTTCCTCGGCACCGGAAACCGCATCGCCGCGGAACTGAACGCCGGCCAGTACAGCCAGGTCTACAGCATCTCGCACACCGACCCGTACGTGACCGTGGACGGCGTATCGCGAACGGTCTCGGTGAGCTACCGCAACTACACCCAGTACACGAGTTCGTCCTCGCAGGTCGACACGACCACGGGCGCAATCGGGCTGGACTACGCCTGGCCGCTCTCGGAGTTCCAGTCGGTGCGCACGGGCCTTGCGGCACAGCACACCGAGCTGTTCACGAATCCCTACCAGAGCGCGGCGCAGACGGTCGAGTGGGTGCAGAACAACGGCAATACCTATACCCAGAATTCGAAGGTGGGTATTCCGCCCGTCATCTACACCTACTACGGCACGAAGTTCGACACGTTCCCGCTGTCGGTCGGCTGGGGCTACGACTCACGCAACCGGTCGATCTTCGCGGACCGCGGCGCGCGGCACGCGGTCAACCTCGCGTACACGATTCCGGGCAGCGACGTCGAGTTCTACTCGCTCACCTACGACTACCTGCAGTTCCTGCCCCTGACGCGCTGGTTCACGCTGATGAACAACTTCGAGGCCGGCTACGCGGCGGCGCTCGGCTCCACGACGGCGATCCCGCCCTACCGGAATTTCTTCGCCGGTGGAGCGGAGAGCGTGCGCGGCTACAAGGCGAGCACCCTCGGCCCGAAGGACACCTTCGGAAACCCGTATGGCGGCAACATCAAGCTCACCAACCAGTTCGAGCTCCTGCTCCCGATGCCGGAAAAGTTCAAGAATTCCGCGCGCGCCAGCCTGTTTTTCGATGGCGGCTACGTGTTTTCGACCGACAACGTGAAGTTCTACGGGCCGAACAACATCACGCCCGAGAATTACGACTTCAACCTTGATAAACTTCGCTATTCGACCGGCGTGGCCGTCCAGTGGCTGGCGCCGATGGGTGTCTTCCGATTCAGCTACGCCTTGCCGCTCAATCCCCAGAAGGGCAGTGCGACGGTGTACAAGGACGAGACCGAGAGTTTCCAGTTCTCCATTGGCCAGGCTTTCTGAGGATTACGGATCCATGCGAATCAAGACAGCGACACTTTCCCTTGCAGTGCTTGCCGCCAGCCTCGCGCCGTTCGGCGCCGCAATGGCGGAAACCAAGGTGGGAGTGGTGAACATCACCCGCCTGCTGCAGGAGTCGCCCCAGGCCCAGGCCGCGTCCCAGGCGCTCGAGAGCGAGTTCGCAGGGCGTCGCCGCGAGCTGGAGAGCCAGCAGAAGGAGTTGAAGGCCCGGGAAGACAAGCTGCAGAAGGACGGCGCCGTCATGGCCGCCAACGAGCGCGCCAGCAGCGAGAAGGCGCTGCGCGACGGGCAGCGCGAGCTCGCCCGCAAGCAGAACGAGTTCATGGAGGACTTGAACGTTCGCCGCAACGAGGCGCTCGGCCAGTTGCAGCGCTCGGTGCTGCAGGAAGTCCAGGCCTACGCAAAGACCGCTGGGCTCGACGTGGTCGTCGGCGACGCGCTCTACGCGAGCCCGTCGGTGGACATCACTGCCCAGGTGCTCGCCGCACTCCAGGCGCGCAAGGGCGCCCCGGGCAAGCCCTGAGCCGGCCGCCGGGGGCGCGGACATGCCAGCGCGGCTCGCCGAACTGGCCGTCCGCTTCGGGTGCGAGCTTCGCGGCGACCCGGATGCGGTCGTAGAGCGCGTCGCGACGCTGCAGGGCGCAGGGCCGGGCTCGATCTCGTTCCTCGCCAATCCGCGCTATCGACAGCACCTTACGGGCACGCGCGCCACGGCCGTGGTGCTTCACGCGGCGTCGGCTGACGACTGCCCCGCCTCGGTGCTGGTTGCAGCCAACCCATACGCCACCTACGCCAGGATCGCCCAGTTCCTGTATGCCGAGCCGTCCGTCGCCGGCGGACGCCACCCGAGCGCGTGCGTGGAGGCGGGCGCGGACGTCGACCCGTCCGCGTGGATAGGGCCCAATGCGTTCGTCGCAAGCGGCGCGCGCGTGGGCCGGCGCGTGACCATCGGTCCGGGGTCGGTCGTGCTCGAGGGCGTCGAGATCGGCGATGACACGCAGCTCGTGGCGCGTGTCACGCTGTGCCGGGGCGTTCGCATCGGAGAGCGCTGCATACTGCAGCCGGGCAGTGTCATCGGCGCGGATGGCTTCGGTCATGCGCCCGATGCGGACGGTTACGTCAAGGTGCCGCAGGTCGGCACGGTGATCATCGGCAACGACGTCGAGGTTGGCAGCAATTCCACGATCGACAGGGGCACCATCGAAAGCACGGTGATCGAGGACGGCGTGAAGATCGACAACCTCGTGCAGGTCGGTCACAACGTTCACATCGGCGCCCACACCGTGATCGCCGCGTGCGTCGGGATTTCGGGCAGCACGACCATCGGCAAGCGCTGCATGCTCGGCGGCATGGTCGGTGTCGCGGGACACCTCGTGATCTGCGATGACGTGGCGTTGACCGGCCGGACGGCCGTATTCAAGTCGATCAGCAAGCCGGGCGCCTATTCGGGTTCGCTCTGGGCGGACGAGGCAAAGCACTTCCACCGGAATGCCGCGCGATTCAACCGGCTCGAGGAGCTCGCGCGCCGCGTACGCCGCCTCGAGGGCGACGCGGGCTCGATAAAGGGAGGCGACGACGATGAGTGAGTCCGGCGGGTTCGGCATCGACGAGGTCATGCGGCGCCTGCCGCACCGCTACCCCATGCTGCTCGTGGACCGGGTCCTCGAGTGCGTGTCCGGCGAGCGGATCGTCGCGCTCAAGAACGTCACCATGAACGAGGAGTTCTTCGTCGGCCACTTCCCGGGACGCCCCGTGATGCCGGGTGTGCTGATCCTGGAGGCCATGGCGCAGACCGCGGGCATCCTCACCTTCGTGACCGCGGGCGTCTACCCGGACGAGTCGGTCCGTTTCTATTTCGCGGGTATCGACAAGGCGCGCTTCCGGCGTCCAGTCGTTCCCGGCGACCAGGTGAAGTTCACGGCGGTGCTGGAGCGCAGGATCCGCACGATCTGGAAGTACTCGATCTCGGCGACCGTGGACGGCAACGAGGTCGCCAGTGCCGAGATGATGGTCATGCCGGGCTGACCCGGCGGGTCGCAAGCGGGGCAGGGAATGACAGGTTCGATCCATCCGACGGCCGTGATCGCGACCGATGCCGAGCTCGCGCCGGGCGTCGTGATCGGCGCCTACGCCGTGATCGGCGCGGGCGTATCCATCGGGCGTGGAACGATCGTCGGGCCGCACGCCGTCATCGAGGGGCCGACGCGCATCGGCGAGGACAACCGGATCTTCCAGTTCGCCTCGGTCGGCGCGGATCCGCAGGACAAGAAATACGGCGGCGAGACCACGCGTCTCGAGATCGGCGACCGCAACGTGATCCGCGAGTGCACCACGATCCACCGCGGCACCGTGCAGGACCAGGCCGTCACGCGCATCGGCTGCGACAACCTCTTCATGGCCTGCTCGCACGTCGCCCACGACTGCGTGGTGGGCAGCCACTGCGTGCTCGCGAACCACGCGACGCTCGCCGGCCACGTGCACCTCGACGACTGGGTCATCATGGGCGGGCTCTCCGGCATCCACCAGTTCGTGCAGGTCGGCGTACACGCATTTATTGCCAACAATGCGGCAGTCACCCTCGACGTGCCCCCCTACGTGATGGCCGTCGGCCAGCCCGCGGGCGCGCACAGCATCAACGCCGAGGGCATCAAGCGGCGCGGCTTCACGCCGGAGCAGGTTCGCAACATCCGCGCGGCCTTCCGGCTGCTGTATCGCTCGGGCCTCAAGCTCGCCGAGGCGTCCAGCCAGATCGGGGCCCTGGCCGTGGAGCAGCCCGAGCTGCGGGCGCTGGTGGACTTCCTGCCGCGGGCCTCGCGCGGCATCGTGCGCTGAGCGCGGTTGCCGGGTCGTGACCGCGGCGACACAGGCGGCATCGTTCGGGCTCGTCGCCGGCGAGGCGTCCGGCGACAACCTCGGCGGGCCGCTGGTGGAGGCCCTCGCGGCCCGCGCCCCGGGTTCGCGGTTCTACGGAATCGCCGGGCCGCGCATGTCGGCGGCCGGCTGCGCGGCCTGGTACGCGTCCGACGAACTCGCCGTCATGGGGCTCGCGGAAATCGTGCGGCACCTCCCGCGCCTGCTGCGGCTGCGGCGCGAGCTCCTCTCGCGCCTCGTCTCCAGCGCTCCCGACGCGTACATCGGCATCGACTCGCCGGAGTTCAACCTGCGCGTCGCGGCCGCGCTCAAGTCGCGCGGAGTACCGACCGTCCAGTACGTCAGCCCCCAGGTCTGGGCCTGGAGGCAGGGCAGGGTGCGGACGATCGGCGAGGCCGTCGACCTCGTGCTCTGCCTGCTGCCGTTCGAGGCCGATTTCTACCGCGCGCACGGTGTGCGCGCCGAGTTCGTCGGCCACCCGCTCGCCGACCGTATTCCGCTCGTGAGCGACCGGGGGGCGGCGCGTGCCGGGCTGGGTCTCGAGGCGCAGGGTCCCGTGCTTGCGATCCTGCCGGGCAGCCGCCGCGCGGAGGTCGGCCGACTCGGCCCGCCGTTCGCCGCGACGATCGCCTGGATCGCATCGCGCCGCCCCGATATCTCGTTTGTGGCAGCCATGGCGAACGACGCGGCCCGCCGGTCGTTTTCCGAGAGCCTTGCGGCGCACGCGCCCGGGGTCGAGGTCCGTGTCGTCGACGGTCGTGCGCAGGACTGCATGGCCGCGAGCGACGCGGTACTGCTCGCCTCCGGCACGGCAACGCTGGAAGCCACGCTCGTCAAGCGGCCGATGGTGGTCGCCTACCGTGTCGCGCCGCTCACGAACTGGCTCCTGCGCGGGTTGAGGCTCGTCAAGACGGATTACTTCTCGCAACCGAACCTGCTCGCGGGCCGGCCGCTGGTGCCCGAGTACTACCAGTCGGAGGTTCGACCCGACGTGCTTGGGCCCGCCGTGCTCGGACAGCTCGAACGGGCGGACCTGCGCGAGCTCGACTCGGCATTTGCCGACATCCACCTCGCGCTGCGGCGGGACGCCAGCGCCCGCGCGGCCGAAGCGATCCTCGAACTCGTCGCGGGACGACGCGGACCGGCATGAGAACCGTCCCGGACCCGCGGCAGGTGGGTTTCGACTGGATCGGGCCCGCGCTCACTGCGGGCGTGGACGAGGCGGGCCGCGGGCCACTCGCCGGCCCCGTGGTCGCCGCCGCCGTGATCCTCGACCCGTCCCGCGTGATCGACGGGCTGGCCGACTCCAAGGTGCTCTCGCCCGCGCGGCGGGAGCGCCTGGCCCCGACCATCCGCGAGCGCAGCCTCGCCTGGGGACTCGGCTGGGCGGACGCCTCCGAGATCGATGCGCTCGACATCCTCCAGGCGACGATGCTTGCGATGCGCCGCGCATTGCTCGCGCTGCAGGTTCCGCCGTCGCACGTCATCGTGGACGGCAACCGCTGCCCGGACCTGCGCGGCCTCGGGTTCGAATGCACCGGCGAGGCGGTGGTGAAGGGTGACTCGAAGATCGCGAGCGTGAGCGCCGCTTCGGTCATCGCCAAGGTCGCTCGCGACGCGCACATGCGTGAACTCGACGGGCGCTACCCGGGGTATGGCTTCTCGGTGCACAAGGGCTACCCGACGGCGGCGCACGTCGCGGCGCTCCAGCGCCTCGGGCCGTCGCCGGTGCACCGCCGGAGCTTCGCCCCGGTACAATCCTGCCTTCCCCGCTGACGCGAACCGACATGGCACGTTTCGTCCACCTGCGCGTGCATACCGAGTATTCGCTCGTGGATGGCGTCGTGCGTGTCGAAAGCGAGCACAAGGACGGCAAGCTCCTGCGCGAGGGCCTGGTGGACGCCTGTGCGCGCCTGCGGATGCCCGCGGTCGCGCTCACGGACCAGGGCAACCTGTTCGCGCTGGTGAAGTTCTACACCGCTGCACAGGCGCGCGGGCTCAAGCCCCTGGTGGGTGTCGATGCGCTCGTCAGGGAAGAGGGCGAGCGCGCGGAGCCGAGCCGCCTGGTGCTGCTCTGCCAGGACGATCGTGGTTACCGCAACCTGACGCGTCTCGTGACGCGTTCCTATCTCGAAGGCCAGGGCCGGCACGGCCCGACGCTGAACCGCTCCTGGCTCGATGCCGGCACCACGGCCGGCCTCATCGCGCTCTCCGGTGGACGCGATGGCGACGTCGGCCGTGCGCTGGTGGCCGGCCACGAGGTTGAGGCGCGCTCGGCGCTCGACGCGTGGCTCGCGCTCTTCGGCGACCGGTACTACCTGGAACTGACGCGCACCGGGCGGCCGGGCGAGGAGGAGTGCATCGCCGGGTCGCTCGCGCTCGCCGTGGCACGGGGCGTGCCCGTGGTCGCGACCAACGACGTCCGGTTCCTGGCGCGCGACGACTTCGAGTCGCACGAGGCGCGCGTGTGCATCCAGGACGGCACGCTGCTCGCAGACGCCTCTCGCCCGAGACGCTACAGCGAGGAGCAGTACCTGCGCTCGCCCGAGGAGATGGAGAAGCTCTTCTCCGACATTCCCGAGGCGATCGAGAACTCGGTCGAGATCGCGAAGCGGCTCAACCTGGAGATGCGGCTCGGCAAGGCGTCGCTGCCGGCCTATCCGGTGCCGGCCGGACAGACCACCGAGGAATTCCTGCGCGAGGAGTCGCGCAAGGGGCTCGTCGCGCGCCTCGCCGCGCCGGCCGTGGCGGCGCCGTCGGCCAAGGCGCCCGTGATCGGCCGCGAGGCCTACGAGGCCCGGCTCGCGAGCGAGCTCGACGTCATCTGCCAGATGGGTTTCGCGGGCTACTTCCTGATCGTCGCGGACTTCATCCGCTGGGCCCGCGAGAACGGCGTCCCCGTAGGCCCTGGCCGTGGTTCCGGGGCTGGCTCGCTGGTCGCCTGGGTGCTCGGCATCACCGACCTCGACCCGCTGCGCCACGACCTGCTCTTCGAGCGCTTCCTGAATCCCGAGCGCGTGTCCATGCCGGACTTCGACGTGGACTTCTGCATGGAGGGCCGCGACCGGGTCATCGAGTACGTCGCCGACCGCTACGGGCGCGACCGCGTGTCGCAGATCATCACCTACGGCACCATGGCCGCGAAGGCCGTGGTGCGCGACGTCGCGCGCGTGCTGGGCCTGAGCTACGGGCTCGCCGACAGCATCGCGAAGCTGATTCCCTTCGAGCTCGGCATCACGCTCGACGATGCGCTCGAGAAGGAGGAAGAGCTTCGCAAGCGCTACAAGAACGAGGATGACGTGCGCGAGGTGATCGACCTCGCCCGCTCGCTCGAGGGCCTGGTGCGCAACGCCGGCACGCACGCGGGCGGCGTCGTGATCGCGCCGTCGGTGCTCACCGACTTCGCGCCGCTCTACCGTGAAGAGGGCGGCACCACCGTCGTCACGCAGTTCGACAAGGACGACGTCGAGGCGGCGGGCCTGGTCAAGTTCGACTTCCTGGGCCTGCGCACGCTCACGATCATCGACTGGGCCGTGAAGACCATCAACGCGGGGCGCGCAGAGGCAGGCGAGGCCGCGCTCGACATGTCCATGCTTCCGATGGAGGACCCCGCGACCTACGCGCTGCTCAAGCGCTGCGAGACGACGGCGGTGTTCCAGCTCGAATCGCGGGGCATGAAGGACCTGATCCGGCGCCTGCAGCCCGACTGCTTCGACGACATCGTGGCGCTGGTTGCGCTCTTCCGGCCGGGGCCGCTGCAGTCGGGCATGGTCGAGGACTTCATCAATCGCAAGCACGGCCGGGTGGGCGGCGGCATCGACTACCTGCACCCGGACCTGAAGCCGGTGCTCACCCCGACCTACGGCGTGATCCTGTACCAGGAACAGGTCATGCAGATCGCGCAGGTGCTGGCCGGGTACACGCTGGGCGGCGCGGATCTCCTGCGCCGCGCCATGGGCAAGAAGAAGGCCGAGGAGATGGCGCAGCAGCGCTCGATCTTCGTCGACGGCGCCGTCGCCCGCGGCGTCGCCGAGGGGAACGCCGCGCACATCTTCGACCTGATGGAGAAGTTCGCAGGCTACGGCTTCAACAAGTCGCACTCCGCGGCCTACGCGGTGCTCTCCTACCAGACGGCGTGGCTCAAGACGCACTACCCGGCGGCGTTCATGGCTGCGGTGCTGTCCTCCGACATGGACAAGACCGACAAGGTCGTCACGATCATCGACGAGTGCAACCGCATGGCGCTCGCGGTGGAGCCGCCGGACGTGAACGAGTCGCAGTACATGTTCACGGTCTCCGGGCCGAAGGCGATCCGCTACGGGCTGGGCGCCATCAAGGGCGTGGGGCAGGCGGCGGTCGAGAACATGCTCGCCGAGCGCACGACGGGCGGGCGTTTCAAGGACCTGCGGGACCTCTGCCGCCGCCTCGACCTGAACCGCGTCAACCGCCGTGTGCTCGAGGCACTGGTCCGCTCGGGCGCCCTCGATTCCCTGGGCGAGAATCGCGCGACGCTGATGCACCAGCTCCCCGGGGCGATGCAGGCGGCCGACCAGACCTCGAGGGCCCGGGCGGCCGGGCAGGACGATCTCTTCGGGCTCGCCGAGCCCGCGGCGTCCGCTGGAGACGAAGCGGGCGTTTCCCGCGAGAAGCTGCCGGATTGGGGCGAGGCCGTGAGACTCGCGGGAGAGCGCGACACGCTCGGTCTGTATCTCACCGGCCACCCGATCACCGAATACGAGCGTGAACTCCGGCCGATCACCAGTGGCAGGATCGCCGACGTCGGCGGCGCACGTCCGGTCGGGTCGAACGAGGGCGGCTGGCGCGGGCCGGGCCGCAACGTGACCGTGGCCGGCCTGGTGCTCGAGATTCGCAAGCGCGGAGGGCGGACGAGCCTGGTGCTCGACGATCGCAGCGGGCGCCTCGAAGTGACCCTGTTCGAGGACGTCTACCAGCAGTACCGCGCGCTGGTCGCCAAGGACGCGATCCTCGTGGTGGAAGGCAGTCTGCGCTGGGACGACTTCATCGAGGACTGGCGCGTTTCGGCGAAGCGAATACTGGACGTCGACCAGGCGCGGGATCAGTACGCGCGTCGTGTCGTGTTGCGCTGGCCGCGCGGCGAACGGGCTGCGGACGGACGCAGGCTCGTCTCCGAGATCGAGCAGGCCCTGCGGCCGAGTCGTGGCGGGCGCTGCTCGGTCTCGATCCGCTACGCGCGCAGCGACGCTGCGGCGCTGGTGCACTTCGGCGAGGAATGGACCGTACGGCCGTCGCGCGAGCTGGTGGAGCGGCTCGGGCAGATCGTGGGCCGCGACGGGGTCGAGATCGTGTATGCACCGCGAGCCGAGGGGTAGCGGTCGACGCGGCTCGTACCGGGCTGGGTAGCAACGAAGCCGGGCGTCGCGCGGCATGGACGCCGCGCGCGAGCCTCCAGGGACGGATTCACGGCGTCCCGGCTGCGGTGCTACCCAGCCCGGTACAGCCCGCCACGCGATGAGCCTATCGGTCTGGGCCGCTTTGACCCGGCCCGCACGCTGCGGCATCCTGCGTCCCCATGGCACTCAGCTTCCTGGATTTCGAGCAGCCGATCGCCGAGCTCGAGGCGAAGATCGACGAATTGCGCTTCGTGTCCTCGGATGCCGAGGTCAACGTCGGCGAGGAGATCGCGCGACTTCGCGCCAGGAGCCGCGCGCTGACCACGAGCATCTTCGCGAACCTGTCCCCGTGGCAGGTCGCGCAGCTCGCGCGCCACCCGCAGCGCCTGTATACCCTCGATTACGCGGCCGTGATCTTCGAGGAATTCCAGGAATTGCACGGCGACCGCATGTATGCCGACGACCAGGCGATCGTCGGCGGGCTGGCCCGGCTCGGCGGCCGGCCGATCATGCTGATCGGCCATCAGAAGGGCCGCGACACGAAGGAACGCGTGCGCCGCAATTACGGCATGCCGAAGCCCGAGGGATACCGCAAGGCGCTCCGCCTCATGAAGCTGGCCGAGCGCTTCAGGCTGCCCGTCGTCACGCTGGTGGACACGCCCGGGGCCTACCCCGGAGTGGGCTCGGAGGAGCGCAACCAGAGCGAGGCCATCGCGCGGAACCTCTTCGAGATGGCGCGCCTGCGCGTGCCGGTCATCACGGCCGTGATCGGCGAGGGCGGCTCGGGCGGGGCGCTGGCCATCGGTGTCTGCGACCGGCTCGTGATGCTCCAGTACAGCGTGTATTCGGTCATCTCGCCGGAAGGCTGCGCGTCCATCCTCTGGAAGAGCGCGGACAAGAAGGAGCTCGCGGCCGAGGCAATGGGCATCACCGCGGAACGGCTCATGCGGCTCGGACTCGTGGACGAAGTGCTGAAGGAGCCGCTCGGCGGCGCGCACCGCGACCCGCAGGTCATGGCGGAGTCCCTCAAGGAGGCGCTGCTCCGCCACCTCGCCGAAGTCTCCGCGTGGCCCGAGGACGAGCTCGTCTCGAGGCGGTACGCCCGGCTGCGGGCGCAGGGCGTGTTTACCGCGGCCTGAGCCGGTGGCCTTCACTCCCGGGCGGCTGTCGGTCGCGCTAGAGGAATGCCTCTCGACCCTCGATCCACCCGCCTCGGGCCTCTGCGTCGCCTTGAGTGGCGGCCTCGACTCGACTGCACTCCTGGCCGCCCTCGTTGCAGGTCGCGGCACGCGCCGCTCGCCACCGCTGCGCGCCATCCACGTCGATCACGGCCTGCATGCGGACTCCAGCCACTGGGCGACGCAGTGCGCCGCGCAGGCCGCGGCGCTCGGCGTGGCGCTCCTGCAGGCGACGGTCGATGCGCGGCCTGCGCGCGGCGAGAGCCCGGAGGCCGCGGCCCGCGCCGCGCGCTACGCGGCGTTCGCAGCGCGCCTCGCGCCCGGCGAGGTGCTGCTCACGGCACACCACGCGGACGATCAGCTCGAATCGATCCTGCTGCAATGGCTGCGGGGAGGAGGCGTGCGCGCGGTCGCGGGCATGCCGCGGGTCTCGCGGTTCGCGGGAGGCTGGCACGCGCGCCCCCTGCTCGACTGCACCCGTGACGAGATCCGCGCCTGGGCGGAAGGTGAACGCCTCGAGTGGCTCACCGATCCCTCGAATCGCGACTCGCGATTCGACCGCAACTATCTGCGGCTCGAGGTGCTGCCTGCGATCCGCGGGCGCTGGCCTGCGGCAGCCCGCACGGCTGGCCGGGTTGCCGCCCACGCGGCGGAACTGCTGCGGATGGAGGCCGAGATCGCCCGGGCCGACCTCGCGCTTGCCGCCGACGGCCGCGCGCTCTCGCTGGAGCGGCTGGGGCTCCTCCCGGTCGCGCGCCAGCGCTGGGTGCTGCGGGCCTGGTTGCGCGCGCTCGGCCTGCCGGTGCCTGCGGTCGCGACGCTCGCGGCGGCGATGCACGATCTCGACGTGGCCGCGCCCGACCGAGTGCCTTGCTCGAACTGGCCGGGTGCGCGCCTGTATCGCTACCGGGGCCGGCTGTACGCCGAAGTGGACGCGTCCTGCCGGGCGACGGTGCCCGAGGGCGAGTGGGTGCCGGGCACGACGTACGGCCTCGGCGTGCTCGGAGCGCTCGAACTCGTGGCCGGCACGGGCGTGGGACTCAGCCGCGCGCGGTTGCCGGCGGCGCTACAGGTCACGACGCGCGCGGAGGGCGAGGAATTCCGCCCGGCCGGCTCGCAGCATCGCAGGCCGCTGCGGAAATGGCTGCAGGAGCGCGGTGTATTGCCCTGGCGCCGAGCGCAGGTTCCACTCCTCCGCTCGGGACGCGAGATCGTCGCGGTCGGCGACCTCGCGTACGGCGCCTGCTACGTTGCCGAGCCGGGCGAACCCTCCTGGACGGTGGCCTGGCACGGCCGCCCGCCGATCACCGAGACCGAGACCACGGAAGTCAAGCTCGAGGCGCAGGACTGCGGCCCCGAAGCCTGAGGGTCGCAGACCGGCGGTTCCTGTGGCCCGCAGGGGGTCATTCCGATAGACTGTTCTCCCGTCGTGCTTCTCCTGCGACGGTGATCCCTATGACCAAGTTCGTCTGCGTGACCGGCGGTGTTGTTTCCTCGCTGGGCAAGGGCATCGCGGCCGCTTCCCTGGGCGCGATCCTGGAGGCGCGGGGCCTCAAGATCGCGATGGTCAAGCTCGACCCGTACATCAACGTGGACCCGGGCACCATGAGCCCGTTCCAGCACGGCGAAGTGTTCGTCACCGACGACGGCACCGAGACCGACCTCGACCTCGGTCATTACGAGCGCTACGTCCGCACCACGACCGGCCGCAACAGCAACTTCACGACCGGGCGCATCTACGAGAGCGTCATCGCGAAGGAGCGCCGCGGCGACTATCTCGGCGCGACCGTGCAGGTGATCCCGCACATCACCGACGAGATCAAGCACTGCATCCGCATGGGCGCGGGCGACGCCGACGTGTGCATGGTCGAGATCGGCGGCACGGTCGGCGACATCGAGTCGCTGCCGTTCCTCGAGGCGATCCGCCAGCTCGGCGTCGAACTGGGGCACGACAACGTGCTCTACATGCACCTCACGCTGATCCCGTACATCGCCACCTCGGGGGAGATCAAGACCAAGCCGACGCAGCACTCGGTGAAGGAGCTGCGCTCGATCGGCATCCAGCCGGACGTGCTGCTCTGCCGCTGCATGGAACCGCTGCCGCCCGAGCAGCGCCGCAAGATCGCGTTGTTCACCAACGTGGAGGAGCGCGCGGTGTTCTCCGCGGTGGACGCCGACGACATCTACAAGATCCCGTCGCTGCTGCACGAGCAGTCGCTCGATGCGATCGTCTGCGAGAAGCTCCGCATCGAGGCGCCCGCGGCCGATCTCAGCGAATGGCAGCACGTGGTCGCCGCGAAGGGCAATCCGGACCTGACGGTCAACGTCGCGATGGTCGGCAAGTACGTCAACCTCAAGGACGCCTACATTTCGCTGACCGAGGCCCTGATGCATGCGGGCCTGCGGACGCGTACACGCGTCAAGCTCGATTTCGTCGAGGCGACGGACATCGAGAAGCACGGCACCGGCTGCCTCGAGGGCGTGGACGCCGTGCTGGTCCCGGGCGGCTTCGGCGAGCGTGGCATCGAGGGCAAGATCCAGGCCGTCCGCTATGCGCGCGAGCACGGGGTTCCCTACCTCGGCATCTGCCTCGGCATGCAGCTCGCCATCATCGAGTACGCGCGCCACGTGGCGGGGCTCGAGGGCGCGCACAGCACCGAGTTCAACCGCGAGTCGCCGCACCCGGTGATCGCGCTCATCACCGAGTGGCAGGACCAGAAGGGCACCGTCGAGGAGCGCAGCGAGAGGTCGAATCTCGGCGGCACCATGCGTCTCGGTGCGCAGGAAGTGCGCATCTCCCACGGCTCGCTCGCGCATTCGGTCTATGGCGCCGACGTGATCCGGGAGCGGCACCGCCACCGGTACGAGTTCAACAACAACTACCTGCAGAAGATGATGAACGCGGGCCTGCGGTTCTCGGGTTTCTCGCGCGATGGACTGGTCGAGATGGTCGAGTTGCCGCACCACCCGTTCTTCATCGCGAGCCAGTTCCATCCCGAGTTCCGTTCCACGCCGCGGGACGGTCATCGCGCTCTTCACCGGCTTCATCCGGGCTGCGCGTGACCACCGCGCGGCGCAACTCCCGGTCGCGGCAGGCGCATGAGGCTCTGCGGATTCGACGTCGGTCCCGACCGGCCGTTCTTCCTGATCGCCGGGCCGTGCGTCATCGAAAGCGAGGCGCTGGTGCTGGACGTGGCGGGCCGGATGAAGGAAATCACGGGTGCGCTCGGAATCCCGTACATCTTCAAGGCATCGTTCGACAAGGCGAACCGTTCGTCGAGGTCGAGCTTCCGCGGCCCCGGCATTGCGGAGGGCCTGCGGGTGCTCGCCGAGGTGCGCCGGCAGATCGGCGTGCCGGTCCTGACCGACGTGCACGAGGACACCCCGATGGCCGAGGTCGCATCGGTGGTGGACGTGCTGCAGACGCCGGCGTTCCTCTGTCGCCAGACGGACTTCATCCTGAGCGCGTGTTCGCAGGGCAAGCCGGTCAACGTGAAGAAGGGGCAGTTCCTGTCGCCGTGGGAGATGGCGAACGTGGTGGAGAAGGCCCGCTCGACCGGCAACGGGCAGGTGATGGTCTGCGAGCGCGGCTTCAGCTTCGGCTACAACAACCTCGTGTCGGACATGCGCGGCCTCGCGGTCATGCGCGCCACCGGGGCGCCGGTCGTTTTCGACGCAACCCATTCCGTGCAGCTTCCCGGCGGGCAGGGCGCCTCCTCGGGCGGGCAGCGCGAGTTCGTGCCGGTACTGGCCCGGGCCGCCGTGGCCGCCGGAGTCGCAGGCCTCTTCATGGAAACCCATCCCGAGCCGGCGAAGGCGCTGTCCGACGGCCCCAATGCGTGGCCGCTCGACCGGATGCGCTCGCTGCTCGAGGTGCTCAAGCAGATTGATGCCGCGGTGAAATCGCGGCCCTACGAGGAATCGAGTCTATGACCAAGATCGTCGACATCATGGCGCGCGAGATCGTCGATTCGCGCGGAAATCCCACCGTGGAAGCGGACGTGCGACTCGAAGGCGGCGTGATGGGACGTGCCGCCGTGCCGTCGGGCGCCTCGACCGGGACGCGAGAAGCCGTTGAACTCCGGGACGGCGACAAGAAGCGGTACCTCGGCAAGGGCGTCCTGAAGGCCGTTGCCAACGCGAACGGGGAAATCCGCTCGGCCCTCCTCGGACGCGACGCGCGCGACCAGGCCGGGCTCGACCAGCGCCTCATCGAGCTCGACGGCACGGACACGAAGTCGCGGCTCGGCGCGAACGCGACGCTCGCGGTTTCACTGGCCACGGCACACGCCGCCGCCCGCGCCGCGGGGCAGGGCCTCTACCGGCTGCTCGGCGGGCCCGGCCCGAAGGTCATGCCGGTGCCGATGATGAACATCATCAACGGCGGCGCCCACGCCGACAACAGCGTCGACATCCAGGAATTCATGGTGCTGCCGGTGGGGGCACCGAACTTCCGCGAGGCGCTGCGCTGCGGGGCCGAGATCTTCCATACGCTGAAGAAAGTGCTGCACGATCGGGGCCTCGCGACCGCCGTCGGCGACGAGGGCGGGTTCGCACCCGACCTGCCGTCCAACGAGGCGGCGCTCGAGACGATCATGGAGGCGATCGAACGGTCAGGCTACAAGGCCGGGCGGGACGTCTACCTCGGGCTCGATGCCGCGGCGTCGGAGTTCTATCGCGATGGCGTCTACGACCTCGCCTCCGAGGGCCGCAAGTTCACCTCCGCGCAGTTCGTCGACTACCTCGCCGGCCTCGTGGAGCGTTTTCCGATCATCACGATCGAGGACGGCATGGCCGAGGGCGACTGGGACGGCTGGTCCATCCTCACGCAACGCCTCGGCCGCAAGGTGCAGATCGTGGGCGACGACCTCTTCGTCACGAACACGAAGATCCTGCGCGAGGGCATCGCGCGCGGCATCGCCAACTCGATCCTGATCAAGCCGAACCAGATCGGTACGCTGACGGAAACGCTTGCCGCCATCGACATGGCCGCCGAGGCCGGGTACTCGTCGGTGATTTCGCATCGCTCGGGCGAAACGGAAGACAGCACGATCGCCGACATCGCGGTCGCGACCCCCGCCACGCAGATCAAGACGGGCTCGCTCTGCCGCTCGGACCGCATCGCGAAGTACAACCAGCTGCTGCGCATCGAGGCGGAACTCGGTGGGGAGGCGAGCTACGCCGGTCGGGACGCATTCCCGGTGCCCCTGCCGGTGAGCGGCGCCTGATTTCGGGAGGACCCGCAAGCATGGCTTCTGCTAATCTCTCGCGCCCATGATCATCCGCATCGTTGCAGGCCTCCTGTTCGCCGCTGTGCTCGCGCTGCAGTACCGCCTGTGGGTCTCGCCGAACGGCATGCGGGACGTGTGGCGCACCGAAAAGGCGATCGCAACCCAGGTCGAGGAAAACGCACGGCTCAAGGAGCGTAATCGCACGCTCGCCGCCGAGGTGCGCGACCTCAAGGAAGGGCGCGCGGCCATCGAGGAGCGCGCGAGGACCGACCTCGGCATGATTGGTTCGAACGAGACCTTCTTCCAGGTCGTCCCACCGACGCCGGTTGCCGGCCAGCCACCCGCCGAACAGCGGCGGACTGCGCAGGCCGACCAGAAATGAGCGTCCGTGCGCGGCGCTGGGCCGTCGTCGTGGCGGCCGGCCGCGGCGAACGGTTCGGCGGCTCGACGCCCAAGCAATACGCAGCTCTTCTCGGCCGGCCGGCGCTCAGCTGGTCGCTGGCCACGCTTCTTTCATCGCCTCGCGTGGACGGTGTCGTCGTGGCGCTCGCGCGGGGCGACCGGCGATGGAAGCGCCTGGCCGAGTCCCGGGACCCGCGGGTGCGAGCCTGCGTCGGGGGCGATCGCCGCGAAGCCTCGGTGGCGAATGCGCTTGCCGCGCTCGAGCCGCAGGCGCACGACGGCGACTGGGTGATCGTCCATGACGCTGCGCGCCCCTGCCTCCGGCGCGAGGACCTGGATGCCCTCATTGCCGCCACGCGCAGCGACCCGGTGGGCGGCCTGCTGGCCGTTCCAGTGCAGGACACGCTCAAGGTCGACGACGGCGGCGGCCGAAGCGTGCGCACTGCCGAACGTGCAGGCCTGTGGCGCGCGCTCACCCCGCAGATGTTCCGCTATGGACTGTTGCGCCGCGCACTGGCGCTGTGCATCGAGCGCGAGCGCGGCGTCACCGACGAAGCCTCGGCCGTCGAGGCGCTGGGCCTGCGGCCGCTGCTGGTGCCGGGTCGCGCGGACAACATCAAGCTCACGACGCCTGCGGACCGGGTCCTCGCCGAGGCGATCCTGCGGGCGGGGAGGCGGCGATGAGGGTGGGAATCGGTTACGACGTGCACGCGTTCGGGCCCGGCGATCACGTGATGCTCGGCGGTGTGCGAATCGCGCACGACGCGGGAATCGTGGCGCATTCGGATGGAGACGTGCTGCTGCACGCGCTCTGCGACGCGCTCCTCGGCGCCATGGGCCTCGGCGACATCGGTGAGCACTTTCCGGACACCGACCCGCAATGGAAGGGCGCCGACAGCAGGCAGTTCCTGCGCCACTGCGCCAGCCTGCTCGCGGAGCGCGGCTGGCGGCTCGTGAACGCAGACGCCACGGTCATCGCCGAGGCGCCGCGGCTCGGAGCGCATCGTGCCGAGATGCGCGCCCGGATCGCAGCCGACCTGGACTGCGGCGAGGAGAGAGTCAACGTCAAGGCGACGACAAGCGAAGGCCTTGGGGCGCTCGGCCGCCGCGAAGGCCTTGCGGCCCAGGCGATCGTGCTTCTCGCACGCGTCGAGCCGTCGCACCGGGGCCGCTGAACACGTGGATCTCCCCACCGCGCACGGCCTGCCGCCGCTCGCCGGACGTTTTCGCGCCGAGCCCGAGGATTTCTTCGTCGAGGAGCTGCTCGGTTTCGAGCCGGACGGGAGCGGGACCCACGTCCTGCTCCTGGTCGAGAAGCGGGATGCGAACACGGGCTGGGTTGCGGCCGAGCTCGCGCGCACCGCGGGCGTGGCGTCGCGCGACGTCGGGGTGAGCGGCCAGAAGGATCGGCGCGCGGTCACCCGGCAATCCTATTCGCTGCCCTGGCCCGCGGCGGCGCCGATCGAACCCTGCCTCGCAGTACGCGGGGGAGGGTTACCGGGTGCTTGCCGTGCAGCGTCACGGTCGGAAGCTCAGGCCCGGCTCACACCGCGCCAACCGCTTCGTGATCAGGATCCGCTCCGTGTCCGGCGATCGCGCCGCGGTCGAGGCCCGGCTGGCGCTGCTGGCCTCCGCGGGCGTACCGAATTACTTCGGACCCCAGCGCTACGGCCGAGGCGGCAGCAATCTCGCGCGGGTCCGCGAATGGGCGGCCGGCGGCCCGCCGCCGCGGGACAGGATGCAGCGCGGCTTCGCGCTCTCGACCGCGCGCAGCGAACTCTTCAACCAGGTGCTCGCCGAGCGCGTCCGGCGCGGCGACTGGAATCGGCTGCTGCCCGGCGAGGCGGTCGTCCTGGACGGTCGGCGCAGCTTCTTCCGTGCCGATGAAATCGACGCGGCACTGATGGAGCGCTGCGCGGCAATGGACCTGCATCCCAGCGGTCCGCTCTGGGGACGTGGCGCGGCCGAGGTCGGCGGTGAAGTGCTGGCCGTCGAGGATTCAGTGGCGACCCGTGAGCCCGAGTTGCGGGCCTTGCTCGAGTCGCACGGCATGGACATGGAGCGTCGCAGCCTTCGGCTGCCCGTACGAGCGCTCGAGTGGAGCTTCGACGGCGAAGACGTGGTGCTCTCGTTCGAACTGCCGCGCGGCACGTTCGCGACCTCGGTGCTGCACGAGGTCCTGCAGGGGGCGTGGGATTCGGGCGTGGGCCCCGAGGACTGATCCCTCCAGCCTCCAATTACCAGGTGAGGTCGTCGGGAACGACGAATTCGCGATATGGATCGTCGTCGGCCGCAGTCGCCGACGGCGCATCGTGCTGGATGACGGCCGCGGCATCGCGCTCGCGGATCAGGCTCGCAGCCTCGGCCGGGACGAGGTCGTAGCGACCGTCGCAGCGGGCGATGACCAGCGTGCCGGCGACGAGTCTCGCGCGCAGGTTGGTGTCCACGGGAATCCGGTGCACCTTGCCGCCGTCCACGAAGTTGAAGTACTCGTCGGTCTCGGGCTTCGCCACCCGGTGCTGGTCGATGATCTGCCGCAGCTGGGCGCGGCGCGCCCGGGCCTCCACCTTCGCCTGCTGCTCGCGATTGAGTTCGCGGTCGCGCACGGTTTTCGCCGCGCGCGCAGCGTCGTCGGCGCGACCGTGGCTCGCTGCGGGCTCCGGCTTGCGGCTCTTGCCGCCCCGGTACTGCTGCTGCGAGCGCTCCGACTTGGTGGCCTGCTTTTTCGTGACCAGCCCCGCCTTCAGGAGCTGGTCGCGCAGGGAATCGCTCATGAGACAACCTCGGTTAAGGACATAACGCCGGGGCGGCGCGCGCCGGCCCGCGGCTACCGGCGCCCGGCACGATTCCAGTATAGTGCCGCGAATTCCTCGCGGTCTCCCAGCTTGAGAATCCTGGTCAGCAACGACGACGGCTATCGCGCCGAGGGTCTGCAGCGGCTCGCCGAAGCACTGCGACCCCTGGCGGAGGTCACCGTCGTCGCCCCTGACCGGAACCGCAGCGGCGCGAGCAACTCTCTCACCCTCGACGTCCCGGTGAGGGTGTTCCCGTTCGGCGAGCGCATGTACTACGTCAACGGCACGCCCACCGACTGCGTCCACCTTGCGATCTCGGGGCTCTTCGACTTCGAGCACGACATGGTCGTGTCCGGCATCAACGACGGCGCCAACCTGGGCGACGACGTGCTCTATTCCGGCACGGTCGCAGCGGCAGTCGAGGGACGGTTCCTCGGGCTGCCCACGATGGCCGTGTCGCTGGTGGTGCGCGAGGGCAGGCACTTCGACACCGCCGCGAGGGTCGCAACCGAGCTGGTCTTGCGGCTCATGCGCAGCCCGCTCGACAGCGCGATGATCCTGAACGTCAACGTTCCCGACCTGCCGTACGAGCAGTTGCGCGGGATGAAGGTGACGCGGCTCGGCCAGCGCCACAAGTCCGAGCCCGTCGTGCGCGCCCAGGATCCCCGGGGCCGGGCGGTGTACTGGGTCGGACCTGCGGGAGAGGGTGCGGACGCGGGCGAGGGCACGGACTTCGACGCCGTCGCGAGCGGGTACGTCTCGGTGACGCCGCTGCAGGTGGACCTCACGCGACACTCGGCGCTTGCGGAACTCGGTGAGTGGCTTGCGGGGCGCGGGCCGTGACACGGGGTGACGCGTGAACGGGCCCCGCATGACGGGCATCGGGATGACCTCGGCCCGGACGCGGGACCGGCTGATCGCGCGGCTGCGCGAGCAGGGAATCGCGGATCCCAACGTGCTCGAGCGGATCCGCGCGGTGCCGCGCCACGTCTTCGTGGACGAGGCGCTCGGCAGCCGGGCCTATGAAGACACGGCACTGCCGATCGGGCACGGCCAGACCATCTCCCAGCCCTACATCGTTGCGCGGATGACCGAGGCGCTGATCGAAGGCGGCGCGCCGCGCAAGGTGCTCGAGGTCGGAACAGGCTGCGGCTACCAGGCTGCGGTGCTGGCGCCACTCGTGACGACCCTCTACAGCGTGGAGCGCATCGCGGCGCTGCAGCTTCGCGCGCGCCGGGCCCTGCGTGACCTCAAGATCGCGAACGTATTCATGCGACACGGCGACGGATTCGAGGGCTGGCCTCCCTACGCACCGTACGACGGCATCATCGTGGCGGCCGCGGCCATGGCCGTTCCTTCGGCACTGCTCGACCAGCTCGGCAACGGCGGACGCCTGATCATGCCCGTGGGGCCGGACCGCGAGCAGCACCTCATTCGGATCACGCGCCGCGGCGAGACCTTCGAGCGCGAGGTGCTCGGGTCCGTGACGTTCGTGCCGATGCTCCAGGGACTGGGCTGATCGGCCGGGCGCCATGACGCGGCAGGTGCGATGACGCCCGACGCACTGCTGCGAGCGGCCTTCGGTGCCGCGGTCGAGGCCGCGCAGCCTGCGGCCTGCCTGCCTCGGTACCTGCCCTCCGCACCCAGCGGGCGCACCGTGGTCATCGGTGCAGGCAAGGCGGCCGCCGCCATGGCTCTCGAGGTGGACCGGAACTGGACGGCAGACCTGACGGGTGCCGTCGTGACCGCTGCGGGTTGCGCCGTGGCCTGCCCGCGCATCGAAGTGATCGAGGCGACTCACCCGTTGCCGGCCGGGACCGGCCAGCAGGCCGCGGAGAGCATGCTGCGGCGCGTGACCGGACTCGGGGCAGACGACCTCGTGATCTGCCTGCTCTCGGGAGGCGGTTCGGCGCTCATGCCACTACCGGTGAACGGGCTTGGACTCGACGAGAAGGTGTCGATCACGCGTGCGCTGCTCCGTTCGGGCGCAACGATTGCGGAGATCAATTGCGTGCGCAGGCACCTCTCGCGCATCAAGGGCGGGAGGCTCGGAGTCGCCTGCCACCCGGCCCGCCTCGTGACCCTGGCCATTTCCGACGTGCCCGGTGACGACCCGATGGACATCGCGTCGGGTCCGACCGTTGCGGATTCATCTACCTGCGCCGATGCGCTCGCCGTGCTGGATCGTCATGGCATCGAGACGTCCGTGCGCGTGCGCGAGGAACTGCTCGCCGGTCGCTGGGAGTCCGTGAAGCCGGGCGATCCGCGCCTCGCCCGGTCCACGTTCCAGATCGTAGCCACGCCGCAGCAATCGCTCGAGGCCGCTGCCGCGTTCGCGCGCGGGCAGGGCGTGACTCCGTTGATCCTGTCCGACCGCATCGAGGGCGAGGCCCGCGACGTCGGGCGCGACATGGCGGCGCTCGCACTTGCGGTCGCACGCGGCGAAGGTCCCGTCCGGGCGCCGTGCCTGCTGTTGTCGGGCGGGGAAACCACAGTCACGGTTCGCGGCAACGGCCGCGGCGGACGCAACGTCGAGTTCCTGCTCGCGTTCGGCCTTGCGCTTGGGCGTGCCGACGAAGTTTTTGCGCTTGCCGCCGACACCGACGGCGTTGACGGCACCGAGCCGGTCGCGGGGGCCGTGTGGACGCCGCGCACGCTCGAGCGTGCGGCCGGCCTCGGCCTCGTGCCGCGCGCCTTCCTCGAGGCAAACGATGCCCACTCGTTCTTCGAGGCGCTCGGCGATTCGGTCGTGACCGGCCCGACCCGGACCAACGTCAACGATTTCCGCGCGATCCTGGTGCTGACGGCGGCGTAGCAGGCGTCGAGTAGCCGGCGTCGACTAGCATGCGGGTTCGACGATCAGCGCGGCGGCCACTTCGCGTCCTTCGGCCACCAGCACGTTGAAGGTCCGGCAGGCGGCGCCCGTGTCCATGATCTCGAAACCCAGTCCCGCCGAATAGAGCGCGGCGAGCGTCGCGCGGTCTGGAAACACCTGGCGCGTGCCCGAGCCGATCAGCAGCACCTCGGGTCGGAGTTCGAGCAGCGGGTCGAGGTCCGTCACCTTGAGATCAGGAATGCCGAGCGGGCGCCAGTCCTCGATGATCCTGGTGGCCGTGACGATGAGACTGCGGCTGAACGTGCGCTCGCCGATGCGGATCGTGCCCGGTCCGTAGCCGCGAACGACGTTTATCGCTGTCGGCTGGTCGAGATTGAACTTCATCGCGTTAACATACTGGAAGCGGACCCGTCAGGTCATGGGTGCCGCGATCCGGGTCCGGGAGGAGCATCCATTGATCGTACGCGGGCAAGGGCGTCTGCGGCTCGCGCTGCCATGGCTCGAGGCCGTCCTCGGAGCCGCGGCCGCTGAGGGCCGGGCCCCGGTCCGTGCGCCCGCAGCCGAATGGCTGGCATCGCGCGGCGCGGCCCGCCCCGCGACGGACCGGCCGTGGCGGGAGTGGCTGATGGCGCGAACCGACGCAGGCGCTGCCCTGCTGCAGCAGTTCCCCGCCGGTCCCTGCCTGCGTGCCCTGCATGACGGAGGGCGGTCCCGGGGAACGTGGGCCTGCGCACGGCCGGTGCACCTCCTGACCGCGATCGACCACCTGCAGCTGGCGCCCTGCGACGTGGACATGTCGGCCGAGGAATCCATGGCACTGCTGCGCGACCTGAACCACCACATGGAAGGACGGGGCCTGCGTTTCCACGCCGCAGGTCCGAACGAAGACTGGCAGCTCGAATGCGAGGAGCCGATCGACTGCAGCAGCGTTCCTCCGGATGCAGCAGAGGGCCGCAACCTGCGCGAGCTGATGCCGCGCGGACCGGATGGCGCACGCGTACGTTCGCTCATGAACGAGATACAGATGCTGTTGCACGAGCATCCGGTGAACGTCGAGCGCGCGGCATGCAGGCGTCCCGCGATCAATTCACTCTGGCTGTGGGGCTTCGGCCAGCTCCGCGAGGCGAAGGCGATGGAACTGCCTGCGCTCTACACGGACGATGCGTGGCTGTCGGGAATCTGGCGCCTGCACGGCGCGGCCGGCCGTCCGCTCGAGGAATTCGCTGCATGGGACCCCGCCACGGCTGACGAGGTCCTGGTCGCCTGGTCCCGGTCGCCCCGCGGGATCGCGGACGAGGCCCTCGCGAACGCCGATCGGCGCTGCTTCGCGCCGTCGCTGGCCGCGCTTCGATCGGGCGCCGTCCGGACGGTGGACGTGCTGACGGGCGAGCGCGCCTTCGCGGTGGACTCACGCGCGCGGCTCCGGTTCTGGCGGCGCGAGCGACCTCTGGCGGAGACGATCGCATGACCCGTCGCATCCTGCGACGGGCAATCGACGAGCAACGGCTGCCGGCGAACGCGGGCAGCCTGCATCCGGCCCTGAGGCGGGTGTACGCGGCGCGAGGACTCGAGGCCGCGCAGGACCTCGACCTCAGCCTCGAGCGTCTGCTCCCGGTGAGTTCGCTCGGCGGCGTGGATGCGGCCGTGGATCTGCTCCTCGCGTGCCACCGCAACGGCAGCAGGGTACTGGTCATCGGCGACTTCGATGCGGATGGAGCCACGAGCACTGCGGTCGTCGTGCGCCAGTTGCGTCGACTGGGCTTCAACGATCCGGGGTTCCTGGTGCCGGACCGCTTCAAGTTCGGCTACGGGCTCACGCCGGAAATCGTGCGTGTCGCCGCGCAGTCGAAGCCCGCGCTGATCGTCACGGTGGACAATGGCGTCTCCTCGCTGGACGGCGTGGCCGAGGCGAATCGTGCCGGCATACCGGTGCTCGTCACGGACCATCACCTGCCCGGAAAGGTGTTGCCGGACGCGGCCGCCATGGTGAACCCCAACCTTGCCGGCGAGGGTTTCGCCTCGAAGTCGCTCGCCGGGGTCGGCGTGGCGTTCTACGTCGTGGCCGCGCTGACGCGACGCATGCGCGAGGCCGGCCTCGTTCCTCCGGGAGTCGAGACGAACCCTGCGGATCTTCTCGACCTGGTCGCGCTCGGCACCGTGGCCGACGTCGTGCCGCTGGACGTCAACAACCGCATCCTCGTTGCGCAGGGCCTGAGGCGCATCCGGGCCGGCCGCTGCGCCCCCGGGCTGCGCGCACTGCTCGAGGTGGCCGGACGAAAGGTCGACGGCGTCGTGGCACAGGACCTCGCGTTCCAGGTCGGCCCGCGCCTGAACGCCGCGGGACGGCTCGAAGACATGGCGCTCGGCATCGAGTGCCTCCTCACGGCGAGCGCCGTGGAAGCGAGGGAACTGTCGGCGCGGCTGTCGCAGCTGAACAGCGATCGTCGGGAACTGGAGGGTCGAATGCAGGGCGAGGCGCTCGCCAAGGTGGACGCGCTCGTCTCGACGCTCGAAGGCCGCATGCCCGCGGGGCTCTGTCTGTTCGACGGCGGCTGGCACCAGGGCGTGATCGGGCTCGTCGCATCGCGCATCAAGGATCGCGTCCATCGCCCGGTCGTCGCGTTCGCGCCGGGCGACCCCGGCTGGGTCAAGGGGTCGGCTCGCTCGGTGCCCGGTGTCCACGTTCGCGACGTGCTGGAAGCGATCGCGACGTGCCACCCGGGCCTGCTCGAGAAGTTCGGCGGTCATGCGATGGCGGCCGGGATGACGATCCGGGAATCCACGCTCGGTGAGTTCGAGCGCGCGTTCGCCGCAGGAAGTGGAGCGACGCATCGACCCGGACACCCTGACCGGCGACCTGCACACCGACGGGCCGCTGCAACCGGGCGAGTTCAACGCCGACACGGCCGCGGCGCTGCGCGAAGGCGGTCCCTGGGGATCGGGATTTCCAGAGCCCTCGTTCGACGGCCGTTTTGGCGTCTCGGACACGAGGGTGGTGGGGGAGCGGCACCTCAAGCTGCGCCTCAAGGCCCCGTCCGGCGAGTTCGTCGACGCGATCGCATTCCGATACCTCGACGATCCCGCGGCTGCTGCGCCGCGCCCGCAGCAGGAGGTCGAACTGGTCTACCGGCCGTCGCTCGACGAGTATTCGGGTGCCCGGCGCTTGCAGCTGGTGTCGGAATGGCTGCGGCCGCTGCCGTGATAAACTTCCACGTTCACCCCCGAATCTTCGACGCCCGCATGGAAACCAATCCGATCCGCCGCACCCTCGAAGACCTCGCGCAGCGCTCCGGTGCGCTCAGGGGGTATCTTTGACTACGAGGGCGCAGCGAGCGTCTGGCAGAGGTCCTCGGCGAGCTCGAGGATCCGACTGTCTGGAGCAAGCCGGAGCGTGCGCAGGAGCTCGGCCGCGAGCGCACCAAGCTCGAGGCCGTCGTCGGCACCCTCGACCGCATACGAACCGGGCTGAACGAGGCCGGCGAGCTTCTCGACCTCGCGGAAGCCGACGGGGACGAAGCAATGGTCCGGGCCGTCCAGCAGGACGTCATGCGCCTGGAGGGCGAAATCGCGCGCCTCGAGTTCCAGCGCATGTTTCCGGGCGAGATGGACGCGCACAACTGCTTCCTGGACATCCAGGCCGGCGCCGGAGGCACCGAGGCGCAGGACTGGGCGCAGATGCTGATGCGCATGTACCTGCGCTGGGCGGACAAGCACGGCTTCAAGGTCGAGGTGACGGACCAGGGCGACGGCGAGGTCGCCGGCATCAAGAGTTGCTCCATGCGCGTCGAGGGCGATTACGCCTACGGGTGGCTGCGCACCGAGACGGGCGTGCACCGGCTGGTGCGCAAGTCGCCGTTCGACTCGAACGCGCGCCGGCACACCTCCTTCGCCTCGGTGTTCGTCTCGCCCGAGGTGGACGACGACATCAGCATCGAGGTGAATCCCGCCGACCTCGAGATGGACGTCTATCGCTCCAGCGGCGCCGGCGGCCAGCACGTCAACAAGACCGAGTCGGCCGTGCGCATCCGCCACCTGCCGAGCGGCATCGTGGTGGCGTGCCAGAGCGAGCGCAGCCAGCACAAGAATCGCTCGACCGCGATGAAGATGCTCAAGGCGAAGCTCTACGAGCTCGAGGTCAACAAGCGCAACGCCGCCGCCAAGGTGCTCGAGGACTCGAAGTCCGACGTGAGCTGGGGCAACCAGATCCGTTCCTACGTGCTCGACCAGTCGCGCATCAAGGACCTCCGCACCGGCGTCGAGATCGGCAACACGGGCGCAGTGCTCGACGGGGACCTCGACCCGTTCCTCGAAGCAAGCCTGAAGCAGGGGCTGCAATGACCGAAGAAAGATCGGAAGTCGAAGTCAATCACCTGATCGCGGAGCGGCGCGCCAAGCTCGAGCGGCTGCGCGAGACCGGCAACGCCTTCCCCAACGACTTCCGGCGCGACTCGACCTCCGAGGAACTGCACGTCGGCTACGACGCGCACCCGCCGGAGTGGTTCGATGCCAATCCGACGGTCGTCACGATTGCCGGGCGGATGATGTTCAAGCGCGTCATGGGCAAGGCGAGCTTCGCCAAGCTCAAGGACCGCGCCGGGCTCATGCAGGTGTTCCTGCAGCAGGAAGCGCTCGGCGCGACCTACGAGGACTTCAAGGGCTGGGACGTGGGCGACGTGCTCGGCGCCGAGGGCACGCTCTTCAAGACGCGGACCGGCGAACTCTCGGTCCGGGTGGAGCGGCTGCGGCTGCTGGTCAAGTCGCTGCGCCCGCTGCCCGACAAGTGGCACGGGCTTTCGGACGTCGAGCAACGCTACCGCCAGCGGTACGTGGACCTGATCGTCAACGACGACAGCCGGCAGGTATTCCTCGCGCGTAACCGCATCGTGCAGTTCCTGCGCAGCTTCCTCGAGGCGCTCGACTTCATGGAAGTCGAGACACCGATGATGCAGGTGATCCCGGGCGGCGCCGTGGCGCGGCCCTTCGTGACCCACCACAACGCGCTCGACGTGGACATGTACCTGCGCATCGCGCCGGAGCTGTACCTGAAGCGGCTGGTGGTCGGCGGCTTCGAGCGCGTCTACGAATTGAACCGCAACTTCCGCAACGAAGGGCTGTCCACCCAGCACAACCCCGAGTTCACGATGCTCGAGCTCTACCAGGCGTACGCCGACTACCACGACCTCATGGACATGGTGGAGCGGATCTTCCAGGGCCTGGCGGACACCGTCGTGGGCACCCGCCAGGTCGAGTACCAGGGCGAGACCTTCGACTTCGGCTCGGCGTTCCGCCGCGTCACCGTCGAGGACCTCGTGGTGCAGCACGTGCCGGGCTTCGATCGCTCGCGGATCCGCGACGTCGCGTACCTCCGCGAGGTCTGCGCACGCCTCGGGATCACGGTGAAGGCTGCTGACGGCGCCGGCAAGCTGCAGATCGAAATCTTCGAGAAGACCGGCGAACACGAATTGAGGCAGCCCACGTTCGTGTACGCGTATCCCGCCGAGGTCTCGCCGCTCGCGCGATGCAACGACCAGGATCCGTTCATCACCGACCGCTTCGAGTTCTTCGTCGGCGGACGGGAGATCGCAAACGGGTTTTCCGAGCTGAACGACCCCGACGACCAGGCGGCGCGCTTCCGCGAGCAGGTCGCCCGCAAGAGTTCGGGCGACGAGGAAGCGATGTTCTACGACGCGGATTACGTGCGCGCGCTCGAATACGGGCTGCCGCCCACGGCGGGGCTCGGCATCGGAGTCGACCGCATGGTGATGCTGTTCACCAACCAGCCTTCCATCCGCGACGTGCTGCTGTTCCCGCACATGCGGCCGGAATAGCGGCGCGAAGAGCGCTGCCATTGAGCAACCTGCGGGTCTTCGTCGCCTGCGTCGCGATCTGGGGCACGACCTGGCTCGCGATCAAGTTCCAGTTGGGCGTGGTCGCACCCGAGGCGAGCGTCGCCTACAGGTTCCTGATCGCGTCACTGCTGCTCTTCGCTTACTGCCGCGCGAGGGGACTGTCGCTGCGGTTCACGCCGCGGGTCCACGCCTGGATCGCCCTGCAGGGCTTGCTGATGTTCGGTACGAGCTACGTGGCCGTCTATTACGCGGAGCAGCGCCTCGCCTCGGGACTGGTGGCGGTCGGCTACTCTGCGAGCCCGCTGCTCGGCATGCTGGGACAGAGATTCTTCTTTCGTACGCCGATGACGGCGCGGATCGCGATCGGTTCGCTGCTCGGCATCTGCGGCATCGCGCTCGTCTTCGCGCCGGAGATCGCCGAGGCCGGCGCGGCTGCGCCATCGGTGCTCGGCGTGGCATGGACGCTGCTGGCGGTCATCTTGTCCATGTTCGGCACCCTGGCGGCGCACCGCAACCATGATGCCGGGATCCCGGTCTGGCAGAACATGGCGCTCGGCATGCTCTACGGAGCGGCCTTCGCCGCGGCCCTGAACCTGGCGCTCGGCCATTCGTTCGCGTTCGATGCCACGCCGTCGTACGTGCTGTCGCTCCTGTATCTCGCCGTGTGCGGATCGATCCTGGCGTTCGCCGGCTATCTCACGCTCATCGGTCGCATCGGGGCCGCGCGCGCAAGTTACGTCGGCGTCATGGTCCCGATCATCGCGCTGGCGATCTCCGCCCTGTTCGAGGGATTCCACTGGCAGCTGCTCACATGGGCCGGCATGGCCGTCGCGCTCGCGGGCAACGTGCTGGTGCTGAGGAGCGCCAGACGTCGTTGACCGGGATGGGTGCGTCGCGGCCATGCCTGGGGCAACGGGCGCCATCTCGCGGCAGCCATTTGAACGGGCTACTTGCATGACGTCGTCTTCTCCAGCCAGCGGCCGCGTTTTCACACGGCCTCGACCCGAAGCGGACGCACATTTACCAAGTACCGGGCAGGTCTCGGGCTGATGCCCGAGTGCCCGCTATACCGTAGTAAGCCTAAGATGTCGCTTTCGGGCGGAAGTGCAGTCTGATGAAGCGAATGCTGGTCATTATTGCGGCTGTGCTTTGCGCATGCGCGGCAGCGACACCAAGGCATGCGGTTGCCGAGACGCCGGACTACTGGCAGCTGTCGGAATCGTGGCGGTTCGGGGCAGGCATCAATGGCTATCTACCTGACGTCGGGCTCAAGACGACACTTCCGAACGGCGTAGACAGCGACATCCAGATTGACATCGGCACCATCCTCGATCACATGAAGATGGCTTTCGCCGGAGTCGCTGAGGCACAAAAGGGACGCTGGGGCGCATTCACGGACGTTCTGTACATGGACCTTGGCGGCGCGCCGTCGAAGACGCGCAATTTCACATTGGGCTCCGAGTCACTACCGGCGGACGTCAGCGCGAAGGTCACCGTCGACATGAAGGCCACCATCTGGACGTTTGCTGGCAGTTATCGGGCGCTGGCGAGCCCGCGTTCGGCGCTGGACGTGTTCGCCGGCACGCGCCTGTTCGACGTTACGGTGAATCAGGACTGGCGACTCACCGGCAACATCGGATCGATTCCGCTTCCCGATCGCTCCGGCCACGGTGAAACGAATTCCAGCGTTTGGGACGCGATCATCGGCGTCAAGGGTCGGTTCGCCCTGAACGCCGACCGGACGTGGTTCGTGCCCTGTTACCTCGACGTGGGCACCGGCGATTCCGAGCTGACGTGGCAGATTCTCGGTGGCATCGGCTATACGTTCGACTGGGGCGACGTCACTGCCACGTGGCGTTATCTCGACTACAAGACCGGGTCGAGTACTGGCATCGAGGACGAGAACATGAGCGGGCCGCAAATCGCCTACGCGTATCGCTGGTAGCGTGGAGCGGCTGCTTTCCGGAAGGTTCGACGGCGACTTCTGGCCGTTAGCCGCCCCCCACGCAGGCGGACGAATCCCCGTCCGAACCGGTCGGCCGCAACCGGAGTTCAGCAGTCTGCGTACGATCACTTCGTGGCCGCTCCGACAAGGCACTCACCCGGCACCTCGAACCCACTGGGTGATTCGAAACAGCGCATTGAATCTTCCACTTCGTTCCACGCCGACTCGCGTTCTTCAGTGGACAGGTGAGTCATCATGGCATTGAACGCACCGAAGGCTTCTCGCGCGACCCGCACGTACTCCGCAGCGCTGGCCATTCTGTGGGGCGCCGGCACGGCAAGAATCTCGGGATCGGCAAATCCGGCCTGACGGAAGGCGCCTTCGAGCACCCCGGGAGCACCAAGGCTGAACGGGCCGGGTTGCCCTGGGACAGGGGGCGGGAGTTGCGCCCGCCGTCGGATTATGGAAGCGGGCACAGCGCCCCAACTGTTTCGTTCGGGCGTGGAGAAGACCATGACGGCGACCCGACCGCCGGCTCTCAGGGCACGGCGCCACTCGCGCAGCGCCGTCACTGGGTGCGGCATATACATCAGACCAAGCCGACACAGCACCGCATCAAAGGAAGCGTCGGGGAGATCCAGCTTCTCGCCGTCCATGGCGCGGGTCTCGATCTGCTCGAGCCCAAGTTCACGCGCCACCTGGCGAGCAAGCTCAGCAATCCCTTCCGAAATGTCGGTCGCCAGCACGTAACCGCCGGGGCCGACTCGTTTGGCGGCACTGACAGCAGGTTCGCCTGCGCCAGCGGCAATATCCAGTATGCGTTGGCCTGGCTGAATCCGGGCCAAGTCGAGCATGTGGCGAGTGGCCTCGCCATACCAACGGTCCAGAGTGGGATTACAGCGGCGCCATGCGGCGCCATCCCTGTTCCATTGCTCGCGCTGCGCGTTCTTGTACTCAGCTGCGTCGAATGAGGGTTGCTGTTCGGCCACGCAATTCCTCCGTTCGATTAGACCTTGATGTGGCTTCGCGGTGGGGGACGTCGTGTTACTTGAGACCCATCTTTGGGACTTAAGTGCCGTGCGCGGAAACCCCAAATTCGACCGCCTGCCTCTGGCCGGAAGCGGCCATTCACCAAGCATGGCCGTTGGCCACGGAACGCAGCTGCAAGTCCGCGTGTGGTCTTCTGCTCGATGTGCGTCCATTCTCCGGATCAGTCGCTCGTAGCGACGGGGTAGCGCAGTTCCACGGGCTGCGCTTCCCGACCGTCCTCGGTGCGCAGCGCCGATCCCCGCGCCTCCAGGCTGGTTACTGCGAGGAGGTGCACGCCATCGTCGAGGTCCGCAGACATCAGGACCTCGGCCACCTTGGTCGAGTCGAGAAACAGGCCGGCGAGCGGCGCCGGTGCCGGCCCCGGCGGCAGCTGATAGCGAAGAAGCCGCCGCTTGATCCTGCCGAGGTGCTGCGTGCGAGCCACGATTTCCTGCCCGGTGTAGCAGCCCTTCGTGAAGCTGATCGCATCGAGCAGGTCGAGGTTCAGCATCTGCGGCACGAAGGCGCCGGAGGTGGCGGCGAAAACCTGCGGCAGGCCGTCGGCAATATCCATGGCCAGCCACTCGTCGCGGATTTCGGCGGGGACCGGCGTGGGCGCGGAACCGGCAACCATGCGCCAGGCGTCGGTGGTCGCGGCGACCACACTGCGGCCGGGCGCGTAGTCGAACACGATCGGGCCCGGCGCGGCACCTTGTCCGACCCACCTCACCTGCAGCTCGGTCGCGGCCTCGAGCTGCACCTTGGACCGAAGCACGTACCGGCGGAGCAGGGCGCTCACCGGCTCGATGAGTTCCGTCGGGAGCAGCGCGTAAACCGTGCCCTCGACCAGTCGCAGCCGGAGGAGGGCGACGACCCGGCCTTGCGGCGTGTTCAGGGCTGCGAGCTGGGTCCGGCCGTCCGCGAGCAGACGCAGGTCGTTCGTGAGCTGGCCCTGCAGGAAGTTGAGTGCGTCGGGGCCGGCGACGCGCAACACGCCCAGGAACGGGAGCGGGGTCGTCGGCGTCGGTGGGGTGGACGGGTTCATGGTGACTGGCCGCGGATTCTACGGGCTAACGCGGCTACCGCGGCGCGGCATCGGACCCTCCTCGGGCGTTGATCGGCAAGCTAAATTTGCCTTTGTTTTCAAAGTGGTGAATGCGCGGTGGATCTGGCAGACTTAACGGCTGTGTCAACGATTGCACCGCAAGAAAAGCTTCCCGCGGCCCAGCCAACCGAACCAGCGCCGACGGCCCCAGAGCCGGCGGAGCCGGTTCGACCCCGCGAGATCGGGGGGCGGGATGGTCCCGACCCGACCCGCTTCGGGGACTGGGAAAAATCCGGGCGGTGCATCGATTTCTAGCGGCCGGTCCTGGAGGTAAGCGAGCATGGCCCAGCGCGAACGGCCGTTGTCCCCGTTCATGCAGTACCGTTGGCAGTACACCAACACGCTGTCGATCCTGCACCGGATCACGGGCGTGCTGCTCAGCGTCGGTTTCTTCGTCCTGGTCTACTGGCTCGGCGCCGCCGCGGCGGGTCCGGAGCGATATGCCCGTGCGATCGATTGCCTCGGCTCCCCGCTGGCGCAGGCAGCGCTCTTCGGCATTCTCGCCTCGTTCTGCTACCACCTCCTGAACGGCGTGCGCCACCTGTTCTTCGATGCGGGCGTCGGGTTCGAGCGGGCGACCGCCCGCCGCAGCGCTCGCGTCGTTTCCGTCGCAGCGGTCATTCTCGCGGTCGTCGCGTGGGTCGCGCTGCGCCACTCGCTCGGGGGTGGCGCATGAGCCTCAGGAGTCCTCTCGGTCGGGTCCTCGGCTTCGGCTCCGCGAAAGGAGGTTCCGCGCACTGGTACGCGCAGCGCGTGTCCGGCGTGGCGCTCGTGCTGCTCGGGACGTGGCTCGTCGTCTCGCTCGCCTGCCTCGGTGGTGGGTCGTACGAACAGGTGTCCGGGTGGCTGCGCTCGCCCGCGAGTTCGGCGCTGATGGTGCTGCTGGTGCTCGTCGCGGCCTGGCACGCCTCGCTCGGGCTGCAGGTGGTCGTCGAGGACTACGTGTCCGCCAGGGGCGTCCGCGCCGGCATCCTCGTTGCAGTCAAGTTCGCGCTCGCCGCCGCCGCCGTCATGGGCGTGCTCGCGGTGCTGCGCATCGCATTCGGAGTCCCGGCATGAGCGCGTACACGTTCACGGATCACACCTACGACGTCGTCGTGGTCGGCGCCGGTGGCGCGGGGCTGCGCGCCACGTTCGGGCTTGCGGAAGCGGGGCTTTCCACGGCCTGCATCACCAAGGTTTTTCCGACGCGCAGCCACACCGTTGCGGCGCAGGGCGGAATCAGCGCAGCGCTCGGCAACATGGGCGAGGATGACTGGCGCTTCCACTTCTACGACACCATCAAGGGCTCGGACTGGCTCGGTGACCAGGACGCCATCGAGTTCATGTGCAAGGAAGCGCCGGCCGCGATCCTCGAGCTCGAGCACTATGGCCTGCCGTTCTCGCGCACCGAGGACGGCAAGATCTACCAGCGTCCCTTCGGCGGCATGACCACGCACTACGGCAAGGGCATCGCGCAGCGCACCTGCGCGGCCGCCGACCGCACCGGCCACGCGATGCTGCACACGCTGTACCAGCAGTCGCTGAAGCACGAGGCGCGGTTCTTCGTCGAGTATTTCGCGATCGATCTCATCATGGAGAACGGCGAGTGCCGCGGCGTCGTGGCACTGGACATGGCGAACGGCACGCTGCACCGCTTCCGGGCGCACAAGGTCATCCTCGCGACCGGCGGTTACGGACGCGCGTACTTCTCCTGCACCTCGGCCCACACCTGCACGGGCGACGGTGGCGGCATGGTGCTGCGCGCCGGCCTGCCGCTGCAGGACATGGAGTTCGTGCAGTTCCACCCGACCGGCATCTACGGCGCGGGCTGCCTGATCACCGAGGGCTCGAGAGGCGAGGGTGGATACCTCACCAACTCCGCGGGCGAGCGCTTCATGGAACGCTATGCGCCGAACGCGAAGGACCTCGCTTCGCGAGACGTCGTGAGCCGCTCGATGACCATCGAGATCCGTGAAGGCCGGGGCGTGGGGCCGCACAAGGACCACATCCACCTGCACCTCGAGCACCTGGGCGCCGCGGTGATCCAGGAGCGCCTGCCCGGAATCGCCGAGACGGCACGCATCTTCGCCGGCGTGGACGTCACGAAGGAGCCGATCCCGGTGCTGCCCACCGTGCACTACAACATGGGCGGAATTCCCTGCAACGTGAACGGCGAGGTCGTGGCGCTCCGCGACGGCAATCCCGACTCGGTGGTGCCCGGGCTGATGGCGATCGGCGAGGCGGCCTGCGTCTCGGTGCACGGGGCCAACCGTCTCGGCTCGAACTCCCTGCTCGACCTCGTCGTGTTCGGCCGCGCCGCGGCGCATCACTGCGGACGCACGGTCAAGCCGGGCACGTCGCACAAGCCGCTGCCCAGGGACGCGGGCGAACTCGCGAGCAGCCGTCTCGACTGTTTCCGCAATGCGAAAGGCAAGCGCCGCACCGCCGAGATCCGCCTCGACATGCAGCGCGTGATGCAGAACCATGCCGCCGTGTTCCGCACCGGCGAGTCGCTGGCCGAGGGCGTGAAGAACCTCGGCGTCGTATTCGACTCGTTCGCCGAGGTCCAGGTGAGCGACCGCTCGCTGGTCTGGAACACGGATCTCGTCGAGACCCTGGAGCTCGACAACCTGCTCGGGCAGGCCGTCGCGACGATGCACTCGGCGGAGAATCGCAAGGAGAGCCGCGGCGCCCATGCGCGCGAGGACTTCAAGGACCGCGACGATCACGAGTGGCTCAAGCACTCGCTGGCGTGGGTGGACCGCTCGGGCAAGGTGCGGATCGACTATCGCCCGGTTCACCTGAACACGCTCACCACCGACGTCGAAGCCATCCCGCCGAAGGCGCGAACCTACTAGAGTCACTTCCTCCATGGCCCAATTCAAGCTTCCCGAGAATTCGCGCGTCCGCCCGGGCAAGAGCCATCCGGCCCCGTCCGGGGCGAAGAACACGCGCACGTTCCGCATCTACCGGTTCGACCCGGACTCGGGCGAGAACCCGCGGGTGGACTCCTACCAGGTGGACATGGACGGTTGCGGCCCGATGGTTCTCGACGCGTTGATCAGGATCAAGAACGACGTGGACCCGACGCTCACGTTCCGCCGTTCCTGCCGCGAGGGCATCTGCGGATCCTGTGCGATGAACATCGACGGCGTGAACACGCTCGCCTGCACCAAGGCGACGTCCGAGGTTCGCGGCGACGTGAAGATCTATCCGCTGCCGCACATGCCGGTGATCAAGGACCTCGTTGCGGACCTCACGAACTTCTACGCCCAGTACGCCTCGGTCAAGCCCTGGCTGCAGACGCGCACCCCGGCACCGCCCGACAGCGAGCGCCTGCAGTCGAAGGAAGACCAGGAGAAGATCGACCGCCCCTCGGCGTGCATCCTGTGCGCCTGCTGCTCCACGAGTTGCCCGTCGTACTGGTGGAACAGCGACCGTTATCTCGGTCCCGCCGCGCTGCTCGCGGCCTACCGCTGGATCATCGACACGCGCGACGAGGCCACGGGCGAGCGTCTCGACGAACTGGAGGACCCGTTCCGCCTTTATCGCTGCCACACCATCATGAACTGCGCCGAGGCCTGCCCGAAGGACCTGAATCCGGCGCGGGCGATCGCCGAGATCAAGAAGCTGATCATCGAGCGGCAGCACTGAGCGCCGAGGGTGACGCCATGGTTCCCGTTCCGGCCGAGGAGTATTCGCGGCTCCGCTGGCATTGCCGCCGGGGCATGCGTGAGCTCGACGAACTCCTCGCGCGCTACCTCGCGGACGAGTACCGGCTGGCATCCCCGGTCGATCGGGAGGCATTCGGGCGCATTCTCGAACTGCAGGACCCCGAGATCTTCGGGTATCTTCTGGGCGGCAACATTCCCGAGGAGGCGTCCCTGCGCCATGTCGTCGACCGGATCAGAGGCTTTGCGGATTGAGTTCAGGCCGTGGCTGCTCGCCGACCGGGTGGCGGCCGGGCTCACGATCTGCTGCGCGCTCGTGATCGAGCTCGTCGCCTCGCGCTATCCGGAGCCCCGGCCAGGGCTCGGGGTGGCAGCGCTTGGGCTGCTCGCCGCCTGGCTCTGGTACCGCAGGAGGCGATCGTCCGACGTGGCCGGGCTCGAAATTGCTCCGGACGGTCGATGGCATACCCTGCTGGCCGACGGTAGGGCGCTCCCGTCCGAGATGCTGCGTGGCACGCGCCTCCTGGGCCCCACGGTGGCACTTCGCTGGCGGGCGGGAAGCTCCATCCGCCACGCCTGGCTCACGACCTGGGATGTCCCCGCGGCCCAGTTGCGGGAACTCACCGTCCGCCTGGCTGCGACCCGGGTCCGGGACGGGGCATGACGGCGACCCGCTCGAACGGGCGCCCCAGCCAGCCAATGGCGAACTTTCCCCCCTCGGACGAGTCTATCCAGTCGCACGAGCCTCGGGACGAGGGTGCGCGACCGTCATCCGGCGTCGAGCAAAGCGATCTCGAGCTCGTCAGGAGGGCACAGCGGGGTGAACGCGGCGCGTTCGACCTGCTCGTGCTCAGGTACCAGCACAAGGTCGTCAAGCTCGTGGCGCGTCTGTTACGGGATCGGACCGAGGCCGAGGATGTCGCCCAGGAAGCCTTCGTAAAGGCCTACCGGGCGCTCGGGTCGTTCCGCGGCGACAGCGCCTTCTACACCTGGCTCTACCGGATCGCCGTGAACACCGCACGCAACACGCTTGCCTCGAGGCAGCGACGTCCCCTCCAGTACGAGGCGGGCTTGAGCGAGAGCGAACAGTCGGCGGTCGAATCGCGCATGCAGCACACCGACACGCCGGAGGCGAACGCGCTGTCGGACGAGATCCAGGAAGCGGTGAACCGCACCATCGGCGAGCTGCCCGAGGACCTTCGCACGGCCATCATCCTGCGCGAGGTCGAGGGACTGAGTTACGAGGAAATTGCGGCCGCGATGGATTGTCCGGTCGGCACCGTGCGTTCGAGGATTTTCCGGGCCCGGGATGCGATTGACCGCATCCTCAAGCCCTTGATCGACTGAGTTACGACAATGACAGATCGCATACGAGAACAGATTTCGACCCTCATCGACGGCGAACTGCCCGAGGACGAAACAGGACTTCTCATCCGCAGGCTGGAGCGCGATGCGCAGTTGCGCGGGGCCTTCGGCCGCTACGTGCTCGCCGGGGAGGCGCTGCGCTCGCCGGGCGGTCCGCTCGCGAGCCAGGGATTCGCGGCCAGGGTGAGCGCGGCGATCGAGGTCGACGTCGGTGCGGTCGCGGCGGACGAGGTGAAATCGCCGGCCCGGCCGCGTGGGAGCAGACCGGCCCTGGCCACGGCCCTCGCCGCAAGCGCCGCCATTGCGGCCGTGCTGCTGGTCGCGCGTGGATCCAACCAGGCGGGGCAGATCGCGCAGGCCTCGCTCGAGCGGGCCCGGGACTCTTTTGCCTCGCTGCCGATCGGGCAGGCGTCGAGCCCGACCCCGGCACACAGCCAGCGCCTGACGGGCTATCTCGTCGCCCACAGCCAGTTTGCGAACTCGATTGGCAGGCGCACCGCCTGGTCCAGCGTGCTCGCATCCGACCCGGGCCTCACCCGCGTAGCCTTCGAGTCACTCGAGGCGCCCTGAGTGCGGCACGCCTGCCTCGCCATCCTCGGGACGATGGTGTTCCTCGCGCCGCCGGCGCGGGCGGCGGACGACGACGCGCGACAGTGGCTCGAGCGCATGAGCGAGTCGCTCGCCACCCGTAACTACACCGGAGTGTTCACGCACGCGACGCGGAACCAGTCCGAGACGATGCGCATCGTCCACCGCGTGGGCAAGGGCGTGAGCACGGAACGGCTGGTCTCCATGGACGGCAACGGCCGTCAGATCGTGCGGACGGCGCGGGAAGTGCTCATCTACCTGCCGGACCGGAGAGTCGTGCTGGTCGAACCGCGCTCGGACGGCGGCTCGTTGCTGGAGGTCCTGCCCGAGCCCGGGCCGAAACTCGACGCGCTGTACGTCGTGGAGCTGCGCGAAGGCAACAAGCTCCTGGGTCGCGACGTCCAGATCGTGGACGTCCGGCCGCGCGACAGGTTCCGCTACGGCTATCGCCTCTGGCTCGACGAGAAGACGGCGATGCCCCTGCGTACAGTGGTTGTGGACGGCGTGGGCCATCCGGTCGAACTCATCAATTTCACGCAGCTCGAAATGCCGCGTCACATCGACGCGCACGAGACCGAGGCATCGATCGATTCGTCGGGATTCCAGTGGGTGCGCAATGCCCGTCAGACTCCGCCGCCCCTGCCCTCGGCGGTCGTCTGGCGCCCCATGAGGCTGCCGCCGGGCTTTCGGCTGGTCGCCAACCGCAGGCAGGTCGTGCCGGGCCTCGACATTCCCGTTCAGCACCTCATCTTTTCCGACGGATTTGCCTCGATTTCCGTGTTCATCGAGCCGGCCCGGCCGGGAGGTCCGGCGCCGTCGGAGTCGTCGAGCGTCGGTTCTGCCAATGCCTTCACGACCGTGGTTCACGGTCGTGTCGTGACCGCCGTGGGCGAAGTGCCGCTGGAAACGGTCAGGGACGTCGCCCAGTCGGTGGCCCCATCGCCCATGCCGGGGACAGTGTCGGCGCCACCCGGTCAAGCCGGCGTGGACTCGGCCTCACCCGGGTTGGGCCTGACACCTCGCTGACCCGATGGACGCGATCGCCCGGGTGCTGGCCGTCGGCAACGGTCGTGCGCGACTGGCCTGCCAGGTCCAGTCATCCTGCAAGTCGTGCGGTTCCGGTCGCGGCTGCGGACTGCGGCTCCTGGCCCAGGGCCGGGAGCCGGAAATCGAAGTGGACGACCGCTCCAGCGTGGACGTGCTGCTGGTTCCCGGCCAGATCGTGACGATCGCGGTCAGGGACTCGGACGTCCTGCGTGCCGCCGCGCTGGCGTACCTGCCGGCGCTGGGCGGACTGCTCGGCGGCGCCTTGCTGGGTCACTGGCTTGGAGGCCAGGGCGACGGACCCGTGGCGCTGGGTGCCGTGCTGGGCGCGGCCTGCGCATGGGCGATGGCGCGGGCGAGGGCGGTCCAGCACCGGCCGCGCGTGAGTGTCCTGCCCGTGGCGGAGGACCCGGCGGCGTGAGCGAAATGGCCGCGGGCCCCGTGCTTTACGTGCGCGACGGCTGCCACCTTTGCGACCTGTTCCTGGTCGAGCTTGCCCAGGACATGGGGCCGTCATACGTCACGCTGGTCGTCGTCGACGTGGATGGCGACCCGGTACTTGCGGCCGAATTCGGGTTGCGCGTGCCGGTGCTGGCCGTGGCCGGCCAGGTGGTCTGTGAAGGCCGGTACGACTCCCCGCGGGTCCGGGACGCGCTGCGGGTATAATCGCCCGCTTTGTTCCGGCGCCGGGCCGGAGTGCCCGCACCGATGAATTACATCCGCAATTTTTCCATCATCGCGCACATCGACCACGGCAAGTCGACGCTGGCCGACCGTTTCATCCAGGTATGCGGCGGGCTGCAGGACCGTGAGATGCAGGCCCAGGTCCTCGACTCCATGGACCTCGAGCGCGAGCGCGGGATCACGATCAAGGCCCAGAGCGTCTCGCTGCGCTACAAGGCGCTCGACGGGCAGGTCTACCAGCTGAACATGATCGACACGCCCGGGCACGTCGACTTCTCCTACGAGGTCTCGCGCTCGCTCGCCGCCTGCGAGGGCGCGCTGCTGGTCGTGGATGCCGCCCAGGGCGTCGAGGCGCAGAGCGTCGCCAACTGCTACACGGCGATCGAGCAGGGGCTCGAGGTCGTGCCGGTGCTGAACAAGATCGACCTGCCTTCCGCCGATCCGGCCAAGGTCATCAAGGAAATCGAGGAGATCATCGGCATCGAGGCCGAGGACGCCGTGCGCGTGAGCGCCAAGACCGGCGAGAACGTCACCGAGCTGCTCGAGGAGCTGGTCCGTCGTGTTCCGCCTCCGAAGGGGCGCCCCGACGGCCCGCTGCAGGCACTGATCATCGATTCCTGGTACGACAGCTACGTGGGCGTGGTTTCGCTGGTGCGGGTCATGAACGGCTCGATCAGGACCGGGCAGAAGATCCGCGTCTGGACCACCGGGCGTGCGCACCAGGTGGACAAGCTCGGGCGGTTCACGCCCAAGCCGCTGGTGGCCGATTCGCTGGAGACCGGCGAGGTCGGCTTCGTGGTCGCCGGCATCAAGGAAATCGACGGCGCTCCGGTCGGCGACACGATCACGCTGGATTCACGTCCGGCGAGCGAGCCGCTCCCCGGCTTCAAGACGATCAAGCCGCGCGTGTTCGCGGGCCTGTTCCCGGTGAGCTCCGACGACTACGAAGCCTTCCGGGATGCGCTGCAGAAGCTGAAACTCAACGACTCGGCGCTGCACTACGAGCCCGAAGTCTCGACCGCGCTCGGCTTCGGTTTCCGCTGCGGATTCCTCGGGCTGCTGCACATGGACATCGTGCAGGAGCGGCTCGAGCGCGAGTACCAGCTGTCGCTGGTGACCAGCGCCCCGACCGTGGTCTACGAAGTGCTCACGACCGGCGGCGAGATCGTCAACGTGGACAATCCTGCCAAGCTGCCCCCGGTGGACAGGATCGACGAGCTGCGCGAACCGATCATCATTGCCAACATCCTGCTGCCCCCGGACTACGTCGGGCCGGTGATGAAGCTTTGCCTCGAGAAGCGCGGCGTGCAGAAGAAGCTGCTGTATCTCGGCAACCAGGTGTCGATGCAGTGGGAGCTGCCGCTCGCGGAGGTCGTGCTCGACTTCTTCGATCGCCTGAAGAGCTGCAGCCGCGGCTACGCTTCGTTCGACTACGAGTTCGACCGCTTCCAGGCGGCGCCGCTGGTGCGGCTCGACATCCTGATCAACGACGAAAAGGTCGATGCGCTCTCGACCATCAGCCACCGCGACACCGCCTACCAGCGCGGCCGGGAGCTCGTCGACAAGATGCAGGAGCTGATTCCCCGCCAGATGTTCGAGGTGGCCATCCAGGCGGCGATCGGCGCGCACGTGATCGCCCGCTCGACCGTGAAGGCCATGCGCAAGAACGTGCTCGCCAAGTGCTACGGCGGCGACATCAGCCGCAAGCGCAAGCTGCTCGACAAGCAGAAAGAGGGCAAGAAGCGCATGAAGCAGCTCGGACAGGTCGAGATTCCGCAGGAAGCGTTCCTCGCCGTGCTGCAGGTCGGGCGCAAGGAGTGAGCGGCCCGCTCCGTGACCCGGCGCCTGAAACGAGCGACGTCCGGCCCGGGCCAGGGCGCAAGACGTTGATGCGCCGCGGAAAATACAGAATACTGCCGATCATCGTGAGGTGAATCTTGGTCCTCGACTTCTCGTTCTGGCTGGTGGTGGCGACCTTCGTGACCGGTGTCGTGTGGGCGGCGGATGCGTGGCTGCTGCGCCCTCGGCGCCTTGCGCGCGCCGGCGCCGGCGCCGTTCCCGCCGAGCCGGTGGTGGTCGAGTACGCGCGATCCTTCTTTCCGATCATCCTGATCGTGCTGCTCATCCGCTCCTTCCTGTTCGAGCCGTTCCGCATCCCGTCGGACTCGATGATGCCGACGCTGCTGGACGGGGACTTCATCTTCGTGAACAAGTTCACCTATGGGCTGCGGCTGCCGGTCGTGAACCGGGAGATCGTGGGAATCGGCAAGCCCGGGCGCGGGGACGTCGTGGTCTTTCGCCTGCCGTCGGACCCTTCCGTGAACTACATCAAGCGGCTCGTCGGCCTGCCGGGCGACCACGTCGTGGTGAAGGACAAGCGCGTCTACATCAACGGCGAGCTGCAGCCGGTCAGGCTCGACGGCATGTACCCGCCGTTCAACAGCACGCCGCTCGCCCAGCTCGGGGATGAGAAGCTGGGCGCGGTGGATCACCGCACGCTCTACATCGCCGAGCGACCGTCGGTGGACTTCGACGACGTCGTCCCCGAGGGCCACTATTTCTTCATGGGCGACAACCGCGACAACAGCCGCGACAGCCGCTTCCCGGAGGTCGGTTACGTGCCGGCCGGGAACGTCGTCGGCAAGGCGGTGCGTATCTGGCTCAACTGGCGGCTGCCTCACGCCCCCATCTGGGACCGCATCGGCGATGCGGTCCACTGACAACACGGGAGATATAGAGACATGAGAAATCGTCAGCGCGGCGCGACCTTCCTCGGCATGGTCGTCATTCTGGCTATCCTGGGATCGGCCGTTTACGCCGGGATCCGGCTGGTTCCGGTGTACCTCGAGTACACCAAGGTGGCGCGGGCGCTCGAGCAGGTGCGCGACGAGCAGGCGGCGAACGACACCAACTCGCAGATGATCCGCAATGCCCTCGAGCGACGCTGGGACGTGGAGGACATCGCGAGCATCGGCTGGAAGGAAATCGCGATCCGCAAGGTCAACGACGGTTTCGAGGTCGAGGCCGACTATTCCGTCGAACGCCCGTTCGTCGCCAACGTGTACCTGCTCACCAAGTTCGACAAGCTGGTCACGATCCAGCAGTAGGCGGGATTGCTCACGTCGCTCGAATGGTCCGAGGCGCGTCTCGGGTACCGCTTCGGCGACCCGGTGCTGCTCGATGCGGCGCTCACGCACCGGAGCGCGGGGCGCGCAAACTACGAGCGCCTGGAGTTCCTCGGGGATTCGGTGCTCAATTTCGCCGTGGCCGTGCTCGTGTTCCGCGCGTATCCGGAGGCGGACGAGGGCGACCTGAGCCGCTACCGGGCGTCGCTGGTGAGCGGGCAGTCGCTGGCCGAGGCCGCCGCGGGCCTCGGCCTGGGCGAGCAGCTCCGGCTCGGCAGCGGTGAGCTCAAGACCGGCGGATTCCGGCGCGGGTCGATCCTGGCGGATGCGCTCGAGGCGCTGTTCGGCGCGATCTACCTGGACGGCGGGCTCGACGCGGCCCATGGAGTGATAGAGCGGCTGTTCGCCGACCGCCTGGCGGGACTGCCGGACGCGAGCGACCTGAAGGATCCCAAGACGCGTCTGCAGGAGTTGCTGCAGGCGCGCGGGCGCCGGCTTCCGGCGTACGCCGTCGAGGACATGAGCGGTGAGCCTCACGAGCACTGGTTCGTCGCGAGCTGCGAGGTCACGGAGCTCGGCCTGCGCGAGCGCGGGGAGGGCACGAGCCGTCGTCGCGCCGAGCAGGCCGCCGCGCAACGCCTGCTGGACCAGTTGTCCGAGAGAGGATTGGAACGATGACGGGCGAGGATGCCATCGAGACCCCGGGGACGGAACTCGCGCGCTGCGGATTTGCGGCGCTGGTGGGCCGTCCCAATGTGGGCAAGTCCACGCTCCTGAACGCGCTGCTCGGACAGAAGGTCAGCATCGTCAGCCCGCGGCCGCAGACCACGCGGACCCGCATCCACGGCGTGCTGACGCGCCCGGGCATGCAGATCGTGTTCGTTGACCTTCCGGGCATCCACGCGAAGCAACCGCGCGCGATCAATCGCTACATGAACCGGACTGCGCTCGCCTCGCTCGCCGACGCGGACGTGAACCTGTTCGTGATCGAGGCGCTGCGCTGGACGGAAGAGGACGAGCGCGCGCTCGGTGAGTTGCGCGCTGCGGGTCGGCCGATCCTGCTCATCATCAACAAGGCGGACCGCGCCCAGCCGAGGTCGCGGCTCCTGCCCTTCATCGGCGAGATCTCGGCCAAGGCGGACTTCGCGCAGGTGGTGCCGATCTCGGCGCTCAAGCGCAAGAACATCCAGGGTCTTCCGGACCTGATCGCCGCCCACCTGCCCGAGTCGCCGCTGCTCTTCCCGGCCGACCAGGTGACGGACGCGAGCGACAGCTTCATGGCGTCGGAGATCATCCGCGAGAAGCTCACGCGCAGGCTGCAGGAAGAGGTGCCTTACGGGCTCGTCGTCGAGATCGAGGGCATCGGCCAGGCCGAGGACGAGCCGGGCAAGCTCATCGTCCAGGCCGCGATCTGGGTGGAGCGTACCGGCCAGAAGGCGATCGTGATCGGCAAGGGTGGCGAGCTGCTGAAGGAAATCGGGCGCGCGGCGCGCCTCGACCTGAAGCAGTACTTCGGTCGGCCGGTGCACCTCGAACTGTGGGTCAAGGTCCGCGAGGGCTGGTCCGACGACGAAGCGGCGCTCCGCAATTTCGGGTTCGAGACGTGAGCGGCACGGCGCGGCGCGTGCAGCTCGAGCCCGCCTTCCTGCTGCACCACTACCCGTGGCGAGATTCCAGCAGGATCCTCGAACTCCTGACCCGCGAGCACGGGCGCGTCTCGGTCTTCGCGCGGGCGGCCCGGCGCGGAGGCTCCGCGCTGCCTGCCGCCCTGCAGCCATTCGCGGAACTCCTGGTGTCGTGGACGGCGCGAGGCGAGGCCGGACAGCTCACCGGGGCGGAGCGCGTGAGGGCGGCCGCACGGATCGAGGGTGATCGCCTGATGAGCGCCTTCTATGCCAACGAGCTGCTGGTGAAGCTGCTGCCTCGCCACGACCCGCACCCGCAGCTCTACGACGCCTACGCCGCACTGCTCGCGAGCCTCGCCGCCCCCGACGAGAAGCCGGTCCGCGCGTTGCGGCTGTTCGAGAAGCGTCTGCTCGAGGAACTGGGCTGGGGCTTGAGCCTCGAGTGCGAGTCCTCGGCCGGCCTGCCGGTGGAAACCGGGCGGTGCTATCGCTACCGCATCGATGGAGGCGCGGAACTCCTCGACGGAGTGGCCGAGGGGATGCTCGAATTTTCCGGCGCGTCGCTGCTGTCGCTCGCGCGGGAGGAGCTCGACGACGATCGCAGCCTCGCCGATGCGCGCCGGCTGCTCAAGGCCGCGCTCGATCAGGCCCTCGACGGGCGGCCGTTGCGCACCCGCGAGGTGATGATTGCAATGCGTGCCCACGGCGGCGCGCAAGGAGGCTGAATCGTGCTTACCCATCCGCTCCGGCTCGGCGTGAACATCGATCACGTGGCGACGCTCCGCCAGGTCCGCGGCGTGAGCTATCCGGACCCGCTTTTTGCCGCACTGCTCGCCGAGCAGGCTGGCGCCGACAGCATCACGCTGCACCTGCGAGAGGATCGACGCCACATCCAGGACCACGACGTCACGCGCATGCGCGACGCGCTGCAGACGCGCATGAACCTGGAGATGGCTGCGACCGATGCCATGCTCAGGTTCGCCCGCGAGGTCCGGCCACACGACTGCTGCCTCGTTCCCGAGCGCCGTGAGGAACTCACGACCGAGGGCGGGCTCGACGTCGCGGGACAGGTCGCGCGGCTCAAGGACTGCTGCGCCGGGCTGGACGACGCGGGCATCCGGGTGTCGCTCTTCATCGACCCGGACCCCGAGCAGCTCGAAGCTGCGCTCGAAGCGGGCGCGCCGGTGGTCGAGCTGCACACGGGCGCTTACGCCGAGGCCTCTGGCGAGCGTCAGGCGATGGAGCTCATGAGGCTTACCGAGGCGGCACGCTTCGGTTCGCGCATCGGGCTCACGGTCCACGCCGGCCACGGGCTTCACTATCACAACGTCCAGCCCGTCGCGGCGATCCCGGAGATCGTTGAACTCAACATCGGCCACTCCATCGTCGCCCGCGCCGTGATGGACGGCCTCGGGCCCGCGGTGCGCGAGATGAGGGCCCTCATCGATGCCGCGCGTCGCGGGCTCCGGGTCTCGGCCTGAGGCCGATCGCGTGATCTTCGGCATCGGCACCGACGTCGTCCGGCTCGATCGCATCGAGGCCGCGTACGCACGTCACGGCGAGCGCTTCGTCGCGCGGCTGCTCATGCCGGAGGAACAGGCTGCATTCCGTGCCTACAAGCGTCCGGTGCGCTTCCTTGCGATGCGCTTTGCCGCCAAGGAGGCGATCGCCAAGGCCCTGGGCACCGGGTTCGCGCATGGCGTGTGGATACGCGACATGGGTATTGCGGCCAATTCGTGGGGTCGACCCGAAGTCATATGGTCCGAGCGTGGTCGCAGGGTCCGCGACGCCCTCGGTGCTGGGGAAGGGCACGTCACGCTCACCGACGAGGCGGGCCTCGTGGTGGCCGTGGCCGTGCTCATGAGACGGGAGCTTTCGTGACGATCAGCAACGTGTTCGCGTTCGACATCGAGACGGTCCCGGACGTGGAGTTCGGCCGCCGCCTGCACGGGCTGGACGGCCTGTCCGACAAGCAGGTGGGCTACGTCATGCAGACTCGGCAGCGCGAGCAGACGGGCTCGGAGTTCCTGTCGCTCGAGCAGCAGCGCGTGGTCGCGATCTCGGTGGCGATGCGCACGCGCGAGGGCTTCAAGGCGTGGAGCCTGGGGGATGCCTCGTCATCCGAAGCGGAGCTCGTGCACCGGTTCTTCGACGGCATCGGGCGCTACAGTCCGACGCTCGTGAGCTGGAATGGCAGCGGGTTCGACCTGCCGGTGCTCAATTACCGGGCGATGCGCCACGGCGTGCAGGCCCATCGCTACTGGGAGACAGGCGACGAGGACCAGTCCTTCCGCTGGAACAACTACCTCGGCCGCTACCACTGGCGTCACATCGACCTGATGGACGTGCTCTCCGGCTACCAGGGCCGGGGCCGGGTCGGGCTCGACCGCATGGCGCAGCTCATCGGACTGCCAGGCAAGCTCGGCATGTCGGGGGAGGGTGTCTGGGACGCGCACCTCGAGGGCCGCACCGAGGACATCCGCAACTACTGCGAGACGGACGTCATCAATACATACCTCATCTACCTGCGCTTCGAGCTGATGCGCGGCCGGCTCGCACCCGAGGAGCACGAACGCGAGTGCGGCGTCGTGCGGACCTGGCTCGAGGGCGCAGGCAAGCCGCACCTGTCAGAGTTTCTCGCGGCCTGGCCTCCAGGTCCCGCATGAAGCGGTTGAGCGTCGCGCCCGAGGAGGCGGACATCGTCGATCTCTCGCACGAGGCCCGGGGCGTGGCACGGGTCGAGGGCAAGGCCGTGTTCGTCGCCGACGCGCTGCCCGGGGAGCGGGTCATCATGAGACGCGTGGGGCGGCACCGAAATTTCGACGAGGCGGTACTCGAGCAGGTGCTGCGCGCCAGTCCCGACCGGGTGCCGGCCGAATGCCCGCACTTCGGGCTCTGCGGCGGCTGTGCCCTGCAGCACCTCGCGCCCGCCGCGCAGATTGCGTTCAAGCAGGCACAGCTGCTCGAGAATCTCTCGCGACTGGGTGGCGTGGAACCGGACCGCGTGCTCGAGCCGCTGACGGGACCGGCCTGGGCCTACCGCAGGCGCGCGCGACTCGGCGTGAAGCTGGTGCCGCGCAAGGGCCGGGTGCTGGTCGGCTTCCGCGAGCGCAGCGCGCCCTACGTTGCCGACCTGCACGAGTGCCGGGTGCTGGCTCCCCCTGTCAGCTCGCTGATGGACCCGCTGGCGGCGCTGGTCGCCGGGCTTTCCATCGCCGCGCGCGTCCCGCAGTGCGAGGTCGCGGTCGCCGAGGACGCATGCGCCCTGGTGCTGCGCGTGCTGGACGATCCGTCGGCCGGCGACCTCGAATCACTCGCGCGATTCGAACTCGATCACGGCGTGCGCATCTACCTGCAGCGTGGCGGCCCGGAATCCGTGCGGCCGCTGGGCGACGCCGTCGCGCCACTTCACTATTCGCTGGCGACATTCGGGCTGCGGCTCGAATTCGAACCCACGGACTTCATCCAGGTGAACGGCGCCCTGAACGAGGCGATGGTAAAGAGGGCCGTGGAGCAGCTCGCGCTCGAGCCCGGGCACCGGGTGCTCGATCTCTACTGCGGCATCGGCAACTTCTCGCTGCCGCTCGCGACTCGCGCGGCAGAGGTGGTCGGAATCGAGGGCGATCCGGCCCTGGTCGCGCGGGCGCGGCGCAATGCCGGGCAAAATGCGATTTCAAATGCGGCCTTCCACGCCTCGGACCTGACCGCCGACGTGAGTCATGCGCCGTGGGCGAAGGCGCGCTACGACCGCGTGCTTCTCGACCCGCCACGCGCCGGCGCGCGCGAAGTGCTGCCGGTCGTGGATTCGAGCGGCGCCGGACGCGTCGTGTATATTTCCTGCCATCCGGGCAGCCTCGCCCGGGATGCCGGGATCCTGGTGCGCGAGCACGGGTTCCGGCTCGTTGCGGCGGGCGTGATGGACATGTTCCCGCACACGACGCACGTCGAGGCCATGGCCGTATTCGAGCGGTGAGACGATGCTGGCAGGAGTCGAGTCAAGCGCTGCGCACACGCTGAGTCCCGACCGGGGGGGCCGGTGACGCTCGGTCCGCTGATGGTGGACGTGGCCGGCACCGGGCTCACCGCCGAGGACCGCAGAGTGCTCGCGCATCCGCTGGTCGGGTCCGTGATCCTGTTCAGCCGGAACTTCTCGAGCGTCGCCCAGCTCGAGGAACTCGTGCGCGAGATCCGTGCGCTGCGTACGCCGCCGCTCCTCGTCACCGTCGATCACGAAGGCGGACGCGTCCAGCGTTTCCGCACGGGGTTCACGGTCCTCCCGCCCCAGCGATCCATCGGTCGGGCCTACGACCTCGATCCGGAGGCCGGGCGTCGCCTCGCGTGGCAGTGCGGCTGGCTGCTGGCCGCCGAATTGCGCGCCGTCGGCATCGACATGAGTTTTGCGCCGTGCGTCGACCTCGACTACGGCGTGAGCGAGGTGATCGGCGATCGTGCCTACCATCGTGATCCCGAAGTGGTCTCGACGCTGGCAGTGGCCTGCATCCAGGGGATGCGTGCGGCCGGCATGGCCGCGACCGCGAAGCACTTCCCGGGTCACGGCGCAGTCGTTGCCGATTCGCACAAGGCACTTCCGGTCGATCGCCGGCCGCTGGAGGAACTCGCTGAGGACCTGCTTCCGTACCGGCGGCTGTTCGCGAATGGCGTGGCGGCGGTCATGGTCGCGCACGTGCTCTTCCCGGAAGTCGACGAGGCTCCTGCGGGCTTTTCGCGGCGCTGGATCCAGCAGGAACTGCGACACAACCTCGGCTTCACCGGAGCGATCTTTTCGGACGACCTCAGCATGGGCGGTGCTGCCGTGGCGGGGACGGTGCCGGAGCGGGCGCGGCGGGCGCTCGCGGCCGGCTGCGACATACTCTCGGTCTGCAACGATCGGGCCGCGGTGCTCGCGACCCTGGACGAACTCGAGGGTGAGTCCGATCCGGTGAGCCAGATACGACTCGCGCGGCTGCATGGCAGGCACACCCCGGACTGGAATGCGATGGTGCAGAGCGAGCGCTGGCAGCAGTGCCGGGCCGCCGTGGACCACTGCCGGGACGCCCCGAGCTTGCAGCTCGATGCCTGACAGGCGATAAACTCGACCATGACCATCACGGAACCAATGCAGCTCGCCGACATCCTGCGCCATGCCCCGGACGGAATCGTGGTGGCGGAGGGCATGCCGCCCAGGGTCTCGTACGTGAACGAAACCATGGCTGCGCTGCTGCGCGTGCCTGCCACCACTCTCGTCGGCCGGGCCCTCGATGACGTCGAATCCGAGGCCCCCGTGGATCCGGCCGCGACCGGGACCGTGTCGGGTGCGGCGATGCGCGTGCAGTTGAAGCGGGGCGACGGCACGGTCGTCGCCTGCGAACGCTGGACCGTGATGCTGCCGGACGGGCGCCTGGCCCTCTATTACCGGCCGCAGCAGCGTACGACCGTCGGCGCCGGCATCGACCGGGCGAGTGGCCTCGCCACCGCCGAGCACCTGCTCGAGACGCTGCGGCGCGACTGGTCGATCGGCCAGCGTGACGGCCGCTCACTCACGGTGCTCAGGTTCGACGTAGACGCCTGCCGTGAGTACCACGAGGTCTTCGGGCGCGTCGCGACGGACAACGTGCTCCGACAGATCGGCCGGACCATCGTTTCGGCCATGCGTCGCACGAGCGACGTAGTGGCCCGGTTCGGCGATGACGAGTTCGTCGCACTCGGGCTCGCGATGGAGCAGGCGAGCGCATGCGCGTTCGCGGAAAACATCCTCGCCCGGATCCGCCAGCTCGCGATCCATCACCCGAGGTCGCGCATCGGCCGTTACCTGACCATGAGCGCGGGCGTGGTGAGCGCGGTGCCGCCGCGGGGCCGCGACTGCGAAATCCTGCTCGAGGCTGCACAGCAGGCACTCGAACGGGCCAAGCACTCGGGCGGCAACCAGGTCCAGGGCGGAGAGATCCCGGAAAGCGTAGATCAGCGGATAGCCGGCTATCATCTTCAGGACGCACTTCTCGAGCGCCTCGATCTGCGCCTGTGCCGCGGTGAAACGAGCCTCCTGCTCGCCGAATTCGCCGCTGAACCTGAGCTTCTGCGGGCCGTCGAAACGCAGGGCCCGGCCGCTCTTCTGGACCAGCAGGATCAATGCGCCCGGGTCGAGGGGCGTATCCGCGCCGAAGGCGATGGACCCGCCGGCCTGCCCGACGTCGAGCCGCTCGATCCCGAGCCGCGCCGCGCCGGCGCGCAGGCGTGAGATCCGGAACAGGTTGCGCGCCGGCTCCGGCAGCGATCCGAAGCGATCCATGGTCTCGGCCTGCAGGTCGTCGAGATCCGCCTCGGAGGAGACGCCGGAGATCCGCTTGTAGAGCACCAGCCTGGCATGGACGTCAGGCAGGAACGACTCCGGCAACAGCGCGGGAACGTGCAGGTCGATTTCCGGCCCGTGGTGCAGCGGCCGCTCGAGCTCGGGTACCCGGCCCGCACGCATCGCGGCGACGGCTCGCTCCAGCAGTTCCATGTAGAGCGCGAAGCCGATCTCCTGGATCTGCCCGCTCTGGCCCTCGCCGAGCAGTTCGCCTGCGCCGCGGATCTCGAGGTCGTGCGTCGCGAGCACGAAGCCCGAGCCGAGGTCCTCGAGCGACTCGATGGCCTCGAGACGCTTGATCGCGTCGCCAGTCATCGCGTTCTTCGGCGGCGTGACCATGTACGCGTAGGCCTGGTGGTGGGAGCGGCCGACACGGCCGCGCAGCTGGTGGAGCTGCGCGAGGCCGAACCGGTCGGCGCGGTCGATGACGATGGTGTTGGCCGTCGGGACGTCGATGCCGCTTTCGATGATGGTGGTACAGAGCAGCAGGTTGGCGCGCTTGTGGTAGAAATCGAGCATGACCTGCTCGAGGTCGCGCTCGCGCATCTGCCCGTGGCCGATCGCGATGCGCGCCTCCGGCACCAGTTCCGCAAGCGCGCGTCCGGTGTTCTCGATGGTGTCCACCGAGTTGTGCACGAAGTAGACCTGTCCGCCGCGTCGCAGTTCGCGCAGGCAGGCCTCCCGGATGACGGGCTCGCTCCACTCCGACACGAAGGTCTTGATGGACAGCCGGCCGGCGGGGGGCGTCGAGATCAGCGACAGGTCGCGCAATCCTCCGAGCGCCATGTTGAGCGTGCGCGGGATCGGGGTTGCGGTGAGCGTAAGGACGTCCACTTCGGCGCGCAGCGCCTTCAGGCGTTCCTTGTCGCGCACGCCGAAGCGGTGCTCCTCGTCGATGATCAGCAGCCCCAGGTCCTTGAAACGCACGCCGGACTGCAGGAGCCGGTGCGTTCCGACGACGATGTCGACCTTGCCCTCCGCGAGCCCCGCCAGTGCAGTCTTCGCCTGCGCGTCGCCACGGAAGCGCGAGAGGAGCTCGACGCGGACGGGCCAGTCGGCGAATCGATCCGCGAAGGTCTGGTAGTGCTGCTGGGCGAGCAGGGTGGTCGGCACGAGCACCGCGACCTGCTTGCCGCCCTGCACCGCGACGAACGCGGCCCGCAGCGCGACCTCGGTCTTGCCGAAGCCCACGTCGCCGCACACGACCCGGTCCATGGGCTTTGGCGAGCACAGGTCCACGACGACCTGCGTGATGGCGGCCGCCTGGTCGGCGGTCTCCTCGAACGGGAAGCCTGCTGCAAAGGCCTGCAGCTGCGCATCGTCCACGGTGAAGGCGTGACCCTCGCGTGCGGCGCGCCGGGAGTAGACGTCGAGGAGTTCAGCAGCGGCATCGCGGATGCGCGCGGCCGCGCGGCCGCGGGCCTTCGACCACTGGTCGCTGCCGAGCTTGTGCAGGGGCGCGGACTCGGGCGCTGCGCCGGTGTAGCGGCTGATCCGCTCCAGCGACTGCACCGGGACGTAGAGCTTGTCGCCTTCTGCATATTCGAGGACCAGGAACTCGGCCGCGATGCCGCCTGCGTCCATCGTCGTGAGTCCCAGGTATCGGCCGACGCCGTAGTCCTCGTGCACCACGGGCGCGCCTGGTCGCAGGTCCGCGAGCTGCTGGATGATCCTCGCCGGGTCGCGATCGGAACGTCGCCGCCTGCGCTCCTGGCGCGCACGCTCGCCGAAGAGCTGCTCCTCGGCGTAGAGGGTCAACGCGGGGTCCGCGAGCGCCACGCCCGATGCGAGCGGAGCAACCGTCAGGGCAAGCGGCGCAGCGCTCGCCAGGAATTCGTCCCACCCGGATACCACTTTGGCCGCCACGCCGTGTGGCCGCAGCAGGTCGAGCAGCAGTTCGCGCCGACCCGGCGACTCGGCGGCCAGCAGTACCCGGCCCGGGTGCGATGCGAGTTGTGCCGCGAACGCCTTGACGGACTCGTCCTTGCGCTGGTCCAGTCGCAGCGCGGGCGCTTCCGACGTCCGCAGGTCCACGACGTGCGCCGTGCCGTCTTCGTCCGGCAGGCCTGCCTCGCCCAGCAGCAGCAGGGGCGAGCGCGCGAGTGCGGCCTGCCAGTCCTGCGGCTGCAGAAACGCCTCGTCGGGCGAAAGCACCGGATGCTCGATGTCGTATCGGCGCTCCTCGAATCGCTCTTCCACCGACGCCCATGCGGAATCGAGCGTGTGCCTGTACGCGGAAGGCAGCACCACGACGGCGCCACGCGGCAGGTAGTCGAAGAGACTCGATGTCGATTCGAAAAAAAGCGGCAGGTAGTACTCGATGCCCGCGGGGGCGAGTCCTTCGCCGACGTCGCGGTAGAGCGGCATGCGCGTCAGGTCGCCCTCGAAGCGCGTGCGGAAGCGCCGCCGGAAATCGCGCACGGAATCAGGCCCCAGGCCGAATTCGCGAGCAGGCAGGAGTTCCAGGCGAGGCAGCCGTTCCCCGGAGCGCTGGGTTTCGGCGTCGAAGCTGCGCACGCTCTCGACCCGGCGGTCCATGAGGTCGATGCGCATCGGCACGTCGCTGCCCATCGGGAAGATGTCGAAGAGCGAGCCGCGAATCGCGAATTCGCCCGGTGCGCCGACCTGTGGAACGCTGGCGTAACCCGCCGCTGCGAGGCGCAGGCGGAAGGCGGCGAGATCGAGTTCCTGCCCGATGTCGACGTGGAGCGCGTGGCCGTCGACGAACGACTGTGGTGGCAGGCGCTGCAGCGCGGTCGGCAGGTCGGTGACGACGATGGCCGACGCAAGCGACGGCAGGCGGGCGAGGGTGCGCAGGCGCTGCGAAATGATGTCCGGGTGCGGCGAGAACTGGTCGTACGGGAGAGTCTCGTAGCCCGGGAAGGCGAATATGGGCAGCGACGGGGGCGCGAAGAACCTGAGTTCTTCCTCGAGACGGGTGGCGCTCGCCGCGTCGACGGTGATGACCAGGAACGGACCGCGCCGCGCGGTGGCCGATCGGGCAAGGTAAAGCGCGGTCCCGGCGCCGGCGAGGCTGGTCCAGCGCACCTTCGGGCGGTCGACACCGGGCAGGGAAATGTCAGTAAAATTATTCAAAACAATAGCTTAAAGACGAATCATGAGATTCGTTCTAGGTCGATGCGTGTTGGCGGTCTCGTTCCGCCGGGGTTGCGGAGATTATCAGACCGGCCGCCGGTCGCGGCGGCGCAGCTGCGGTCCGACCTTGGGGCTCAGTTCGCCCTGGCCGCGGCGGACGTTCCGACCGCGTGTATGACGATGTTGTACTCGAAGTAGACGACGAACGAGGGGTAGACCCAGCGAGTGATGGGTGGCTTGCCGATCGCCGCCATGCGGTCCGCCGGGGCGCCAAAGCGCTGTTCAACCTGGGCCATGGAAAGGCCGCGTGCGGGGATTCCCGCCTGGCTCTGTGCTGCCGGGGCGGTGGCCGCCTGGTCGCCCTGGGCGTGTGCCGTCGCGAGACCCAGTCCCAATGCCATCCCGATTGCAGCGAGCATCGTCTTGCGCATGATCTCGGCCCCTGCTGGAAGTCTCCCGACAATATAGCACCGGTATTCGCGCGTGGGACGTGACCGGTTCCCGGTTTGCGGTCGGTGGTGCTGCCTGGCAGGGACCGATGCGGCGTGCAAAACCGGGTTCCCGCGGGTAGCCTTGCGGCCTTTCGCCAGGACCGAACATGTTCCATCCCCTGCCCGTATTTCTCGGACTGCGGTACGTCCGGACCCGGCGGCAGGGGTTCTTCGTCTCCTTCATTTCATGGGTGTCGATGCTGGGGGTGTGCCTCGGCGTCGCCGCGCTCATCACCATCATTTCCGTCATGAACGGATTCGAGGGCGAGCTCCGGGGGCGGCTGGTCGCGCTGACGGCGCACGCGACGGTTACCGCTGCGCCCGACCGGATGGCGGACTGGCGCGCGGTGGCGGACCGTGCGCTGGCAGTGCCGGGCACGCTCGGCGCAGCACCCTTCGTCGACGTGCAGGCGATGGTCGGGCGTTCCGGGCACCTGATGCCCGCCGTCCTGCACGGCGTGGACCTGCAGGCCGAGCCCGGCGTGTCCGCGATCGAAGAGCACCTGCTCGAGGGGCGTCTGTCCGATCTCAAGCCCGGATCGCGCCGGGCGATCATTGGCCGATCGCTCGCGTGGCAGCTCGGTGCGCAGGTCGGCGACCAGCTCACGGTGATGGTGCCCGGTCGCGAACTGCTCACGGGAGTGGGCCGGCCGGCGCTGCAGACCTTCGAAGTGTCCGGCATCTTCGAGGTCGGGTTGCAGGACCACGATTCGACGCTCGCGCTGGTGCCGATGCAGGATGCCGCCGAGCTTGCAGGCGGCGATACCGCGCCCGCCGGAATCCGGCTGCGCTTCGACGATGTCATGGCGGCACCGTCGAGGGCCAGGGCGGTGGCCGCGGCGCTGGGCGCGGGATTCCAGGTCCGTGACTGGAGCGAGGAGCACGCAGCGTACTTCCGTGCCATCCGCATCGAGAAGACGATGATGAGCCTGATCCTGATGCTCGTCGTCGCGGTGGCGGCCTTCAACATCGTCGCAGCCCTGGTGATGGTGGTGAACGAGAAGCGCTCGGACATCGCGATCCTGCGCACGCTCGGCCTCGCGCCACGCGGCGTCGTGGGCGTGTTCCTGACCCAGGGACTGGTGATCGGGGCGATCGGCACGCTGGTCGGCACCGCGCTCGGGGTGCTGGTCGCGGAAAACGTCGGGGTCATCGTCCCGGCGCTCGAGCACGTGTTCGGCTTCCACGTGATGGATCCGACCGTCTACTACATCACCGAGCTGCCCTCCGAAGTGCGTGCAGGGCAGGTCGTCACGATCTCCGCGATCGCGTTCCTGCTCACGGTGCTCGCGACCATCTACCCGGCCATTCGCGGCGCGGCGACCGAGCCGGCCGAGGCGCTGCGGTACGAGTGATGGCAGCACGAATGCCCTACGAGGTGAGGATCGGGCGGCGCTACCTGCGCTCGTCCGGGAACCGGTTCCTGTCGTTCATCTCGCTCATGTCCATGCTGGGCGTCGCCATCGGCGTGGCGGTGCTCATCGTCGTCCTGTCCGTGATGAACGGGTTCGAGACGGAGCTTCGCAGCCGCATTCTCAGCATCACGTCCCACGCGACGCTGAGCGTGTTCGGCGCAGGGGCGGAGGACTGGCCGGCGTTGCGCAAGGCTGCGCTCGCAGACCCGCGCATCGAGGCCGTCGCCCCGTTCGTGGAAGGCGAGGCGCTGCTCATCGCCGACCGACCGAAAGGGGCCGCTGCGCCGGCCGGAGTTCGAGGCGTCGATCCGCAGCTGGAAGCGACGGTCTCGGCGATCGCCGACCGGCTGAAGAGCGGCTCGCTCGGCGCGCTCGAGGCCGGCTCGTATCGCATGCTGCTCGGCTCGGAGCTTGCCTCCCGGCTCGGCGTGGCGCCCGGCGACAGCGTGGTGATGGTGGTCGCGCAGGGGTCCGTCACGCCGGCGGGCGTCGTGCCGCGCATGCGCCGGTTCACGGTGAGCGGCGTCTTCTACTCGGGCATGTACGAGATCGACAACGGCCTGGCGCTCACGAGCCTGGCGGACGCCCAGCGAGTGTTCCGGCTGGGCGACCGCGTGACCGGCATCCGCCTCGCGATGCACGATCCCTACCTCGCGCCGCAAGCCTCCCGCGACGTGGCGCGAGCCCTCGGCGGGGGGTTCTGGGTCGAGGACTGGACGCAGCGGCAGGCGAATTTCTTCCGTTCCATCGAGCTCACCAAGCGGATGATGTTCTTCATCCTGCTGCTGGTGGTGGCGGTGGCGGCGTTCAACATCGTCTCGACGCTGGTGATGGCGGTGAAGGACAAGCAGCCCGACATCGCGATACTGCGCACGCTCGGCGCGCGGCCGTCGAGCGTGCTCGCGATCTTCGCCACACAGGGCACGGTGATCGGGCTCGTCGGCACGCTCGGCGGCGTGGCCCTGGGAATGCTGCTCTCGTTCAATCTCGAGACGCTGGTGCACGGGCTCGAGCGGCTGCTCGGCACTCGCTTCATGGATGCGAGCGTTTACCTGATGAGCGACCTGCCGGCACGCGTCGAGACGGGTGACGTCCTGCTCATCGCGAGCACCGCGTTCGTGCTCTGCTGTCTTTCCACACTCTATCCCGCCTGGCGCGCGGCGCGCACCGATCCGGCGAGGGCACTGCGACATGACTGACCGAGATATCCTCAGTTGCGACGACGTGCGAAAGCACTTCGACGAGGCCGGCCAGCGCCTGGAGGTGCTGACGGGCGTGAACCTGGCCATCGGGCAGGGCGAGACCGTCGCCATCGTGGGCTCGTCCGGGTCGGGCAAGACCACGCTGCTGCAGATCCTCGGCGGACTCGACCTGCCGTCGTCCGGCACCGTGCGGCTCGCAGGGCAGTCGCTCGCCTCGCTGTCCGACTCGGCGCGAGGCTTGTTGCGCAATCGCTCGCTCGGCTTCGTCTACCAGTTCCACCACCTGCTGCCGGAGTTCACGGCGCTCGAGAACGTGGCGATGCCGCTGCTGGTGAGGCGCGACTCGGTCGCGGCCGCGCAGGCGGAAGCGCGCCAGCTGCTCGAACGCGTGGGGCTGGGCGCCCGGCTCGGCCACCGGCCCGGCCAGCTCTCGGGCGGGGAGCGCCAGCGCGCGGCCGTTGCGCGTGCGCTGGTGACGCGCCCGCAGGTCGTGCTCGCCGACGAGCCCACCGGCAATCTCGACGGCGGTAACGCCCGGGCCGTGCTCGACCTCATGCTCGAGCTCAATCGCGAGCTCGGGACGAGTCTCGTGATCGTGACGCACGCGACCGAGATCGCGGCGCGCATGCAGCGGGTGCTGACGCTCCGCGACGGACGGCTCGAGTCCGGCTGAAACTGCGCGAACGCGCGGGATTTGCGCGGCGCGCCTCGCTGCCGTTCGGCGCAGCCTGCCGGTCCGGTTCGTTGGAGCGCGCAGGGCCATGGTCTCCTCGGCGATCGCATTCCTCGGTGGCGTGTGCTTCGCTGCTGGTGCTCGATTCCCTGCCGCCAGGGGCGGTCGTCGCGGCGTTCCTCCTGGCCGCACTGCTGCTCGCGTCTGCGACGCGTTTTCGCCTGCCGCTGGTCTTCGCACTCGCTTTTGCCTGTTGCTGGAGCGACGCCGGCGGGCGTCTCGCCGGCCGGCTCGACCCGGCACTCGAGGGTCGCGGCGTCGAGCTGCACGGCACCGTGGCTTCCGTCCCGCAGGTCCTCGACGGGGGCATCCGGTTCCGGCTCGCCACCGAGCCCACGGCAGGTGTCCCGTCCGAGGTGGAACTCTCGTGGTACGAGCCATCCTTCGTGCCGAGGGCGGCAGAGCGGCTGTCGGTGGTCGCGCGCCTGCGGCGCCCGCGCGGATTCGCGAATCCCGGCGGCTCGGACCAGGAGGCCCGCATGCTTCGCGAAGGAATCGGCGCCACGGGGTATGTGAAATCCGCCGCAAGCGACGGGCGAAGCTGGCAGGACCTCATGCGCCGGCCGGTGACCGTTGCCCGCGACGCTGTCGCTCGCAGGATCCGCGATTCGCTCGGCCAGCGGCCCGCCACCGGCATCGTCGCGGGGCTCGCGGTCGGACTGCAGGATGCGCTCAGCCGGGAACAATGGCGGGAACTCGCGCGCAGCGGGACGAGTCACCTGATGGCCATCTCCGGCATGCACATCGGGATGTTCGGCGCGGTCGCGGGCTGGTTCGCGTCGCGCGTGCAACGGTGGCGGCAGCGGCGTGGGGCGCTCGGTGTGCGGCGCGATGCGGCGGCGCTGGTCGGGACCTGCGCAGCCTTCGGCTACTCGCTGCTGGCAGGATGGTCGGTGCCGACCCAGCGCACGATGATCATGATCGCGCTCGTCGCAATTGCGCTCCTGCTGCGCAGGCGCGCGGGGCCGGCGAACGCCCTCGCGCTCGGCGCGATCACGGTGCTCGCACTCGATCCGCTTGCACCGCTGGCGGTCGGGTTCTGGCTGTCGTTCGGCGCCGTTGCGGCGATCCTGCTCGCGAGCTCCGGCGCCTTCGGCAAGACCACGGCCGTGGCTGGCTTTGCCGAGGCGCAGCTCGCGGTCACGGTCGGTCTCGTTCCGGTGCTTGCAGCCAGTTTCGGCAACGTCTCGCTGGTCTCGGCGCTGGTGAACATCGTCGCGATCCCGCTCTACACGCTCGTGATCGTGCCCGCCGTATTGCTTGCGACCACCGCTGCGCTGGTTCTCCCGGCGGCGGGCAAGGTCGCATTGGGCGGCGTCGCCTGGCTGATCGAGTTCACCTGGCCGCTGATCTCGGTCCCGGCCGCATGGCCGCTGGCGACCTGGGGCATCGCGACGCTGCCGGCCTGGGGATGGGTCGTGCTCGTCGCCGGCGCGACCGCCGCGATCCTGCCGCTGCCCGCGCCGGGTCGGGTCGCGGGAGCGGTGATCGTGTCCGCAATGTGCGCATGGCGGCCCGCTGCTCCCGCCGTCGGTGCGGCGCACTTCGCACTGCTGGACGTCGGGCAGGGACTCGCCGCCATCGTCGAGACACGGAGCCACGTGCTCGTTTACGACACCGGACCCGGATTCCGCAGCGGAACCGACACGGGCGTGCTCGTCGTCGAGCCCTACCTGCGCAGCCGTGGCGTGCGGAAGATCGACCTGCTGGTCGCGAGCCACGACGACGGCGACCACACGGGCGGCGCCGAGTCGCTCGCGCGCCTCGTGCCTGTACGAGGCCTCGCGGCAAGCGGTCACGCGCTCGACCGGCTTGGCCGGGTGGAGCCCTGCCGTGCCGGCGGCCGCTGGAACTGGGACGGTGTGGAGTTCGAATGGCTGCATCCGGGTTCGTCGCTGCTGCCGAAGGACAATGATCGTTCGTGCGTCCTGCGCGTGCGCGCCGGGGCGCATGTCGTGCTTCTCACCGGGGACGTCCAGCTCGACGCCGAAGCACAGGTGCTCGAGCGCGGACGCTCGGTGGCTGCCGAGGTGGTCGTCGTACCTCACCACGGCAGCCGAACCTCATCCGGGGCAGGGCTGGTGATGGCGACTCGGCCCCGTTGGGCCCTGGTGTCGGCGGGCTATCGAAATCGATGGGGATTTCCCGCCTCGAGCGTGGTCGATCGCTGGTCGTCCGTGGGGGCCGGCCTGGTGAGCACGGCCACCGCCGGCGCCGTCGAATTCGACCTGCGGCCTGACCGGCCGACGTCTGCGCCCCGGGAGTGGCGACTCGCGCACCGGCGACTCTGGCAGGATCCGTGACGGCCGCCGGTCGCGGCCCTCGCCCCCGATCAAGTATGATCCGAGGGCACAGCGACAAAGGGCCAGAACCAGGACATGTTCGAGATCGTGAAGGCCGGCGGCATCGTCATGGTGCCGATCATCCTGTGCTCCATCCTGGCGGTGGCCGTCACCCTCGAAAGGCTCTGGACCCTGCGAGAGCAGCGGGTCGTGCCCGCAGAGCTGACCGACAAGGTCTGGCAGTGGGTCGAGAACCGGACCCTCACGGACCGGCAGATCACGGCGCTGCAAATGCACTCGCCGCTCGGTCGTGTGCTCGCGGCGGGTCTCGCCAATCGTCATCGCGACCGCGCCGTCATGATCAGCGCGATCGAGGACGCCGGACGCCACGCCGTGCATGACCTCGAGCGCTACCTCAACGTTCTCGGGACGATCGCCGGAATTTCGCCGCTGCTCGGCCTGCTCGGTACCGTCACGGGCATGATCCGCACCTTCAAGGCCATCACGCTCGCCGGCGTCGGCAACCCGGCCGCGATGGCGGGCGGCATCGCGGAGGCGCTGATCACCACCGCGGCGGGGCTCCTGGTCGCCATTCCCGCGTTCGTCGCCTACCGGTACCTGCGTGGCCGGGTGGACTCGCTGGTGATCCGGATGGAGAAGGAATCCATCAAGCTCGTCCAGGCGATCGACCGCGCGAGCGGCACGACGCCGCCGTCAGCGAAGGACGAGGCGGCGTGAAGTTCCAGCCGCGCCGCGCGGAGGAGCCCGAGCTCAACATGACGTCACTGATCGACGTCGTGCTGCTGCTGCTGATCTTCTTCATGCTGTCCACGAAGTTCGTCGACGAGGGACGCCTGAAGATCCGGCTGCCGGAGGCGGGGAACACCTCGGAAGCGGAATCGCCGCAGGGCTCCATCGAGATCGACGTAACGGCGGAAGGCGCGTATCGCGTGAACGGGCGCCTGCTCATCAACAACAGCCCGGATACGCTCGCCGCGGCGCTCGGCAAGGTCTCGCAGGGCGACCGATCGGCTCCGGTGACCATCCGGGCCGATGCGCGCGCGATGCACCAGTCGGTGGTGACGGCCATGGACGTCGCCGGGCGGGCCGGATACCGCCAGCTCAACATCGCGACGGTCGACGATGCGCCACAAGGTCAGTAGCGGCCTCAAGTCGGCCAGCGACCCGAACCTTCGCCTGAAGCCGGGCGCACTGCGGACCTACCGCCGGCTCATCTCCTACCTGCGTCCTCACCGCACCATGTTCATGGTGGGTGTGCTTGGCATGGTGATGTCGGCTGCGTCGGATGCAGGATGGGCGGGATTCATCAAGTTCTTCCTCGACGGGACCTTCGTCAACAAGGATCCGCGCATGACCTGGCTGGTGCCGGTCACGCTGGTCGGGCTGTTCGTGTTCCGCGGCATCGGCGACTTCCTGCAGACCTACTGTCCGGGTTCCGTGGGCCGACGGATCGTGAAGACCCTGCGCGCGCAGCTCTTCGACAGTTACCTCCACCTGCCGATCAGCTACTTCGACCGCGAGGCCTCGGGCGCGCTCCTGTCGCGACTCACCTACAACACCGAGCAGGTGGCCCAGGCGACCACCGATTCGATCACGGTGTTCATCCGCGATACGCTGACGATCTTCGGGCTGGTCGGCTACCTGCTGTGGCAGAACCCCCGCCTGACACTGGTCACCCTGACGGTCGGGCCGCTGATCGCGTTCATGATCCGTCGCATCAACCAGCAGTTCCGCCGCTACAGCCGGCGCATCCAGAACTCCATGGGCGACGTCACGCGCGTCGCGAAGGAGGCGATCGAGGCGCCGCGCGTGGTGCGCGTGTTCAACGCCCAGGCCTACGAGACCGAGCTCTTCGAGCAGGTCATCGAGCACAATCGCCGCTCCTACATGCGGCTCATGCTCACCAAGGGGCTGAGCAATCCGGTGGTGATGCTCATCGCCTCGAGCGCGATGGCCGGCGTGCTCTACGTGGCGACCAAGGACGCGATGAAGGGCAACATGACGGTTGGCGACTTCACGTCGTTCATCGCGGCGCTCGGGCTCGTCACGGCACCGCTGCGCAGGATCATCAACGTGGCTGGGCCCCTGCAGCAGGGCATCGCCGCTGCCCAGAGCATCTTCGAGGTCATGGACACTGCGGTCGAGCACCCCGGTGGCGGGCGCCCGATTACGCGCGCCCGCGGCGACGTCGAGTATCGCGACGTGACCTTTCGCTACCCGACCGGCGCGAGCGACGTGCTTTCAGGCGTGAGCTTCAGCGTGAACGCCGGTGAGACGCTCGCCATCGTCGGGCGCTCCGGCAGCGGCAAATCGACGATCGTCAACATGCTGCCCAGGTTCTACGACGTCGGGGGCGGCAGCGTGCTGCTCGACGGCCACGACGTGCGCGAGTACGGCCTCCAGGACCTGCGCGCCCAGATGAGTCTCGTGAGCCAGGACGTGGTGATCTTCAACGATACCGTCCGGCGCAACATCGCCTTCGGCTTTCCTGCGACCGACGCGGAAATCGAGTCGGCCGCGCGCGCAGCGCGCGTGACGGAGTTCACCGATGCGTTGCCGGGCGGGCTCGACACGGAGGTGGGCGACCGCGGCGTGCTGCTCTCCGGAGGCCAGCGGCAGCGAATCGCCATCGCCCGGGCCATGCTCCGCAATACGCCGGTGCTGATCCTCGACGAGGCGACCTCGGCGCTCGACACGGAACTCGAACGGCAGATCCAGGAACAACTCGAGCAACTCATGGAGAGCCGCACGACGCTCGTGATCGCGCATCGTCTTTCCACCGTGGAGAAGGCGAACCGGATCCTCGTCATGGACGGCGGCCGCGTGATCGAGACCGGTACTCACGAGGAGCTGCTGGCTCGCGAAGGCCAGTATGCGGTGCTCTACCGCATGCAGTTCAACGAATGAACGCTCGCCGCCCGACTGGCGGATCTCTGGTACGGGCCTGCATGGCGCAGCATTCCGCTCTGGCCGCTCTCGTGGATCTTCGGTTTCGGCGTGGCCGCGCGTCGCGCGCTGTATGCGTCCGGTCTTCTTCGCAGCGCGAAGGTCGGCGTGCCGGTCGTCGTGGTGGGGAACCTGACGGTCGGCGGCACGGGCAAGACGCCGGTCGCCGCTTGGCTGGTGCGTGAACTGACCCGCCGTGGCCGGCGCGTCGGGGTCGTCCTGCGCGGTTACGGTGGGAAGCATTCCGGTCGTGTCCGTGTGGTGGCCCCGGACGACGACCCGGCCGACGTCGGCGACGAGGCGCTGCTGCATGCCCGGCATCGCCCGCACGTGGTCGTCATCGGTGCCGACCGGGTTGCGGCGGCGCGCCTTGCGGAGGAGGAGGGTGCCGAGGTCGTGGTCTGCGACGACGGCCTGCAGCACCTGCGACTGGGGCGCGACTACGAGATCGTCGTGGTCGACGCTGCGCGTGGGTTCGGCAATGGATTCCTGCTTCCGGCGGGTCCGCTGCGCGAGCCTGCGCGGCGTCTGGAGCGCGCGGATGCGGTGGTCCTGACCCGGCGCGGCCCGGGCGGCGACGTGCGCGTGAATCCGCGCCATCCCTTCCTCGCCGAGGCGGCGCTCGCGCCGGGCGCAGCGGTGAACCTGCTTTCCGGCGAGAAACGTACGCTGGCGAGCTTCAGCGGCGAGCGTCTGCACGCGGTCGCTGCGGTGGGCAATCCCGAGGCGTTCTTCGCCGCGCTGCGCGGCGTGGGACTCGACCCGGTCGAGCACCCGCTGCCGGATCATGCGCCGATCGATCCGGCGGCGCTTCCGTTCCCGGCGGAAGCCACGGTCCTGATGACGGAGAAGGATGCAGTAAAATGCGCGGCGTACGCGCGGCCCGGCTGGTGGTACGTGGAACTCGACGTGGGCATGGAGCGTGAGACGGCCCGGGTGCTCCTCGCCCTCGTCCTCGAACGCACCGGGCTGATCGGTGCCGGAGGCAAACTTGGATAGCAGACTGCTCGACATACTCGCCTGTCCCGTGTGCAAGGGGCCCCTGCAGTGGCACCGCGACGTGCCCTGCCTGGTCTGCCGCGCCGACCGGTTGTCCTTCCCGGTCCGGGACGGCATTCCCGTGATGCTGGAAGACGAGGCTACGAGGCTGGCTGCGGAAGACGCGCTCCTGAAGGACTGACGGTGACTTTTCACGTCGTCATCCCGGCGCGCTACGCCTCGACGCGTCTGCCAGGCAAGCCGCTGCTCGACATCGGCGGCCGGCCGATGGTCCAGCGCGTGGTCGAGCAGGCCTGTGCGAGCGGTGCCGACCGCGTGATCGTCGCGACCGACGACACGCGCATCGCCGCCGCTGTCCGTGATCCCAGGGGGCGGCAGCACCCGATCGCAGTGATGACGGACCCTGACCTGCCGTCCGGGACGGACAGGGTCGCAGCGGTTGCAGCGCAACTCGGGTGGGACGAGGGCACAGTGGTGGTCAATGTCCAGGGCGACGAGCCGTTCATGCCGCCGGCGCTGATCGAACAGGTGGCCGACTTGCTGATGCGCGACCAGTCGGCCGGGATCGCGACGCTCGCCACGCCCATCGAGTCGCTCGGAGAGTTCCTCGACCCGAACGTCGTCAAGGTCGTCACTGCGGACGACGGGGCTGCGCTCTATTTCAGCCGTGCGCCGATCCCGTGGACCCGCGACGGCGCGCAGGAAGGCGCGGGACAGCGTGAATTCGCGTGGCGCGATGAGGCACGTCGGCATCTACGCGTATCGGGTCGGCGCTCTGCGGCAGGATCACGCGCCTGCCGCCCTCTGCACTCGAGTTGCGCGAGAAGCTCGAGCAGCTGCGGGCGCTGCAGGACGGCATGCGCATCGTGGTCGGAACCTGCCGCGTGCCGCCGGGCCCGGGGGTGGACACAGGAACGGATCTCGAGCGGGCACGCGCGCTCGCGGGCCGGCAGGGCGGGTCATCTCGCGGAGAAAACGCATGAACCAGGTTCTTCTCGTTGCATTCGGCGTCACGCTCACGCCCTGGAAGCTCGTCGGCTATCTCGGCGTGGTGCTCTTCGCCGGCCGGTGGTTCGTCCAGATGCTGTATTCGCGCGCGCACGGCAAGCCGGTGGTGCCGACCGTGTTCTGGCTCATGAGCATCTCGGGAAGCCTGCTGCTGCTTTCCTACTTCACGTTCGGCAAGAACGACTCGGTCGGCATCCTGTCGAACCTGTTTCCGGCCGCCGTTGCCGGATACAACCTGTACCTGGACCTCCGGCACAAGCGTTCGCTGCGCGACGCTGCGGGCACCGGCTGAGGCGCCCGGTTACCCGCCCGGAGGGTTTGCGCGCGGACGCAGGCGCAGGGTCGTCGGTGCCTTCACGAGCCCGCGGATTTCGACGGGTGTCAGGTTGCGCCAGCGGCCCAGCGGCAGGTCGCCGAGCCGAACGTGCATGATGCGCACCCGCTGCAGGCTGCGCACGGTGTAGCCGAAGTGCTCGCACATGCGCCGGATCTGGCGGTTGAGTCCCTGCGTGAGCACGATGCGGAAGGTATTGCGACCGACCTGTGTCAGCGTGCAGGGGTTGGTCACCGTGTCGAGGATCGGAACGCCGCGGGCCATGCCCGCGAGGAACGCCGGGGTGAGCGGCCGGTCCACCGCAACGACGTATTCCTTCTCGTGCTCGTGCTCCGCCCGCAGAACGGTGTTGACGACGTCGCCGTCGTTGGTGAGCAGGATCAGGCCCTCTGAATCCTTGTCGAGCCGTCCGATGGGGAAGACTCGCTCGCGGTGGCCGACGAAGTCCACGATGTTGTCCGGCACCTCACGGTCGGTCGTGCACTCGACGCCTGCCGGCTTGTTGAGCGCGATGTACACGCGAGTCGGCCGCTCGCGCAGCGGCTGTCCGTCCACCAGAACGACATCGCCCTCGGCGACCTGGGTGCCCAGCACTGCCCGCGTCCCGTTCACCGTCACGCGGCCGGCCTCGATCCACTGGTCGGCCTCGCGGCGCGAGCAGGTGCCGGATTCACCGAGGAACTTGTTGAGGCGCATCCGCGCTCAGCCGCCGGAGCGCCGTGTTACGTAGCCGAGCGTCGCCAGTTCGGCGACCAGCACGTCGCGGTGATCGCCCTGGATCTCGATCACGCCATCGTGCACGCTGCCGCCCGATCCGCAGCGCTTCTTGAGCCGCGTGGCGAGTTCTTCGAGCGCCGTGCCTGCGAGAGGCAGGCCCGCGACGACCGTGACGCCCTTGCCCTTGCGTCCCTTGGTTTCACGGCCGATGCGCACGATGCCGTCGCCCTTTGGCGCGTTCGAGGCCGCCTGTGCGGGCTTGCTGCGCCGGCAGCGGCAGTCCGACATCGGCCGGGCGCATTCGGGGCACAACCGGCCCTGGCCGGTGGAGTAGACGAGTCTCGTGTTCGACATGACTTCTATCTGCGGGGGGCCACCCGATAGATCGCCCCCGCGTAATCATCGGCGACGTAGATCGCGCCGTCGGGTCCTTCGGCAACACCGGCCGGGCGACCCATGACGCCTGGCTCGCCGAGGAACCCGGTCAGGAAATCGCGCTCGTCGATCGAGCCGTCGTCGCGCCAGTGCAGCGACACCAGCTTATAGCCATCCAGCACCGAACGGTTCCACGACCCGTGCAGTGCGACGATCGCCGCGCGCTCGTATCCGGGCGGCCGCGGCTGCGAGCGCAGGAATACGATGCCGAGCGGTGCGTTGTGCGCGCGGAAGCCGTGCGCGGGCCGTTTCGCGCTGGCAAGCAGCGATTCGTGGCCGGGGCCGAGGTCGGGATCGAGGACGTTGAAGCCGTTCAGGTACGGCCAGCCGTAGAAAGCTCCGCGCTCGATGCGGTTCAATTCATCCGGTGGGAAGTCGTCGCCGAGAAGGTCGCGACCGTTCTCGGTGGCGTAGAGCGCGCCATCCCAGGGCGCCCAGTCGAATCCGACGCTGTTGCGCAGTCCGGTCGCGTAGATCTCGCCCTTCGTGCCGTCGGGCGCGAATCGCATCATCGTGGCGCGGCGCGGGTCCTTTTCCTCGCAGACGTTGCAGGTCGAACCCTGCGAGAGGTAGAGCATGCCGTCCGGACCGAATCCGATGGTGCGCGTGACGTGGTTTCCGTCGGCCGTGAGTCCGGTGATGATGCGTTGGTAGTCGCCTTGCGCGGCGCCTGCCTGCTCGTCGAAGCGCATGCGACCGACTGCGGTCTTCTCTGCAACGTAGAGCCAGCCGTCGCGAATCGCGAGTCCGTGCGGCCCGTCCAGACCGGTGAGCAGGATGCGGCGAGCGTCCGCCCGGCCGTCGCCGTTACGGTCGCGTTCGAGCAGCAGGACTTCGCCGGCACGCGTGCGCGCGACCACGAGATCGCCGCTGCCGGTGAATTGCAGCCAGCGCGCCAGCGGGACGTCTCCCGCGTACAGGCCGATCTCGAATCCGTGGGCCGGACGCAGGCGGGTCGCGACGACGTTTCCGCCCGGTGCCCCGACGCTTCGGCCGGTCAGGGAGGCGAGCAGGATGCGTGCGTCGCCGATCCTTGGCGGACCAAACCGCGCATACGCGAGCACGCCGCAGGTTGCGAGCGCGAGGATGGTCAGGAGCGCGACGGTCGCGCGATTTGGTCTCATCGGCAGTGGCGGGTGCTTGGCCGTGCTGCAAACGATGGTAGCAGGAAGGCGGTGCCGCACGCTTCTCCGGCGGGGCGTGTCGGCTGCGGGAAGCACCCTCGACGGTGCGATCGGCGGCAAGGGTCCGCTGAAACACGAGGGCGGAGTAAGATGAACTTCGGAGCACTCGACGGGTCACTACGGTGGCGAGCGCCGCGCGATCCTCGCGGGCCGGATTCACCAACCAGGAGCGAAACCATGAGAGTCCTGTCAATTGCCGTACTGCTGGCCTCTATCCCGCTCAGTGCACTCGCCGATGGCGGTGTCACGATCAAGATGAACTTCGTCGACGAGAACGGCGTCGGCGCGAGCGCCGGCACGGTGACGGTGACCGAGTCGAAGTACGGGCTCGTCTTCACCCCCAGTCTCACGGGGCTGCCCGCGGGCCTGCACGGATTTCACGTGCACGAGAACCCGAGCTGCCAACCGGGCGAGAAGGACGGCAAGAAGGTTCCCGCGCTCGCGGCGGGTGGCCACTACGACCCGCAGAAAACGGGGCAGCACGGGTTCCCGTGGGGCGACGGTCACCTGGGCGACCTGCCGGCCCTGTACGTGAACACGGATGGCGTCGCCAGCCAGCCGGTCCTCGCCCCGCGCCTCAAGTTGACTGATCTCACGGGTCATTCGCTGATGGTGCACGTGGGAGGCGACAATCACTCCGACCATCCGGCGGCCCTGGGTGGCGGCGGCACCCGCATGGTCTGCGGCATCATTCCCTGAGGTCATTCATGCTCACGATCCACCATCTTGAAACCTCGCGTTCGCAGCGCATCCTGTGGCTGCTCGAGGAACTTGGCGTCCCCTACGAGCTCAAGGTATACCGGCGCAACCCGGCGACACGACTGGCGCCGCCCGAACTCAAGGCGATTCACCCGCTCGGAAAATCGCCCGTGATCACGGACGACGGAATCGTGGTCGCGGAGTCCGGCGCCATCATCGAATACCTGGTCGAGAAGTACGGGGCGACGGCGAAGGGCGAACTGGCGCACCTGCAGCCACCCGCCGGCAGCGCAGAGCACCTGCAGTGCCGCTACTGGATGCACTATGCCGAAGGGTCGCTCATGAACTGGCTGGTGATGAAGCTCGTGTTCACGACGATTCCGAAGCAGCCGATGCCGTTCTTCGCCCGCCCCATCGCGCGCGCGTTGTGCGCGAAAGTGCAGGCGCAGCTGGTCGACCCGAACCTGCAGGCCGCCACGGCGTTCATCGAGAGCCACCTGTCCAGCCACCGCTGGTTCGCGGGGCCGGACCTTTCCATGGCGGATTTCCAGATGAGCTTCGCGGTCGAGGCGCTGCTGTCGCGCGCGTCCGGAACGGAGTCGTGCCCGCGTCTTCGCGAATACCTCGCACGGATCAGGGCGCGTCCGGCGTACCAGCGCGCGGAGGCAAAGGGCGGTCCCGTGATCATGGCGACATGAGGGGCCTGCCCGGTCCGGCGCTCATCAGGAAGGCGGCGATGGAAACCAGAGCCAGGTATTCGGTGCTATTCGTGTGCATGGGCAACATCTGCCGCTCGCCCACGGCAGAAGGCGTCTTCCGGCAACTGGTCGCGGAACGCGCACCGCATCTAGGCATCGAGATAGATTCCGCCGGCACCCACGACTACCACGTGGGCGACCCGCCTGACCGGCGTGCGATCGCCGCGGCATCGCGCCGCGGAGTCGACCTCCACAGCCTGCGTGCACGCATGGTGGAGGATTCCGACTTCGAGCGATTCGACCTCGTGATCGCGATGGACCGGCTGAACCGCGCGATCCTGCTCGACCGCAGCCCTGAGCAATACCGGGAACGCGTGCGCCTGTTCCTCGAGTTCGCGCCTGCGATCGAGGAAGAGGACGTGCCGGACCCGTACTACGGCGGGCCGGTAGGGTTCGAGCACGTGCTCGACCTCGCCGAGGAGGCCTCACGGGGCCTCCTCGACGAAGTGATGTCACGCTCGGCTGCGCGGCGGTAAGCGCCGCACGGCCTCAGGGCTCGTTGCGCGGCGCCTCTCGTGTCGCGTCATTGGGCGGAGCGGGTGTCCACTCCTGGACGTCGTGCGGCGGCCTCACGATCGGCAGCGCCGGCGGCTCGTACCTGACCGGCTCGGGCCGGTGCTCGAAGTCGAACGAGCCGGAGCGCGGGGCCTGGCCCTCCGGCGCGGGCGCCGAATAAGGCTGGTCCTGCTGCGAGGCCGGCCGCGCGAAGTCCGGCGACGGCGCGAATTGCTCGCGCTGCGGACGGGCCTGTTCACGGGCCTCGGGCGCTCCGTCCGGCCGCGACTCCGCACCCGCACCCTCCGACCGCGGCACGGACGAGTCGTCCGGGCCTGCGTCTCCGTTGCGCTGCTCACCGGCCGCATAGCCCTCGCCAGGCTCCCGACGGCGCCGGCGGCCGCCGCGGCGCGACCTGCGTCCGCCGCGCTCGCTGCGTTCGCCTTCCGGCCGATCGCCCTGCTCGGGACGCTGGCCCTCCTGCGGGCCCTGGTTCTCGGGTCGGGGCTGCTGCTGCGCCACGGGAGCGGTGTCCTGGCGCGGCTGTGGCTGCTGTTGCTGCGACTGTTGTTGCTGGGACGGCTGCGACTGGCGTTGCTGCCCGTCCGGCCGCCGTTCGCGCGGTCCACCCTGCTGCGACGGGTCCGGCCTGCGTCCACGCTCGTCGTTGCGATCACCGCGCTCGCCCGCGCGTTGCTCGCCACGCTGTGCGTTGCGCTGCTCACCACGCTGCTCATTGCGCTGTTCGCCGCGCTGTCCTGGCCGACGGTCGCGATCGCCGCGATCGGCACGCTTCTCGTCGCGATTGCGGTCCTCGCGTCCACGCTCGTCACGACGTCCATCCCGGCGGCCGCGCTCATCGCGGTCCCGCGAGCGGCTGCGATCGCGCCCCTGGTCGCGCGGGCGGTTCGGCTCCTCGCGTCCACGCACTGCGTCCTGCGCGGGTTCGGGCGCGCGCTTGTCGCCTGCGAGCCAGCGCCACAGGCGCACGAATACGCCGTCGCGCGGGCCGAATTGCGGGGCGACGACTGCCACGGGTGCTGCTGCCGCGACGGCGACCGGCTCCGGGGCCGGCGGCGGGGCCGGGGTGCTCGGCACCACGGTCGTGACGGCGGGCACGGGCGGGGGAGACGCCTTCTCCTCGGCCGCGATGGCGTCGAGGTCCACCTGGGGCTGCACGGCCATCTGGTGGCTGATCACGGAGAACTCGGGCATGTCGGCCTCGTCGTCGCGAACGCGTCGCAACTCATAGGCCGGAGTCTCGAGATAGCGGTTGGGGACCAGGATGACGTCCACTTCGCTGCGGGACTCGATGCTGTTCAACCAGTCCCGCTTCTCGTTCATGAGGTAGGTCGCGACGTCGACCGGCAGGTGAGCGATCACCTTCGCCGTGCGGTCCTTGCGCGCTTCCTCGCCGATCAGGCGCAGGATCGCGAGCGCGAGCGACTCGACGCTGCGGATCACGCCCATGCCGTTGCAGCGCGGGCAGACGATGTTGGTCGTCTCGCTGATCGACGGGCGCAGGCGCTGGCGGGAAAGCTCCAGCAGCCCGAAGCGCGAGATGCGTCCGATCTGGATGCGGGCGCGGTCCTGCTTCACGGCATCGCGCAGGCGATCCTCGACCGCGCGCTGGTTCTTCTGCGACTCCATGTCGATGAAGTCGATGACGATGAGGCCACCGACGTCCCGCAGGCGCATCTGGCGGGCGATTTCGTCCGCGGCCTCGAGGTTCGTGTTGCAGGCGGTCGTCTCGATGTCGGTGCCGCGCGTGCTGCGCGCCGAGTTGATGTCGATGGACACCAGCGCCTCGGTGTGATCGATGACGATGCTGCCGCCGGAGGGCAGCGTGACCTTGTGCGAGTACGCCGACTCGATCTGGCTCTCGATCTGGTAGCGCGTGAAGAGAGGGACGTGGTCGTCGTAGTACTTGAGCTTGCGCAGGTTGCCCGGCATGAAGCGCTGCATGTAGTCCTGCGCCTCGGCGAAGATCTCCTGCTTGTCCACCAGGATCTCGCCGATGTCGTCGGACAGGTAGTCGCGCAGCGCGCGCAGGATCGCCTTGCTCTCCTGGTAGATCAGGAACAGGCCGGGGCGGCCGTCAGAGGCCTGCTTGATGGCGTTCCAGATGTCGACCAGGTTGTTGACGTCCCACTGCAGTTCCTCGGCCGTGCGCCCGACGCCGGCCGTGCGCACGATGGCGCCCATGCCGTCGGGGATCTGCAGGTTGTCCATCGCCTCGCGCAGCTGGTCGCGGTCCTCGCCCTCGATGCGACGGGAGACGCCGCCCGCGCGCGGGTTGTTCGGCATCAGCACCAGGAATCGCCCGGCCAGGCTGATGAAAGTCGTGAGCGCCGCACCCTTGTTGCCGCGCTCTTCCTTCTCGACCTGGACGATCAGTTCCTGGCCTTCCTGTACGAGTTCGCGGATGCCGGGGCGGGCGCCGCCTTCGCCTTCCTGTGCCTTGAAGTACTCGCGGGAGATTTCCTTCAGCGGCAGGAAGCCGTGACGTTCCGCGCCGTAGTCGACGAAAGCCGCTTCCAGGCTGGGTTCGACCCGTGTGATCCGTCCCTTGTAGACGTTGGCTTTCTTCGTTTCCCTGGACGGTATCTCGATGTCCAGGTCATAGATCCGCTGGCCGTCGACCAGCGCTACTCGCAACTCCTCTTCCTGGGTTGCGTTGACGAGCATTCTCTTCATCGGTCCTCGCTGAATACGAGCTAGGGACCGTGAACGACCGGGCGGGTGTTGCCTTGGGCCTGCGGAGAGGTCTTGCAGCGGCTTCTTTCATGCGGCTGTTGCATTTGCGCATGCACTCACGAGAGCGCAGGCGTTCGACCGAATCCTGGTTGCATGGCATCGATCCCGCCGCGGTTCGCGCTGGTCCAGAGCCCGCCGGGGCTGCGGCACCTTCGCGTGTTCACGGCAGTGCGATGGTCTGACGCATCAGAACCAACTAAGATGCGCGCGCCACGGTCCCTCAGGGTCCATGGCCACGACGCGGGTATGGCGCTCGTCAGTCCGCGCAAGCGGTCCGGCAGCGCTACGACCGTGGACTCTAGCAAGCGAACGCCGGCAAATCAATGGCTTACGAGAACGAAAAGGTGGGGGCTCAAGGCTCTGCGCCCGGCAGCGGCGTTCAGTACGTCGACGCTGGCGAAGGCGACGACGGCCAGCGCCTCGATAACTTCCTGCTCCGCGTCCTGAAGGGCGTGCCCCGGACGCATGTCTATCGCCTGCTCCGCAAGGGCGAGGTGCGGGTCAACAGCAAGCGCGCCAAGCCCGACCAGCGCGTGGTCGCCGGCGATCGCATCCGTCTTCCCCCCATCCGCCGGCCCGAGCCGGGCGCGGATGCGGCCCGCGCGCCCAGCCGTTCGCTCCAGGAATTGCTCACCGCGGCCATCGTCTACGAGGACGCCGACCTGCTGGTCCTGAACAAGCCCGCGGGGGTCGCCGTGCACGGCGGCAGCGGGACGTCCCACGGCGTCATCGAGGCGCTCCGGGCCGCCCGCCCGGATGCGAAGGAACTCGACCTCGTGCATCGGCTCGATCGGGAGACCAGCGGGTGCCTGATCGTCGCCAAGCGACGCTCGGCGCTGCGCGACCTGCACGCGCAGCTTCGCGAGGGGACCACCGAGAAGCTGTACCTCGCGCTCGTCTGCGGCAAGTGGGACCTGGGACAGAAGCGCATCGAGCTCCCGCTCGCGACCGACGAACGGCGTGGCGGCGAACGACACGTCGCGGTCCGCGGGCACGGCCAGGTTGCCGTGAGCACGTTCCGGCCCGTGCAGTTCTTCGGCAACGTCGCGAGCCTGGTGGAAGTCGCGATCGACACCGGCAAGACGCACCAGATCCGCGTGCATGCGGCCTACGCGGGTCACCCGGTGGCGGGCGACGACAAGTATGGCGACCGCGAGAAGAACGCGGAGCTCCGGCAGTACGGGCTCAACCGCATGTTCCTGCATGCGGCGTCGATCGGAGTGAATCGCCCGGGTTCGCGGGAGCCACTGCACGTGAGCGCGCCGCTCGGCGAGGACCTCGGAGCAGTCCTCGATGCGCTCCTCAAGGCACCGGGATCCCCGCGCGGCGAAGCGCGCCGCAGAGCCAGATCAAGGGCAGCCCGGTGAGGCCCGTCGGGTCCCCGGACTCGATGCGCTCGAAGAGCGATATCCCGAGGGATTCGGCCTTGAATCCGCCGGCGCAGTCGAGCGGTTTCTCGGTCGCCACGTAGCGCTCGATCTCGCGATCTGCCAGGTCGCGGAATCTCACGACCGTGCGGTCCACGTGGGATTCTCCCGTGCCGGTGCGGCCGTTCACCACGTGCACCGCCGTGAGGAACACGACCTCGCGCCCCGAAGATTGCCGGAGCTGCGCAATGCAGCGCTCGACCGTCCCGGGCTTCCCGAGCACCTGTTCGCCGAGCACGGCGACCTGGTCCGAGCCGATGATCACGGCCCCTGGTCGGGCCGCGGCAACCGACTCGGCTTTCATCAGCGCGAGTCGGCACGCGAGATCGAGCGGGGCCTCCCCGGGCCGCGCAGCCTCGTCCGTGCCCGGCGATACGCATTGGAACTCGAGCCCAAGCCGGTCGAGCAGGGCGCGGCGGTAGGGCGAGGTCGAGGCAAGGACGAGCCGCGGCCGTGTATCGGTGCTCATGCAGGACTCCAGCCCGCGCTCCGGTCCTTGAAAAACAAGGGTTTAAGCCCGAACTCGTTTTGACATGGGGAGGGTGCGTCACTATTATACGCGGCCCATGTCGCCCGCCCGGTCGGATCAGGTCAATGCGATCGAACTGGCGGGTCGCTCGGCCAGGCTGGAACGCGAGCTTGGCCTCACGCAGATGCCGCGGCTGGTCGAAGCGGGAGCGCTGGACGGGACGCGCGTGCGCGCGGTATTCGAGTTCGGCAGGTTCGAGGGACGGCCGACCGTCGACCTGCAGGTGCAGGGCAGCGTGATTCTGACCTGCCAGCGATGCCTGCGGCCCTGCGAGTGCGGCATCGAGGACGAGGCCCGGCTGATGATCGTCGCGGACGGCGACGAGGAAGTGCCCGGCGGATACGAGGCCGCGCCCGGCGACGCCGAACGGCTGTCGCTGGCGGAGTTGATCGAGGAACAGACGCTGCTCGGCATGCCGCTGGTGCCGATGCACGAGGATGAGGCCGGGTGCGGCGTGGCCGCGACCACCGGCGCCGCCGTCGAAACCGCTTCGACGGCGGAGGACAGGCAGAGACCATTTGCGAACCTGCGGGAGTTGCTCGACCAGGGCGAGCGCTGACCCGCGACAGGAGTAGAGATCATGGCAGTCCAGAAGAGCCGCAAGTCGCCCTCGAAGCGGGGCATGCACCGATCGCACGACGGCTTGTCGAAGCCGGCGCTGTCGGTCGACCGCACCAGCGGCGAGACCCACCTGCGTCACCGCATCACGCCCGACGGTTTCTACCGCGGCAAGAAGGTGATCGAGAAGCCTGCGGCCGACGAAGGTCAGGAATAGTCCTGACTGCCCCGGCATGACCGCGGGCCTCGTCATTGCCGTGGACGCCATGAGCGGCGACCACGGGGCAGAAGTCGCCGTTCCGGCGACGCTCGACGTCCTGGCTGCGACGCCGGACCTGAGGGTCGTGCTGGTCGGGCGAGGCGAGGTGCTGCGCCCGCTGCTTGGCTCGACCTTGCCCGAGCGCTGCTCGATCGTCGAGGCGAGCGAAGTGGTCACGATGGACGAGCGTCCGCAGGACGCGCTTCGTCGCAAGAAAGATTCCTCCATGCGGGTCGCCATCAACCTCGTCGAGCGAGGGGAGGCGGCAGCCTGCGTGTCGGCCGGGAACACCGGTGCGCTGCTGGCAACTGCGCGTTTCGTGCTCGGCATGATTCCCGGCATCGACCGCCCGGCCATCGTTTCGGCCATGCCGGCCGTACACGGCCACACCGTGATGCTCGACCTCGGCGCCAATCCCGACTGCACCGCCGACAACCTGGTGCAGTTCGCGGTGATGGGTTCGGTCATCGCCTCGGACCTGCACGGCACCGAGCATCCGCGGGTGGGTCTCCTCAACATCGGTGAGGAAGACATGAAGGGCACGGACGAGATCCGCGAGGCACACCGGCGCCTCGCCGCCGGGCCGATCAACTACGTGGGCTTCGTCGAAGGCGACAAGATCTTCTCGGGTGACGTGGACGTCGTGGTCACCGACGGATTTACCGGCAACGTGGCGGTCAAGTCCATGGAAGGCCTCGCCCGCTTCATCAGCGGCGTGATGCGAGAAGAGTTCACGCGCAACCCGATGCGCAAGATGGCGGCCCTTGCGGCCACGCCGGTGCTGAACGCGCTCAAGGTGCGGCTCGACCCGGGCGCGCACAATGGCGCGAGCATGGTTGGTCTCGCGGGCGTGGTGATCAAGAGCCACGGTGGCGCGAATCGCGCGGCATTCGGCAACGCCGTGCGCGTCGCGATCACCGAGGCGCGCAAGGGCGTGCCGGGGCAGATCGAGGAACTGATGGCGCGGGTCTCGGCCGCGGAGCAGCCGCCGCCACCGCAGGCCTGACGCGCCTGCTATCGCCTGCCGCGCCGGTCCTTCGCCCGGCGACGATGCATTCTCGCGACCAACTGGAGACGCCGCCGCTCGAGCCTCGGATCGGTCGCGGCCCGGGCTCTATTCGCGGCACCGCCTCGACCCAGCGACTTCCGGAAGGCGACGAAGTCGTCGTAGGCCTCGATCTCGTGCCGCAGTTCCTGGAACACGAGTTCGATCATCACCGCGTCGTCGAGAAAGCCGATCCCGGGGATGCCGTCCGGGATCAGGTCCTCCGGGTCGCACAGATAGGCGAGCGCCGCGAGGACCGGGCTGCGCTCGTTCTCACCGAGCCGCCAGTCCGGGTCGGTCAGCATCTGGAGCAGGGTCTGCAGCTTTCCCACGCGCTCGGTCACGAAGTCCGGCAGCGTGGAGGATCGCAGCGACGCGGCCAGGTCCCGCGCCGCGGAGAGGATTTCCTCGTCGTCCGCGATGCGCACGGCATGGCGCGCCTTGTCGAGTTCACGCTTGAAATGCCGGAGGTCGCGCTCCGATAGTTCGATCGAGATCCTGTAGGCCATGGTTTCCCCCCGTCGGCAGCGCAGGCTACTGGGAGGACCGCCACTCGGTCAACGCAGTACGCCGGCAGTCGGTAGAATGCGCCCCACGATGAAAAGGTTGCATACCATGTCGCGTTATTTCCGGGACGGAATCCGGGTGCTCGCTGTGGCAGCCGTGCTGGTCGCGGCTGGAGAGGCTGGCGCCGCGGAGTACCTGCTGCCTGCGAACGGCGACACCGTCATCGGCCGGAATTCGACGGCAGTCGCCGAGCATGAGGACACGCTTTTCGACGTCGCGCGACGCAATGGCGTCGGCTACGAGGAAATCGTCGCCGCGAACCCGGGCGTGGACCCATGGCTGCCAGGCGCCGGCACGGAGATCCTGATCCCGTCGCGCTACATCCTGCCCGCCGCGCCGCGCACCGGCATCGTCGTCAACCTGCCGGAGCACCGCCTCTACTACTACCCGCCGACGAGGAAGGGCGAGGCGCCGGTCGTACGCACCTATCCAATCAGCGTCGGCAAGATGGACTGGAAGACGCCCATCGGCACGACGCGCATCGCCTCGAAGCAGGCGCTGCCGAACTGGTACCCGCCGGCGTCGGTTCTGAAGGAGCACGAAGAGCGCGGCGACCCGCTGCCGAAGGTGGTCCCGCCGGGTCCCGACAACCCGCTCGGCGAGTACGCGATGCGCCTCGCCATCCCGGGCGGCTCGTACCTGATCCACGGCACCAACAAGCCCGCGGGAGTGGGCATGCAGGTGACCCACGGCTGCATCCGCCTGTATCCCGAGGACATCGCGGAGTTGTTCTCGCTGGTGCCGGTGAACACGCAGGTGAACCTGATCGACCAGACGAACAAGGTCGGCTGGCAGCGCGGGACGCTGTACGCCGAGCGCCACGCGCCGCTCGAGGGGACCGACGACCCGGCCGACATGGACCCGGCGAAGATGGACGCGCTGATCACCGCGGCGGCCGCAGGACACAGCGTCGAGATCGACTGGCCGGGCGCCCAGCGCTTGTACCTGCAGGCGACCGGAGTACCCGTGCCGCTGTCGACGCCGGTGCGCGCCGCGCTGCATTGACGCTGGCGCCATTCGTTCGCGTCGAGGCCTTTTTTTCGCACACTGCGCGAAAACGCGGGATCATTCGCCGCCGACGTGTCACCGGGTGAAACTCATGAAACTCGAGAAACGGTTCCCAGAGAAGCGGGTGCTGATCACCGGCGCCAACAGCGGCTTTGGCAAGGCCATTGCCATGCATTTCGGCCGCAATGGATGGCGCGTCGCGGTCACGGGGCGCAGGCCTGACGCGATCAGGGCCGCCGCCGACGAGGTCCGCGCAGCCGGTGCGGCCGGGGTCCTCGAGATGGTCATCGACGTCGCGAAGTCGGCGGACTTCGAGGCGGCGGCGAAGCGCGTCGGAGAGGAGTGGGGAGGGCTCGACATCCTCGTCAATAATGCCGGCATCCTGGATTCCGCCAAGCTGCACGAGATCACGCTCGAGCAGTGGCACCGCATCGTTGACATCAACTTCTGGGGGGTGGTCTACGGCTGCCACGCGTTCATACCGATGTTGATCCGGCAGAAAAGCGGCTACGTCCTGAACATGGCCTCGTCTGCGGGCCTGTTCGCCCTCCCGGAAATGGCCCATTACAGCGTGCCCAAGGCGGCCGTCATCGCGCTCTCCGAGACGATGAAGGCGGAGCTGGCCCGATATGGAATCGGGGTCACCGTTTCCTGCCCGGCCGCCTTCGCCTCCGACCTCCTGAACAAGGAAGGGGTCGACCTGAATCGCAGTGTCACGCTGCGTTCACTCGACAGGGACGTGCAGACGGGTCGTCACACTTCCGAGAGCGTGGCGGCACATGCCATCCGCAGCATGGAGCGAAATCACCTCTACGACATCGCGCACGACTCCATGGAAATCCTCTGGTTCATCAAGCGGCTGATGCCGGAGACGATCTATCGCCTGTTCGCATGGATGTACGCGGAAAGGAAATGGCGGTTCAAGGACGGGTGAGGATCGCGCGCGAGCCGCTGGAGCATGACCTGGTCGTTCGCGTATAGGCGGGCGCAAGGCAATCGGGGCGTTGGCTGCCCATGACGCCGTCAGGACAACGAAGAGGGGGACACATGGACATGCAGCTTTCTCGCCGGCCTCGTATCGTGGCCGTGGCAGCAGTGCTGGTCACCATCGGCATCCTGGCCGCGGGCTGTTCGCGGAACTCGCCGGAGCCGAAGCCGGCGGCTGGGACTTCGGCGATGCGGACCTGAAGAGCGCCGGGTTCGTTAAGGCGGGCTATGCGCGCGGCGTGCCGATGGGCAGCGACCTCAAGCCTCCAGCCGGAAAGGCACCGACTTTCATGGTGATGGCGGGCAAGGATCCCAAGAGCGGCAATCTCGACCGCATCCAGATCGTCAAGGGCTGGCTGGATGCGAAGGGCGGACAGCACGAGAAGATCTACGACGTGGCCTGGAGTGGCGCGCGCGCGCCGGATCCGAAGACCGGCAAGTTGCCGCCGCTCGGCGACACCGTCGACGCCGCGACGGGCGAGTACACCAACAGCATCGGTGCCGCCGAACTGGCAAGTGCCTGGACCGATCCTGATTTCGACGCGTCGTTACCCGCGTTCTATTACGCCCGGGTCATCGAGATCCCCACGCCGCGCTGGAGCACTCGCGATGCGGCTCGGCTCGGCCTGCCGATCCCGAAGGGCCTGCCCGTGTCCATCCAGGAGCGCGCGTGGTCGTCGCCGATCTGGTACGCGCCGGCGAAGTGATGTCGAGAGCGACACGCCCATAAAAGAAAACGCCGCGGGGTTGCCGCGGCGTCTTCCCTCGAACTGCGAGTAATCGCCGGGCGATTACTTGCCCATCGACTTCTGGAACGCGCGATCGATCTTCTCGCTGTTCGCGTCGCAGCAGGCCTGCGCGGCCTTGGCAGCCTGACCCGCCTGGTTGGCGGTGTTCTGGGCAGAGGCGGCGGCGTCGCTGGCAGCGCGGGCGGCAGCGGTCGCGGCGTCGGCCGAAGCCTTGGCAGCGGCGGCTTCCTGCTGGGCAGCCTTGATGGCGGCGTCGGCGGAGGCGACGTGCTCGTTGAACTTCGACTCGCTGACGCAGCCGGCGAGGGCAACGGCAGCGGCGGCGACGGTCAGGACCTTGGCGATGGCAGTCTTCATGGGTTTGTTCCTTCGTGTGACAGTTGTAATCAATGGCCAACCGCGCCCGCCCGAGCGTACATCGGGAAATCGGGACCGCAGTAGTGCACTGCAATGCTAACTGATCTGTGACATAGGTAACAGCCGCTTATGTGAGCGCGGCAAGTTGTGGTTGCCTGGCGTCTCCGGGGTGCATTCGCGTCCGATCCGCACCCGAATCGGGTCGGCGCCGTCGCGAGCTGAAGTGGCAGCCGGCAGTGCAGCGGGCCAGGGAACGTCCACGGAGAGCACCTCCAGGGTAGGTCATGCACGAGGCACTTGCATTGCGCGTGACGACTGTATATAAAAACAGTCACTGTAAATAAACACAGGAACTGCCATGGACGACCTCACCCCGCGCCAGCGCCAGGTCCTGCGCTTCATCCAGGACGCCATGATCGAGCACGGCATGCCGCCCACCCGCGCCGAAATCGCCACAGCCCTCGGCTTCAAGTCGGCGAACGCGGCCGAGGAGCACCTGCGTGCCCTGCAGCGAAAGGGCGTGCTCGACCTGCGGCCGGGCGCCTCGCGCGGCATCCAGCTTCGCGATTCGCTGCGCGAGCAGCTGGGCCTGCCACTCATCGGCCGGGTCGCCGCCGGCCGGCCCATCCTCGCCGAGGAGAACATCGAGGCCCACTACCAGATCGATCCGCAGCTCTTCCAGCCTCGGCCCCATTACCTGCTCAAGGTGCGCGGCATGAGCATGAAGAACGCCGGCATCCTCGATGGCGACCTGGTCGCCGTGCACCGCACGCCCGAAGTGCGCAACCGGCAGATCGTCGTGGCGCGGCTCGAGAACGAGGTCACGGTGAAGCGCTACCGGCAGGAAGGCACGGTGGTGTGGCTGCTGCCCGAGAACCTCGACTTCGAGCCGTTGCGCGTCGACCTGAAGAACGAGTCGCTGATCATCGAGGGCGTGGTGGTCGGCGTGGTGAGGCAGGAGGCGGGCAGGGCGTGAGGAAAGCGGATAGTGATTAGCGGATAGCGGTTAGTGCGGACCAGGCAAGCGGTCTCCTGCGTTTCCCATGTCGTCCATAGACGAGTTGCTGAATCACCCCGGCCTGTGGCGCGCGCGGGAACAGGGCGCCTCACCGACGGCACCGCGCGGGCTGCCCACGGGATACGCCTCCCTCGATCGCTGCCTGCCCGGCGGCGGCTGGCCGCGGCAAGGGCTCATCGAACTCCTCACGGATAGCTACGGCATCGGTGAGCTGAGCCTGCTGATGCCGGCGCTGGCTGCGCTCTGCTGCGACGCTGAAGACGGGAGCGTCAACAGCGGCGGCTGGCTCACGTGGGTGTCGCCGCCGTACCAGCCTTATGCGCCGGCGCTCGCGGCCGCCGGCATCGACCTGCAGCGTGTCCTCGTCGTGCGTGCCGCCCCGCCCGCGGAATGGGCGATGGAGCAGGCGCTGCGGTCAGAGGCGTGCAGTGCCGTGCTCGGCTGGGCCGCGTTCCGCGACCGACAGGGTCTGCGTCGCTTGCAACTCGCGTCGGAGCAGTCGCGCTGCATGACGGTGCTGTTTCGCAATCTTGCCGACGGCAGTGAGCCTTCTCCGGCGGTGTTGCGCATCGCCCTCACGGCCGGCACGCACGGCCTCGAGGCGCGCATCCTGAAGAGTCGCGGAGGACGCCCCGCGACCGTGCGGCTCGGCTGGCTCGACGCAGCGGCGCAAGCCGCCGCGCACTGACCATGGCCCTGCCCCGGAAACAACGGGCCGTGCCCGGAGTCCTTCCGTCTCCTGCGATTCCTCGCGACCGGCCCCGGTTGCGGCCGGCATCTCCCGCTGGGCGCGGTCCGGGCGAGCCTGCCGGCGCCGCCGCGACGGGCAGCGAACTCTGGCTCGCGATCCACCTGCCGAACTACGTGATCGAGTCGCTGCGCCGGGACGCCGCCGCTTCAGATCTCGCCGCTGGCAAGCCATCCGGTGCCGCTATCGCCACCGTCGTCGTGGACGTGGAGGATGGCGGCAAGGTGGTTTGCGCCTGCGACGACGCGGCGAGCTCGGCCGGCGTCGTGCATGGCATGGCGCTCAACTCCGCGCTGGCGCTGTTGCCGGGGCTCTCGGTGCTGGCGCGCGAAATTCCGCGGGAACGCGCCTTGCTCGAGGCCGTCGCCAGCTGCGCGGGGGATTTCACGCCGCGCGTCGCGCTCGAGCCGCCCGACGGTGTGCTGCTCGAGGTGCGCGGCAGCCTGGGACTCTTCGGCGGCGTACGGAAGCTCATCGCTCGCGTGCGCGAGCGCCTGCGATCGGTGGGTGTCGAGTCCCGGCTCGCGATTGCGCCGACGCCGCTCGCAGCGCTCTGGTTCGCACGCACGGGAGAGGAGGTTGCATTGCGCAACCGGGACGGCCTCGCGAACCGCCTCGCGCCACTGCCGCTCGTGTGCACGCGCTGGCCGGCGAAGAACATTGAGTCGTTTGCCACGATGGGTGTGCGGACACTCGGCGACTGTCTCAGGCTTCCGCGCGACGGTTTCGCCCGCCGGTTCGAGCCGGAAATGCTGCGCACGCTGGACCGCGCCGTGGGCCGCATGCCCGACCCGCGCGCCGCGTTCGCGCGGCGGAAGCGCTACGCGGCACGGCGGGACCTCGAGCCCGAGATCTCCGACACCGACCGCCTCGGCCGGGCGATCGCACCGCTGCTCGAAGAATTGTGCGAGTACCTGCAGGGCAGGGGTTGCGCGGTGGACGCGCTCGAGTTCCAGCTCGTGCATCGCGAGTGCGAAGCGACTCGCGTGCGATTGCGGTTCGCCGAGCCCGCGGCCCGGGCGGAGCGTATGACGGGGCTGCTCCGCGAACTGCTTGCGCGGACGGCGCTGCCCGAGCCCGTACGCGTGGTGCGATTGCGGAGCGGGCCGCTGGTGGAAGCGCGGGTGGAGGCCGGCGACCTCTTCGTGCGCGACCGGGGCGGTGCAGCGGCTATGCCGCAGTTCATCGAGCGCCTGCGCGCGCGTCTCGGCGCGGATGCGGTGCACGGGCTACGGCTGGTGTCCGAGCACCGGCCCGAGGCGGCATGGAAAATAGGGGACATTCCCCGTTTTCCCGTTCCACCTCCGAAACGGATGGGTGAACCGAGAACGGGGAAAAAGAGAATGTCTCCTGCCTCCCGACCGGAAAAGGAGAATGTCCCCGTTTCCCAGGCCGCTGTGGCTGCTGGCGGAGCCGCAGCCGCTCGATGGCGGCGATCGGCCCCGTTACGAAGGTGCGCTCGAATTCGAGGATGGCCCGGAGCGCATCGAGTCGGGCTGGTGGGACGGCAAGGACATCGCCCGCGATTACTACGTCGCCCGTAATGCCGCGGGCCTGCGCCTCTGGGTATTCCGCGAGCGTCGGCGGCGGGGCGATGCCGACGGTGGCACGGGCCGCTGGTTCCTGCACGGCGTGTTCGGCTGAGCGTGCGGGCTGCTGCCGACGTGCGCGCGACCGGGCCGACGCGATGAGTTACGCCGAGCTGCACTGTCTCAGCAACTTCAGCTTCCTGCGCGGCGCATCGCACCCGGAGGAACTCGTCGAGCGTGCCGCCGCGTGCGGCTATGAAGCGCTTGCGATCACCGACGAGTGTTCGGTCGCCGGCGTGGTGCGCGCGCACGTTGCAGCACGTGAGCACCATCTCAAGCTCATCGTCGGCAGCGAGTTCCGCCTGGCGGACGGCCTGCGCTGCGTGCTGCTCGCGACGAACCGCAGTGGCTACGGCCGGCTCTGCCGGCTGATCACGCGCGCGCGCCGCGCGGCGCCGAAGGGGGAGTACAAGCTGACGAGAGATGACTTCGTCTTCGGGAGACGCGGCTGCGAATCCTCACTATCCGCTATCCGCTATCCGCTATCCGCTTCCCCTGGCCTCCTCGCTCTCTGGCTGCCCGCCGACCGGCCCGATCCCACCGAGGCTGCCTGGCTCGCCTCCGTCTTCCCCGGCCGGCTCTGGATCGCCGTCGAACTCCTCACCACGGGCCGCGATCGCCGCCGGCTCGAATCGCTGCAGGCGCTGGGTGGCGAACTCGGCCTGCCGCTCGTGGCCGCCGGCGACGTGCACATGCACGCGCGTGGTCGCCGTGCGCTGCAGGACGTGCTCACGGCGACGCGCCTGCGTACTACCGTGGATCGCGCGGGCTATGCGCTGCGCCCGAACGGCGAGCGGCACCTGCGACCGCTCTCGCGCCTCGCAGAGATCTATCCGCCCGAACTGATCGCGGCGACGCTCGACATCGCGTCGCGCTGCAGCTTCTCGCTCGACGAACTGCGCTACGAGTACCCGCGCGAGATCGTGCCCGAGGGCGAGACGCCGGCCGGCTGGTTGAGAAAGCTCACGGAGGAGGGCGAGGGGCGGCGCTGGCCGCAGGGCACGCCCGCGGCCGCCCGCGCGCTCGTCGAGCACGAGCTCACGCTGATCGCGGAGCTCAACTACGAGGCGTATTTCCTCACCGTGCACGACATCGTCAACTTCGCGCGCGGGCGCGGCATCCTCTGCCAGGGCCGCGGTTCCGCGGCCAACTCGGCCGTGTGCTTCTGCCTCGGTATCACGGAAGTCGATCCCGCGCGCATGTCGCTGCTCTTCGAGCGCTTCATCTCGCGCGAGCGCAACGAGCCGCCCGACATCGACGTGGACTTCGAGCACGAACGGCGCGAGGAGGTGATCCAGTACGTCTACGCGAAGTACGGGCGCCACCGCGCGGCGCTCACCGCGACGGTGATCTGCTACCGGCCGCGGAGCGCGATCCGCGACGTGGCGAAGGCGCTTGGCCTCGATCCGCTGCAGGTCAACACGCTCGCCCGCTCCATGCAGTGGTGGGACGGCTCGAACATCGACGCGGAGCGCGTGCGCGAGGCGGGCCTCGACCCCGAAAGTCCGGTGCTCGTCGCGCGTGATCACGCTCGCACGCGAGCTGCTCGGCTTCCCGCGGCACCTCTCGCAGCACGTCGGTGGCTTCGTCATCGCGCGCGACCTGCTCGAGGAACTCGTGCCGGTCGAGAACGCGGCGATGGTGGATCGCACGGTGATCCAGTGGGACAAGGACGACCTCGACGCGCTCGGCCTCCTCAAGGTGGACGTGCTCGGGCTCGGCATGCTCGCCGCCATCCGCCGGGCATTCGTTCTGGTCGAGGAATTCCGCGGCACGCGCTGGACGCTCGCGAGCGTGCCCGCCGAGGATCCGGCCGTGTACGAGATGATCGGCCACGGCGATACGATGGGCGTGTTCCAGATCGAGTCGCGCGCGCAGATGGCGATGCTGCCGCGCATGAAGCCGCTGAACTACTACGACCTCGTGATCGAGGTGGCCATCATCCGCCCGGGGCCCATCCAGGGCGACATGGTGCATCCGTACCTGCGCCGTCGCGGCGGACTCGAGCCCGTGAGCTACCCGAGTGCCGAGGTCGAGGGCGTATTGAAGCGCACGCTCGGCGTGCCGATCTTCCAGGAGCAGGTGATGCAGCTCGCGGTGGTGGCCGCGGGCTTCACGCCGGGCGAGGCGGACCAGCTGCGCCGGGCGATGGCGGCGTGGAAGCGCAAGGGGGGCTTAGGCCACTTCGAGGAGCGCCTCATCCGCGGCATGCGCGAGCGCGGCTATGCCGAGGAGTTCGCGAGGCAGATCTTCCGCCAGATCCTCGGCTTCGGCGAGTACGGCTTCCCGGAGTCGCACGCGGCGAGCTTCGCGCTGCTGGTGTACGTCTCGGCCTGGTTGAAGCGCCACGAGCCCGCAGCTTTCACGGCGGCGTTGCTGAACAGCCAGCCGATGGGGTTCTACGCGCCGTCGCAGCTGGTGCAGGACGCGCGTCGCCACGGTGTCGAGGTGCGGCCGGCCGACGCGCTCGCGAGCGACTGGGACTGCACGCTCGAGCGCCGCGAGGACGGCGCGCCGGCATTGCGGCTGGGGCTCCGGCTCGTGAAGGGCCTGTCGCAGCCGGCCGGGCTGCGCCTCGTCGAGGCGCGGGGCGTGCACCGGTTCGAGAGCGTGCAGGACCTCGCCGAACGGGCAGGGCTCGACCGTCGGGAGCTCGGCCGCCTTGCGGCGGCGGGCGTGCTCGGCGGTTTCGCCGGCCACCGCCACCGCGCGGCCTGGAATGTCGCGGGCGTGGAGGCGCCGCTGCCACTCATGCCCGAGCTGCGCATCGCGGAGGGCATTCCGCTGCTGCGTGCGCCGCGCGAAGGGGAGGACATCGTCGCCGACTACGCGCACACCGGCCTCACGCTGCGGCGTCATCCGCTCGCGCTGCTGCGCGCGCGGCTCGAGGCGCGCGGGATCGTGACCGCCGAGGGCCTGCGCGGGCTGCGCAACGGCGCGACCGTGCGTACGGCGGGACTGGTCATCACCCGGCAGCGGCCGGGCAGTGCGCAGGGCGTCACCTTCGTGACGCTCGAGGACGAGACGGGCTGCGTCAACCTGATCGTGTGGCGGGACGTCGCCGAACGGCAGCGGCAGGTGCTCGTCGGCTCACGGCTGATGGGCGTGGCGGGCGAGCTGCAGCTCGAGGGCGAGGTGATGCACGTGATCGCGCGCCGGCTGGTGGACCTGTCGCGCTGGCTGGGACGGGTCGCGGCGCCGTCGCGGGATTTTCACTGAGCCGGCCAGGGCGGCCCGGTACGGGCGGTCAGTTCTTCTTCTTGCGGCGCGGGCGGCCGTCGCCGATGTCGTAGTCGTCGAAATCGCTCAGCAGCTCCGAGGTGCGCTTCTGTTCGAGCAGCCGCTCGAGCTTGCGCCATGCGGGTTCCTCCACGTGTCGAGCCGCGCCGCGCTTGCGCTTGTCGAGATCCTGCATCAATCGATCGACGTCGAGGGGATCCTCGCCGGAGGCGACCTCGTCGTCCTCTTCCTCGAACTCGTCGGGCTCGGGCTTCTCGGCCATTGCAGGACCCAGCAACCTTCCTCGGTATGGATTGCGGCCTCTTATACTTCGCTTGTACTGCACGGGCAAGACCGTACTGATCCGCCGCCCCGGCGCCCGGGCGCGGCCCAGCAGTGCCGAAACCTCCGGCGACCGGGTGCCCCCGTCGGCCCAAACCTCCCGGACTGCAACCGCGTCGGGCTGCCGCGCTGCACGGCTATACTTGCGACCGATTTTGCATTGCGTCAAGGAGGCGCGAGTATGACTGAGCACAAGTGGATATTGTCGTGGGCCCTGGTCGCAGTGGCCGGGTTCGCCGCATCGTCACCGGCCCGTGCGGACTGGTCCGGAAAGGCCGAGATCGGCGGGTCGTTCGCGACCGGCAACAGTGACAACCAGTCGGTGAACGCGGCGTTCGTGATAAAGAACGCGTACGACCAGTGGCGGCACGAGCTCGGGTTTTCGGGCAACTATGGCAATGACGGGGACCAGACCACGGCCCAGCGCTGGGAGGTCCGCGGACAGTCGAACTACGACTTCACGCCGAAGGCATACTGGTTCGGCGCGGGTCGCTACGACGACGACCGCTTCAGCGCCTACGATTACCAGGCATCGCTCGCGACCGGCCTTGGCTACAAGTTGATCGACACGGAAAAGACGAAATTCTGGGTCCAGGGAGGCCCCGGATATCGCTACTCGAAGGAGCGCGATACGGGCGATACGGTCGATGGGATCATCTTCCGTGGCGACCTGGGCTTCGAGCAGCAAATCACCGGGAACACCAAGGTCGTCGAGCGGTTCCTGATCGAGTCCGGCGCCGACAACACTTACCTGCAGAACAACCTTGGGTTGGAAGTGATGATGTCCGGGGCGCTCGGGCTCCGGGTCGGCTACGAGGTCCGCTACAACACCGATGTGCCTCCCGGCATCGACAAGACGGACACCCTGACCACCATTGGCCTGCTCTACGAGACCAAGTAGGCCCTGAGGCTGCGCGGCCCGCGGGATCGAGGCCCGCGGGCCAGCGCATTTCGATAGAATCGGCGCACAACAAGACCGAGTGCCACGCCATGTCCAACTCACACCGGCGAAGCGTTCCTCGCCAGCTTTCCTGTTTCCCGACGCCGCCGATTTCCTGACCCCGGTCGGCCGGGCGATCAACGAGGACTTCCTCGGGGATGAGGAGGCCGTCGTCCGGCGGCTGGCGAACGCGGCCCGCATGAGCCCTGCGGACGCCGCGCAGGTGCAGGCCACGGCCGTGCGGCTGGTGCAGGAGGTGCGCAAGGCGCCCGCGGCCAAGTCGGGCCTCGATGCGTTCCTCAGGCAATACGACCTGTCGTCCCAGGAAGGCGTGATCCTCATGTGCCTCGCGGAGGCGCTGCTCAGGATCCCCGACGACGCGACCGCGGACCGCCTGATCGCGGACAAGCTCAAGGCGGGCGACTGGGCGAGCCACCTCGGCGACAGCCAGTCGCTGTTCGTGAACGCCTCGACCTGGGGCCTGATGCTCACCGGCCGCGTCATCCGGCTGGACGCTGGCGACGTCGCCGCGCCGCAGGGCGCCATCTCGCGCGTGGTGGGACGCATGGGCGAGCCCGTCGTGCGCACCGCGATGCGGCAGGCCATGCGCATCATGGGGCACCAGTTCGTGATGGGCAGGACGATCGCCGAGGCGCTGGACAACTCGCTCAAGGGCGACAACCGACGCTATCGCTACACCTTCGACATGCTCGGCGAAGCCGCGCTCACGGGTGCGGATGCCGACCGTTACTTCGAAGCCTATGGCAGTGCCATCAAGGCGCTGCACGCGCGGGTTGGCGAATACCCCGACGCCGAGGCGCGACCGAGCGTGTCGGTGAAGCTCTCGGCCATGCACCCGCGCTTCGAGCGCGCGCATCACCGCCGCGTCCTGTCAGACCTGTCTCCGCGGCTGGTCGAGCTGTGCGTCGCGGCACGCGACGCCGGCATCGCGCTCACGCTCGACACCGAGGAGTCGGAGCGCCTCGAACTCACACTCGAGCTGCTCGAGGCGATCTGCCGCTCGCCGCGGCTCGATGGCTGGTCCGGCTGCGGCATCGCGGTGCAGACCTACCAGAAGCGCGCGCTGCCGGTTCTTCGCTACCTGATCGGCCTCGCGCGCGACACCCGCCGCATCCTGCACGTCCGCCTGGTGAAAGGCGCTTACTGGGACGCGGAGATCAAGCGTGGACAGGAACGGGGCCTCCCGGGTTACCCCGTGTTCACGCGCAAGCCCAACACCGACGTTTCCTACCTCGCGTGCGCGAAGCTCGTGTTCGACGAGGGCCCCGAGCTCTATCCGCAGTTCGCGACGCACAACGCGCACACCGTGGCCGCCGTGTGGCAGATGGCGAAGAATTCCGGGCGCGAGTTCGAGTTCCAGCGCCTGCACGGCATGGGAGAGGATCTCTACGCCGGGGTCACCCGCCCCGAGGGCCTCGGTGTCCCGTGCCGCGTCTATGCGCCCGTGGGTGAGCACGAAGACCTGCTGCCGTATCTCGTACGCCGGCTGCTCGAGAACGGCTCGAACACGTCGTTCGTGAACCGCATCGTGAACGAGAACGAGCCGGTCGAGAGCATCGTGGCCGATCCGGTGCAGACCGTGGACGGCTACGCGCAGGCCGCGCACCCGCGGATTCCGCTGCCGGTGGACGTGTACCAGCCGGAACGACGCAATTCGCTCGGGCTGCACCTGGCGAACGGCGCGGTGCTGCGCGAGCTCGCCGACCGCATGGAGCACGTGTCCAGGCGGCCGTGGGTCGCGGAACCCTGCATCGCGGGCAAGGTGGTCGGCGGACAGGAGCAGGCGGTGCGCAATCCCGCCAATACGGCCGAAGTCGTCGGCTCCGTCGTGGCCACGACCGCGGCGCAGGTCGACGAGGCCATCGCCGTGGCCGCACGGGCGCAGCCTGAATGGGATGCGGCCGGGCCGGAGCCCCGCGCGGCGGCGCTCGACCGGGCTGCGGATCTCTTCGAGCAGAGCACGCACGAGCTCGTCGCCATGTGCGTGCGCGAGGCCGGCAAGACGGTCCCGGACAGCATCGCCGAGGTGCGCGAGGCCGTGGACTTCCTGCGCTACTACGCGGCCCGTGCCCGGGAGGACTTCGGCCAGCCGATGCGAATGCCGGGACCGACTGGGGAAAGCAACGACCTGTCGCTCGCCGGCCGCGGCGTGTTCGCGTGCATCAGCCCGTGGAACTTCCCGCTCGCGATCTTCGCGGGCCAGGTCGCTGCTGCGCTCGCATCCGGCAACACCGTGGTGGCGAAGCCGGCCGAGCAGACGCCGCTCGTGGCGGCGCAGGCCGTCAGGCTGCTGCTGCAGGCCGGAATTCCCGGTGACGTGCTGCATTTCCTGCCGGGGCGCGGTTCCATCGTCGGCGCGCGCGCCGTGTCGGACCCTCGGGTCGCCGGGGTGGTGTTCACCGGCTCGACGGAGACCGCGAGGCACATCCACCGCAGCCTCGCCGCGCGCGAGGGCGCGATCGCGACCCTGATCGCGGAGACGGGAGGGCTGAACGCAATGATCGTGGACAGCTCGGCGTTGCCCGAGCAGGTCGTGATCGACGCGGTGCAGTCGGCGTTCAACAGCGCGGGACAGCGTTGCTCTGCGCTGCGCATCCTCTGCGTGCAGGAGGACATCGCGCCCAAGGTGAAGCGGCTGCTCGCGGGCTACATGAACGAGCTCTTCATCGGCGACCCGGCGATGCTGGCCACCGACGTCGGTCCCGTCATCGACGAGCCCGCGCGCGAGATGCTCGAGCGGCACGCGAGCAGCATCGTGCAGGGCGCCGCCTGGCACCACCGCTGCGTGCTCGGTCCCGCCACGCGATCCGGCACCTTCGTCGCGCCGCTCGCGGTGCAGATCGAATCGCTGGGCGTGCTCGAACGCGAGGTTTTCGGGCCGATCCTCCACGTGCTGCCGTACCGGGCGCGTGACCTCGAGGGCCTCGTGGATGCGATCAACGCCACGGGCTACGGGCTCACCTTCGGCATCCACAGCAGAATCGACAGCACCGTGAGGCGGGTGGCCTCGCGGATCAACGCGGGCAACGTGTACGTCAACCGCAACATCATCGGGGCGGTGGTCGGGACCCAGCCCTTCGGCGGCTGCGGCCTGTCGGGCACCGGGCCGAAGGCGGGCGGGCCGCGCTACCTGCACCGGTTCGCGCACGAGCGCACGATCACGATCAACACCTCCGCCGTGGGCGGTAACGCGTCGCTGCTGGCGATGGAGTAGGGCACGACGCGCATGACCCTCAGCGTCCTCGACATCTTCAAGGTCGGGATCGGGCCGTCGAGTTCGCACACGATGGGGCCGATGAACGCGGCCCGTGAATTCGTCGAGGACCTCGCCGCGCGCGGCTTGCTCGATCGCACGGCACGGGTCGGGGCACAGGTCTACGGGTCGCTCGCGCTGACCGGCAGGGGGCACTGCACCGACCGGGCGATCCTGCTCGGCCTCGAAGGTCATCGTCCCGACACCATCGATCCGGCGGAGATGGATCCCGCGCTGGAGCGGATCAGGTCCACCGGTCGGCTGCGCCTCGGCGGCATGCGCGAGATCGAGTTCGACGAGCCGCTCGACCTGCTGTTTCACCGCGACCAGGTGCTGCCGCTGCACCCGAACGGCATGCGATTCACCGCGCTCGCGGTGGGCGGGGACGTCCTGCACCGCGAGGAGTACTACTCGACCGGCGGCGGATTCACGGTTCGCGCGGCGGAATTCGGCCATGCCCCCGCGGCCCGGGGAAAGGTTGCGTCGGTCCATCCGTACACGTCGGGCGCGGAACTGCTCAAGTCTGCACGCGATCATGGACTCGAGCTTCACGAACTGGTGCTCGCGAACGAGCGCAGCTTCCGCGGCGACCTCGAGACGCGGGCTGCTCTGCTCGGGATCTGGTCGGTGATGCATGCCTGCATCGAGCGCGGCTTTACGAGCACGGGCCTGTTGCCGGGTGTGCTCAAGGTTCGGCGGCGCGCCGCGCGGCTGCAGCGCGTGCTGGTCGAATCCGCGGGCGCGCGGCCGCTGGAGGCCATGGACTGGGTCAACGCGTTCGCGCTCGCCGTCAACGAGGAGAATGCCGCCGGTGGCCGCGTGGTCACCGCGCCGACCAATGGCGCAGCCGGCATCGTGCCCGCGGTCATCGCCTATTACCGGCGCTTCGAGCCGGGTTCGGGCGACGACGGCGTGGTGCGCTTCCTGCTGGTCGCCGGCGCCATCGGCATGCTCTACAAGCGCAATGCGTCCATCTCCGGTGCGGAGATGGGTTGCCAGGGCGAGGTCGGCGTCGCCTGCTCGATGGCCGCGGCGGGGCTGGTCTCGGCCCTGAACGGCACGAACGAGCAGATCGAGAACGCTGCGGAAATCGGCATGGAGCACAACCTCGGTCTCACCTGTGACCCGATCGCGGGGCTGGTGCAGATTCCCTGCATCGAGCGCAATGCGATGGGCGCCGTGAAGGCGATCAACGCGGCACGCCTCGCGATGCGGGGAGACGGGACACACAAGGTCTCGCTCGACCAGGTGATCGCGACCATGCGGCAGACGGGCCACGACATGAGCTCGATCTACAAGGAGACCAGCCAGGGCGGGCTCGCGGTGAACGTGCCGGAATGCTGAGGGAAGTGACTGGCGGTGAGCGGATAGCGGATAGTGATAGCGGATAGTATTAGCGGATAGGCGGAACCCGACCCATGGAATCGCAGAAACAGGTCGTGGTGGTGACGGGCGCTTTCGGGTCGCTGGGGATGGCGGTTGCGCGGCACTTCGCGGTGCGCGGAGCGCAGCTGGCACTGTTCGACCTGGCCCAGCATCCGCCCGCGGACCTGCAGAGAGACCTGGGCGCGAAGCACCTCTTCATCGGGGGCGTGGACCTGGGCGACGTCGAATCGAGCCGCAGGGCGATGGCGGCAGCGGCGATGCGCTTCGGCGGCATCGACGTGCTGGTCAACGTGGCCGGCGGTTTCCAGTGGCAGACCCTGCTCGAGGGCTCGGTCGATACCTGGGACCAGCTCTACCGGATGAACCTGCGCACGACGGTCGTGAGCTGCAAGGTCGCGCTTCCGGCACTCATTGAGCGTGGGCGCGGCAGCATCGTGAACATCGGTGCGGGAGCTGCAGCGGGGCGCGCGGGCGCGGGCATGGGCGCGTACGCTGCATCGAAGGCCGGTGTTCAGAAGCTGACCGAGAGCCTGGCCGAGGAGCTCAAGGACCGCGGCATCACGGTCAACGCCATCCTGCCGTCCATCATCGACACGGCGAGGAATCGCGAGGACATGCCGGATGCGGACTTCACGCGCTGGGTGAAACCGGAGGCGATTGCGGAGGTCGCGGCATTCCTCGCGTCGGACGCGGCCCGTGCCGTGACAGGGGCCGCGATCGCGGTGCCCGGGCGGGTCTAGGCCAGGTTCCTGGGATAATCGAACTCGGCGTCCTGCCCGCTGCCCCAGTCGAGCTCGCTCCAGTCGCCGATGGCAAACGTCGCCGTGAACACGGCGCAGGTCGGCATGTTGTCCATGTGATCGCCCGCCGACAGCCGGTTCGCGAAATCGGTCATGCCCGGGTTGTGCCCGAACACCATCAGGTGCGGCGCATCGCCGCCCAGCTCGCGGACCACGGCGAGGAGGTCGGTGGGGGAGGCGAGGTAGAGCCGCTCGTCCTGGGCCACGAGGCTCGCCGGAACCTTGAGCTCACGCACCATGATCGTCGCCGTCGTGAGCGCGCGCACGGCCGGGCTCGAAAGGATCAGGTCGGGCTTCAGCTTCCGCGCACGCAGGCGTCGCGCCATCTCGGGTGCGTCCTGCTGACCGCGCCGGTTGAGCGGCCGGTCCCAGTCCTGCTGGCCCGGCAGCGGTGTGTCGGATTTCGCGTGGCGAACGAGTGTCAGGCGCATCATGGTTCCTTCACCTCCACCTGGCCATCAACGACCCGGGTCTCATAACACCGTACCGGCTCGTAGGCGGGCGGCGAGAGGGCCCGGCCGGTGCGCAGGCAGAATCGCGCGCCATGGCGCGGGCAGGTCACCTGGTCGCCTTCGAGCGGCCCGCCGGCGAGCCCGCCGCCGTCGTGCGTGCAGACGTCCTCGACCGCCAGGAACTCGCCGCCGACGTTGAATACGGCCACGAACCTTCCGTCCACCTCGGCCGAGGCGTGGTCGCCCGGCGGGATGGACGCGACCGGCCCGACACGTACCCAGCTCACATCATCCCCGTCTGCAGCCGCGCGGCTTCCGACATCATCGACTGGTCCCAGGGCGGGTCGAACACGAGTTCGACGTCGGCCCGCTTCACGGTCGGGATGATCTCGACTTTCTCGCGCACGTCCTGCACCAGCACGTCGCCCATTCCGCAGCCAGGCGCGGTCAGCGTCATGGTCACCGCGACGACACGGCCGTCGGGTTCGGAGGTGACGTCGCACGAGTACACGAGCCCGAGGTCGACGACGTTGATCGGGATCTCCGGGTCATAGCAGGTCTTCATCTGCTGCCAGGCGAGCCCGCGCACGTCGTCGTCGCTCGCGTTCGGTGGCAGCTGCGGCACGTCGACGGCGTCCTTGCCGAGCGCGTCCGCGTCCTTGCCCGCGATGCGGAACAGGTTGCCTTCGACGTAGACGGTGAAGCTGCCGCCGAGCGCCTGCGTGATGAAACCCTGCTGGCCCTGGCGGAGCTTCACGGCGAGTCCCGCGGGCACGATGATCGCGTCCACGTCGCGGGTGAAGGTGACCGGCTCGTTGTCCTGCCCGTACACGTCGCGCCTCCCGTTACTCGGTCCGCACCGGCTCGGTCTGCCGGTGCAGGGCCGCGTCGAGCGTGTGCCAGCACAGACTCGCGCACTTCACGCGCGACGGAAACTGGCGCACGCCGGAGAGTGCGCCGAGCTTGCCGAGGCCCGCCACGTCCACCTCGGCATCGTCGTGGGTCAGCATCGCGTGCATGGTGCCGAAGAGTCGTCCGGCGTCCTCGACCGACCGCCCCTTCACGCTTTCGGTGAGGAGCGAGGCGGAGGCGACCGAGATCGCGCAACCACTGCCCTGGAACGAGACGTCCCGGATCACGTCGCCTTCGAGCTTCACGTAGATGGTCAGGCGGTCGCCGCAGAGCGGATTGAACCCTTCGGCGTGGCAGTCCGCGTCCGGCATCGGGCGGAAATTCCGCGGCGTGCGGTTGTGATCCACGATCACGTCGCGATAGAGGTCGTTCAGGTCCATCAGCCGAGCATCTCCTGCGCGACACGCAGTGCGGCGACCAGCCGGTCGACCTCTCCGCGCGTATTGTAGAAGGCGAACGACGCGCGCGCCGTCGCCGGGAGGCCGTAGAACTCCATGACCGGCATGGCGCAGTGGTGGCCGGTGCGGATCGCCACGCCCTCCATGTCCAGGATCGTGCCGAGGTCGTGCGGATGGATGGCCCCGAGCTTGAACGAGACCACGGCGGCCTTCTCCGGCGCCGTGCCCACGATCTCGAGACCAGCCAGGGCCGAGAGGCGTGCCGTCGCGTATTCGAGCAGCTCGTGCTCCGCCGCGGCGATGCGGTCGAGCCCGAGTTCCTCCAGGTAGTCGACGGCGGCACCGAGCCCGATCGCGCCGGCGATGTGCGGCGTCCCGGCCTCGAACTTCCACGGCAGGTCGTTGTAGATCGTGCGCTCGAAGCTCACCGCCAGGATCATGTCGCCGCCACCCTGCCACGGCGGCATCGATTGGAGCAGCGCTTCACGGCCGTAGAGCACGCCGATGCCGGTCGGGCCGCACATCTTGTGGCCGGAGAAGCAGTAGAAATCGCAGTCGAGTTCCTGGACGTCCACGGGAAGGTGCGGCACGGCCTGCGCCCCGTCGAGCAGCACCGGGACACCGTGGCGGCGGGCCTCCGCGATGAAGTGCCGGACGGGCACGACGGTGCCGAGCGCGTTCGAGACGTGGGTGAGGGCGAGCAGGCGCGTTCGCTCGCCGATCAGCGAGCGGAATGCCTCGAAGTCCACTTCGCCCGACTGCGTCATGGGGATCACGCGCAGGCACGCGCCGGTCTGCTCGCAGACCATCTGCCAGGGGACGATGTTGGCGTGGTGCTCGAGCCAGGAGATCAGGATTTCGTCGCCGGGGCCGAGCCGCGGCCGCGCATAGCTCTGGGCGACCAGGTTGATCGCCTCGGTCGTACCACGCACGAAGACCATCTCACGGGTCGATCGGGCGTTCACGAACCGGCGCAGCTTCTCGCGCGCGCCCTCGAACAGGTCGGTGGCCTCCTGGCTCAGGGCGTGCACCCCACGGTGGACGTTGGCGTGGGAGGTCTCGTAGTAGTTGGAGATCGCGTCGATGACGCGCTGCGGGCGCTGGCTCGACGCCGCGTTGTCCAGGTAGCACAGTGGCTTGCCGTGGACACGGCGCGCCAGCACCGGAAACTCGCGGCGTATCGCCTCGATGTCGAGCGCCGTCCGCCCGACCGCGACTGGGGCGACGACGCTCATGGCGGCGACTCCAGGATCCTGTCGAGGCGGTCGTCGAGGATCGCGTGCACGGCCTCGGCGAACGCGGGCAGGTCCATGCGCGAGAGGACAGCCCCGGCGAATGCCCGTGTGAGTGCGCTCCTCGCCTCGGTCTCGTCGAGGCCGCGGGAGCGCAGGTAGAAGAGGGCGGCCGGGTCGAGTTGTCCAGTCGTCGCACCGTGGCTGCACTGGACGTCGTCCGCGTAGATCTCGAGCTCGGGCTTGGTGTCGATCTCCGCGCCCAGCCGAGAGCAGCAGGTTACGGCTGACCTGCCGCGCCTGCGACTTCTGCGCGCCGGCGTGGACCACGGCCTTGCCGTTGAACACGGCCCGGCCGCGGGAGGCCGCGACGCCGCGATAATCCACGAGGCTGCGTGTTTCCGGCGCGAGATGGTCGACCCGAACGTGGGCGTCGAGGTGGCGCGCGCCGTCGGCCAGGAACAGGCCGTTCAACTGCGCAGACGCACCGGGCGCCGTGAGTCGCACGTGGAGGTCGAGCCTGGCCAGCGAGGCTCCGAGTTCGGCATCGTGCACGGCGAGCTGCGCGCGCTGGCCGAGCGTCGCCTCGATGCGCTCGACGAGAAAGGTGCGTGAGCCGTGGACCTGTTGCCGGTAGATACGAAGCACCGAGTCGGGCCCGGCCTCGATATCGATGAATGAGTTCACGAATCGCTCGCCCGCGTCGTCCCCCGAGTGGTGGATGACGATCTGCGCCGAAGAATTGCGGCCGGCGCGAACGAGCAGGCGCGGGTGGCTCATGCTCGAGTCGCCCGTGGCCTGCAGGGAGACGTGCAACGCCGCCTCCGGCCGCGCATCCTCGGCGATGTCGACGACGACCGCGTCCGCGCACAGCGCAGTGTTCAGTGCTGCGAAGCGTTCCGTGCCGCCGCCCGTCGGGACGCGCAGCAGCGCGCTCTGTGGCTCGCCGTCGGCGAGCGCCCCGGCGAGCGTGCGGACGCGGATTCCCTGCAGCTTCGCGAGGCGCGTGTCCGGCACTTCAGTCACGCGTCCGTTCACGACGCTCACGAACGCTCCCGCGGCCGAAACGGCCGGCGCGGAGGTGGCCACTGGAGCGGCGCCAGTCGCCGGGTCCGAGAATCTCCGTGTCTCGAGGCGTCGCAGGCTGGTGTACTTCCAGGCTTCGTCGCGTGGCGAGGGGAACCCGGCCTCCACGAAGCGCTCGAACGCGGCCAGCCGGGACGTGGCCGTCTCCGCAGTGCCGTCCCGGGCGGAATCGAATGCCGCCTGGTACTGAGCAAGCGTCGAGTGAGCGACGACGGCGTTCATGCGGCGCCGGCCTCCTGGCGCACCCAGTCGTAGCCGCGGCGCTCGAGTTCGAGGGCGAGCGTCCGGTCGCCACTCATGAGGATCCGTCCTCCCGAGAGCACGTGCACCACGTCCGGCTCGATGTAGTCGAGCAGCCGCTGGTAGTGCGTCACCAGGACGATCGCGCGCTCCGGGCTGCGCAGGCTGTTCACGCCGCTCGCGACCACCCGCAGCGCGTCGATGTCGAGCCCGGAGTCGGTCTCGTCGAGCAGCGCCAGCTTCGGTTCGAGCACGGCCATCTGCAGGATCTCGTTGCGCTTCTTCTCGCCTCCGGAGAAGCCTTCGTTGACCCCGCGGTTCAGGAAGCTCTCGTCCATCTGCATGAGCTTCATCTTGTCTCGCACCAGCGCGAGGAACTCGAAGGCGTCGAGTTCGGCTTCGCCGCGCTGCCGGCGGACGGCATTCAGCCCCGCCTTGAGCAGGTAGGCGTTGTTCACGCCGGGGATCTCGACCGGGTACTGGAATGCGAGGAAGACCCCGGCGCGCGCGCGGTCCTCGGGTTCCATGGCAAGCAGGTCGTGGCCCATGTAGTCGACGGACCCGCGCGTGACCTCGACGCCCGCGCGCCCGGCGAGCACGCTTGCGAGCGTGCTCTTGCCCGAACCGTTCGGGCCCATGATGGCGTGCACTTCGCCGGCACCGACCTCGAGGTCGATTCCCTTCAGGATCTGGCGGTCGCCGATGCGCGCATGCAGGTCGTGGATCTTGAGCACGTTTCGTCTCCCTTCGGGCCGTCAGCCGACCGCGCCTTCGAGGCTGACGGACATCAGGTTCTGGGCCTCGACCGCGAACTCCATGGGGAGTTCCTTGAACACGGCCTTGCAGAACCCGTTCACGATCATGTTGACCGCGTCCTCCTCGGAGAGCCCGCGGCTGCGGCAGTAGAAAAGCTGGTCGTCGGCGATTTTCGAGGTCGTGGCCTCGTGCTCGACGACGGCGCGCGGGTTGCGGATCTCCATGTACGGAAACGTGTGCGCGCCGCAGCGATCGCCCATCAGCAGCGAATCGCACTGCGTGTGGTTCCGGGCGCCCTCGGCCGAGGGGAGGATCTTCACGAGCCCGCGGTAGGTGTTCTGGCCGCGCCCCGCGGATATGCCCTTGGAGACGATGGTGCTGCGCGTGTTGCGACCGATGTGGATCATCTTGGTGCCGGTGTCGGCCTGCTGGCAGTGGTTCGCCAGCGCGACGGAGTAGAACTCGCCGACCGAGTCATCGCCGGTGAGCACACAGCTCGGGTACTTCCAGGTGATCGACGAGCCGGTCTCGACCTGGGTCCAGCTGATGCGCGAATTCGCGCCGCGGCACTCGCCGCGCTTGGTGACGAAGTTGTAGATGCCGCCGCGGCCTTCCTCGTCGCCCGGGTACCAGTTCTGCACGGTCGAGTACTTGATACGGGCGTCCTCGAGCGCCACGAGCTCGACGACCGCGGCGTGCAGCTGGTTCTCGTCGCGCATCGGCGCGGTGCATCCCTCGAGGTAGCTCACGTGGCTGCCCTCGTCGGCGATGATGAGGGTGCGCTCGAACTGGCCGGTCTTGGCTTCGTTGATGCGGAAGTAGGTCGACAGCTCCATCGGGCATCGCACGCCCTTCGGCACGTACACGAACGAGCCGTCCGTGAAGACCGCCGAATTGAGCGTGGCAAAGAAGTTGTCGGTGTAGGGAACGATGCTGCCGAGGTAGCGCTCGATGAGTTCCGGGTGCTGCTTCACCGCCTCCGAGAACGGGCAGAAAATGACACCGGCCTTGGCCAGCTTGTCCTTGAAGGTCGTGGCCACCGAGACGCTGTCGAAGACCGCGTCCACCGCCACGCCTGCCAGCCGCGCCCGCTCGTGCAGGGGCACACCGAGCTTCGCGTAGGTGGCAAGCAGCTTCGGGTCGACGTCCTCGAGGCTCTTCGGCCCGTCGGTCCCGGAACGTGGGGCCGAGTAGTAGGAGACTCCCTGGTAGTCGATCGGCGCGATGCGAAGCTGCGCCCAGTCGGGGGGTCGCATGCCCAGCCAGTGACGGTAGGCCTTCAGCCGCCAGTCGAGCATGAACTGCGGCTCTCCCTTCTTGCGCGAGATGAGGCGAATGACGTCCTCGTCGAGGCCGGGCGGCACCGTGTCGGATTCGATGTCGGTGACGAAGCCGTGCTGGTACTTCTGTCCGACGATCGCCTCGAGGTCCTGGTTCGTGCTGGTCACTGGGCGTTCCTCAGGGCCGTCCGCCGGTGCGTGTCGCGCCCGCTCGACGGACGGCGCCCGCGAGGTGTGGTCGCCAGACGGCGACGGCTTCCTGGCCCGAAAGCTGGGCGAGCGAGATGCCGTCGAGCGAACTGCGGATGGCGTCGTTGATGCGCTGCCAGGAGCTGCCGGTGCTGCACATGGTCTCGAAGTCGCAGGCGCTGTGATCGCCACTGCATTCCGTGATCGCGACGGGTCCCTCGATCGCGTCGATGATCGAGGCCGCGCTGATCTGGTGCGCGGGCCGCGCCAGCTCGTATCCGCCGTGCGCACCGCGCACCGAGGTCACCAGGCCGGCGCGGTGAAAATTCTTGAGGAGCTTGCTCACCGTGGGCAGGCCGAGGCGCGTCTGCTCCGCCACCTGGGTCGCCGTGTGGCGACGCCCGGGCGGTGAGGCGAGGCAGGCGAGGATGACCGTGCCGTAGTCGGTGAGCTTGCTAATGCGCAGCATGTTGGGGGGATTCCAGAATTGGTACGATTTTAGTACTAATGGCGCCGTCAGGCAAAACGCCCGGCGGGGTCGCCGGTCGCCAGGGTTGAACCTGATACAATCCCGCGGGTCGAAACAGGCGTCTACGGCGTCCGCCGGGCGCGAATTGCGGAGAATCATGGGCACTCGGAACGGCTTTGCGGGCAACCGCGGTGCGGTCGCGGCAGGTGGCAACGTCGCCGCCCTGAGCGGCGTGCATTACGCCGTCGACCACAAGCCGGTCTTCCGCGGCCTCGACGTCGAGATCCGGCGGGGCGAGGTCACGGCCATCATGGGTCCGAGCGGCACGGGCAAGACCACGCTCTTGAGGCTCATCACCGGGCAGATCCGCGCCGATGCCGGCACCGTCGTGGTGGACGGGCAGGACGTCGCCGGTCTCGGGCGGCGCGAGCTCTACGCGCTCAGGCGCCGCATGGGAATGCTGTTCCAGAACGGCGCGCTGCTCACGGACATCGACGTGTTCGAGAACGTCGCCTTCCCGCTGCGCGAGCATGCCAGGCTCCCGGAGCGGCTGGTCCGCTCGCTGGTGCTCACCAAGCTGCACGCCGTGGGCCTGCGGGGCGCCGCGCGGCTCCTGCCGCAGCAGCTGTCGGGCGGCATGTCCCGGCGGGTCGCGCTCGCCCGCGCGATCGTCATGGACCCGGACATCCTCATCTACGACGAGCCCTTTGCCGGGCTCGACCCGATCTCCATGGGCGTGGTGATGCGGCTCATCCGCTCGCTGAACGATGCGCTCGGCATCTCGAGCATCGTGGTCTCGCACGACGTGCGCGAGATCGCGCAGATCGCCGACCAGAGCTACATCCTTTCGGAAGGCCAGGTGGTCGCAAGCGGCTCGCCGAAGGAACTGCACGATCATCCATCGCCGATCGTCAGGCAGTTCATGGAAGGGCTCGCCGACGGCCCGGTTCCGTTCCACTACCCGGCGCCCGACTATTACGGCCAGCTGCTCGCCGCCGGCGAGGCCGCACGATGAGCCTGCTCCGCGAACTGATCACGGGCATGGCCGACTTCCTCGCGCGCGCAGGCGCCATGGCGCGCTTCTTCGTCCGCCTGCTGTGGATCACGCCCACGGGACTGCTGCGGCCCCGGCTGGTCGCCGATCAGATCTACAACGCAGGCGCGCTCTCGCTCGCGATCATCATGGTGAGCGGCCTGTTCGTGGGCATGGTCATGGGCCTGCAGGGCCACGACCTGCTGGCGCGCATCGGCTCCGAGGAGTCGCTCGGCACGGGCGCTGCCCTCACGCTGCTGAAGGAACTCGGGCCCGTGGTCACGGCGCTGCTCTTCGCCGGGCGCGCGGGCACGGCGCTCGCCTCGGAAATCGGCCTGATGCGAGCGACCGACCAACTCTCGGCGATGGACATCATGGCCGTGGACCCGATGAAGCGGGTGGTGCTGCCGCGCTTCCTCGGCGGCGTGATCTCGATGCCGCTGCTCACCGCGATCTTCGTCATGGTGAGCATCTTCGGCGTGCAGCTGATCGGCGTGCAGTACTTCGGCATCGACCGCGGCCAGTTCTGGTCCGAGATGCGCAGCTACGTCGAGTTGTCCGACGTGCGCGAGGGGCTCATCAAGGGACTCGTCTTCGGCATCGCCTGCAGTTTCATCGCGGTGTTCGAAGGCTACAATGCCGAGCCCACCGCCGAAGGCGTGGGGCGCGCAACGACCCGGACCGTCGTCGTCTCAGCCGTGGCGACGCTGGTGCTCGATTACATCGTGACGGCCATCCTTCTCTGAACCCGAGGCGACCATGCGGCAGAACCGTGCCATAGACGTATCCACAGGCTTGTTCGTGCTGCTCGGGGTGGCCGCCATGTTGTTCCTGGTGACCCAGATCTCGAACCGCGAATTCACTGCCAAGGGCAAGGGCTACCGGGTCGTCGCGCAGTTCGACAACGTCGGCGGGCTCAAGGTCGGCGCGCCGGTGAAGATGGCGGGCGTCACCATCGGTCGAGTCGAGGAACTCAGCTACGACATGAAGCTCTTCAAGGCTGTCGTTACCATGGACATCGACTCCCGATATGACCAGATTCCGAACGACAGCGACGCCAGCATCTACACTGCGGGCCTGCTCGGCGGCCAGTACATCGGCATCGAACCGGGTGGCTCGGAGGACTACCTCAAGGCCGGCGACCAGATCGAGTTCGTGCAGAACGCCATCGTGCTCGAGAGCCTGATCAGCAAGTACCTCTTCGGCCAGGGCATCAAGGAGACGCCGCCGGGGCAGGCGCCCGAGTCGGGCGCGGCTGCAGCAGGGTCCCCGGCACCGGCCGACAAGAAGTGAGGCAGTAACCATGCGTTCGATCGTACTTTCGTTCTTTGCCACACTGCTCGTCGCCGGCCCGGCCCGCGCGGCGGACGCGCCGGTCATCCCGGGGCCCGGGCCGCAGGAGTTGATCGAGCACGCGTCCCAGGACCTCCTGCACGAGATCGACGCCAATCGCGCGGCCCTGACGAAGGACCCGGCGAAGCTGCGCGCTCTCGTCGACAGGGTCCTGCTGCCGAATTTCGACCCCGAGTACTCCGCGCAGCTCGTGCTCGGCAAGTACTGGCGCACGGCCACGGCGCAGCAGCGGCAGCGGTTCGTCGATGCGTTCATCCAGTCCATGATGCGGAAGTACGGAAACGCGCTGCTCGACTTCACCGCAGATCGGCTGGTGATCCTGCCCTTCAAGGGCGATCCGACGGCGGACAGGGCGACGGTGCGCACGGAAGTGAAGCGGGACAACGGAACGCCCGTTCCGGTGAACTATTCGCTGCGCGCGACGCCGAAGGGCTGGAAGGCCTGGGACGTGACCATCGAGGGCATCTCCTACGTCAAGAACTTCAAGACCGACTTCGGTGCGGAGATCGAGGCCAAGGGACTCGACGCCGTGATCCAGCGGCTGGAAGCGGAAGGCACCGCACCGGCGGCGCCGGCAGCGAAAGCGGCGGGCAAGGCGGGTTGATCGTGCCGGTGTTTGCGATCGAGCGCGTCGCCCCCGATCGCCTGCGTGCGGCCGGCGAACTCGACTTCGAGACCGCGGCGCATGCGCTGCACGCGGGCATCGAGCAGATCGGTCGCGACGGCGACCAGGTCATCGACCTTTCCGGCGTCACCTCGGGCGACAGTGCCGGTGTCGCCGTGCTCGTTGAATGGATTTCGGCCGCGGCGGCGCTGGGAATCGGGCTGCGTTACGAGAACGTTCCGTCGCAGATGCTCGCGATCGCGCGGATCTCGGACCTCGAGGACCTGCTCGTCCGCGTCTGAACGGGTCGCGGGCCTGCAAAGAAACGGCGCGACCCCTCGGCTGGCCGTGGGCTCAGGGCTGCGGTGGAGTCGTCTCGGCGCCTTCCTCCACGCCTGCATCGTCCAGCAACTCCTCGTCGATCGGTTCCTCGGGCGGATTGCCGTCGTAGATCAGGAACTGGCGGCGCTGCAGGTAGCCGTTGCGGATAAACGCATACTTGTCGTAGACGCCGTCGAGCGTCTCGTCCAGCGGCAGAAGCCTCGCCCGGGTATCGACGAGCGAGAGGCCCAGCGATCCCCAGCGCGCATTGCCCAGGTTGAACCAGTAGAGCGGCTGGAGGAAGGTTTCGGAAACCCTGGAGGGCAGGTCGCGGACCGTGGAGGGCCCCAGGAGCGGCACCATCAGGTACGGGCCCGCGGGCACGCCCCATTTGCCGAGGGTCTGGCCGAGGTCTTCGTCGTGACGCGGCAGTCCCGCGCCCGAGGCGACGTCGAGCACTCCACCCCAGCCGAGAGTCGTGTTGATGACGAACCGCAACGTGTCCTGGCCGGCGGCCACCGCCTTGCCTTGCAGCAGGTCGTTGAGGGCGGTCGCCGGGCTGGTCAGGTTCGAGAAGAAATTGCCGACACCCGTCTGGAACCAGGAGGGCGTGTGATCGTGATAGGCGACCGCGACGGGCTTGAGCGCCGCCCGGTCGACACTGTCGTTGAAGCGGTATACGCCGCGGTTCATGGGCTGGAAAGGATCGGCCGGATCAGGCGTACCGGTCGTCGCGCAGCCGGCCAGCGACAGTCCCAGTGCCACAAGCGCGGCCAGGCGCATCCATCGTCGTTCGGCCGCAGACATCCGTATCTCCCTGGCAATCACGTGGTCAGCGGCGATTCTACCGTGGATCGTCAGCCATTCGGACTCCGGCCGCCACCGGACGGCGGCTGGCTCTGCGGCTGCCGCATCTGGCGGTCCTGCGGCAACGCGTCGCGAAGTTCCTTGAGTCGGGCGGCGAATCTCGATCTCTGTACATCGGTGATGTTGGGCACCGACAGGGCGAGCTCGAGCTGGTTGGCGGCCAGCGGCAGGTCGCCGCCCATGATGTGGTACTCGGCCATGTACGAGTAGGCGTCTGCGACGTCGCCCGCCTGGTTCGCCGCGATCGCAGTCAGGCGGATCTGCTCCGGGCTCGGCGGCACGTTGTTGAAGAGGTCGAGCAGCACCTCGTGCGCTCGCTTGGGGCGATTCGCCTGCAGCAGCGCCTCCGCGTAACGGACCGTGACCGGCACGTTGCGCGGCGACAGCACCCGCGCCTTCTCGAGGACCTCCAGCCCGGCCTTGCTCTGCCCCGATGATATGAGCGACTGGGCCAGCGCCGTGTGGAACTGCATGACCTCGGGGTGCGTGGACACCAGGCGCTCGAAGGTCGGTATGGCGCGGGCGGGGTCGCCCGCAATGAGCTGGGCCAGCGCCTTGCCGTACACCTGGGCGATGCTGGAATCGGCCTCGCTGCCGAGCAGCGAGGCGTAGTACGTTCGCGGATCCTGGCCGGCGGGCGTCGTGAGGACGCGGATGCGCTCCCGCGTGATCGCGTAGCTCATGGAGTCTCGAGTGGCGACCGGCGGATACTGGGCGGCACGACCCTTCGATTCCGCGATGCGGGCGCTGGTGACCGGGTGGCTGCGCAGCAGTTCCGGCACCTGGTCCGGGCTCAACTGCGTCCGCCGGCCCATCTCCTCGAAGAATGCCGGCATGGCGTTCGGGTCGTATCCGGCGCTCGCCATGAGGCCGATGCCGACGCGGTCCGCCTCGTACTCGTTGTCGCGCGTGAATGCGATCTGCTGCTCCGCGGCGATGCCTTGTGCCGCGGTGACCATGCCCAGTGTCGCGTTCGACCCGACGCCTGCAATCGCGCCAAGCAGGATGGCCGCAAGCGTTGCCGCAGTGGACACCAGGTTCGTGCGCCCGCCGGCCTCGATGCTGCGCGCGATGTGGCGCTGGGTGACGTGGGACACCTCGTGCGCCAGCACGCCGGCGAGTTCGCTCTCGTTGCGCGTGTCGAGCAGCAGTCCCGTGTTGATGCCGACGAACCCGCCGGGCAGCGCGAACGCGTTGATGGTGCGATCGTTGACCAGGAAGAAGTTGAAGTCGCGGTTGCCCTGGTTCGTCAGGCTCGACAGCCGCAGCCCGAGGGACTGCATGTACTCGTTGGTCTCGGGGTCCTCGATGATGCGTCCGGAGTCCCGAAGTCCCCGCATGACCATGCGACCGATCCGGTACTCGTCTTCGATGCTCAGCGTCTGCTGGGCAGCCGTGCCCATCTCGGGCAACTGGTCCTGCACGTCGGAGGCGAAGAGCGGGCCGGGGAGGGCGAGCCACGCGACCAGCGCAAAGCCGGACAGGCCGGCAGGCAATCTTCGGCGCAATTCGATGCTCATGCGGTACTACGACCGTCGGGATGCCGGCTCGGTTCCATGTCGCGACGATCCGCGGCCGTCAGAGCAACTCGGAGGCGACGTCGGCGAGGCGCGAGCGCTCGCCGCGCATCATTGTCACGTGCCCGTAGTGAGCCCAGCCGCGGAAGCGGTTCACGACGTAGGTGAGTCCGCAGGTCGTCTCCGACAGGTAGGGCGTGTCGATCTGCGCGATGTTGCCGAGGCAGACGAGCTTCGTGCCCGGGCCCGCCCGGGTGACGATGGCCTTCATCTGCTTCGGCGTGAGGTTCTGGGCCTCGTCCAGGATGATGTAGCGATTGAGGAAGGTGCGGCCCCGCATGAAATTGAGCGAGCGGATCTTGATCCTGTTTCGCAGCAGGTCGTTGGTCGCCGCGCGACCCCAGCTGCCACCCTCCTGGCTCTGCGTCAGGACCTCGAGGTTGTCCATCAGCGCGCCCATCCAGGGCTCCATCTTTTCCTCCTCCGTGCCGGGCAGGAAGCCGATGTCCTCGCCGAGCGGGATCGTGACGCGGGTCATGATGATCTCGCTGAAGCGGTTGGTCTCGAGCGTCTGCGCGAGTCCCGCCGCGAGCGTGAGCAGCGTCTTGCCGGTGCCGGCCGGCCCGAGCACGGTCACGAAATCGATCTCCGGATCGAGCAGCAGGTTGAGCGCGAAGTTCTGCTCGCGGTTACGCGCGGCGATGCCCCATATGCCGTGACGCTCGCGGCGGAAGTCGCGTACGACCTCGATCACCGCGGAGTCGCCCTCGATCCTGCGTACGATCGCCTCGATGCCGTGCTCGCCGCCCTGGTGGACGAACTGGTTCGGCGCCCACTGCGTCACGAGCTTGCCGCGGATGCGATAGAAGGCGCGGCCGTGCTCCTGCCAGGATTCCAGGTTGCGCGCCGCGCGCTCCCAGAAATTGGCCGGCAGCTCCTCCATTCCGGTGTAGAGGAGGTCGGCGTCCTCGATGGTCTTGTCGCTGTAGTAGTCCTCGGCGTGCACGCCGATGATCGCCGCCTTGATGCGCAGGTTGATGTCCTTGGACACCAGCGTGACCCTGGCGCGCGGGTGCTCGCGCTGCAGGGCGACGGTGTGCGCCAGGATCGCGTTGTCCGCGCCGTGTCCCGGCAGGGTGTCCGGCAGCCCGCTCGTCAACTGCTTGGTCTGGAAGAACAGCCGTCCGGTCGGTTGTTTCTTTCCGCCGCTCACGTACTTCGCGGGCGGCAGCTCGAGGCCGCGGTCGATCTGCTGCTTGGTCGAGCTGGCCATCAGCTCGTCGAGGAACCGGCTCACCTGCCGCACGTTGCGCGCGGCTTCCGACATGCCCTTCTTGCCCGCGTCGAGTTCCTCGAGGACGATCATCGGGATGAAGATGTCGTGTTCCTCGAAGCGGAATATGCACGAGGGGTCGTGCATCAGGACGTTGGTATCGAGCAGGAAAATGCGGCGCTGGGCAGGCTTCTTCTTGGACGGCAACGGCGGACTCCGATGTGCGGGAGGAGCGGGGATCGGCTCAGAGGTCGCGAACGGCCGCGAGAACTTCCTCCGCGTGCCCGTTCACCTTGACCTTGCGCCACTCCCGGCGCAGCACGCCCTCTCCGTCGATCAGGAAGGTGCTGCGTTCGACGCCCATGTACTTCCTGCCGTACATGCTCTTTTCCTTCCAGACGCCGAAGAGCGCGCAGGCCTTCTTCTCCTCGTCGCTCAGGAGCTCGAAGGGGAACCCGTACTTCGCCTTGAACTTGTCGTGAGATGCGAGGCTGTCCGGGGACACGCCGACGACAACCGACTTCGCCTTGCGGAAGGCGTCGTGCAGGTCGCCGAAGGCCACGCTCTCGCTGGTGCAGCCCGAGGTGTTGTCCTTCGGGTAGAAGTAGATGACCAGCGCCCGGCCCCGGGCGTCCGAGAGCCTCCACGGCTTTCCGCCGGTCGAGGGCAGGGTGAAATCAGCAACCTTCTTGCCAACGGCGGCGGTCTTATCGGCCATGTCTGCTCATGCCTTGAGGGGCTCCAGGATCGCGTCGAGATTCATGTGGTCGCACAGGTCCATGAACTCCTCGCGCAGCGCGGCGACGTGGATGCGCGTCGGGACGAGCACGACCATGTAGACGGAGAACATCGGGGCGCCGGTGTGGGCGGCGGCGTAGGTGCGGGTCGAGATGTCGCCGATGTCGATGCCACGCGAGGAGAAGAAGCCGGCGAGGGCGTGCAGAACGCCCGGCTGGTCGAGGCAGACCACGTCCACCGTGTACGACACCATGTCCGTGCGGGGCGCCCGCGCCTCGGTGCGCCGGCTCGAGATGGTGAGTCCCGAGCTCTCGGCGAGCTTCGCGAGCTCGCCGTCGAGCTTGGTCATGGTGTGCCAGTTCCCGGCCACCAGCATGAGCATCGCGAACTCGTTTCCGAGCGCGGTCATGCGGCTTTCGAGGACGTTGCCGCCGCATTCGACGACGACCCGGGTCAGGTCGTAGACGAGCCCGGTGCGGTCACTGCCGATTGCGGAAATCGCGATTAGTTGCTTCATAGGCGTTCGTCCGTGAGTGTAGCGGGGCGCGGGCGCCGCGTACACGCGCTCTTGCCTTGCCTCCCGCGGCGGGGCGGGCATAGCATCGCTGTTGGACTTCGCGAGAGGCAGGAATGTTCAAGGGCAGCATCCCGGCACTGGTCACGCCCATGCGCCAGGACGGTGCCATCGACCTGGGCGCCTGGGAGCGCTTGCTCGATTTTCACCTCGAGTCGGGCTCCGACGCCGTCGTGGTCGGTGGCACGACGGGCGAGTCCCCCGCGCTCGAGCGCGCGGAGCTCGAGGACCTGATCCGCAGCGCCCGGCGCCGGATCGGGGGCAGGATTCCGTTGATTGCGGGAAGCGGCACGGCGGGTACCGACAAGAGCATTGCGCTGTCGCGGGCGGCGGAGGCGGCCGGCGCCGACGCGCTGCTCGTCGTCACGCCTTACTACAATCGCCCGAGCCAGGAAGGCCTCTACCGGCATTTCACCGCTATCGCGGATGCCGTGGGCATCCCGCTCATCCTCTACAACGTCCCCGGGCGCACCGCCTGCGACCTGCTGCCCGAGACCGTGGGACGCCTCTCGCAGCACGCGCGGATCGTGGCCATCAAGGAAGCCACTGCCAGCGTCGAGCGGGGTGCCGAGGTCCTCAGGCTCTCACGCCCGGGATTCCTGCTGCTCGGGGGCGACGACGCGACCGCGGCCCGGCTCATGCGGGTGGGCGCCTGCGGTGTGATCTCGGTGACGGCGAATGTCGCCCCGCGGGCGATGCACGAGATGTGCGCGGCGGCGCTGCGGGGAGCACACGAGGAGGCTGCCCGGATCGATGCCACGCTCGCCGGGCTGCACGAGAAACTCTTCGTGGAGCCGAATCCGATCCCGGTCAAGTGGGCGGTTCATCGCCTGGGGCACATCGGGCCGGGATCCGGCTGCCACTCGTGCCCCTGACCGAGCCGAATCGCTCGGTGGTCGAGGCGGCGATGCGTGCGGCCGGGGTCGAGCTGCGCTGAAGTCCACGGGACTTTCCGGCCGCGGCGCGAACGTGTAGGCTCTCGGCCCCTTCGAGTGGAGAGGTGGCCGAGTGGTCGAAGGCGCTGGACTGGAATTCCAGTTACATCTTAACGGGTGTACGTGGGTTCGAATCCCACCCTCTCCGCCACACAACGACACGCCCCGCAAGGGGCGTTCGCTTTTTACGGCCAGCGAAACGGGTCCCCGGAACTCCACCTATTGCGGCCGGCCCGCGGTCCGGTAGATTTCCAACGATCACTCCAAGGAGCCTTCCATGCCCCTCGTCTCAATGCGCCAGCTGCTCGACCATGCGGCCGAAAACGGTTACGGCCTGCCGGCCTTCAACGTCAACAATCTCGAACAGGTTCGCGCCATCATGGAGGCGGCTGACGAGACCGGCAGCCCGGTGATCATGCAGGGCTCGGCGGGCGCCCGGAAGTATGCGGGCGAGGCTTTCCTCCGCCACCTGATCCAGGCCGCGATCGAGGCCTATCCGCACGTTCCCGTGGTCATGCACCAGGACCACGGCCAGTCGCCCGCGGTGTGCATGGGCGCGATCCGCTCGGGCTTCTCGAGCGTGATGATGGACGGCTCGCTCATGGAGGACGGCAAGTCGCCGTCGTCCTACGAGTACAACGTCGAGACGTCGCGCCGCGTGGTGGATTTCTCCCACGCGATCGGCGTGACGGTCGAGGCGGAACTCGGCGTGCTCGGCTCGCTCGAGACCATGCGCGGCGACAAGGAAGACGGGCACGGGGCCGAGGGCACGATGACCCGCGAGCAGCTGCTCACCGACCCCGACCAGGCGGCGGACTTCGTGGCGAAGACCCAGTGCGACGCGCTCGCCATCGCCATCGGCACCTCGCACGGCGCCTACAAGTTCACGCGCAAGCCCACCGGCGACATCCTGGCGATCCAGCGCATCAAGGAGATCCACGCCCGCATCCCGAACACGCACCTCGTGATGCATGGCTCCTCGAGCGTGCCGCAGGAGTGGCTCGAGGTCATCCGCAAGCATGGCGGCCAGATGAAGGAGACCTACGGCGTGCCGGTCGAGGAGATCGTGGAGGGCATCAAGCACGGCGTGCGCAAGATCAACATCGACACCGACATTCGCCTGGCGATGACCGGCGCGATCCGCCGTCACATGTTCGAGAAGCCCTCGGAGTTCGATCCGCGAAAATTCCTGGCCGACGCGCAGAAGGCGGCGAGGGACATCTGCAAGCTGCGCTACGAGGCATTCGGCTGCGCAGGGCAGGCGGCGAAGATCAAGCCGATGTCGCTCGAGAAGATGGCCGAGCGCTACAGGAAAGGCGAGCTGAACCAGATCGTGCAATAGGGCGTGGGTCTCGCCCGAGCCCTCCCGCCGGTGGTCCTGCTGTGCGCCTGCGCCTGCGCGCCGGCGCCGCAGCAGTTCGATGGCCACACGATGGGCACGACCTACAGCATCACGGTCACGCGACTGCCGGAGAGCGTGACCCGCGGGTCGCTGCAGGCGGTCATCGACGGCGTGCTCGACGAAGTCAACCGGCACCTCTCGACCTACGATCCGACGAGCGAGATCTCGGCGTTCAACGCCAGCCGGTCCACCGACGCTATCGTTGTTTCGCCGCAGCTGCGCACCGTCGTCGCAATGGCGGCCGAGGTGAGCGACGCGAGCGGCGGTGCCTTCGACATCACGGTCGGTCCGCTGGTCCGGGCCTGGGGATTCGGGAGCGGGCAGGGCGCGGCATCGTCTGCCCTCGACACGGCGCCCGCGGCACTCGACAGGGCCCGCGAAAGCACCGGTTACCAGAAGCTCGAATTGCCGGCCGACGTGCACACGCTGCGAAAAGCCGCGCCTGCGCTGGAACTCGACGTCGACGGCATCGCCCCCGGATATGCCGTGGACCTGATCGCCGAGCGCTTCGAGGCGCTCGGCGTGCGCGACTACCTCGTGGAACTGGGCGGCGAGCTTCGCGCGCGCGGGCGCAGCCCGGCCGGTCGGCCCTGGCGCGCAGCGGTCGAAGTGCCGCTGCGCGGGGAGCGCAAGCCCTACACCCTGGTCGAACTCGATGGCATGAGCGCCTCGACGTCGGGCGACTACCGCGATTTCCGGATGGTGGGCGGGAAGCGCGTGTCGCACACCATCGACCCGCGGACCGGAGCCCCCGTCACGCACAGGCTCGCCTCGGTTTGCGTGCTGCAACCGTCGGCGGCGCGTGCCGACGCCTGGGCCACGGCGCTCATGGTGCTGGGTCCCGAGGAGGGGCTGGCACTGGCGCGCAGGTCGGGAGTCGCCGCACTGCTCATCGAGCGCGACGCGGCGGGGGGCGGGTTCACGGAACGCTCGACGCCGGAGTTCGAACGCTTGCGCCGGCCGCTCGACTGACGGCTATCATCGGCGCATGGCGGAAACCCTCAGCCGGCCTCGCCGACGCCCACACGCCGCGCCCCTGCTGGTTCCACTGCTCTTCGTGCTGGCCGCCGGGGCGGGCGTATTCTGGATCGGCACCTGGGCTCGCACGACGGTCGTGGTCCTGGTGAGGCACGCCGAGGCGGCGACGGATCCGTCCGGCGACAGCGACCTGAGCCCTGCGGGGGAGGCACGCGTCCGTGGGCTTGGCGAGTACATCGCGAGCGTCCTGGCCGGTGGAAAAGTGGACTACCTGTTCGCGGGCGATACGCGGCGTGCCGAGCAGACCGCGGCCCCGATCGCGAACCAGTTCCAGCTGCCGATCAACCTGCTGGCGCCGAGCGACTGGGACGGACTCGCGAGCCGCATCAAGCGGGAACATCGCGGGAAGACCGTCGTGGTCGTCGGGTATGCGAACACCATCCCTGGTGTCGTGAGCCGCTTGAGCGCCACCAACATCGCGATGAGCGGCGACGAGTACGACTCGATCTACGTGATCGTCATGCCGAGTCCGGGCTCGGCGCGGCTCTTCAAGCTGCACTACGGTCCCGGCAATGCCCCCGTGAAGAAACCCCGGGTCGGGCCCGAGTAGTGGTTAGACGACATCAAGAATGTCGCCTAACTACATGAAATACTAAAATAATCTACTTCTTCGCGCCGACCTCGATGGCCTTCTTCACGAACGCCTCGTGGGCGCCGATACGCAGGTCGGCGAGGACCGAGTCCTTGATCTTGCCGTCGGCGCCGATCAGGTACGTACCCCGTCGGACCCCGAATCCCAGCGGACCGTCGAGGTCGTAGGCCTTCACCACCTTCTTGTCGGGGTCCGCAAGCAGCGGGAAGTTGAGGTCGTGCTTCGCCGCGAAGCGCTGGTGCGACGCGACGTCCTGCGGGCTCACGCCCACGACGCGAAGCTTCGCCTTGAGCAAGTCCGTTTGCAGGTCGCGGAAGCTGCACGCTTCCTTGGTGCAGCCCGGCGTGAAGTCGGCCGGGTAGAAATAGAGGATCAGCGGACCGTCCGCGAGCAGCGACTTCAAGGTGTGCGTGCGACCGTCCTGGTCGGCGAGTTCGAATTCCGGAGCCTTGCGGCCGTTCTCGAGCATGGTCATTCCCCCCTGGCGCTGCGTACGGCGCCTGACATGTCCACTTCCATCACCACGTATCCCGCATCCTGCATCCCGCAGCGGCGATACGTCTCCTGAGCGCGCTCATTGTCGCGCTCGACGTAGAGCCGGAGGCCGCAGACGGCGGGGTCGGATTTCGCCAGCCCTTCGATGTGCTGGTACAGGGCACGAAACACGCCCATGCGCCGCGCCTCGGGAGCAACGTACACGCTCTGGAACCACCAGAAGTCTCCGCTCCGCCAGTCGCTCCACTCGCAGGTGTACATGGCCTGGCCGACGACCTTGCCCTCGACCTCGGCCACGAAATAGCGGCCGTGTCCGGGCGAATCGAACACCGCGCGAACGCCGCGCTCGACCGTGGGTCGATCGAGGTGCTTGTGCTCCGCCTCCAGCGCCATCGCGACATTGCCGTTCACGAGGGACGAGATATCGCGGGCCTCGGCCGGGCGGACTGTGATTTCCATGGCGCAATCATACAGGCGCAGCAGTTCCGGTTGCGGGGCGGCGGCCCGGTGCTACAATGCGCGCCCTTTCGTGGGGCGGTAGCTCAGCTGGGAGAGCGTCGCGTTCGCAATGCGAAGGTCGAGGGTTCGATCCCCTTCCGCTCCACCACGAAACGACGGCCGGGTCCCTGTGACCCGGCCGTTTTGCTTGCAGCGCTGTCACCGCTGGCCCGTGCGGCGGCTGCGCCGGTAAACTCATCCTCGCACGCCCCGGTAGCTCAGTGGATAGAGCGACCGCCTCCTAAGCGGTAGGTCGTCGGTTCAACTCCGGCCCGGGGCGCCACTTGTCGAACCGACCTGCCAGCCAGGAGTCGCCATGAAGACCCGTGCCGCCGTGGCCTACCGTGCCGGCCAGCCGCTCGTGATCGAGACCGTGGATCTCGACGGCCCCAGGGCCGGCGAAGTGCTGGTCGAGATCCGGGCCAGCGGCGTCTGCCACACGGACGAGTTCACGCGCTCTGGGGCGGACCCCGAGGGGCTTTTCCCGGTCATCTTCGGGCACGAGGGGGCCGGCGTGGTCGTGGAGGTTGGGGCAGGCGTCACCTCGGTTCGCAAGGGCGACCACGTGATTCCGCTGTATACGCCCGAGTGCCGGCAGTGCAAGTCATGCCTGTCGCGGAAGACCAACCTCTGCACCGCGATCCGGACGACGCAGGGGCAGGGTGTGATGCCGGACGGCACCAGTCGCTTTTCGATCGGCGGCGAGAAGATCCACCATTACATGGGGTGCTCGACGTTCGCGCACCACACGGTCCTGCCCGAAATCGCCGTGGCGAAGATCCGCGACGACGCGCCGTTCGAGAAGGTCTGCTACATCGGCTGCGGGGTCACGACCGGGATCGGCGCGGTGATCAACACGGCCAGGGTGGAGGCCGGTGCGAACGTCGTCGTGTTCGGCCTCGGCGGCATTGGACTCAACGTCGTGCAGGGCGCGCGGCTGGTCGGGGCGAACATGATCATCGGCGTGGACGTGAACCCGGCGCGCCGGGCGCTCGCCGAGAAATTCGGCATGACGCATTTCGTGAACCCGAAGGAGGTCGAGGGCGATCTCGTGGCGCACCTCGTCGCGCTCACCGGCGGCGGCGCGGACTACAGTTTCGAGTGCGTCGGCAACGTGGACCTGATGCGGCAGGCGCTCGAGTGCTGTCACCGCGGCTGGGGCGTCTCCGTGATCATCGGCGTTGCGGGCGCGGGGCAGGAGATTCGCACCCGGCCGTTCCAGCTGGTCACCGGTCGCACCTGGAAGGGCACGGCCTTCGGTGGCGCGCGCGGCCGCACCGACGTGCCGAAGATCGTGGACTGGTACATGGACGGCCGGATCAACATCGACGACCTGATCACGCACGTGCTGCCGATCGAGGACGTGAACCGGGCGTTCGACCTGATGCACTCGGGAGAATCGATCCGCAGCGTCGTGACGTTCTGACGCGGCCTGTCCGGGGCTCGGCTGCTCGTCGCAAAGCGACCCCCGAAACGACGGCGCCGCCCATTGGGCGGCGCCGCATAGCCAAAGGTAAGGTCCAGGGCCCTTACTTCATCGTCACCTTGACGCCGTTGGCCGAACCGACGTTGAGCTGCAGTCCCTTGTTGCGGGAGATGAGCTTCATCACCACGCCGTTCTCGTTCTTGAGGTACAGCGCGCCGGCGCCGCCACCGAACGTCGCGCTCGCGTCCCACTGCGTGTAGGTGCCCGGGAACTTCGCCAGGTCCTTGAGATCGTAGACGTCGCCAGCGGCGTCGATCTTCGTCACGCCGACGTTGGCGCCGACGGTGAGGCCGCTCAGCTTGAATTCGTGGGTCTTGCCCTTGTAGGTCAGTGTGCCGCCGCCGGTGCTGCCGCCGAGAACCAGTGCGAACTGCGTCGAATCGATCGCGACGGTGCCGTCCGGCGTCTTCTTCTCGTCGGCTGCGGACGCCGTTCCAAATGCGAGCAAGGTGGCGGCCACTGCAAGCACGCCGAAGGCTTTTCGAATAGTCTGCATAAATTCGATCTCCAGATCTTGTCTTGAGGATGGGAATAGGGAGGGGGACGCGCCAATTTACCACATCCTTCCTTTCGAACCCTTCACGGTCCCGATCGCGCGTGATTGCATGTCGCCGAGGATCCGGCGGCATTCCCAGCGCCAATGTGCTTTTGGTTACACTACGCGGCCTTTCCGCCGTGTTCCGGGCGGTTGAAACTGGGCCTCGAAACTCGGATACCAGCGAGCAATGACCGACCTGCACGCCAAGCTGCTCACGACACCGCTCGCGGCCGGAAACGCCCCGTACGTCGAGGAGATGTACGAGCGTTATCTCGCCGATCCCGAGTCGGTGGATGGCCGCTGGCGTGACTACTTCGGCCAGATGGGAGGGCTCGATTCCGACGTGGCCCACGGGCCGCTGGTCGTGGAGCTGGCTCGACGGGCAAAGGGTCCGCGCGCCACCGTTGCCGCGGGCGGGCTTCGGCCGAGCCCAGCCGGTGCCGGCGAAGGTGCAGAGAAGCAGGGCGCGGTCTCGCGCCTGATCCAGATTTACGCGAACCGCGGGCACCTGGTCGCCGACATCGATCCGCTCGGGCTCATGGTGCGGCCGGTGCCGAAGGTGCTCGGGCTCGACTACCTGGGTCTCAGCGAGGCCGATCTCGACACCGAGTTCCACACCGGCAGCCGCAACGAGGCAATCAAGCCGCGCCTCCGGCTGCGCGACATCATCGCGCAGCTGCGGCAGATCTACTGCGGAAGCGTCGGCGCGGAATTCGCCCACGTCTCGAACGAGGCGGAGCGCCTGTGGCTGCAGGACCACTTCCAGGTCGGGCGCGCGCAGCAGCATTTCTCGCCCGAGGCGAAGAAACACATACTGTGGGGCCTGACGGCCGCAGAGGGACTCGAGCGCTACCTCGCGACGAAGTACCCGGCGCAGAAGCGTTTCTCGCTCGAAGGCGGCGACAGCCTCATTCCGCTGCTCGAGGACCTGATCCAGACGAGCGGAGCACACGGTGTCGAGGACATCGTGATCGGCATGGCGCACCGCGGCCGGCTGAACGTGCTCGTGAACGTACTCGGCAAGGTGCCCGAGGCGCTCTTCTCCGAGTTCGAGGGCAACTACGACCTCAAGAAGCTCAAGGGCTCCGGCGACGTCAAGTACCACAAGGGCTTCTCCAGCGACGTGCGCACGCCGGGCGGCAACGTGCACCTCGCGCTCGCCTTCAATCCGTCGCACCTCGAGGTGGTGAACCCGGTGGTGGAGGGATCCGTGCGCGCCCGACAGGAGCGCCGCGGCGACGCCGCCGGCGACAAGGTGATGCCGGTGCTGATCCACGGCGATTCTGCGTTCGCCGGCCAGGGCGTCATCCAGGAGACGCTGCAGATGTCGCAGGCGCGCGCCTTCTACACCGGCGGCACTGTGCACCTGATCATCAACAACCAGGTCGGCTTCACGACCCACGATCCGCGCGACACGCGCTCGACGCTCTACTGCAGCGACGTCGCCAAGATGGTCGAGGCGCCGATCCTGCACGTGAACGGCGACGACCCGGAGGCGGTCGTGTTCGCGACGCGGCTCGCGGTCGAGTACCGGATGAAGTTCCACAAGGACGTGGTCATCGACCTCGTGTGCTATCGCCGCCTCGGTCACAACGAAGCGGACGAGCCGGCCGCCACGCAGCCGGTGATGTACGCCACGATCCGCGGCAAGCCGACGACGCGGCAGCTCTACGCCGGCAGGCTCGAGCGTGAGGGTGTGCTCGCTGCGGGCGACGCGGACAAGATGGTCGAGGAGTACCGCAACGGTCTCGATGACGGCGACGGCAAGCCGCAGGCACGGAACGTGCTCGGCATGATCGGCAACGTCCACACCGTGGACTGGGTGAAGTACCACGACGTGGACTGGACCGAGCAGGTCCGCACGGGCGTCAAGCTCAAGACGCTGCAGGAACTCGCGGTCCGCGCCTCGGCCTACCCGGAAGGATTCACGTTGCACCGCCAGGTGCAGAAGATCGTGGATGACCGCCGGAAAATGGCCGCGGGGCAGCTGATGCTCGACTGGGGCTTTGCCGAGACGCTCGCCTACGCGACGCTGCTCGACGAGGGCTACGAGATCCGCCTCACCGGCCAGGACAGCGGGCGCGGGACGTTCTTCCACCGCCACGCGGTGGGCCACGACCAGGCCACGGGCGCGGCCTACATCCCGCTCAAGCACCTGAAGCCGGGACAGCCGCGCTTCCGCGTCACGGACTCGCTGCTGTCGGAAGAGGCCGTGCTTGGCTTCGAGTACGGGTACGCGACCACGGACCCGAACTGCCTGGTCATCTGGGAGGGGCAGTTCGGCGACTTCGTGAACGGCGCGCAGGTCATCATCGACCAGTTCATCGCCTCGGGAGAGGCGAAGTGGGGTCGCTACTGCGGACTCACCTTGTTCCTGCCGCACGGCTTCGAAGGCCAGGGACCGGAGCACTCCTCGGCGCGCCTCGAGCGCTTCCTGCAGCTCTGCGCCGAGAACAACATGATCGTGTGCGTGCCCTCGACCCCGGCCCAGATGTTCCACATGCTCAGGCGGCAGATGCTGCGCGATTTCCGCAAGCCGCTCATCGTCATGACGCCGAAGAGCCTGTTGCGCCACAAGCTCTCGGTCTCGCCGCTGGAGGACCTGACGAAGGGCTTCTTCCGCAACGTGATCGACGAGATCGACGACCTGCAGGCCGAGAAGGTGAGCCGCGTCGTGTTCTGCTCGGGCAAGGTGTACTTCGACCTGCTGGAGGCCCGCCGTGCCGACGAGGCACGTGGCGTGGCGATCGTCCGCATCGAGCAGCTCTACCCGTTCCCGGGTGACGAGTACGCGGAGATCCTGCACAGATACCCGAACGCGCGGGAGGTCGTCTGGTGCCAGGAGGAACCGCAGAACCAGGGAGCCTGGTTCCAGATCCGGCACCGCCTGCAGGAGAAGCTCGGGCCGAAGCAGGAACTCATGTACTGTGGTCGTGGCCCCTCGGCCGCACCCGCGACGGGAATCCCGCAACTCCATTCCGAGCAGCAGCACGGCCTCGTGCGCGCGGCTCTCACCGCCCATTCCATCGACGAAGCAGCGCCGCCGCCGCGCAGCCTGCGCACGGCTGCCGCCAGGAAGAAACCATGACGATCGAAGTCCGCGTACCCCAGCTCCCGGAGTCGGTCGCCGACGCGACGCTGGTCGGCTGGCACAAGAAGCCCGGCGACGCCGTTTCCCGCGACGAGAACCTCGTCGACCTCGAGACCGACAAGGTCGTGCTCGAGGTGCCGGCACCCGCTGCTGGCGTGATCGTGGAACTCAAGGTGCAGAACGGTGCGACCGTGACCAGTGGCCAGCTCCTCGCGCTGCTGGAGGAGGGCGCCGTCGCGGCGGCGTCGACGGGGACGACCGCGGCGGCTCCGCCGGCCGCGAAGGCGGCTGCCACGCCTGCGAAGCAGGAGGCCGCGGCCGAATCGAAGGGATCGGCCCCCAGCGAGAAGCTGGCGCCGTCCGTGCGTCGCCTGGTCGAGGAACACAAGCTCGACTCGGGCACGATCCCGGGCAGCGGTCGTGACGGCCGCATCACCAAGGGCGACGTGCTCTCGCACCTGACGAGCCGGGAGTCCGCAGCGGCGTCGCCGGCGGTCCCTTCGCCGGGCGGCCCGCGCGCCGAGCGGCGCGTGGCCATGACGCGCCTGCGCGCCCGGATCGCCGAGCGGCTCATCCAGGCGCAGTCGACGGCGGCCATGCTCACGACCTTCAACGAGGTGGACCTGAAGGCGGTGAACGAGCTGCGTGCGCGGCACAAGGACCGCTTCGAGAAGGCGCACGGTGCCCGACTCGGGTTCATGTCGTTCTTCGTCAAGGCCTGCATCGAGGCGCTGCGCCGCTATCCGGTGGTCAACGCCTCTGTGGACGGAAACGACGTCGTCTACCACGAGTACTACGACATCGGCGTGGCGGTCTCGACGGATCGCGGGCTGGTGGTGCCCGTGCTGCGCGACGCCGACGCCATGAGCTTCGGCCAGATCGAGCAATCGGTGGTGGCTTACGCGAATCGCGCCCGCGAGGGCACGATCACGCTCGATGACCTCACGGGCGGCACGTTCACGATCACGAACGGCGGCGTGTTCGGCTCGCTGCTCTCGACGCCCATCCTCAACATGCCGCAGAGCGCGATTCTCGGCATGCACAAGATCCAGGAGCGTCCGGTGGCGGTGGACGGCCAGGTGGTCGTGCGCCCGATGATGTACCTGGCGCTCAGTTACGATCACCGGATCATCGATGGTCGCGAGGCCGTGCAGTTCCTCGTCGCCGTGAAGGACGCGCTGGAGGATCCGGCGCGACTGCTGCTACAGGTTTAAGGAGCATCCATGCCCGACTCTAACTTTGACGTCATCGTGATCGGCGGCGGCCCTGCCGGTTATCCCTGCGCCATCCGCGCGGCCCAGAACGGGCTCAAGGTCGCCTGCGTCGACGAGTGGAAGAACCGCGACGGCACGCATGCCTACGGCGGCACCTGCCTGAACGCTGGCTGCATACCTTCGAAGGCGCTGCTCGAGTCCTCGGAGCTCTATCACCGCGCCCAGTCCGAATTTGCGGTCCACGGGATTTCCGTCGGCAGCCTTGCATTCGACGTCGCCACGATGCAGAAGCGCAAGGCGAAGATCGTCAAGGCGTCGACGCAGGGCATCGTCGCGCTTTTCAAGTCGGCGGGCGTCACGGCACTGCAGGGTCACGGCCGGCTGCTCGCGGGCAACAAGGTCGAGGTCACCGCGTTCGACGGGAAGAAGACCGAACTCGTCGCGAAGCACGTCGTGCTGGCGTCGGGCTCCGTGCCGATGGAATTGCGAAGCGTGCCCGTCGACGGCAAGGACATCGTGGATTCCTGGGGCGCTCTCGACTTCGACGCCGTACCGAAGCGGCTCGCGGTGATCGGCGCGGGCGTCATCGGTCTCGAGCTCGGCAGCGTGTGGCGCCGCCTTGGCGCGGAAGTCGTGGTGCTCGAGGCGCTGGAACAGTTCCTGTACATGGCCGACCAGCAGCTCGCGAAGGAATCGCTCAAGCACTTCCGGAAGCAGGGACTCGACATCCGTCTCGGCGCCCGGGTGGGCGGCATGGAGCGGGGCAAGCAGGGCGTCACGCTCAAGTACGAGGACGCCGCCGGCGCGCAGACGGTCACCGTGGACAAGGTCGTGGTCGCCATCGGCCGCCGGCCCTACACGCAGGACCTGATCGCGGAAGGTACGGGCGTGGAGTTCGACGAGCGCGGCTTCGTCAAGGTGGACCACGAGTGCCGGACCGGCGCCCCCAACGTCTGGGCGGTGGGCGACGCGGTGCGTGGGCCGATGCTGGCCCACAAGGGCAAGGAGGAGGGTGTGATGGTCGGCGACCTGGTTGCCGGTCTCGTCTCCGAGGTGAACTACAAGGTCATACCTTACGTCATCTACACGGCACCCGAGATCGCGTGGGTCGGGCTGACCGAGGAGGACGTGAAGAAGACCGGCCGGGCCTACAAGGTGGGCTCGTTCCCGTTCCTCGCGAGCGGGCGTGCCCGTGCGATGGAGTCGACGGCCGGGTTCTGCAAGGTCATATCCGCGACCGACGATGACGAGATACTCGGCGTGCACATCGTGGGGCCGATGGCCGGCGAATTGATCGCCGAGGCAGTGCTCGCGCTCGAATACTCGGCCAGCACCGAGGACCTGCAGCGGACGATCCACGCCCACCCGACGCTGAGCGAGGCGCTGCACGAGGCGGCGCTCGCGGCGGACAAGCGCGCGATCGACATGCCGAACAAGTAACCGCCGGCAGGCGGTGCGGCGGAGCAGGGGACATTCTCCTTTTCCCCGTTGCCGGGAAAAGGAGAATGTCCCCTTTGGCCATCTAGCGTCGCCGGACGGCGCTGATGACGTTCGTCAGGCCTGCGAATCGCCCGAGCAATCGGCTCAGTTCCTCGAGCCCGTGCACCGTGACGGTGAGGTCGACTCGGGCCGTATTCTCCGACGCATTCGTCACGGTGTTCATGGTCTCGATGCTGATGTGCTCGTCTGCGAGCACCGAGGAAATGTCCCGCACCAGGGCGCGCCGGTCGAATGCCTCGACCCGGATGGCCACGGGGAAGGTCCGCTCGGGCGAGGAACGGCCCCAGTCCACGGCGAGCACGCGCTGCGGCTGCGTGTCGCGCAACCTGAGGAAGTTCGAGCATTCCACGCGGTGGATGCTCACACCCCGGCCAAGCGTGATGTAGCCCGCGATCTGCTCGGGCGGCACCGGACGGCAACAGCGGGCGATCGTCGTCAGCAGGTCGCCGACGCCGTCCACCACCATGCCGCCGGTCGAGCCGTGCCCCGCGCCGTGCAGCGGCGTCTTCGGTGCCTTGGGAGGCAGACGCTCGTGCTGGCGGCGCTGGATCGCGCCCGCCACCTGCGCCAGCGTGATCTCGCCCTCGCCCAGCCCCACGTAGAGGGCGTCGGCGTTTTCGAGCCCGAGTTCGTCGAGGATCTCCGGCAGCGTCAGGCTGCGCACGCCCAGCCGCTCGATCTCGCGATCGAACATCTGCCGGCCCTGCTCGAGGTTCTCGCCGGCGTCGAGCTTGCGGAACCAGGTGCGCACCTTGCCGCGGTTCCGTGCCGAGGCGAGGAACCCGAGCGAAGGCACCAGCCAGTCGCGGCTGGGGTTGGCTTGCTTGCCGGTGATGATCTCGACCGTATCGCCGTTCGTAAGCTGCGTGTTGAGCGACACCATGCGGCCGTTCACTTTCGCGCCACGGCAGCGGTGCCCGAGGTTGGTGTGAACCTGGTAGGCGAAGTCGAGCGGCGTCGCCCCCTGCGGAAGGTCCACGACTTCGCCCTTGGGGCTCAGGGCATAGACGCGGTCCTCGAAGATCTCCGCCTGCAGCCCGGCGAGGAGGTCGGGCTCCAGCCCCTCACGCGCGGTGGGCTCGAGCAGCTGTCGCAGCCAGTTGATCTTCTGCTGGAAGCTGGACTCCGCACGGCGACCCTCCTTGTACTGCCAGTGCGCGGCGACGCCGAGCTCCGCGTGGTCGTGCATCTCGCGCGTGCGGATCTGCACCTCGAGCGGCAGGCGGCCCGGGCCGATGACAGCGGTGTGCAGCGAGCGGTAGCTGTTCTCCTTCGGTGTCGCGATGTAGTCGTCGAACTCGCCGGGCATGTAGCTCCACAGGCCGTGCACGATGCCGAGCGCCGCGTAGCACTCGGCGACGGTGTCCACCTGTATCCGGACGGCGAGCACGTCCATGACCTGCTCGAACGCGAGCCCCTTGCGCTGCATCTTCCGGTAGATGCTGTAGATGTGCTTCGGCCGGCCGGTCACCTCGCCGGCAATCCCGGCCTTGGCGAGTTCTTCACCGAGGAGCGCCTTCACGTCCTCGATGTAGCGCTCGCGCTCCGTGCGCTTCGACTTGAGCCAGCCGGCAATCCGCTTGTACTCGTCGGGCTCGCTGTAGCGGAAGGCCAGGTCCTCGAGCTCCCACTTGAGCTGCCAGATGCCGAGGCGGTTGGCGAGTGGCGCGTAGATTTCGCGGGTTTCGAGCGCAGCCCAGCGTTGCTCGGCGGGCGTGGCCTCCTTCATGTTGCGCAGTCGCACGAGCTGGAGCACGAGGCGGAGCAGCACGAGTCGCACGTCGGAGGCGAGCGACAGCAGGAGCTTGCGCAGCCCCTCGGCCTGCTGCGGCTTCATCGGCTGGCCGGGGTTCCAGTCGGCGGGGATGCCGATGCCTCCGACCCGTTCGACTTCGCGGGCGAGATGCACGGCGGCCGTGCCGAAGTGGTCCTGGGCCCTGGCGTCATCCAGCGTGCCGGCCTCGAGCCACGGGATCAGCATGCCCGCGAGCAGCACGTCCTCGTCGGCTCGCAGCTCGGCCAGCAGTGAAGCGAGTTCGATGCTGATGGCGGCGGCGCGTGCGGGCTCGAGGCCCTGCACCTGCTCGAGAGCGGCGCGGACTCGCGGGGTCTGGGACTCGGGATCGAATTCGGCGGGCTTCACAGCGTGCGCTATCATACGCCGCAGTCGTAACGTCTCCCGCGGGGTGTGGATTTGCCCAGGCTCAGTCGTGGTGGCCGGCGCTGGGCGCTCCCGTCGAAGGGTGGCGTCACTGGTACCGCATCCGTCCGCATACTCGGGCTCGATCCCGGGTCGGTGGCGACCGGTTTCGGCGTCATCGACTGGGCCGAAGGCGAGGCGCGCTACGTGACGAGCGGCGCCATCCGCACCAGCGGCAGCGAGTTCCCGCCACGCCTGCGACAGATCTTCGAGGGCGTGGTCACGCTCATGCAGGAATATCGACCGGCCGAGGTGGCGATCGAGCGCGTGTTCATGCACCGCAACGCCGACAGCGCGCTCAAGCTCGGCCAGGCGCGGGGTGCGGCGCTGTGCGCTGCGTTCTCGACGGACCCGACGGTGTTCGAATACGCCCCGCGCGAGGTGAAACTCGCGGTGGTGGGCCAGGGCGGGGCGCAGAAGGAACAGGTGCAACTGATGGTGAGGACGCTGCTCAGGCTCACCGGAGAACTCGGCCCGGATGCCGCCGATGCGATCGGCATTGCGCTCTGCCATGCGTATTCCCGGCAGGCGAAGATGGCGGTTGCAGACGGCGCGGCCGCAGGAGCGGGCCGATGATCGGTTTCCTCCGCGGGCGCCTCGCGGCCAAGCAGCCGCCGTCCCTCACGGTGGACGTGGGCGGCGTGGGCTACGACCTCGAGGCGCCGATGTCCACGTTCTACGGGCTGCCGGCCGTGGGTGCGGAAGTCACCCTGCGCACGCACCTCGTCGTTCGCGAGGACGCCCACCTCCTGTACGGCTTCGGCACGGAACGTGAGCGGAGCCTGTTCCGGGAACTCATCAAGGTGTCGGGTGTCGGTCCGAGAATCGCACTCGCGATTCTCTCGGGCGTCAGCGTCGACGACTTCCACCGCTGCATCGAGTCGGAAGACGTCGCCACGCTGGTGCGGGTGCCCGGTATCGGCCGCAAGACGGCCGAACGGCTCGTGATCGAGATGCGAGACCGCCTCAAGATCCTGGCCGGGCCGGCGCCCGGCAGTCTCCCCGGCGCGCCGGCCGGCGCTCCGCCCAGTCCGCATTCGGAGGCCTTCAGCGCGCTCGTGTCCCTCGGCTACAAGCCGGCGGAAGTCACGCGGCTGCTGCAGAAGGTCGAGCCGTCCGTGACCTCCACGGAAGAATTGATCCGCCACGCGCTGCGCGCGGCGGCGGGCTGACGGAGTGCCGGCATGATCGAAGAGGATCGCGTGATCTCGGCAGCTCCGCAGCGGGACGAGGAGGCCTACGACCGTGCCGTCAGGCCGAAGTCGCTCGCGGACTACGTCGGCCAGGCGCCCATGAAGGCGCAGATGGAAATCTTCATCCAGGCGGCGCGGCAGCGCGGCGAGGCGCTCGACCACGTGCTCATCTTCGGGCCGCCGGGGCTCGGCAAGACGACGCTCGCGCACGTCATCGCGAACGAACTGGGCGTCGGCTTCAAGCAGACCTCCGGCCCGGTGCTCGAGCGGCCGGGCGACCTCGCGGCGCTGCTCACCAACCTTCAGCCGAACGAAATCCTGTTCGTGGACGAGATCCACCGCCTGAGCCCGGTGGTGGAGGAGATCCTTTACCCCGCGCTCGAGGACTTCCAGCTCGACATCGTGATCGGCGAGGGACCGGGCGCGCGCTCGATCAAGATCGACCTGCCGCCGTTCACGCTGGTCGGTGCGACCACGCGCGCAGGGTTGCTCACCTCGCCTCTGCGCGACCGGTTCGGCATCGTGCAGCGGCTCGAGTTCTACGGCCACGACGACCTGCAGCGCATCGTGGAGCGCTCCGCGCGCATCATGGGCGTGCCGACGGACGTGGAGGGCGCCACCCGCATCGCGCAGCGCTCGCGCGGCACGCCGCGGATCGCGAACCGGCTGCTGCGCCGGGTGAGGGACTTCGCCGAGGTCAAGGCGCAGGGCCGCGTCACGGAGTCGGTGGCGCAGGGTGCGCTCGACCTCCTGGACGTGGATCCGCAGGGCTTCGACCCGATGGATCGCAGGCTCATGCTGACGATCATCGAGAAGTTCGACGGCGGCCCGGTCGGCGTCGACAGCCTGGCAGCGGCGCTCGGCGAGGAGCGCGGCACCATCGAGGACGTGATCGAGCCCTTCCTGATCCAGCAGGGTTACATCATGCGCACCGCCCGCGGCCGCGTCGCGACCCGCAACGCATACCTGCACTTCGGCCTGTCGCCGCCGGCCCCCGAGCGCCAGGGGACCATTGGCCTCTTCGAAACCTGAGGATGAAGGATGATCGGTGAACATTCCGCGCTGGACCTGATCCTGGGCGCCAGCTTCCCCGTGCAGTGCGTGCTGGCACTGCTCGCGGCGGCCTCGGTCGTGTCCTGGGCCATCATCTTCCGCAAGCGCAGCGTGCTGGCGGAAGCGCGCCACACCGCCGACGCCTTCGAGGACAAGTTCTGGTCGGGCGGGGACCTCGCGGCGCTCTACAAGTCGCTCGAGGGCGCATCGCCGATCGGCATGTCCGGGGTCTTCTTCGCCGGCTTCCGGGAATTTTCCCGACTGCGACAGCAGATCGGCCTCGGCGGGGCGCAGCTCCTCGAGGGCAGCCGCCGGGCGATGAAGGTGGCGCAGTTGCGTGAAACGGACCGCCTCGAGCAGAACCTCGCCACACTCGCGACCATCGGCTCGACCAGTCCCTATGTCGGTCTCTTCGGCACGGTGTGGGGCATCATGAGTGCGTTCCAGGGCCTCGGGAACGTGCAGCAGGCCACGCTCGCGACGGTGGCTCCCGCAATCGCCGAGGCCCTGATCGCCACGGCGATGGGCCTCTTCGCGGCAATACCGGCGGTGATCGCCTACAACCGCTACGCCGACCAGGTCGGGCGCCTCGAGCTGCGCTACGACACGTTCATGGAGGAGTTCTCGAGCATCCTGCAGCGCCATGCCGGCGCGGACGGCGAATGAGGGTGCGACCGTGAGGAACAAGCGCGGCCGACGGCTCATGGGCGAGATCAACGTCGTTCCGTACATCGACGTGATGCTCGTGTTGCTGGTCATCTTCATGGTGACCGCGCCCATGCTGAGCCAGGGCATCAAGGTGGACCTGCCGAAGGCGGGCGCCGAGCCGATCCAGCCCGACAAGCTCGAACCGCTGGTGCTGAGCATCGACCGCGACGCGCGGATGTACCTCAACATCGGCAATCCGGAGACTCCGCTGACGGCCGAGCGGGTCCTGGAAGTGGCTTCGGCCGCGATGCGCAGGGAACCTGAGCGCCCCGTTCTGGTCAAGGCAGATACGGCGGTCGCTTACGGCCGGGTCGTGGAGGGCATGGTGCTGTTGCAGCAGTCAGGCGCGAAGAAGGTGGGCTTCGTCACCCAGCCGGTGGCTGCCGAGGCGCACCCGAGCGCGAAGCACTGAACGATGAGCGGATTCGCGAGCGAGCACCTTCGCCCGCTGATGGGGTCCGCAGGCCTGCACGTGCTGCTCATCGCGCTGATCGCGGGGGCCGCCTTGCGCTGGACGCATCCCGAGGAGCCGGTGCAGCTCGCGATCGAGGGGGTCGTGGTCGATGCGCGGGATCTCCCGAAGTCGGTGCGTTCCGGCAAGGCACTGCCGGCGCCGCGTCCGGAGCCGGTGAAGGCCGAGCCCGCACCGCCGCCGACAGACGATGCCATGCAGCGGGAACGCGCTGCCGCGGACGCCGCGGCAAGGGCTGCGACCGAACGCGAGCGCGCCGAGGAGCAGAAGCTCCGCAAGGAGGCGGCTGCCGCCGAGCGCCGCAAGCAGGAGCAGGCCGAGGCCGAGCAGAAGAAGCAGGCGGCCGACGAGGCGCGCCGCAAGGCCGAGGCGGACGCAGAGCGAAAGAAGACCGCGGAGGCGCAGGCGAAAGCGGCCCAGGAGGCCAAGGCCAGGGCGGCCCAGGACGCGAAAGCCAGGGCAGCGCTCGAGGCGGACCTGAAGCGCCGCCTCGCTGCGGAAGAGGCAGAGGGTGCCGCCGCTGCGGCGCGCCCGGGTGTGAAGGACGAATACCGCGCGCTCCTCGTCCAGGCGATCGAGCGCAACTGGATCCGCCCGGCGTCGGCGCGTGCAGGACTCGCCTGCACGCTGTACGTGAACCAGGCGACGGGCGGGACGGTCGTGGACGTGAAACTCGGGCCCTGCAACGGCGACGAGGCAGTGCGTGAGTCGATTGTAAATGCCGTGTATCGTGCCTCGCCGCTGCCGGCGCCGAGCGATCCGCGGGCGTTCGAGCGCAGGCTCGAGATCGTGTTCAAGCCGACGGAGTAAGGATTCGATGCAGATTCGGACTGAGGCCGGTTTCCGGCTCGTGGCGCGACTCCTGGTGCTCGGGGCGGGCATTGCGATCATGGCGACGCCGGCCCGCGCCCAGTTGCGGCTCGACATCACCGAGGGCGTGAACGATGCGGTGCCGGTCGCCGTGGTGCCGTTCGGCGGGCAGCCGGAAGCTGCCACCACCGACATCGCGGCAGTCGTTGCCGGCGACCTGCGGCTCAGCGGGCGGTTCGCACCGCTCGACCGCAAGGACATGGTGACCCGGCCGACCAGCGGCGCGCAGGTTCGCTTCGAGGACTGGCGCCTGCTCAAGGCCGACTACATCGTCGTCGGGCACCTCGATGGCGGCGGCTCGGCCGTCTCTTTCGAACTCTTGAACGTGCAGACCGGCCAGCCGCTCCTTGCGCAGCAGGTGCCGGTGGGCGGCCAGAACCTGCGGGCGGTCGCACACCACATTTCCGACCTCGTGTTCGAGCGGCTGACGGGCATACCCGGAGCGTTCTCGACGCGCATTGCCTACATTTCCGTCGAGGGAAAGCCGCCGTCACGGCGCTACAAGCTGGTGGTCGCGGACGCCGACGGGTTCGGCCCGCGAACGGTCACTGAATCGAACGATCCACTCATGTCGCCGGCGTGGTCGCCCGACGGGCAGAGCCTTGCGTATGTGTCGTTCGAGACCAAGGCCTCGGCGATCTACGTGCAGAGGCTGGCCACGGGCGAGCGGCGCCGCGTGTCGGCGCGGGCCGGCATCAACGGCGCGCCGGCCTATTCGCCGGACGGTGCCCGCCTGGCGATCACGCTATCGCGCGACGGCAACCTCGACATTTATGTCCTGGACCTTGCGAGCCAGTCGCTGACGAGAATCACCTCGAACGACGCGATCGACACGGAAGCGGCGTGGACGCCGGACGGGAAGTCCCTGTACTTCACCTCCGACCGGGCGGGCAACGCGCAGATCTACCGCGTGAACCTCGCGGACCCGTCCGATGTCCAGCGCGTGACCTACACCAACGGCTACAACGCCAGGCCGCGGGTCTCGCCGGACGGAACGGCGCTGGCGATGGTGACGCAGGACCGTGGGTACCGCATCGGCCTCATGGACCTGAAGACCCGCAACCTGCGGCTGCTCACCAACGGCCGCCAGGACGAATCCCCGAGCTTCGCGCCGAACGGCGCCGTCATCATCTACGCAAGCGGGGACAACGGTCCGGGATCGCTCGCGATGGTGTCGAGCGACGGCCGCTACCAGGAACGGCTGAGGTCCGAACGGGGCGACGTGCGCGAACCGGCGTGGTCGCCGTATCCGCCGCGCTGATGAACCGACGTCGCCATTGTGGTAAAAGGCGCGCACTCTCTAGCGGTCCGCACCGGTCCGCAATCCAGGACTGAATTCCCGAGGAGCCTGCCCGACATGAAGCTGACCCACGTACTTGCACTGGTCGTACTGTCCATCGGCGCCGCCGCCTGCACCAAGCCCACGCAGACCAAGCCGGCCGAGACGGGGACCGCCGTCGACGGCGCCACCACGAGCGGCATCGACCAGGGCGCCTCGACCACCTCGGGCACCACCGCGCTCACGCCGCAGCAGCAGGCCCTTGCGCAGCTCAAGACGAAGAACGTCGTCTACTTCGACTACGACAGCAGCGGGATCCCGCAGGAGTACCTCGCGGTCGTCTCCGCCAATGCCTCCTACCTGGTGAAGTACCCGGGCGCGCGCGTGCGCCTCGAAGGAAACACCGACGAGCGCGGCTCGCCGGAGTACAACATCGGCCTCGGCGAGCGCCGTGCGCAGGTGGTCCGGAACGCGCTCATGGCGCAGGGCGTCGCGGACGCGCAGATCACGACCGTGAGCTACGGTGAAGAGCGCCCGGCCGTGGAAGGCCACGACGAGGCTGCCTATGCGCAGAACCGCCGCGTCGAATTCGTCTACGCGCAGTGACGGCATGAAGATGCGTCTCAGTGCCCTCGCGGGCATCGTCCTCCTCGCGTGGAGCGGGGCGACGCTCGCCACCGCGAGCAACAAGGAACTCGAGGCGCGCGCAAACGAGATGGACGCGCGGCTCGCGGCGATCGAGCGGGCGAACCAGACGCTCGTGCAGCTGCAGCAGCAGGTCGACGCGCTGCGGCAGGAGTTGCGTACGCTGCGCGGCCAGATCGACGAGGCCCGGCACGAGGTCGATGGGCTGCAACGGCAGCAGCGCGACCTCTATTCCGACCTTGACCGCCGGCTGCTGCTCATCGAGAACGGCGCGACGCCGGGCGGACAGGCTGCCGGGCCGCGGGATCGCGAGCAGGGCGTTGCGTCACCCAACGGGGACGGTTCCGAGGCCGCCCGGGTTCCCGCGGCGTCCGGATCGGCCCCAGGCGAGGACGAGATCCGGGCTGCGGACGAGACGACCATCTACAGCGACGCTTTCGCGGCGTTGAAGGCCGGGCGCTACGAGGAGGCCGCCCGCGGCTTCCAGTTGTACCGCACCAAGTATCCCGACGGCCCGCGCGCCGACTACGCGACCTACTGGCTGGGCGAGTCGATGTACGCCCAGAAGGACTACGTGACCGCGCTCAGGCTGTTCCAGTCGGTCCTCACGGGCTTTCCCGACTCGCGCAAGGCGCCGGACGCGATGCTGAAGGCTGCCTACTGCCAGTACGAGCTCAAGGCCTACCGCAACGCGCGCGTGACCCTGCAGAGAGTCGCGTCCACCTATCCGGGGACGGACGCGGCACGGCTGGCGGAGCAGCGACTGGTGCAGATGGATTCCGAGCACCGGTGAGCCGCCTCAAGGTCACCGAGACGTTCGTCTCGATCCAGGGCGAGGCCGACGCCGTCGGCTGGCCGACGCTCTTCATCCGGCTCACGGGTTGCCCCCTGCGCTGTGTTTACTGCGACACCCAGTACGCGTTCCACGGCGGCGAATGGCGAGAGATCGACGCGCTCGTCGAGACGGCGCGCGGCTCGGGCGTGCGACACGTCTGCGTGACCGGTGGCGAGCCGCTCGCGCAGAAGCCCTGCCTCGACCTGCTGGCTGCGCTCTGCGACGCGGGATTCGCCGTGTCGCTCGAGACGAGCGGGGCCATGGACGTGGCGCCGGTCGATCCGCGGGTGAGTCGGGTCGTGGACTTGAAGACCCCGGGGTCCGGCGAATCGAAGCGCAATCGCCTCGAGAACCTCGCGCTCCTTGGCGCGCACGACCAGCTCAAGGTCGTGATCTGCTCGCGCGACGACTACGAGTGGGCGCGGGACCTGATCCGGGAGCGGAGCGGAAACGAATCATCGCCTGGCATCGAATGCCAGGTGCTGTTCTCGCCGAGCTGGGGCCAGGTCGAGGCGCGTGAGCTCGCGGAATGGATCCTGGCCGACCGGCTGGAAGTGCGCCTGCAATTGCAGCTGCACAAGATCCTCTGGGGCAACGAGCCGGGACGATGAGCGGGACCGGAGTCGACCAGGTGGAAGCAGCGGGCGCGCGACCGGCCGTCGTGCTGGTCTCGGGCGGGCTCGACTCCGCCACCTGCCTCGCCATCGCACGCGCAGAGGGATTCGCCTGCCACGCGCTCAGCTTCGCCTACGGCCAGCGGCACGCCGCAGAGCTGCGGGCGGCGGAGCGCGTCGCGCAGGCACTCGGCGCCGAGCGCCATCGCGTCATGAACATCGACCTCGCGGCGTTCGGCGGCTCGGCCCTGACCGATCGCGGCATCGCCGTGCCCGAAGCGCCGGTGGGCGGTATCCCGGTGACCTACGTTCCGGCGCGGAATACGGTGTTCCTGTCGCTCGCGCTCGCGTGGGCCGAGGTGCTCGGCGCGCAGGACATCTTCATCGGCGTCAATGCGGTCGATTACTCCGGCTACCCGGACTGCCGGCCGGAGTTCATCGCGGCGTTCGAGCGCATGGCCCGCCTGGCCACGCGTGCCGGCGTGGAGGGCACGGCGCCCGTCCGGATCCGTACGCCGCTCATTTCACTCAGCAAGGCCGACATCATCCGTCGCGGCCTCGCGCTCGGCGTCGCGTTCGAGGACACCGTGTCCTGCTACCAGGCCGACGGCGAGGGCAGGGCCTGCGGGCGATGCGACTCGTGCCGGTTGAGGCGCGAAGGCTTCGCGGCGGCCGGCGTGGCCGACCCGACGCGGTACCGCTGATCGCGGATTCCGGCAAGCCTGCTATCATTCGCGCCCGCCGCGGCGCCTGCTGCCGCCGCATCGCGCACGGGCCGTTAGCTCAGCGGTAGAGCAGCTGGCTTTTAACCAGTTGGTCGATGGTTCGATCCCATCACGGCCCACCAATTCGCAGCGCCGGTGGTAAGCATGAGATCCAGGCCCAGGACCCTCACCGTATTACTCTCCGTGGCGCTCTCCGCGGCAGTCCTTTTGTTCACTGCAGCGGTCCACGCGGACGTCGCCGAGCCGCTCGACGGTTACGTCGCGGCCATCGCAGCGGAACTGGACCCTCATGTGGCCGACGCGCTGGCCCGCATCGACGGCACCGGACGGCGCCTGCTGGCGTTGCGTTCCTACCTGCGCAGCAGCGCGCATCTCGCCGAGCGCTGGAGCTGGACGCAGCAGCAGATAGCCGCGTACCAGGAATCGCCCGAGTACCGCGAGCTGCAGGAGGCGATCGACAGCGTAAACGCGTCGTTCATGAATGCGAACCCGGGCTACGAACTCTGGGTCAACCCCGATGTGCGCAGCCTCGATGTCCAGATCGAGCACTGGAACAGCAATGAGTCCGTGGCCGAGGCAGCGGAGGGGCTGGCCGCAGCGGCCCGCGAGCAAGTGGGCTCCCCGGCATTCGCCGCGGCGGGACCCGGGAGCGCGGCGCGGAAACTGCAGTCGTTTCTCGACGACTATGTGCCGGTTCCGACGCCGGCCATCGCCGCACCGGGCCTTTCGCTGCACGGACAGATGCGCGCCGTGGATTTCCAGGTCCAGCAGGGCGGCCGTGTCATTGCCGGGCCCGGATTTCGACGATGGAGGCCGAGTGGGATGCGGCCGGCTGGTCGGCCAGGCTCGCAGCCGCCGTCCGCGCCGCAAGCGGGCAGTTCGTGGGTCCGCTGGCCTCGCCCCGGGAGCCCTGGCATTACACCTTTACGCCCGAGGCCGTGGCTTCAGCCGGACCGTGAGTGCCTGCAGCCAGTGCAATAAGATCGACCAGCGATCTGGCGAAGCGTCGAAAAATCGTAAATCATGGCGACCCGCCGAGGGAAACCCATTGCCGCAGCTGCGATCGGGTTCAGTCCGCCGCGTCGGACGCTCGGGCTGTTCATTTCAACATCTCAGACGGAGATCGACGGTATGCGCATTCGTTCCTGGACGCTGGCCCTCATGTTGCTCGTCGCGGGCAATGCGCTCGCCGTCCCGTTCTGGGGTGCGAAGGAATCGAGCCCGGCCGCGACGCCGCCCGCCGCGCTGAAGCCGGGCGAGTTCGTCTGGGCGCCGGGCGTGGCGCCGGACGGGCCCATGGTGGTCGTCGTGAGCATCACGGAGCAGCGCGCCTACGTCTACCGCAACGGCATCCAGGTCGGATACACGACGGTAAGCACGGGAAAGCCGGGGCACGAGACGCCGACGGGGATCTTCACGGTCCTGCAGAAGGACAAGGATCACCATTCCTCCAAGTACAACAATGCCGCCGATGCCCTACCAGGAGCGGTTGACCTGGGACGGTGTCGCGCTGCACGCGGGCGGCCTGCCGGGATATCCCGAGTCGCACGGTTGCGTGCACCTGCCGTCGCAGTTCGCCGCGGACCTCTTCGGCGCGTCCAACATGGGCATGACCGTGGTCATCGTTGACAACCAGACCGCTCCGGCGGACGTGGTGCATCCTGCAGCGCTGGCCCCGGTGGACGCCGCGACCGGCGCAGACGAAATCGAGGCGCGCCTCAAGGCCGGGGAGCCGTATCGCTGGGAACCGGAGAAGTCGCTGGACGGACCGGTGTCGATCGTGATGAGTTCGGCGGACCAGCGCGTGATCGTCATCCGCAACGGTGTCGAGATCGGGCGCGCCCGCCTCGACGTGCGCGACCCGGGCAAGCCGCTCGGCACGTATGCGTTCATCGTCAAGGCGGGCGAAGGGCAGGGCGAGAGCGTGCTGCTCAGGGGCGCTGCCGCGCGCAACTGGTCGGTCGTGCCGATGCCGGGTTACGGCGATGCGGCAGGCATAGACCTTGCGACGGTCGTCGGCGGCCGCCTGCGCATGCAGCAGGCTTTCGCGAAGTTCGTCTACCCGCTGCTGGTCCCCGGGACGACGCTGCTCGTCACCGACGCCCCGGTCCTCGAGGAGAACACCGGACGGCAGATGACGGTGATGGGGGCGGGTAACCCGAACGCCGGTTAGGCCGGCAATTGAGTGGCGACGCATGGCCTGCCGGGTATTCGGAGGTGTCGTCGCCGCGCGTTCCCTTGCAGCCTAACGCCTGGATCGCAGTCGACGCCTGCGAATCGTCCAGACGGCGGCGAGCGCCGTCGCCGCAATCAACAGCACCGCCGCCGCATACGGCAGATGCCACTGGCGCCTGGTCTTCACGATGGCCGGAGCTGCCTTGGCAAAGGTAACGGGCAGCGATTTCTCCAGCGCGGCCTGTGTGGTGGCGAGGCTGGGATCCCCGGAGCGGTTGCGCCATTCATATGGGTCGTTGGACAGGTCGTATAGCTCATCGCCGCCTTCTGCATAACGGATGTACCGCCATTCGTCCAGGCGGACCGCAGTGGAGCCCGGCTTCCCGGTCATCAGGGCCGGGTGTCTCCACTGCGCCGCCGGCGACCGCAACAGCGGCAACAGGCTTGGCGACCGGATCCCGGGCGGGACAGGCAGCCCCGCGAGATCGCAAAGGGTCGGGTAGATGCTCGACAATTCGACAGCGCGCGACGACACGGTTCCGGGGGATGTCACCCCCGGGGCCACCCAGACCAGTGGAACCCGCGTCGACTCTTCCCAGAGTGTGAACTTGCGCCAATGCTGCTTCTGCCCGAAGTGGAAGCCGTTGTCACTCCACAGCACGACCACCGTGTTGTCCCGGCTGGGCGATGCATCCAATGCGTCAACAAGTCGCCCAACCTGTTCGTCCGAAAAGTTGCTTGCAGCGAGGTACGCCTGGATCGCATCCCGCCAGCGCCCCGTACGCAATATCTTCACATGGTCGCGCAGTGCACTTCGACTCCTGGCAGCCGCCGGCACATCGTCCAGATCCTGATCGAGATGTGCCGGCAGCCGTATCGAAGCAAGGGGAAACAGGTCAAAGTAGTGTTTTGGGACGGCCCAGGGCATATGCGGTTTGGTCAAGCCGACCGCCAGGAAGAACGGCCGGTCATGCGGCTGCTGTAGCCTGGCGATCGCCCAGCTTACGGTCCGGTAATCCACCATTTCCGATGGCTGGTTTGCCACGGGGAAGAACTTGACACCTCCACCCCGTCATCGCGTGCGGTTGCATCCGGTACGAGCGGCGATTCCTCCGGGACGTAGTGCTCGGTCCATTCAGGAGCCCGGAAGACATCGCCGTAAAGAATGTGGCCTGCGCCGAATACCTCGTATCCGGCGGCCATGAACTGCGAGGTCAACGTGCTGTCGGCAGCAAGCGCATGGGTCCAGTCCTGCATGTTGCTGTAAACACCAGACTCGAATGGCCTTAGCCCGGACATCACGGCGGCGCGAGACGGATTACACTCCGGTGCCGCAGCATATGCGCTGCGGAACGCCATGCCCCTCGATGCAAGACGGTCGATGTTCGGAGTCCGTGCCTGGGCGTTACCGCCCAGATATCCAACCCAGTCGTTCAGGTCGTCGATAACGATAACAGGACATTCGGGCGCTCCGTCGCAGGAGCAGACGCCGCACCAGCAACCCGGCAGCAGCAACTGCGCAGCCAGCGCCGCGCGCCAGAGCCATTGGCGCGTTTCAGCCTGGACACTGCGCGCCTTCGCATTCTTCCAATGATGCGCGTGCATTGCACAGAGGCTGCGGGCGGCTGAGCGTCCAATCCATACTCCTTAGCACGCCCCCTCCGATCGGTGCTGTCTGCTCGGGCGAGTCGATCTCTCTGCGGATCATTGCAGGCCGCGACGTGGAACGAATGTTACTCCGGGTCAATGGATTCTCAAGCCGTGTCTGCAGTGAGCGATTGAAAGGCGGGGTCCGCGTGCGCCCGGTTTCAGATTCATTCAGCGCGCGCCGGGTAACGGCAGCGAGCGCCCCGCCGGCCGAGTGGATTGCTGCGCCGCATCCCAACTACAATCGCGCCGTTAGTTTCAATTGAAACGAATCGGCGCGAGCGAGGCACGGCCATGGCGGATCTGTTCGAAAACCCGATGGGCACGGACGGCTTCGAGTTCGTCGAGTACACCGCGCCCGATCCCGAGCTGCTGCGCACGCTCTTCGAACGCATGGGTTTTCCGGTGGCGGCCCGTCACCGCAGCAAGAACGTGACCCTGCACCGGCAGGGCGACGTCAACTTCGTGATCAATGCCGAGCCGGGCAGCTTCGGGCAGCGATTCGCGGAGCGGCATGGCCCGTCGGCATGCGCCATGGCGTTCCGCGTGAAGGACGCAGCCTTCGCATTTCGCCGTGCGGTCGAACTCGGTGCGAAGCCGGTCGAGAATCCGGTCGGGCCGATGGAACTCAGCATTCCGGCCATCGAGGGCATCGGCGGCAGCATCGTGTACCTCGTGGACCGTTACGGTGAGCGGACGATCTACGACGTGGACTTCGTGCCGGTTCCGCAGCCCCGGCCGAGCCCGGCCGCAGGCCTGACGCTGATCGACCATCTCACGCACAACGTGCAGCGCGGCAACATGAACAAGTGGTCCGGTTTCTACGAGAAGCTGTTCAACTTCCGCGAGATCCGCTACTTCGACATCGAGGGCAAGAAGACCGGCCTCTTCAGTCGCGCGATGACCAGCCCGTGCGGCAAGATCCGCATCCCGATCAACGAGTCGCAGGACGACAAGTCGCAGATCGAGGAATACCTGCGGGAATACCACGGTGAGGGCATCCAGCACATCGCGCTGGCCACCGACGACATCTATGCGACCGTCGACCAGCTTCGGCGCAACGGCATCGAGTTCCAGGACTCCCCCGACACCTATTACGAGGGCGTGAATGCCCGGGTGCAGGGACACCGCGAGTCGCTCGCAGAGCTGCAGCGTCGACGCATACTGATCGACGGCAGCAGCAAGGATGGCATCCTGCTGCAGATCTTCACGAAGAACGTCATCGGCCCGATCTTCTTCGAGGTCATCCAGCGCAAGGGCAACGAAGGCTTCGGCGAGGGCAATTTCCGCGCGCTCTTCGAGTCGATCGAACTCGACCAGGAGCGGCGGGGCGTGATCTAAGGAAGCGGTTCGTGATCAGCGGTTCGCGGTTAGCGGAAGAGGGCCAGACATGAAGCGCTACATCCCGGTGTCGAGGGTCGAAGGCACGGCGTCGCGCCAGGCGCACTGCGACCTGCCGGAGGGCACCTACGAACGGGAGATGAGCAAGGAGGGATTCTTCGGGCCCGCCGCGTTCTTTCACCATCGTCATCCGCCGACCGGCTGGAGCGAATTCACCGGTCCGCTGCAGCCGCGTGCCTTCGACCTGTCCCGCCTGCCGGTGGGCGTCGGCAGTCCGTGGTCGGCGCAGGACGTGCTCGCGAATGCTCATTGCCGCATTCGCTACTGGCGCCTGGGCGCAAGCATGGATCGCCTGGCCCGGAACGCCGACGGCGACGAGCTGCTGTTCGTGCACGCCGGCCGAGGGGATCTCTTCTGCGACTTCGGACACCTGGGCGTCGAGGCGGGCGACTACGTGGTCGTGCCGCGAGGCACCATGTGGCGCATCGAGTGCGCGGCCCCCATGGACGTCCTCATGGTCGAGGCGACCAACGCGAGCTACATGCTCCCCGACAAGGGCCTGGTCGGGAACCACGCGATCTTCGACCCGGCGCTGCTCGATGCGCCGAAGCTGGATGCGGCCTTCGTCGCGCAGCAGGGCGACTCCACGCCGTGGGTCGTGGAGGTCAAGCGACGCAACCTGGTGTCGCTCATCACCTATCCCTACAACCCGCTGGACGTCGTCGGCTGGCACGGAGAGCTTTCGGTCGTGCGCATCAACGTGCGGGATTTCCGCCCGCTCATGAGCCACCGTTATCACCTTCCGCCCTCGGCGCACACGACGTTCCTGTCGAATCGCTTCGTGGTCTGCACCTTCGTGCCACGCCCGTTCGAGAGCGACCCGGGCGCGCTCAAGGTACCGTTCTTCCACAACAACGACGACTACGACGAGGTGCTTTTCTACCACGCCGGTGATTTCTTCAGCCGCGACAACATCCACCCCGGCATGATGAGCTTCCATCCGGGCGGCTTCACGCACGGACCGCACCCGAAGGCGCTCACGCGAATGCTCAAGCAGGAAAAGCCGGGCACGGACGAAGTCGCCGTGATGATCGACACGCGCGACCCGCTGGATGTCGCCGCGGCAGCCGGCGAGGTGGAGTGGAAGGAGTACGTGCAGAGCTGGAGCGTCACCCCGTGAAGCTCGCCACGATCTCGAACGGCACGCGTGACGGGCAGCTCATCGTCGTGAGCCGCGATCTCACGCGGGCGCTGCCGGTGCCCCAGTTGGCGGCGACGATGCAGGATGCGCTCGACCGCTGGGCCGAGGTCGCTCCGCGCCTGCAGCGCACCGCGGATGCGCTCGAGTCCGGCCGCGCGCCCGGAAGTTTCCCGTTCCTGGCGACGAGCGTACTCGCGCCCCTGCCGCGGGCGCACCACTGGGTGGATGGTTCGGCCTACGTCAACCACGTCGAACTGGTGCGAAAGGCTCGCGGCGCGGTCATGCCGCCGAGCTTCTGGACGGACCCGCTGGTCTACCAGGGCGGCTCCGACGATCTTCTCGCGCCCACGGGCGACGTCCCCCTGCCGGCCGAGGAGCACGGCATCGATTTCGAGGGCGAGGTCGCCGTGGTCACCGACGACGTTGCGATGGGCACCAGCGCGGAGCAGGCACGTTCGCACATCAAGCTCGTGATGCTGGTGAACGACTGGTCGCTGCGGAACCTCATCGCGGTCGAGCTCGCCAAGGGTTTCGGCTTCTACCAGTCGAAACCGGCGACGGCGTTTTCACCGGTCGCCGTTACCCCGGACGAACTCGGCGACGACTGGGATGGCGGAAAAGCGCTGCTGCCGCTGGTGTCGCACGTCAACGGGCAGTTGTTCGGGCGCCCCGACGCGGGCGTGGACATGACCTTCGATTTTCCGCGCCTCATCGAGCACGTGACGCGCACGCGCCGCCTCGGGGCCGGCGCGATCCTGGGTTCGGGCACGGTCTCGAACTACGACCGGTCGCTCGGCTCGTCCTGCATCGCCGAGCGACGCATGCTCGAGCAGCTCGAGCAGGGCAAGCCCGTGACCCCGTTCCTCAAGTTCGGTGACCGGGTGCGGATCGAGATGTTCGATCGAAGTGGCGCGAGCATTTTTGGCGCGATAGACCAGAGGGTCGTGCCGGCGGCCTGATCTCCGTGCGACAATCGGGTCGACATGATTTTCGCCAACCTCGACAAGCTCCCCCCGGATCCGATCCTGGGAGTCACCGCCGCGTTTCGAGCCGACCCGTCGCCCGACAAGATCGACCTCGGCGTCGGCGTGTACCGCGACGACCACGGCGAGACGCCGGTGCCGGCTGCGGTGCGCGACGCGGAACGTGCCGTGCTCGCCGAGCAGCGCACCAAGACGTATGTCGGGCCGGCCGGAAACCTCGAGTTCAACCAGCGCATCGTCGAGCTCGCGCTCGGCCCGCTCGCAGGCCAGCTTCGCGATCGAACGGCGACCATCCAGACGGTGGGTGGCTGCGGTGCGCTCAGGGTGGGCGCAGAGATCATCCGCGCCTCGCGGCCCGATGCTGTCGTGAATGTCAGCGACCCGACCTGGGCCAACCACGAGCCACTGCTCGGCTCGTCGGGTCTGTCGCTCGCGCGCTATCCGTACTACGACCCGATCGGCCGCGGCGTCGCCTTCGATGCGATGCGCGATCATTTCTCGCGTCTTCCCCCGGGCTCGATCGTGCTTCTGCACGCCTGCTGCCACAACCCGACGGGTGCGGATCTTTCGCCCGACGAGTGGCGGGCGCTCGGCGACGTGATCGAGTCTCGCGGCCTCGTGCCATTCGTGGACCTTGCCTACCAGGGTTTCGGCGACGACGTCGAAACCGACGTCGTCGGCCTGCGGTACATTGCGGCCCGGGTCCCGCAGTTCCTGCTGGCGCTTTCCTGCTCCAAGAACTTCGGGCTCTACCGTGAGCGGACCGGCGCATTGGCAATCGTGGCGGCTTCGCCGGCGGCCGCGGCCGCGATCGCCACGCACCAGGCGCGAACCGCGAGGCGCATGTACTCCATGCCGCCGGACCACGGCGCAGCGGTCGCGGCACGGTTGCTCGGCGACGCGGCCTTGCGCGCCGGCTGGGTTGCCGAGCTCGGAGGAATGGTGGCGCGCATGAAGACCCTGCGTGGGCTGCTCGCCGCTGGCCTCGCAGCCCGGCGCCCCGACCTCGATTTCTCCTGGGTCACGCGCCATCGCGGCATGTTCTCACTCAGCGGCCTCGACGCCGCGGCCATCGCCCGGCTGCGGGAGGAGCAACACGTGTACGTGCCGCCGGACGGCCGCATCAATGTCGCGGGGGTGAGCGAGGCCAACGTGGATCGCGTGGCCGACAGCCTCGTCGCGGTCATGGGCTGACGGGGGCGGGATCGTGATCAAGCTGACACGCTACCAGTGGATCGTGCTGCTTGCGGCATGGCTCGGCTGGGGCTTCGACGTCTTCGACGGTTTCCTCTTCAACTACGTGGCACCCAACTGCGTGCCGACGCTGCTCGGGCTCGAGATCGGCAGTCCGGAAGCGAAGCAGGCGACGCTGTACTGGACGGGTTTGCTCACCTCGGTGCTGCTGCTCGGCTGGGCCGCGGGCGGAATCGTGTTCGGCATGGTGGCCGACCGCATCGGGCGAACCCGCACGCTCATGCTGACGATGGTGCTCTACGCAGTCGGTACCGCCGCGTGTGCGGCGGCGCCGAATATGGCGATGCTGCTGGTCTTCCGGCTCATCGCCAGCCTGGGGATCGGCGGTGAGTGGGCGGCCGGCGCCTCGATGGTTGCCGAGGTCGTACCCGAGGATAAGCGCGTGGAGGCGGGGGCGCTGCTCTATACGGCTGCGCCGGTCGGGCTGTTCCTTGCCACCTTCGTCAACCACCAGGTCGCGGCCGTGTGGCTCGCGGATTCGCCGGAGACCTCATGGCGGGTGGTGTTCCTGTTCGGGCTCGTGCCGGCGGCAATCGCCTTCCTGGTCCGCATATTCGTCAAGGAACCGGAGCGCTGGAAGGCCGTCATGGCACATGTCGCTCCTCCGAGCCTGCGGGACCTGTTCGGACCCGAAGTGATCGGCATCACGATCCGCGGCACGCTGATGGCCATCGTGGCGCTCATCGCATGGTGGAGCTGCAACGCATTCATTCCAACGGTGTCCTCGGGCCTCGCGCAGACGGCGGCGCAGGCCGCGGGCCTGGACCGTGCCGGTACGCTCGCGCTCGTCGAATCCTGGAAGACCCAGGCCACGATCTGGTTCAACCTGGGTGGACTGCTCGGCACGCTCGCGACCATCCCGGTGGCGAAGCACCTGGGCCGCAAGCCCATGTTTGCGATCTACTTCGCGGCGTCGGCCGCGGCGATCTACGCGGCGTTCGGCATGGTGTGGCCGCCGGAGATCCGGCTGTACATGTACTTCTTCATCGGCCTGTCGGTGTTCGGCGTCTTCGGCAGCTTCACGTTCTACCTGCCGGAGCTCTTCCCGACCCGCCTACGGGGCACGGGGTCGGGCTTCTGCTACAACGTCGGCCGCGTGGTTGCGGCGGCCGGACCCTTCATCGTGGGCGCGGTGGCCTCCCGGGGGGTGGACCACGCCCTGCAGGCGATCTCCTACGTCGCGCTGGTGCCGCTTGCCGGGCTGCTGCTGGTGCCGTTCATCATCGAGACGCGCGGGCGGGCGCTCGCGGACTAGCCGCAGGGCACCCCTTGCTATAGAATCCGCGGGTCCTGGAGCCGCGCGTCAGTGCAAGTCATTGATTGGCGTGGCTCCTGGCCGAACAGGCGGACCCCCGGGACGGGGTGTGCCGGTCCGGCGGGAGATTCGCCTGAGAAATCCCCCTGAGCGGGGATTTTTCATTTGCGGCGGGCGGTTCAAGCCGTCCTGGCCGCGAAGAAACGAATGGGCCGCCGGCCCATTTTTTTTGTTTCTGCGCGATGTGCAGGGTCGGTCCGATGCAGAGAGAAGTCCTCACGGCGCTGCTGCGGCCGGTGGTCGAGGGACTCGGCTACGAGCTGTGGGAGCTCGAGTGTTCGCCCGGAGGGGGCGACGGGTTCGTGCGCCTCTACCTCGACGCCGAGGCCGGGATCACGGTCGACGACTGTGAGCGTGTGAGCCGTGCGGTGAGCGAGGTGCTCGACGCCGAGGACGCGGTGGAGGGGCACTACACCCTGGAGGTGTCCTCGCCCGGGCTCGACCGGCCGCTGCGCACCGCGGCGCACTTTGCCCGGTTCGTCGGCGACACGGTGTTCGTGCAACTCGCGCAGCCGCAGGACGGTCGCAGGCGCTTCGAGGGCCCGCTCACTGCGGCGGGCGCGGAGACGATAGAGATCGAAGTGGACGGCCAGCGGCACGTGCTGCCGGTCGCCGGAATACGCAAGGCGCACCTGGCGCCGCAGCTTTGAACCCCGCGTTGCGGGAGGACGAGAGATGAACAAAGAAATCCTGATGGTCGTGGATGCCGTTTCCAACGAAAAGGGCGTCGACAAGGAAATCATTTTCGACGCGCTCGAAGCGGCGCTCGCCTCGGCCACGCGCAAGAAGTACGGCGAGGACATCGACGTCCGCGTCGCCATCAATCGCAAGACGGGCGACTACGACACGTTCCGCCGCTGGAAGGTGTTCGCCGACGATTCGACGGAACTCGAGTTCCCCGAGAAGGAGCTGCGCTTCGAGGACGGGCTCGACGTCTCGCCGGACGCTGAGGTGGGCGGATACGTCGAGGTCCCGCTCGAGTCGGTGGCCTTCGGCCGCATCGCGGCCCAGACCGCCAAGCAGGTCATCGTGCAGAAGGTGCGCGAGGCGGAACGTGCGCAGGTGGTCGAGCAGTACACCTCCCGGATCGGTACGCTGGTGTCGGGCCTCGTCAAGCGCGTCGACCGCAACGGCATCTTCGTGGACCTGGGCGGAAACGCCGAGGGTTTCATCCCGCGCGAGTCCATGATCCCGCGCGAACCGGTGCGCACCCAGGACCGCATCAAGGCCTTCCTGAAGGACGTGCGCACCGAGCCGCGCGGCCCGCAGCTCTTCCTGTCGCGCACCGCGCCCGAGTTCCTGATCGAGTTGTTCAAGCTCGAGGTGCCCGAGGTGGGCCAGGGCCTGATCAACATCCTCGGTGCGGCCCGTGACCCGGGCGCGCGTGCCAAGATCGCCGTGCGCAGCAACGACGCGCGCATCGACCCGGTCGGCGCCTGCGTCGGCATGCGCGGTTCGCGCGTACAGGCGGTCTCCAACGAGATCGCCGGCGAGCGCGTGGACATCATCCCCTACGACGACAACGCCGCGCAGTTCGTGATCAACGCGATGGCGCCTGCCGAGGTGAGCTCGATCGTCGTGGACGAGGACTCCCACAGCATGGACATCGCCGTGGCGGAGGAGAAGCTGTCGCAGGCCATCGGTCGCGGCGGCCAGAACATCCGGCTCGCGAGCGAGCTGACCGGCTGGAAGCTCAACATCATGAGCGAGCAGGCGGCGGAGGAGAAGAGCGAGTCCGAGCAGGGTGTGCTGCGCGACCTGTTCATGAAGCAGCTCGACGTGGACGAGGACGTCGCGGCGATCCTCGTGCAGGAAGGTTTCTCGAGCATCGAGGAGATCGCCTACGTGCCGCAGGGCGAGCTGGCCGGCATCGAGGAATTCGACGAGACGATGATCCAGGAGCTGCGCAGCCGTGCGCGCGACGTGCTGCTCACGCAGGCGATCGCGAGCGAGGAGACGATCGAGTCGGCGGAACCCGCGCAGGACCTGCTCGACGTCGAGGGCATGGACGGGGAACTCGCCGCCGAACTCGCGCGGCACGGAATCGTCACGCGCGAGGACCTCGCCGACCAGTCGGTGGACGAGCTCGGCGAGATTCCCGACCTCGACCCGGCGCGTGCCGGCGAGTTGATCCTTGCCGCGCGCAAGCACTGGTTCGAGCAGGGTCAGCAGGCGTGACCGGAGGTACCCCATGGCGGAAGTGACGGTCAGTCAGTTTGCCGAGGTCCTCAAGGTCCCGGTCGACAAGCTCCTTGCCCAGCTGGACGAGGCGGGCATCAAGGTCTCGGGCGCCGATGCCATCATCAGCGACGAAGCCAAGATGGAACTGCTCACCCACCTGCGCCGTGCACACGGCCGCAAGGAGGACGCGGCTGCGCCGCGCAAGATCACCCTGCAGCGCAAGGCGCAGCAGGAGATCAAGGTCGCCTCCGTGCAGGGGCGGGCGCGCACCGTGGCGGTCGAAGTCCGCGGCAAGAAGACCTACCTCAATCGCACCGTGCTCGAGGAAGAGCAGCGGCAGCGCCAGGATGAGCTGGATCGCCAGCGGCAGTCCGAGGAGGCCGTGCGCCTGGAGGCCGAGCGCAAGGAACTCGAGCGGCGCGATGCGGACCGCCAGGAGCGGGAGCGCCTGGAGAACGAGGCCCGCCAGCGGGTCGAGGAAGAGGCGAGGGCGCGTGCCGCCGAGGAATCGAGCCGCCAGACCGAGAGCCGTGACCGGGAGCGCGTCGAGCGCGAACGGGCGGAAGCGAAGCGTCGCGAAGCGGAGCCGCCTCGCGCGGCGCACGCACCGCACGCACCGAAGGCCCGGGTGACCGAAAGCGCCGACGCCGGCAAGGGCCCGGCCACGAAGTATGGCCGCCAGGAACTGCACGTTGCGGGCGACGCGAGCGCGCGCTTCAAGAAGCGCCAGCAGGCAGGCCGGCATCGTCGAACCGTCCAGGTCAGCGTGGACACACGCCACGGCTTCGAGCTGCCGACCGCACCGGTGAAGCGCGAGGTGCAGGTGCCCGAGACGATCACCGTCGGCGAGCTCGCAAACCGCATGGCCGTGAAGGCCAACGAAGTCATCAAGGCGATGATGAAGATGGGCGTGATGGCCACCATCAACCAGCCCATCGACCAGGACACCGCCCAGCTCGTGATCGAGGAATTCGGTCACACCGCCGTACGCCTCAAGGAGAACGCGGTCGAGGACCAGCTGCTCGAGGCCGCGGGCGAAGTCGAATTGCTGCCCCGGCCGCCGGTGGTGACCATCATGGGTCACGTCGACCACGGCAAGACCTCGCTGCTCGACTACATCCGACGCGCGAAGGTCGCTGCGGGCGAGGCCGGCGGCATCACCCAGCACATCGGCGCCTACCAGGTCGAGACGGCGAAGGGCCTGATCACCTTCATCGACACACCCGGCCACGCGGCATTCACGTCGATGCGCGCCCGCGGCGCGAACGTCACGGACATCGTCGTGCTGGTCGTGGCGGCGGACGACGGCGTCATGCCGCAGACGGTCGAGGCGATCCAGCACGCACGCGCGGCCGGCGTGCCGATCGTGGTCGCGGTCAACAAGATGGACAAGGGCGATGCGGATCCCGACCGGGTCCGCAACGACCTGGCCAAGCACAACGTCATTCCGGAAGACTGGGGCGGTGACACGCTTTTCGTGCACGTCTCGGCGCGCACCGGCGACGGAATCGACAAGCTGCTCGAGACGATCCTCCTGCAGGCCGAGGTCCTCGACCTCAAGGCCCCGACCGACGGACTGGCGGTCGGCGTGGTGCTCGAGTCGAGCATCGAGAAGGGACGCGGCCCGGTTGCGACCGTGCTGGTCAAGCGCGGCACCCTCAAGGCGGGCGACCCGATCATCGCGGGACAGGAATTCGGCCGCGTCCGGGCGCTCTTCGACGCCACCGGCAAGCAGGTGCAGTCGGCGGGGCCGGCGGTGCCGGTTGCCGTGCTCGGGCTCTCCGACGCGCCGAACGCCGGCGACGACCTGCTCGTGGTGGACAGCGAGCGCAAGGCACGCGAAGTCGCGCTCTACCGGCAGGGCAAGTACCGCGACGTCCGGCTGGCCGGCGCCACGAAGAAGGTCGAGGACGTGTTCTCGCAGATGGGCGAGCAGTCGGGCGCCATGGTGGCGGTGATCGTCAAGGCCGACGTGCAGGGCAGCGCCGAGGCGCTGCGAGACTCGCTCTCGAAGCTCTCCACCGACGAGGTCGCGGTCAAGGTGATCGCGAGCGGCGTGGGCGGCATCACCGAGTCCGACGTGACACTGGCCGTTGCCTCCAAGGCCCGGATCATCGGCTTCAACGTGCGCGCCGACGGCGCGGCGCGAAGCGCGATGAAGGACGGCGGCGTGGACGTGCGCTACTACAGCGTCATCTACGAGGCGATCGACGACGTGAAGCTGGCCATGACCGGCCTGCTCAAGCCCGAGATCAAGGAGCAGATCGTCGGTCTCGCCGAGGTGCGCGAGGTGTTCCGCTCGAGCAAGTTCGGCACGGTCGCCGGTTGCCTCGTCGTCGAGGGCTTCATCAAGCGCGGAAACCCGGTGCGGGTGCTTCGCGACAACGTGGTCATCCACCAGGGCGAGCTCGACTCGCTGCGTCGTTTCAAGGACGAGGCGGGCGAGGTCCGCGCGGGTACCGAGTGCGGCATCGGCGTGCGCAACTACAACGACATCCGCGTGGGCGACCAGATCGAGTGCTACTCCAGGGTCGAGGTCGCGCGCAGCGCGTGAAGGGAAGGCCATGCCGCGTGAAGTTCCCCGCGCGCGACGCGTCGCCGAGCAGGTGCAGCGCACCCTCGCCGAGATGCTTCGTCGCGAGGTGCGCGACCCGCGCTTGAAGCCGGTGACCATCACGCACGTGCGCGTGTCGCCCGACCTGACGCATGCATGGGTGCACTACACCCTGCTCACCGGCGACTCCCACGACCCGCTGCAGCAGGAGATCCTCTCCGATGCGGCGAAGCGGCTGCGCGGACCGCTGGGACGCGCGCTGCGGCTGCGCGTCGCGCCCGACCTGCATTTCAAGCCGGACGAGGAACTCGAACGCGGCAACCGCCTCGGCGACCTGATCACGCAGGCGGTGCGCGAGGACAAGACACGGCACGTGGATGATGACGGTGCCGCGAAAGACGAGGCGGAGTGAGTTCGGAGGCTGAGTTCGGGACGCGCCGGCGGAGCTGGCGTGAAGTCGACGGAATCGTGCTGCTCGACAAGCCCGCGGGCATGAGTTCCAACCAGGCGTTGCAGCGGGCCCGCCGCCTGCTTTCGGCCGCGAAGGGCGGCCACGCCGGCACGCTCGACCCGATGGCGACCGGCATGCTGCCGCTGTGCCTCGGCCAGGCCACCAAGGCCTGCGGGCAGTTGCTGGGATCCACCAAGGCCTACCGCGCCCGAGTCCGTCTCGGCTCCGCGACGGACACGGGCGATGCCGACGGCCTGGTGGTCGCGGAGTCGGCCGTTCCGGAGCTGGACCGGGAGCGGGTCGACGGCGTGCTCTCCGGGTTCAGGGGCACGCGCGAGCAGGTGCCTCCGATGTATTCGGCCCTCAAGAAGGACGGACGCCCGCTCTACGAGCTGGCGCGCCGAGGCGAGCAGGTGACGCGCGAGCCGCGGCAGGTCCACATCGGGCGGCTCGCGCTCCTGTCGATGGTACCCGGGGAACTCGAGATCGAGGTCGTGTGCTCGAAAGGCACCTACGTCCGCGTCCTGGGCGAAGACATCGCCCACGCGCTCGGCACCCGAGGACACCTGTGCGAGCTGCGCCGGCTCTGGGTCGAGCCGTTCGAGGGTGAGGCCATGGTGACCCTCGAGACGATCGAGGCCTGGGCCGCGACGGGCGCCGGAACGCCGGCCAGTTGGCTGCTGCCGGTCGACCGGGCCTTCGCCGGGCTGCCGAGGCTCGACCTCGGCGAAGGGCAGTCGGTGCACCTGCGGCAGGGACGCGTCATCGAGGCGCCGGCGACGGCCCGGATGACCGGGCGGGCGAGGGCGTACGGACCCGGCGAACACTTTCTTGGCCTGGTCGACGTCAGCGAGGACGGGCGGGTCCGGGTCGAGCGCCTGTTCGTTCCAGGGGCCGGCGGGCTTTAAGTCTACCAAGACTTGAGATTGCAGGCCGCGCGAGGGTAAAATGCGCGGCTCAATTCAATGGCATACACGGTTTTCGAGGTTTCCAGACGATGGCACTGTCCACCGAGCGCAAAGGCGAGATCGTAAGCGAGTACAGCCGCGGCAAGGACGACACGGGTTCGCCCGAAGTCCAGATCGCACTCCTGTCTGCGCGCATCAACGAACTCGGCGAGCACTTCACCGCGCACAAGCGTGACCACTCCTCGCGCCGCGGGCTCCTGAAGCTCGTCACGCAGCGCCGGAAACTCCTCGACTACCTGAAGGCCTCCGAGCTGTCACGCTACCAGGAGGTAGTAAGTCGGCTCGGCCTGCGCCGCTGATACCCCCAAATCCGGCCCGCAACGCGGGCCGGATTCGTATCTGCACCCCACACGCTCTGCAGCACGGGACACCATCGTGAACGTCCACAAGAAATCATTTCCCTACGGTTCCCACACAGTCACCATCGAGACCGGCCGCCTCGCGCGCCAGGCCGACGGTGCGGTCCTCGTCTCGATGGGCGACACCGTCGTCCTCGTCACGGCAGTCGGCCGCAAGAATGCCGATCCCAACAAGGATTTCTTCCCGCTGACCGTCAACTACGTCGAGAAGACGTACGCGGCGGGCCGCATCCCCGGCGGGTTCTTCAAGCGCGAGGGCCGTCCCTCGGAGAAGGAAACGCTCACCTCGCGCCTGATCGACCGCCCGATCCGGCCGTTGTTCCCCGAGGGCTTCTACAACGAAGTCCAGGTGGTCCCGACCGTCGTCTCGCTCGATCCGGAAATCGACTCCGACATCCCGGCCATGCTCGGCGCCTCCGCCGCCCTGGCCCTGTCGGGTATCCCGTTCAAGGGACCGATCGGCGCTGCACGCGTCGGCTACGTCGACGGGCAGTACGTGCTGAATCCCGTACAGAGCGTGCTCAAGACATCGAAGCTCGACCTCGTCGTCGCGGGCACGGCCGACGCCGTGCTCATGGTCGAGTCCGAGGCAAAGATCCTCCCCGAGGACGTGATGCTCGGTGCCGTGGTGTACGGCCACGAGCAGATGCAGGTCGCCATCAAGGCCATCCGCGAACTCGCGGCCGAAGCCGGCAAGCCGGCCTGGGCCTGGACCGCACCGGAACTGGACAAGGAACTCGTGTCCGCGGTCGCGGCCCTGGTCGAGGCGGATCTCGGCAAGGCGTACTCGATCATCGAGAAGCAGGCGCGCTATGCGCGCATCGACGAGATCAAGAAGGCTGCGGTGGCCGCGCTCGCATCGGGCGAGGCGCCGAAGTTCACCGCGCGCAAGGTCACCGACGAGATCGGCCGCCTCGAATACAACATCGTGCGCCACCGCATCCTCGCGGGCGAGCCGCGCATCGACGGCCGCGACATGCACACGGTCCGCAAGATCTCGGTGGAGACCGGCGTGCTGCCCCGCACGCACGGCTCGGCGCTCTTCACGCGCGGCGAGACCCAGGCGCTCGTCACCACGACGCTCGGCACCGGCCGCGACGCGCAGATCATCGACGCGCTGGCCGGTGAGCGCAAAGAACCGTTCATGATGCACTACAACTTCCCGCCGTTCTCGGTGGGCGAGACGGGCATGATGGGCTCGCCGAAGCGCCGCGAGATCGGCCACGGCAACCTCGCTCGTCGCGGCGTCAGCGCCGTGATGCCGGACATGACCACCTTCCCCTACATCATCCGCGTGGTGTCCGAGATCCTCGAGTCGAACGGCTCGAGCTCGATGGCGTCGGTCTGCGGCACCAGCCTGGCGCTGATGGACGCGGGCGTTCCGCTCAAGGCGCCGGTGGCCGGCGTCGCGATGGGCCTCGTGCTCGAGGGCGGCAAGTTCCAGGTGCTCACCGACATTCTCGGCGACGAGGATCACCTCGGCGACATGGATTTCAAGGTGGCCGGGTCCGCCGAAGGCGTCACCGCGCTGCAGATGGACATCAAGATCGAGGGCATCACGCGCGAGATCATGAAGGTCGCGCTCGAGCACGCCAACAAGGCGCGCCAGCACATCCTCGGCGAGATGGCCAAGGTGATCACCACCGCGCGTCCCGAGATGTCCGAGTGGGCGCCGACCATCATCACCATGAAGATCGACCCTGAGAAGATCCGCGAGGTCATCGGCAAGGGCGGCGCGGTCATCCGTGCAATCACGGAAGAGACCGGGACGAACATCGACATCGAGAACGACGGCACGGTCAAGATCGCGTCGGTCAATGGTGCGGCCGGGCGCGAGGCGCAGCGCCGCATCGAGCTCATCACCTCCGAGGTCGAGGTGGGCTCGATCTACGAAGGCAAGGTCGTGAGGCTGATGGACTTCGGCGCGTTCGTGCAGATCCTGCCGGGCAAGGACGGCCTGGTGCACATCTCGCAGATCTCCGAAGAGCGCGTCGAGCGCGTGAGCGACAAGCTCAAGGAAGGCGACGTGGTGCGCGTCAAGGTGCTCGAGGTCGACCGCCAGGGTCGCGTGCGGCTGTCGATGAGGAACGTCGACGGCTGATCCGGAATCGGATACTGACTGGCGGTTAGTGGTTAGTGAAGGAGGGGCGGCGTGCGTCGCCCCTCTTAGTCACTAACCGCTAGTCCACCGATCACTATCCGCTCTCCTGCTACTCGTCCCGTACCCACGGGCGTGGAAGACGGCTGAACACCTCTTCCTGCAGCGCCTTCCAGCGCTGGTAGTTCTTCTGGGCGACCGCGGTCACGGTCTCGACCGGGTCCACCCCGACGACGTTCTTGAATCGCTCCCGCAGGTCCCGCTGCTCGCGCGCGAACTGCTGGATGCTCTCGTCGAGGTATCGGCCGACGAAATCCTGGAGCCCGCTCCCGTAGGTGCGGATCACCTGCGCGAGGAAGTCCCGGCTCATCAGCGACTCACCGGCCCCTTCCTGCTCGGCGATCACCTGCAGCAGGATGCTGCGCGTGATGTCCTGCTGGGACTTTCGGTCGAGCACGACGAAGTCGATGCGCTCGACCACGAGCCGGCGGATGTCCGCGAGCGTGACGTAGCGGCTCTCGATCGTGTCGTACAGGCGGCGGTTCGGGTACTTGCGGATGACCCGCGGCGAGCCCTTGCCGCCCTCGTGCGGGGCTGCCTTGGTACGCGTACGCCTGGTCTTGGCCTTGGTCGTCATGTGGTCTCTTCCTGTACCTGTATCTGATCGGTTCACGCCGGGGCCACTCTCGATGCCACGCCCCTGAACCCTGCGGGGTTCCAGTGGGCCCCGGCCCAGTCGAGCAGCTCGGCAGCCGGCGCCCCTGCGATCGTCCCGGGCGGGTGCTGGCCCAGGAACTCGAGCGCAGCGGCGAGTTGCGCCGCAGGCCCGGCCGCGGCGATTCCCGGCGCGTCGCCCGACTTTGAGAGCTTAAACCCCGCGGCGTCCACGGCAATCGGGATATGCATGTATGTCAGGCGGCGCAAGCCGAGGGCCTCCTGGAGCAGGATCTGTCGGGGCGTGCTCTGCAGCAGGTCGGCGCCCCGTACCACGTGGGTGATGCCCTGTTCCTCGTCGTCGAGGACCACCGCGAGCTGGTAGGCATACAGGCCATCCTTACGCCTGAGCACGAAATCCCCGACCGTCCGGGTGACGTCGACGCGCACGACCCCCTGGGCCCGGTCCGTGAATTCGACCTCACCATCCGGGACCCTGAACCGCAGGGCCGGCTGCGGCCCTTCGGCCGAGGTGCCGCCAAGACAGGCGGGCGGGTGGTACAGGTCATCACCTGCCGCACGCAGCGCGTTCTGCGGCAGCGTGGCAAGGGCGGTGCGAGAACAGCTGCATTCGCGCAGGCGCTCATCACGGCGCAGGCGCTCGAGCGCCGCCGCGTAGGCGTCCGAGCGGGTGCTCTGGCGCAGCACGGGACCGTCCCAGTGCAGTCCAAGGTGCTCGAGGGTGGAGAGTATCTGGTCCGTGGCGCCGGCACGCTCCCGCGGCGGGTCGAGGTCCTCGATGCGGACCAGCCACTGACCGCCGGCAGCCCTGGCGTCGAGGTAGCTTGCGACAGCCGCCACCAACGAACCGAAATGGAGTACGCCGCTGGGCGAAGGCGCGAATCGTCCGCGGTAGGGCCGCGGGGCCTCAACGGTCGTCGCGGTCGCCGAACTGCTTTTCGCGCCGCTCACGGCGTTCCTGGGCCTCGACGCTGAGCGTGGCCACCGGACGGGCCTCGAGCCGCTTTACGCCGATTGGTTCGCCGGTCTCGAGGCAGAATCCGTAGCTGCCGCTCTCGATACGCTTCAGCGCCTCGTCGATCTTGCGGATCAGCTTGCGCTCGCGGTCGCGGGTGCGCAGTTCGAGGCTGAACTCGGACTCCTGCGTCGCCCGGTCGTTCGGGTCGGGGAAATTGGCAGCTTCGTCCTTCATGTGCAGCATCGTGCGGTCGACTTCCTGCATCAGGTCCTGCTTCCAGCTGGAGAGGATGGTGCGGAAGTGGTCGAGCTGCTCCTTGCTCATGTATTCCTCGCCTTTGCGGGGAACGTACGGTTCGACGTTTCGCGGACCGGACAGCAGGCTCGGGCTGAGCATGGGCGGCACGGCGGTAGGTGCAGCCGACTTCACCGCGACCACAGCGGGACGAGCCACGGCTGCCGGCCTGGTGGCGGGCTTCGGGGCGGCAACCTTGGCGGGAGCCTTGGGGGCCGGCTTCGGGGCTGGTTTCGGAGCCGCAACCCTGGCGGAAGCCTTTGGGGCCGGCTTCGAGGCCGCGGGCTTTGCCTTCGGAACGGGCTTTGCCTTCGGCGCAGGCTTTACGGGAGCTTTTGCCGCGGCTTTGGCTGCTGGCCGGGCAGAAACAGTCTTCTTGGCCTTGGTCGGCTTGGCAGACGGTTTCTTGGCGGGCATCTATGGACTCCGGGGACGCTGCGAAGGACGCGGGATTATACAGACCGCACGCCGTGGGTCCACCCATCGGCAGGGCATCGCCAGGAGCCGCGAGCGCGGGGCCGCCTGCCGCCAGCGGTGCTGTGGCGCGGGTCACTTTCTTTTACACTTCGCGTCCATTCTCGAGACTCCCGGACCCTGGGTGATAGATGCGCCTGACCAAGATCAAGCTGGCCGGATTCAAGTCGTTCGTGGATCCCACCACGATCAGTTTTCCGAGCAGCCTGGTTGGCGTCGTCGGTCCCAATGGCTGCGGCAAGTCGAACATCATCGACGCCGTACGCTGGGTGATGGGCGAGATCTCGGCGAAGCACCTGCGCGGCGACTCGATGGCGGACGTGATCTTCAACGGCTCCGGATCGCGAAAGCCCGTCGGCAACGCGTCCGTGGAACTCGTCTTCGACAATTCCGACGGCAAGCTCGGCGGTGAGTACGCGAACTATGCCGAGGTCTCCCTGCGGCGACTCGTGTCGCGAGACGGCACCTCGTCGTACTTCCTGAACGGCGCGCGCTGCCGGCGCAAGGACATCACCCAGCTCTTCCTCGGCACCGGACTCGGCTCGCGCAGCTACGCCATCATCGAGCAGAACATGATCTCGCGCGTCATCGAGGCGAAGGCCGACGACATGCGCGCGTTCCTCGAGGAGGCGGCCGGCATTTCGCGCTACAAGGAGCGCCGCCGCGAGACCGAGAGCCGCATCGGGCACACCCGGGAGAACCTTGCACGCCTCTCCGACCTGCGTGACGAGGTGGACAAGCAGCTCCGCCACCTGCAGCGCCAGGCGGCGACCGCGCGTCGCTACCAGGTGCTCAAGCAGGAAGAACGTCAGCTGCACGCGGAACTGCTCGCGCTCAGGTTGCGCGAGGTGGAGACGGAAGCCGGGGCGCGCCAGGTCATCATGGGCGAGCGCGACCTGGCGCTGCAGTCGGCGCTGGCCGGGCAACGCTCGGTCGAGGCGGCGATCGAACGGGCGCGTCGCGACCATGACGCGCAGGGCGAGGTCCTCGGCGAGGTGCAGGGCCGCTATTACCAGGTCGGCGCCGAGATCTCGCGCAGCGAGCAGGCGATCGAACACGCACGCCAGATCCGCGGCCAGCAGCGGCAGGAGCTCGCGCAGGTTGCGCAGGGGCTCGACGAAGCAGGCGCTCACCGCAGGCGGGATGCCGAGCTTGCGTCGGAACTCGAAGTGGCACTCGCCGAACTCGGCCCGGGGCTCGAGGCCGCGCGAGCCGCCGAGGACCGCTCGGCCTCGATGCTCGCGGACTGCGAGGCCCGGATGCACTCGTGGCAGGAGCACTGGGAGGTGTTCAACCAGTCGCTGCGCGAGTCCTCCTCTGCGGCGGAAGCGGAGCGGGCACGCCTGGGCGAGATGGACGTACAGCTGCAGCGCCTCGCCGAGCAGCGCAAGCGAGTGACGCAGGAGCACGAGACATTGTCCGCCGCCGATGTCGCCGCCCGGATCGGCGAACTCGAACGCGCCGAGTCCGATGCGCGCTCCGCGCTCGAGTCGTCCCGCGTCCGCATCGCCGGGCTGGTGGAGACCCTCCAGTCCGAGCGGGTGCGCGAGCGGGACCTTGCCGAGGCTGCGCGGGCGGCGCGCCGCGAAACCCAGGAGGTCGAGGGTCGGGTCGTCTCGCTCGAGGCGCTGCAACGGGCCGCGCTCGGCCAGGGGCAGGGCAAGGTCGTGGACTGGCTCGCCTCGCGCGGCTTGAACGCGAACCAGCGGCTCGCACAGCAGCTTTCGGTCGACTCGGGCTGGGAGCGCGCGGTGGAGACCGTGCTCGGTTCGTACCTCGAGGCCGTCTGCGTCGAGTCAATCGACGATGTCGCGGGAATGCTGGAGAGCCTCTCGTCCGGTACGGTGACGTTCTTCTCCGCGGGCCAGGCGAGCGGAGGCGAGCATGCCTCCGGTACGCTGCGCTCGCGCGTGCAGGGTCCCGCGGGGCTCGACGCCCTGTTCTCGGGCATCGCCGCCGCAGAGACGCTGGCCGAGGCGCTCGCGACGCGGCCGCGCCTGCGCGCCGGCCAGTCGGTCATCACGCGCGACGGCATCTGGATCGGGCCGGACTGGCTGCGCGTGAGTCGCGACCGCGACGTGCACGAAGGCGTCATCGAGCGCGAGCACGAGCTTCGCCGCCAGCGCGGAGAGCTCGATCGGCTGGCCACGCGGCACCGCGACCTGGAGAGCCAGCTCGAGGTGCACCGCACCGGAATCCGTGACACCGAGGATCGGCTCGCCGCGGACCAGGCGCGACTGTCGCAGGCGGGCGCGGAACACATGGGCCTGCGCTCGCAGCTCGACGGGCTGCGCGCGCGCTCCGAACAGCGCAATGCCCGCATGCAGCAGCTTGCGGGAGAACTCGCGGAACTCGAGGGGGCGCTCGAGCTCGCGACCACCGGAAACCGTTCGGCACGTGCACGGCTCGGCGAGGCGGTCGAGGCCATGGCCGAGCTGGAGGAACGCCGCAAGGTCCTCGAGGCCGAGCGCGACACGCTGCGCCAGGCCCTTGCCGATGCGCGGCGGCAGGCCGAGGAACATCGCAACGTGGCGCGCGAGGCTGCGATCCGCGTCGAGTCGCGGCGCGCGAGCCACCAGTCGCTGCTCGCGGGGATCGCGCGACTCGAGGGACAGATCGGCCAGTTCGCGACACGCAAGGCCGAGCTCGAGACGCAGCTCGCGGCGGGCGAGACCGGCGAGGCAGAACTCAAGACCGCCCTCGATGCGGCGCTGTCCCGCAGGGTCGCAGTCGAGGAGGAGCTTGCGGCCGCGAGGCGCGCGATGGACGCGGTGGACGCAGGACTTCGCGAACTCGACGAGCGTCGCGTCGGAACCGAGGCGGCCGTGCAGGAAGCGCGCGACCTGCTCGAGAACGTCAAGTTCTCGGTGCAGGAGCTGCGAGTCCGTCGCGAGAGCCTGCTCGAGCAGTTCGCGGCCACGCGCCTCGAGCTCACGGACGTCGTCGCGGCACTGGTGCCGGAGGCGGACGTGGCCGCGTGGGAGCTGCGGCAGGCGGAGGCAGCGGAGAAGATCGAACGTCTCGGCCAGGTGAACCTGGCCGCGATCGACGAGTTCCGCGAGCAGTCGGAACGAAAGGAATACCTCGACCGGCAGTTCACGGACCTGAACGACGCGCTTTCGACGCTCGAGGACGCGATGCGCAAGATCGATCGCGAGACGCGCACTCGATTCCAGGACACGTTCGACCGCGTCAACGCCGGCCTCAAGGACAAGTTCCCGCGCCTGTTCGGCGGCGGGCATGCGTACCTCGAGCTGGTCGGCGAGGACGTGCTCGAGTCGGGCGTGGCGATCATGGCTCGACCGCCCGGCAAGCGGAACAGCTCGATCAGCCAGCTCTCGGGCGGCGAGAAGGCGCTTACGGCGGTTGCGCTGGTCTTCTCGATCTTCGAGCTGAACCCGGCGCCTTTCTGCCTCCTGGACGAGGTGGACGCACCGCTCGACGAGAACAACGTCGGGCGCTTCTGCGACATCGTCCGCGAGATGTCGGGCCGGGTGCAGTTCGTGTTCGTCACCCACAACAAGGCGACGATGGAACTCGCAAACCAGTTGCTCGGCGTTACCATGAACGAACCGGGCGTGTCCCGGCTCGTCGCGGTGGATGTCGAGGAAGCCGTGCGGCTTGCTGCGATCTGACGGAAGACGATGACGGAATTGCGCTGGATACTGCTCGCGGCCGGACTCGCGTTGATCGCGGGACTGTACCTGTGGGGCATCCGCGGGCGCCTGCGGTCCGCGGCCACGGACCCTGGTCGAAACATCGTGGCCCAGCCGCAGGACCAGCCGGCGACACAGCCGGACTTCGAGGAGTCCGAGCGGCGCGAACCGCAGGTCCGGCTCGACGACGCGGTTCCGGAGGGCTACGACGTCGTGCCGCTGGTCGAGGTTGACGAGACGGGCGCATATTCCGGTCGCCGCGAGCCCACCCTTGGCCAGCGGTCTGCCGCGACGCAGGCGCGTGCCGTGCCGCCGGAGCCCGCGCCGACGAGCGATGACGGCGAAGCCGATGACATCGAGTCGCAGACCGCGGTCGAGGCGCGCGCGCAGCGCATCGTCGCGCTCCGGGTCGTGGCCCCGCTGCCCTCGCGTTTCGAGGGTTCGCTGCTGCACGAAGCCGTGCTCGCCGAGCGCTTCGAGTTTGGCCGCTACGAGATCTTCCACCGGCTCGACGCGTCGGGACGCCCAGTCCTGAGCCTGGCGAGCCTGCGCGAGCCGGGCACGTTCGACCCGGCAACCATGGCCGGCGCCGCCTACGCGGGCGTGGCGCTCTTCGCCGTGCTGCCGGGGCCGCTCACTGCGCAGCAGGCCTTCGAGGAACTGCTGGTCGCGGCCCGAGCGCTCGCCGGGCGGCTCGGCGGGCACATGCAGGACGAGCGGGGCGTGCCGCTCACGGCCCAGCGCGTGGTGCGACTCCGCGAGGAAATGCTCGCGTTCGACCGCGGCCGGGCCGATCCCGCCCGGCGCTGACGGCGCCCGATGGCCGACCGCGACGCCGCGAAAAGAGTCGCCGAGCTGCGCCGGCAGATCGAGCACCACGACCACCGCTACTACGTACTCGACGACCCCGAAATTTCAGACGCGCGCTACGACGCGCTGATGCGCGAGCTCGGCGAGCTCGAGGCCGCGCATCCGGGGCTCGTGACGGCGGATTCCCCGACGCAGCGCGTCGGTGGCGAGCCGACGCGGGGATTCGCAGAGGTCCGGCACTCGGTGCCCATGCTCTCGCTGGACAATGCTTTCAGCGAGCAGGACATCGTGGAGTTCGACCGGCGGGTTCGCGAGCGGCTGGACGTCGAGCGCGTGGAGTACTCCGCCGAGCCCAAGATCGACGGGCTCGCGATCAGCGTGCGCTATGAACGGGGCCGATTCGTGCGGGCCGCAACCCGCGGGGACGGTTCCAAGGGCGAAGACGTGACGGCGAACGTAAGGACCATCGCGTCGTTGCCGCTGCGGTTACTTGGCGATGCGCCTGCGGTGCTCGAGTTGCGCGGCGAGGTGTTCATGACCCGGCGCTCGTTCGAGCGGCTGAACCGCCGTGCTGCGGAAGCAGGCGAGAAGACCTTTGCCAATCCGCGCAACGCGGCCGCCGGCAGCCTGCGGCAGCTCGACCCGCGCGTCACGGCGAGCCGCGCGCTCGATCTCTTCTTCTACGGAGTCGGTGCGACGGAGGGCTGGATCTCCCCGCGGCGCCATGGCGAGGTGCTGGAAGCACTGCGCGGCCTCGGGCTGCGCACCTGCGCTGAAGCGCAGACGGTCGAGGGCGTCGAGGGCTGCCTCGCGTATTACGCGCGGATCGGGGCTCGGCGCGACGGGCTCGCGTACGACATCGACGGCGTCGTCTACAAGGTCGATCGCCTCGACTGGCAGCGGGATCTCGGCTTCGTGGCGCGTGCGCCGCGGTGGGCGATTGCCCACAAGTTCCCCGCGCAGGAGGAGACGACCATCGTTCGCGGGGTGGACTTCCAGGTCGGGCGCACCGGAGCACTCACGCCCGTTGCGCGCCTCGAGCCCGTGTTCGTCGGCGGCGTCACCGTGAGCAACGTGACCCTGCACAACATGGACGAACTCGAGCGCAAGGACGTGCGCATCGGCGACACCGTGGTGGTGCGGCGGGCCGGAGACGTGATCCCCGAGGTGGTGCGCGTCGTTGTCCAGCAGCGTCCGGCTGGCGCGCGGCGAGTCAAGCTTCCGGAACTCTGCCCGGTGTGCGGGTCCCACGTGACCCGCGCCGAGGGGGAGGCCGTCGCGCGGTGCAGCGGCGGACTCGTCTGCCGGGCACAGCGGCGCGAGGCCCTGCTGCACTTCGCATCGCGTCGCGCCATGGACGTCGAGGGCCTGGGGGAGAAGATCGTCGAGCAACTGGTGGAATCGGGCCGGGTCGAGACGCCGGCGGATCTCTACCGGCTGACCGCCGGGGAACTCGCGGCGCTCGATCGCATGGGCGAGAAGTCGGCCGCGAACCTCGTCGAGGCACTCGCCCGCAGCAAGGTCACGAGCCTGCCGCGGTTCCTGTACGCGCTCGGAATACGCGACGTGGGCGAGGCAACGGCGCTCGCCATCGCTGAGCACTTCGGCAGCCTCGATGCCCTGCAGTCCGCGGGCATGGACGAGATCCAGCAGGTGCAGGACGTGGGCCCGGTCGTGGCCCTGCACGTCCACGATTTCTTCGGCGAGGAGCACAACCGCAAGGTCATCCGTCAGCTTCGCGACGCGGGTGTCTCGTGGCCCGAAGGCAAGCGGACGACGCGCAGCGTCGAAGGACCGCTGGCAGGCGCGGTCATCGTCATAACGGGCACGCTCGATTCCATGACGCGCGACGAGGCGCGAGCGGCCGCCCGCGACGCGGGCGCGACAGTGACGGACTCCGTCTCGCGCAAGACCACGCTGCTGGTGACGGGTGCGGATGCCGGGTCGAAGCTGCGCAAGGCGACGGAACTCGGCGTACGCGTGGTGGACGAGGCGGAGTTCCTGCGCCTGGTGGGCAGGGGCGCGGGCTGATGTACGCGCGCTACGCGTTCGGCCGGCTGCTCGGGACCCTTCCGACGCTCTTCGTGATCGTGACCGCCGCGTTCTTTCTCATGCGTCTTGCGCCCGGCGGGCCGTTCGACGAGGAGCAGACGGTGCCGCCCGAGATCGCCGCCAACCTCGAGGCGGCCTACGGACTCGACCAGCCGGTGCTGGTGCAGTACGGGCGATATCTGGCGGGTCTGCTGCACGGCGACCTCGGACCGTCTTTCCGCATGAAGGACTACGGCGTGGCGGAGATCATCGGCAGCGGCCTGCCGGTGACGTTTTCGATCGGGGCGGCCGCGCTCCTGCTGGCGGTGCTGATGGGTGTCCCGCTCGGACTGATTGCGGGCCGCCGGCACAACGGCTGGATCGACCACGCGGTGATGACGACTGCGCTCGCAGGGATCGCGGTGCCGAACTTCGTCGTGGCGCCGCTGCTGGCGCTCATCTTCGGCATCGAACTCGGCTGGCTGCCGGTGGGCGGCTGGGAGCCGGGCAATCCTCGTTACATGGTCCTGCCCGTCGTGACCCTCGCGCTGCCGTTCGTCGCATACATCGCCCGGCTGACCCGGGGCAGCCTGCTCGAGGTGCTGCAGTCGCCGTTCATCCGGACGGCCCGGGCGAAGGGGATCGGTAGCGCGGCCATACTCCGGCGCCATGCGCTCAAACCCACGCTGATGCCGGTGCTGAGCTTTCTCGGGCCCGCGGCGGCTGCGCTGCTCACGGGCTCCCTGGTCGTGGAGCAGGTGTACGGGTTGCCGGGCGTGGGCAGGTACTTCGTGCAGGGCGCGGTCAATCGCGACTACACGCTGGTCATGGGCATGGTCGTCTTCTACGCGTCGCTCATTCTCGTGCTCAACCTCCTCGTCGATCTCGCCTACGGCTGGCTCGATCCGCGAATACGCCATGACTGACGCGGGCCCGGGAATCTACGCCGGTGCATGGCGGCGGCTGCGGCGCAACCGTGCGGCGGTGGCAGCGCTCGCCACGCTCGCCACGCTGGTCGTAGTGTCGCTGCTGGGACCGCTCTGCAGCTCGTTTGCGATCGACCACGTGGACTGGTCGCTGAGTCCGCTCGCGTCGCCGCCCGCAATCGGAAATGGGCACTGGTTCGGTACGGACAGCAATGGCCGCGACCTGTTCGTCCGGGTGTGCGCCGGAACGCAGGTGTCGCTGCTGGTGGCGCTGCTCGCGACCGCGGTCAGCCTGGTGATCGGGGTGGGCTGGGGCGCGACGGCGGGCTACCTCGGGGGACGCGTGGACGGCTGGATGATGCGGGTAGTGGACGTGCTCTACGCGCTGCCATACATGTTCTTCGTGATCATCCTCACGGTGGTGTTTGGTCGCAGTCTCTTCCTGATCTTCCTCGCGATCGGGGCCGTGGGCTGGCTCACCATGGCGCGCATCGTCCGCGGGCAGTCGCTTGCGCTCAGGCAACAGGCCTTCGTCGATGCTGCGATCACGCTCGGGCTTCCCACGCACCGGATCATCGCGCGGCACATCGTGCCGAACGTCGTGGGCACGGTCGTCGTCTATGCGACGCTCACCGTGCCGCAGGTCATCCTGTTCGAGAGCTTCCTGAGCTTTCTTGGCCTGGGCGTACAGGAGCCGCTCACCAGCCTCGGCAGGCTGGTGGCGGAAGGCGCGCTCGAGATGGAGTCGGCACCGTGGCAGCTGCTCGCGCCGTCGGCCGTGCTGGCGGCGATCCTGCTGTGCCTGAATTTCGTCGGCGACGGTTTGCGCGACGCGCTGGACCCGAGGCAGCGTTGAACGTGACGCAGGAATCACTGCTCGAGATCGAGGACCTGCGTGTCGATTTCGACACGGAGCGTGGACCGGTGCATGCGGTGCGCGGCGTGACGCTCGGCGTGCGGGACGGTGAGTGCCTGGGGGTCGTGGGCGAGTCGGGGTCGGGAAAGAGCCAGCTTTTCCTCGCCAGCATGGGCCTGCTCGCGGCGAATGGCCGGGCTGCGGGTTCGGCGAGATTGCAGGGCGGGGAACTCGTCGGCGCCACCGAGCGCCAGCTCGAATCGGTGCGCGGTGCGCGCGTGGGACTCGTGTCGCAGGACCCGATGAACGCGCTCACTCCGCACCTGCGGATCGGCGAGCAACTGACGGAGTTCGTGCTGGACCGGCGGCAGATGACGCGACCCGAGGCCCGCAGCCGCGCGCTCGAGTTGCTGCGCTCGGTCGGCATCCCGGATCCGGAGCAGCGCTACGGCCAGTACCCGCACGAGCTCTCGGGCGGGCAGCGCCAGCGTGTCGCGATCGCGATGGCGCTCATGCCCGGCCCGGCGCTGCTCGTCGCAGACGAGCCGACCACGGCGCTCGACGTGACCGTGCAGGCGCAGGTGCTCGGCGTCCTGCGCATGCTGCGTGGACGCGGTCTCGCCATCGTGCTCATCACCCACGACCTTGGCGTTGTCGCCGGCATCGCCGATCGCGTCGCGGTCATGTACGCAGGCGCGATCGTCGAGATCGCAGCGGCCGGGCAGCTCTTCTCCGCGCCGCGACATCCCTACACCGCGGCATTGCTCGAGTCGGTCCCGCGACTCGACGCGACGCCGGGCGAGCGGCTCGCGCACATCGAGGGGCAACCGCCGCGCCCGCACGAGAGGCTGCAGGGCTGCCCGTTCGCGCCGCGTTGCACGCTCGCCCGGGAGCTCTGTCGCGAGACCGAGCCCCGCCTCGAGTGGCGCGACGGCCGGGCATCGGCGTGCCACGCGCCGTTGCCCGGCGGGTGGACGCCATGAGTGCGCCCATGCTCGAAATCCGCGGGCTCCACGTCGATTACGCGGGCAGCGGTTTGCTGCGTTCGCAGCGCGATTCGGTGCATGCACTCGGCGGCGTGGACCTCGAGCTGGGCGAAGGCCGGTCGCTCGGTGTCGTGGGCGAATCGGGATGCGGAAAGTCCACGCTCGCCCGCGTCGTGCTGGGCCTGGTGGCGCCGAGCGCCGGCGAAGTGCGCTGGCGCGGGTGGACCGTCGAGCCATCCGACCGCGCGCGCATGCGGCAGATGCGACGCGAGCTGCAGGTCGTGTTCCAGGACCCATTCGGCAGCCTCGACCCGCGCATGACCGCCGGTGCCAGCGTGGCCGAGGCGCTCGACGCGCTCGAAGGTGTGACCGGCGCGACGGCAGTGCGGTCGCGGGTCGCGGCCGCGTTCGAGCTGGTCGGCCTGGATCCCGGCCTGGCGTCGCGTTATCCGCACGAACTCTCCGGCGGCCAGTGCCAGCGGGTCGCGATCGCGAGGGCGACGGTCGTGCGTCCGCGGCTCCTCATCTGCGACGAGGCGGTGAGCGCGCTCGACGTGTCGGTGCAGGCGCAGGTCGTCAACCTGCTCGCGGATCTCTCGCGGCGGCAGGGCATCGGGCTGCTCTTCATCAGCCACAATCTCGCGGTGGTCCGGCACCTCTGCGACGAGGTCGTCGTGCTCTACCTCGGCCGTGTCGTCGAACGCGCGGCGCGGGATGCGCTGTTCGCCGCGCCGCGACACCCGTACACGCGCGCACTGCTGGCCGCCGTTCCCGAGCCGGACCCTCGCGTCGCCTCGCGCAGTGCGACGGCCGCACTGGCGGAGGAGGGGTTGTCACTTTCCAGGCCGTCGACCGGGTGCGGTTTCGCGCCCCGGTGCCCTCACGCGGTCGACGACTGTTTCAGCCGGTCGCCAGGGCTCGAGGCGTCGGGCGAGGGCGGCGCGGTCGCCTGCCATCGCTGGCGGGAGCTGGTTTCGGTCCCCTGAATGAGACTAGGTCTTTGCCCGCCTTGTCGGGCCGCTGCGCGTGTGATTACCTTGCCCGACCTGTAGTGACCTGGACTCCGGGCGAACATGAGCATCGACCTCGGACTGCTGATCCTGACGGCCGCGTCGATCGGCTTCATCCACACGCTGCTTGGGCCGGACCATTACCTGCCTTTCGTGGCCATGTCCGCCGCCCGGGGCTGGACCGAGAGGCGGACGCTGTGGATCACGGCGCTCTGTGGCCTGGGGCACGTGCTCGGGTCGGTCGTCATCGGGCTGGTGGGCATCGGGATCGGGATTTCCGTCTCGCGCCTGCAGTGGTTCGAGAGCTTCCGGGGCGACGTGGCTGCGTGGCTGCTCACCGGGTTCGGCCTCGCGTACATGGCGTGGGGCCTCAAGAAGGCGTGGCGTTCCAGGCCGCACACGCACGAGCACGCACACGCGGACGGCACGCTGCATCGACACGAGCACGGGCACGAAAGCGCCCACCTGCACCCGCACGTGGATCCCGCGCACGCGAAGAGCATCACGCCCTGGGCGCTGTTCGTGATTTTCGTGCTCGGTCCATGCGAGCCGCTGATTCCACTCGTGATGTACCCGGCTTCGAAGCACAGTGCGTTGGGGCTCGTCGTCGTCGTGCTGGCCTTCGGCGCCGTGACGATCGCGACGATGCTTGCGGTCGTCATGCTCGCGCTGAAGGGCCTCGAGCGCCTGCCGCTCGAGTCGGCGGAGCGATATTCTCACGCGCTCGCCGGAGCGGCCCTTTCACTCTGCGGCCTGGGCATCGTGCTCCTGGGCCTGTGAATGGCTGGCCCGCTCGCCGGAATAGTCGTACTCGACCTGAGCCGCATCCTGGCGGGGCCCTGGGCGACGCAGGCGCTGGCCGACTTCGGCGCCGAGGTCATCAAGGTCGAACACCCCCGGGGCGGTGACGACACGCGATCGTGGGGCCCGCCCTATCTTCGCGATGCCGAGGGCCGCGAGACGACGGAGTCCGCGTACTACCTGTCCGCCAATCGCGGGAAGAAATCGGTCGCGATCGACCTGGCACGGCCTGAAGGCCAGGCGCTGGTGCGACGGCTCGCGGCGCAGGCCGACGTGCTGGTCGAGAATTTCAAGGTGGGCGCGCTGGCCCGTTATGGCCTCGCGTACGCGGACCTCGCGCCGCTGAATACGCGCCTCGTATATGTGTCGATTTCAGCCTTCGGGCAGGACGGACCGGACGCCGCCGAGCCTGGCTACGACGCGATGATCCAGGGGCTGGGCGGGCTCATGAGCATCACCGGCGTGCCGGACGGCGAGCCGGGCGCCGGTCCGCAGAAGGTCGGCGTCGCCGTGGCCGACCTCATGTGCGGGATGTACGCCGTTGCGGGCGTGCTGGCGGCACTGCACGAGCGCCACGCGTCGGGACGGGGGCAATACATCGACCTGTCGCTCCTCGATACGCAGGTCGCGTGGCTCGCGAACCAGAACCTGAACTACCTGGCCACCGGGACGCCGCCGCAGCGGCGCGGTACGGCACACCCGAACATCGTGCCGTACCAGGCGTTTGCGACCTCCGACGGCCATTTCATGCTGGCGGTCGGAAACGATGCCCAGTTCGCGCGCTTCTGCGCGGCGATCGGTGACGCGGCGCTGGCCACCGACCCGCGCTACGCGACCAACAGCGCCCGCGTGGCGAACCGGAGGGAACTGGTGCCATTGATCGAGCGCGTGCTCTGCACCCGCTCGTGCGCCGAGTGGCTCACGGCGCTCAAGGCGGCGCAGGTGCCCTGTGGCGCGATCAACGACCTGGCGCAGGTATTCGCCGAGCCGCAGGTTCGCCACCGCGGGTTACGGGTGGATCTTCCGCACCCGACGGCTGGGTCGGCTCCGGGTGTGCGCAATCCGCTGCGGTTTTCCCGGACGCCCATCGAATACGAACGCGCGCCGCCGCGGCTCGGGGCGGACACCGACGAGGTCCTCGGCCAGCGCCTCGGCATGGACGCGGAAACGCTGGCGGGCCTGCGGGAGCGCGGCATCGTCGCGTGAAGCCCGTCCTGTGCAGCCCGGCCGCGGCGAGCCATAATTGACGCACCGCAAACAGAAGGGTTCGCCCATGCCGATCCGCACCATCCGCCCGAGCCCGGGCCTGGCCAACGTGCGCTACGAGATCCGTGGCCGCCTGGCCCGGCGCGCCCACGAAATGGAGCGCCTGGGCTACGACATCGTCTCGCTGAACATCGGCAATCCGGGTGCCTTCGGGTTCCGGACGCCGGAGACCATGCGTCTCGCCATGATCGAGAACCTGCGCTCTGCCGAGGGCTACTGCCACCAGAAGGGCATCTTCCCGGCCCGCGAGGCCGTGGTCATGCAGCAGCAGGAGCGGGGCGTGCGCGGCGTCACCGCCGACGACGTCTTCATCGGCAACGGCGTGAGCGAACTCATCGACCTCACCCTGCGTGCGCTGCTCGCCGCAGACGAGGAGGTGCTGGTGCCGAGCCCGGACTATCCGCTGTGGACCGCGGCCGTGAACCTGAACCGCGGGCGCGCCGTTCATTACCCATGCCGGCCCGAGCGGGGATTCGTTCCGGATCCGGAGGAAATCGAGTCGCTGATCACGAAGCGCACGCGCGCCATCGTCGTCATCAATCCCAACAATCCCACCGGTGCCGTGTATCCGCGCTCGGTGCTCGAGGCCATTGCGCGGATCGCGGAGAAACACCACCTCGTGGTGCTTGCCGACGAGATCTACGACCAGATGACCTACGACGGCGCCGAGTTCGTGCCCATGGCGACGCTGGTGCAGCACACGCTGTGCGGCACGCTGAGCGGCCTCTCGAAAGTGTACCGGGCGTGTGGTTACCGGGTGGGCTGGGCAGTGTTCTCCGGTGACGTCGAGCACTCGCGCGAGTACCTGTCAGGGCTGGAACTCCTGTCCTCGTTGCGACTGTGCAGCAACGTACCCGGCCAATGGGCCGTGCAGACGGCGCTCGGCGGTTACCAGAGCATCCACGAGCTCGTGGGGCCGGGCGGGCGCCTGCACGAGTCCCGCAAGGCGATCGTGGACGCCGTCGGGCGCAGCCGCTTCCTGTACCTGACGCCGCCGATGGGTGCGCTGTACGCATTCGTGGGCGTTCAGGCGGAGACCCTGCCGGCGTTCGATGACCAGCAGTTCGCGCTGGACCTGCTCGAACACAAGCACGTGCTCGTGGCGCCTGGCGTGAGTTTCAACGTTCCGTACCGGAATCACTTCAGGGTGACCAACCTGCCGGAGCCGCAGGTGATCGCGGACGTCTTCGGGCGAATGGAGGAACTCCTCGAGAACTACGCCGTGGGTGAGCAGCCGGCGAGCCGGCCGAACCCCGCGCTCCGGGTGGTCGAGGCTGTCCGCCAAGCGCTGAATATAAGTTAAGAAAGATACGTAAGTATCTGATATACAAATAACAACGTGGACAATGACAGCCTGCGACCGGGAGTGACGACGGTCACGCCGACGAGGCGTCTTGCACACTGGCTCAAGGACCGCCATGACGAGGCGTGTCTGCGGCAGGGCCTCGAGGTCTGGCGGACGCCCGACGTCCTCACCTGGTCCGGACTGGTGGAGCGGCTGTATACGGAGGGGCGGCAGGCGGGACGCCTGGCCGGCCGCTGGCTGACCGAAGGGGCCGCCCGGTTGGTCTGGGAGCGGATCGTGCTGCGGGATCCCGAGACCGCGAGCCTCGTCTCGCCCGGCCGGCTCGGCCGTACGGCCCACGAGTCATGGCGCCGAATGCATGCCCATGAGATCCCGGCGCATGCGCTCGGTTCGGAGGGCCGCCCGGAATCGGTTGCATTCGCCCGCTGGGCGCTCGAGTTCACGGACTGGATGCGCGCCAACGACTGGGTGGACGAGTCGCTCGCCACGGCCTTGCTTGGCACGGCGCCTGCCGGGACTCGCATCGAACTCACCGGCTTCGACGCGCTCGCGCCTGCGCAGGCCTCGCTGCTCGCGCGCCTCGAGAAGTCCGGAGTCGCCGTGACCCACCGCGCGCCGGCTGCTCGCCGCGGCATCGTCACGCGTGTCGAGTGCCAGGACCGCATGGGCGAATTCGACGCGGCCGCACGCTGGGCCGCCGCGCGCCTCGACCGTGATCCACAGGCCCGGCTCGCGATCGTCGTGCCGGACCTGCGCACCTGGCGCGACGAGGCGCGCAGGTCCATCGAGCGCGTCCTGGTGCCCGCGGCCACGCTGGCGCGCGGTCCCGCGCCCGAGTCACTGGGCTTCGAACTCGCGGCGGCGCGCGCGCTGTCCGCACAGCCGGTCGTGGCCGCGGCGCTCGAGATCATCGACGCATTTTCGAGAGGCGCGGATCTTGCCGCCGCTGGCCGGCTGTTGCGCAACCCGTTCGTCGCAGGTCCCGGAGAGGCGGACATGCGCGCGCGCCTCGATTCGCGCATCCGCCGCAATGAGGGTCCGGATCTCGGGCTCGCGCGTCTCGCGAGTCTCGCGGGAGCCGGAAATTGTCCCGGGTTCGCGCGAGCGCTGCGGGCAGGGCTGGCGCTCGTCGAGCACTGGCCGCGGAAAGCACTGCCGAGCCGCTGGTCGCAGCTCTGGTTCCGGTTGCTCGACGCCACGGGCTGGCCAGGTGCCGGGCTCGACGGCAACGAATACCAGTCACGGCAGCGCTGGGACGAGTTGCTGGCCGAGACCGGCGCGATCGACGACTGCACGGGAGTGATCTCCACCGCGGAGGCCGCCGCCCTGCTGCGCGACCAGGCCGACGGCGTGCTGTTCGAGCCCCAGGAACTGCGGACGGGACTCACCGTCATCGACCCGCAGACCTGCGCGGGGATGAGCTTCGACGCGCTGTGGGTCTGCGGGCTCGACACGGCGCGCTGGCCGTCGCCCGCCTCGCCGGACCCATTCCTGCCGCGCGAGTGGCAGACGAAGCAGAACCTGCCGGGTGCTACAGCCGAGATCGCGGTCGCGGAGGCCAGGCGGGTGCTGGCCCGATTGTGCGGCAGTGCAGAGGACGTCGTGCTGAGTGTCCCCCGGTTCGAGGGGGAGGCGCCGCTGCTTCCGAGCGCGCTCATCGCCGACGTCCCGTGTGGCGATCCGCCGGATCGCTGGACCGCGCCGATCCCGGCAGCCGCCATATTTGCCGCGCGCCCCGAACTCGAGCGGCTGACGGACGGTTCAATGCCGGCCGTCGCGACAGATGAGACGTCGGGCGGCGGCGCGAGGCTGCTCGAGATTCAGTCAGCGTGCCCGTTTCGTGCCCAGGCCGAGTTCAGGCTGGGCGCGCGACCGCTCGAGGATTCCGAACTCGGTGTCGCGGCGTCGGACCGCGGTGAACTCGTCCACGCGGTAATGGCGCGTCTCTGGCGCGAGATCGGCACGCAGCAGGCACTGCGCGGCCTCACGCCGGACGACCTGCGCACGGCGATCCAGGGTGCCATCGACGTCGAGTCGGCGCCGGCCCGGCAGTCGGCCGCGGGATTCATGCGCCACCTGCTCGACATCGAGGCCGACTGGCTGCACGCGCGCGTTCAGGAATTGCTTGCGAAGGATCTCGAGCGGCCGCCGTTCTCCATCGAGTCGGTGGAGCAGGGCCATGCGATCGACATCGGTGGCCTGAGCCCTGGACCTGCGAGTCGATCGTGTCGACCGGCTGGAGGATGGCAGCCTCGCCGTCATCGACTACAAGACGGGCGCCGATGCGGATCCCGACTCATGGTCTGGCGAGCGACCGCGGCTTCCCCAGTTGCCTCTTTACGCGGAAGCCGTCGGGGCCGCGCGGGTATCCGCCGTCGTGTTCGGGCATGTTCGCACTGGAGACACCGGCTATCGCGGAATTGCGCGAGATTCGACGACCTTCCCGGGACTGGTGAATCCCGAGGGCCGCGGCTGGCCGGCCGAGCATGCGTCGTGGGACGAACTGCAGCACGCGTGGCGCCGCCGACTGACTGCGCTCGCAATCGAACATGCGGCGGGCGATGCGCGCCTCGCGCCGGACCCGGTGCGTGCCTGTCGCTACTGCGGACTCGGTATTCTGTGCCGCATCGGTGAAACACGGCTGCGGGCCGAGGACGCGGAGTCGAGCGATGAGTGACCTGCGCCGCTCCGATGAACTGGCCCGCGAGCAGGCGCTCGACGTCGCGCGCAGCTTCATCGTCCAGGCACCGGCGGGGTCGGGCAAGACGGAGCTCCTGATACGCCGCTTCCTCGCACTGCTCGCCACCGTCCGGTCGCCGGAGTCGGTGCTTGCGATCACCTTCACGCGCAAGGCCGCAGCGGAGATGCGCGACCGCATCCTCAAGGCGCTGCGCGCGGCGGCTGGATCGCCGTCGCTCGCCGACCCGCCGCATCCGCGGACGCTCGAGCTTGCCGGCGCGGCGCTTGCCGTCGATCGGCAGCTCGGCTGGGACCTGCTGGGCAATCCGACCCGCCTGCGAATCCAGACGATCGACTCGCTCAATTTCGGACTTGCGCGGCGGTTGCCCGTGCTGTCCGGACTCGGGGCGGATCTCGCGGTCGAGGAGGACGCGCGAGAACTGTATCGCAACGCTGCCGAGCGGCTGCTGGAGCACCTGCCGAGCGGAGATGGCCTGCATGCAAGAGCGGTCGCGATCCTGCTCGGCCACCTGGACAATCGCGTGCCGCGCTTCGTCGACCTCGTGATCGAGATGCTTGCGCGACGCGACGCGTGGGGTCCGATCCTTCCCGAGGTCACCGGCGACGAGGCCGACGACGCCAGGCTTCGAGCCAGGCTCGAAGCGTCGCGGGCCGAACTGATCGAGACCCACCTCGCCGCGCTCGCCGGCGAATTTCCGCGCGACCTGCTCGAGGAAGCCGCGGCCCTGGCGCGAGAAGCCGCGGCGTCTCTCCGGGCGGACGGGATCGATTCGCCCATCGCGGCATGGCTCGATCGCGATGTCCTGCCGCTCGGCACGTGCGGCGACGCGGCCGCCTGGCACGGGCTCGCGACCCTGCTGCTCACGAATGCCGGCACGGCCCGCAAGAGCTTCGATTACAGGGTCGGCTTCCAGCCTGGCAAGCAGGGCGCACCGCTCAAGCGGCGCGCGCAGGAAGCGGCTGCCGGACTCGGCGCTCAACCCGGGCTTGCGGCGCGGCTGGACGCGGTGCGCGGGCTGCCCGAGCCGCACTACGAGCCGGAAGAATGGCGCGTGCTGCGCGCGCAACTCGTCGTGCTGCGCCTCGCGACGGCTGAACTCGAGGTCGTGTTTTCGGAGAGACGCCTCGCCGATTATCCGCGATTCGCAGCGGCGGCACTGCAGGCCCTCGGCAGCGAGGACGAGCCCACCGATACTGCGCTCGTGCTCGACGCGACGCTGCAGCACGTGCTGGTCGACGAGTTCCAGGACACGTCGGAGGCGCAGGTCAACCTGCTCGGGCAACTCACCGTCGGATGGCAACCCGACGACGGCCGTACGCTCTTCCTGGTCGGCGACCCGATGCAGTCGATCTACAGGTTCCGCAATGCGGAGGTTGGCCTGTTCCTCGATGTGAGGGACCGGGGTCTCGGAGGACTCAGGCTCGAGCCGCTGACGCTGGCGGTGAATTTCCGCTCTACCGTCCCGCTGATCGAGTGGGTAAACCATTGCTTCGAGACGATCCTGCCGGCCCGTGACGACGAGGTCACGGGCGCGGTGAGCCACTCGCCGAGCACCAGCGCGGAGGCCGCGGAGGAGGTCGGCGGCGTCGTGGTACACCCGCTCTTCCGGCGCAGCCGGCTCCACGAAGCGGTCATGGTGGCCGATGTCGTCGAGCGACGCCTGGCGGAGGACGGCGATGCCGACGTCGCGATCCTGGTGCAGAGCCGCAGTCACTTGGTCGACATCGTGGCCGAGCTCGCGCGTCGCGGCGTGCCGTTCCAGGCCACCGACATCGATCCGCTCGGCGGGCGGTCGATCGTGCTGGACCTGCTCGCGCTCACGCGGTCCATTGCGCACCCTGCCGACCGCCCTGCATGGCTCGCCGTGCTGCGCGCCCCATGGTGCGGGCTGTCGCTCGTCGAGCTGCACACGCTCTGCGGCGACGATCGATACGCCACGCTGCCGCAAGTGCTGGCAGACGCCGAGCGCCGCGGCAGACTCGAGCCCGAGGCCCGCGCGAGGCTCGAGCGGCTCTGGCAGGTGCTCGAAGCGGCGCCAGCGGAACTGCGCCGCTTCGGGTTGCGCGACGCCGTCGAGCGTGCGTGGCTGGCCCTGGGCGGGCCGGCGACAGCGGCTGCGGTGCGCGAACTCGACGAGGCGCAGGCGTATTTCGACCAGCTCGCATTGCTGGAGCGGCGCGCAAGGGGGCAGGTCGACCTCGTGCAGCTCGCGCAAGCCCTCGAGAAACTCTATGCGCCATCGCACGCCGACCGGTCGATCCGGGTGCAGCTTCTCACCGTGCACAAGGCGAAGGGATTGCAGTTCGACACGGTCATCGTCCCGGGCCTCGAGCGGCGCTCGCGCGGCGACGACCGGCGGCTGCTGCAGTGGGCGCGACTCCCGGGCGTGGGTCGCGGCGATCTCGTCGTTGCCCCGGTGGCGGGCGCCGGCGAAGACCCGAATCGCCTGTACAGATGGCTCGAAGGCATGGAATCCGAAAGGCTCGCACAGGAAAAGCGTCGCCTGCTCTACGTCGCGGCGACGCGTGCGCAGCGCTGGCTGCACCTCTTCGGAAGCTGCGCCCTCAAGGACGGGGACGACAGCGGTAGTGCGATCGTGAGGCCCACTGCTTCCGTGGCGCTCGGGATGCTGTGGCCGGTGCTGGAGGCGGATTTCGAGTCGCGGCTCGCCGAGGCAGGTGCGATTGAAGGCGAAGTGACTCCCGACATCGAGCGTGACCCGCCGCTTCGGCGCCTGCCGCTGGCCTGGCGCGCGCCTCCGATCGCTTCGCCGCGCGTCGAGACGTCCTGCAAGACGCGCGCGCCCGCCGGACCCAACCTCGAATTCGACTGGGCGTCAGAGACCGCGCGTCACGTCGGTACGATCGTTCACCGTGAACTCCTGCGCCTCACCCGCGCGGGCGACGGGGCACACGTGTCGGAGCAGGCGACCATGCGCCGCTACCATGACGAGCTCGCCGAACTCGGCGTGCCCGAGGAGCTGCGCGAGGTCGCCGTTCGGCGAGCCGCGGCCGCGGTGCGGCGCACGATCGACGACGAACGAGGGCGCTGGCTGATCGATCCGCGGCACGTGTCTGCGGACAGCGAACTCGCCCTGACGGGGCGAGTCGATGGGGAAATCGTCTCGGTCGTGATCGACCGTACGTTCGTGGACGAGCACGGGACTCGCTGGATCGTCGACTACAAGACCAGCAGCCATGAAGGCGCCGGGCTCGACACGTTCCTCGACAGCGAACAGGCGCGGTATCGGCCGCAGCTCGAGCGCTACGCCGCGCTCATTCGGCACCTCGGTCCCGAGCCGATCCGTCTCGGTCTCTACTTTCCGCTGCTGTCGGCCTGGCGCGCCTGGAACTAGAACGTCCCGCTCACGCCGAATTGACGGCGGCCCTCCGAGTCCGCGGGGCCCAGAAACTCGAGCGAGCGAACCAGGTCGGGCGGCGCGCCGTCGCGCGGCGCCACCGTGCCCTGAAGATCAAAGTTGCGGCCGGGAGCCAGGGTCAGCACCGCATCCAGCGACAGGGGACCCTCCTTGTCGACAACGCGCGCCGTGACGTCGGTCGACGAAGTCCCCGGATCGGGGGCGACGATCTCGAAGCTTCCAATCGTGACCTGGCCCAGTTGGGGCATGACGAGATCACTCAGGTGGAGGGTGCCCTGGGCCGCGACCGGCCAGCCGGACACCAGCTTGAATTCTCTGAACTCGCCGCTCGCCCTGCCGTGCCAATTGCGCGCCATGCCCGGCATGACCTGCGCCAGGAACTCGATCGGAAGGTCGAGTCGCACGTTCGAAAGGTCGATCGTCCCACCGAGGCCCGCCGCGACCGATGCGCTGGCCGAACCGTCGGATCGAGCGAATGTGACGTCTGCGGCGGCGTGCGCGCGCAGCAGCGCCATGGGATGGGCGTGCCAGCGCAGTTCGCCCAGCGTGGCACCTTGCCAGGCGACGTCGCTTGCGACGCCCGACCAGATCGTCCCTGAATAGGCCGCGGCCGAGATCCCTGAGCGCTGGAGCGGTCCGGAGACCAGGCTGGCCGGGAGCGTGGCGACGGCAAAACAGGCGAGGGCGGCGAGGCCGACGGTCAGGAGCTTGCCGAAATTCCTCGCGGCGCCGGGCTCACCGCGCGCCGTCGGATCACGGCGCGGCGCGCGCGCCATGCGTGAGCGTGATGCTGGCGTTGACGAGGCCGGGAGCCGTCGTGGCGGCGATGGTCGCGTCCGAGACACTCACGCCGTACTGCTGCTGGAGGCTTGCGAGCCAGGCGACCATGGCGTCGAACGATGCGCCCTCGATGCGCAGCCTCAGGCCGTTCGCACCGCTCGGATTCTGGTCCCGCACCGAGTTGCCGAGCCCCGACATGCGACCCGTCCGGTCGACGAGGACCACGAGCGATTCCTCGCCCGCGCCACCGCTCCTGCCCGCGACCGCCGCGACCTGCGGTGCCGCCTGACGCATCCAGGCGAGGTCCGCGGTCTTCTTCTCTACGCGCGCGGCCTGCCGCGCATGCAGGCGCTCGAGCGGCAGCGCGACTCCAACGTAGAGCAGGGCGACCGCGCCGACCGCTGCAGCGGCGTAGACCAGCCTGCGTTCGCGAGGCGCGAGGCTTTCGATCCAGTGCCTCGGGTTCATGACGGCCTCACCTTGATGACGAGCCGGCCTTCGACCTGCGCGCCGCGCGGCGTCGCCGACTGCAGTTCCGCGCTCATGCCACCGGTGCTGATGGCCTGCTTGACGGCGTCGAGCGATCCGACCGACGGAGCCATCAGTTGCAACTCCACGACTTCGCCGCGGTAGCTGATGGATTGCACCCGCGCCTGCGGAGTACCGGCGAGCGCCCGGGACAGGGCGGACAGTACGGGCAGCAGCGCGCCGCCGCCGCCGCCGTCACCGAGCACGCCCTGCATCTGGGCGCGCGGGTCGACGATTTTCTGCCCCGGCATCGTCTGTGTGAACAACTTCGTCATCTCCGCGTCCAGCGCCTTCTCGGTTCGCGAGAACTGCCACGCGGATACGAGCTGCGCCGTGACGAAGACCAGCGCCGTCGCGGCGGCCAGCGCCAACGGCAGGCGCCAGCGGCGCAGTCCGGTTGCGAGGGAGGAGCGCGCTGCGTACGGACCCTGGAGGAGGTTCAGGGCTGTGCCCTGCAGGGACTGGGCCGCAAGCAGCGGCAAGGGACCGTCCGGCAGCAACTTCACCTGCAGGGAGGAGGTGCGCCCGCGCAAGCCCTCTATGGTTTCGCGATGCCTTTCGTATTCGGCCGGCGCGGCGAAGAACGTGACCGGCCCCGTGGCGTCGCCGCGCGCATCCAGCGCGAGCGTGAGCGCGTCCGCCATCGGGTCGGCATCGAGCACGAAGGGTACGGAGCCCTCGCGCCGGACGTGGATCGTCTCCCCGTCGAGCAGCAGGGTGCTGCCTCCGGCGGCGACCGGCACGACGGCCGTGTCGGCATAGACGACGTCCGGGTGTATGCCCGCAGCCTCGCAGGCCTCGAGCCATCGGTCCATGAGGGCCCGGGAGACGATGGCGACCGGCGTCGCGGCCGCACCGGTGGCCCGGGCACCGATTGCAAAATGGAGTCCCTCGACGTCCGAAGCCAGTTGTTCCTCGAGTGCGAAGGGAACCGCCTGGGTGAGGCGCGAACCGCTGCGCAACGGCAACTCTGGCTCGGCGAAAGTCACTTCGCTGCCCGGGACGAGAACCACGACGGGACGCCCCTGGGCGAGGCTCAGCGCGTCCGGGAGAGGGCCCGTCTGGACCGGGCCCGAGCGCGCCCCATTGGCATCGATCAAGAGCCACGAAGCCTGCGCTCCATCAGCGGCGCGCAGGCGGATCACCAGCGTCTCAGACATCGGGCCTCGGGGGAGTCATTCGGTTCCGATACTGCGCAACTGCGGACGCACAAGTCCACCCTGGCCGCGCACGAGCAGACTGTACAGCGTGAAATCAGTGGTGCCAATAGTGACCCATACCGTAGCACCAAAGTACTTGCTCGATTCAGAGATCGAGTCCTTGACCTTGTTGTAATCGGCGTCTCCCAGCGCGCCTCGCAGGTCGTTCAGGGTCGGGAAACAGCCACCCTCGCGACGCTTGGCGAGATCCTCGGGATTGAGTCCGAACTCGCGCACATTCTCGCTGAGCGCGTCGAGCACGATGCCGGGTGCAGTGCAGACATTGAGCGTGGTGCCCACCGGCAGCGCGGTTACGAAAGGCTTGAGCTTCGCGTAGCGCTCGGCGCCGAAGCCCGGCAGCGACAGAAGTTCGCTCGCCCTCGTGATGGGCATGTTCGCCGCAAGATACGGCGGGTTCTGCCCGGTGTAGACGGTGTCTTCCGCGCCGTCTGGAAATCCCGGCTGCGTGTCCTCATCGATCCAGTCGGCCATCGTGGACGCCCAACCCGGTTCGAGGTCCAGCGATACCAGGATCCGCGCGAGCTGCTGCACCGCGTCCGGATTCGTCGTGCCGTCGGGGAAAACCAGGCTGTTCAGGTTGAAACGGCCCTGCAGGTCGACGAGCCGGCCCGAGACGGTGCCACCCTCGACGGGCAGTGGCGGGAGGGGCTTAGCCCAGTTTTCGGCATAGTTGTCGCCCTGCGATTGCTGCTGGTCGCGCTGCAGGACTTCGGCGGCCCAGGCCTCGGCGCCGAGGGCGACCTCGAAAGCCTGGTCGAGCGCGAACAAGGTCCCGGCGCGACGCTGGTCCAGCATGCCGCGGTAGATCACGTTCACCGCGAGTATCGTCGCGAGGGCGACCATGAGCACCGCGGTGATGAGGGCCACGCCACGCTGTGCTTTCGGCGTGTTGAACCGGCCTGCGGTGCTCATCCCGGAACCTCGACCAGCCGACGGATCGTGCCCCAGTCCTCCAACTCGATCGTGACTTCGACCGCGGCCGGTCGCAGGCGCACCGCCGCCTGGTCCACGGCCTGTGTCTCGGGCCAGTGGTCCAGCCAGTTCCGGCTGCCGTCCATGACCCTGAATGTCACGGATCTCACGCCCGTCAGGAGTTTCTCCTTCACCGGTTCGACCGACATGGTGCGGTCCAGCGTCGGCCAGTGGTCACGCCAGAGGTCCTGATTGTCGAGCCTGTATCCGACGCGCTGAAGGGTTGGTCGCTGCAGTCCGGCCGTATTGCTCCAGCCCGCCCGAGTCAGTTCCAGGCCGTACTGCGCGGCAACCGCGACCGACAGGGCGGGCAATCGCGTTTCGCCCAGCGGCTCGCGGATCGCACGCGGCTCGACCTGTTCGAGATCGAGCGCCAGCATCTGCATCGCACGCTGCACTTCACGCGTGCGATCGAGTCGCTGCGCCGCGTACTCGCTCTGACGCTGTAACTGCGTGAAGCCGGTCAACGCGAGCGCGCTGACCACTGCGAAGATCGCAACTGCGACCAGCAGCTCCATCAGCGTGAACCCGGCGCTGCGGCGTAATGCGGTCAATCGTCCTCCTGCGGCGGCATCGTGGGCGGATTGGTTCCCGCCGGGGGTTGACGGGGAGGCCGGGTCGGCGGCTTGCCGCTGCTCGGCTCGTCACCGGTTTCGGGATCGCTCTGTCCCGGTGCGCCACCGGGCGGGCCGTTCCACTGGATGTCGGTGCCGCCTGCCGGGCCCACGGCGGTGCCGTAGAAGCCGGTGACGGTCGCGAGCGCGACGCCGTCGCGAGATTCCGCGGGGCGTACCGTGACGTCCATCCGCCGAAGGCTCTGCACCTGGGTCTGAGTGACCTTCATGGTCCAGTGCCAGCGTCGCCCGGCGAATTCGACGTCGTCGGAGGACTCCGCGACCGGAGGCGGGGCGATCTTGAGTCTCTGGTCGGTCACGACATTCATCGCGATCCAGTGCGCGAGGGTCTTTTCGCGCAGGTAGGTGCCGTTGCGCGCCTCCTGCGTCACGGCCTCGATCACGCCCAGCATGCCGAGCGAGACGATGACGAGGGCCGCGAGCACCTCGATGAGCGTGAAGCCCGAGGCTGCAGCGGAGGCGCAGGAACGGATTTCAGCCCGCGGCTGGATCATCGCCCTTGCCCGCGGTGATGCGACCGTCCGCGGCGCCGGCGACGTGGCGCACTTCTTCGGTGCCCTCGCGGCGCAGCAGTATTTCGAACGGGACGAGGTCGCCCGACGCCTGCACCACGACCTGCGGGGAGAGCGATTGGCCCGCCGCCGGCGCTGCACGCGGCTTCAGCATCACGTTGCGCGATTCCATCCTGAGCTCGAGGCCAACGCCGTCCGGCAGGGTGCGCTCGCGAAGCAGGGGATCGTCGCTCACCTGCACCCAACGCTCGGTGCGCGTGTCGTAGCGCTGGAAGTCGTAGCCGCCCGTGTCCACGCGCAGGCCGAAGTCGTGTCCCTGGAGCATGGCTTCTTCACGGGCCTGTCCGAGCACTGCTGCGAGCTTCGCAACTTCCTGGTCCATCTCGTGGTCGCCGCCGAGCACCTTGATCGAGACGACCGCCATGCTGGAGATGATTCCGATGATGACGACGACGACCAGTACCTCGAGCAGCGTGAAGCCCGAGGCACGGCGTCCGGCGCGCAAGGGCCGGATGGGATTACTCGATGTTCCAGTTACCGATGTCGCCATCTTGACCCTCGCCGCCCGGCTGGCCGTCGGCGCCCAGGGTGTAGAGGTCGTAGTCACCGTGGGTGCCCGGGGCGAGGTAGGTGTACTCGTTGCCCCATGGGTCCTTCTTGAGGCCGTCGATGTAGCCGCCTTCCTTCCAGTTGCGCAGATTCGGGTCCGCGGGCCGCTTGACCAGCGCCTCGAGCCCCTGGTCGGTCGTCGGGTAGCGGAAATTGTCCATGCGATAGAGGTTGAGCGCCGTCTCGTAGGCCCGGATGTCCTGCCGGGCCTTCGTGACGCGGGCATCGTCGATGCGGCGGATCACGTTCGGCGCCACGAGCGCCGCAAGAATGCCGAGGATCACGACCACGACCATGATCTCGATGAGGGTGAAACCGGAGGCCTGTGAAGGCAGTCCGCGAAGTCGGGAAATGCCCGGCGGGCGGGCGGCTGGCGGGAAGTTCATCGCGTGATCACGCTCGTGGCTGTAGAGTCGTCGAATCATAGCAAATGGCGGCATGCGACCTCCGACCCAGCTTGAGGAATCGTTTCTCCCTGCATGGCGATGCGAACTGGCTCACGGCAATGGGTTTTGCCGTGGCGCTCGCCGCCATATCGCTCGCCGGGCCGGGAGCGCGCGCGTGGCTGCGCTACGAGCGGACCGCGGTGCTCTCGGGCGAGGCATGGCGGCTCGTGACTGCTCACGTGGTCCACGCCGATGCCGCCCACCTCGCGTGGAACCTTGCGGGAGCTGCGCTCGTGTGGTGGCTCTTCGCGGGCGAATACACGCGCCGCGGCTGGTGTGTGGTCACCCTCGCTTCGACCGCGGCGATCGACCTTGGGTTCATTCTGTTCGAGCCGCAGATCGAATGGTACGTCGGGTTCTCGGGGGTGCTGCACGGCTGCATGGCCGCGGGCCTCGTAGCCTGGCTCTACAAGGCGCGCGATCCGCTCACGATCGCAGTCACGCTGCTATTTGCCGCCAAGCTCGCCTGGGAGCATTTCCAGGGGCCGTTGCCGTTCACGAGCGCCACGCTTTCGCTGCCGGTGGTGGTCGAGGCACACAGCTACGGCGCCATCGGCGGCGGGGTCGCCGCACTGTGGCTGCTGAGGCGACGGCAGGGCGCCGGCACGCCGCTATAATCGGCCGGCCGCGAGGGGCGGCCCGCGCACCGGGGAGAGTCATGTCGCTGGCATTCGTTTTTCCAGGCCAGGGTTCGCAGTCGGTCGGGATGCTCGCGGCGCTTGCCGCAGCCGAGCCGGTCGTGCGGGAGACCTTCGACGAGGCCTCGCTGGTCCTCGGTTACGACTTGTGGGCGCTGTGCCAGCAGGGGCCCGAGTCGGACCTCGGGGCGACCGAGAGAACACAGCCCGCGATGCTCACCGCGGGCGTTGCGACCTGGCGAGCGTGGCGTCGCCACGGCGGCCCGCTCCCGGTGGCCATGGCAGGTCACAGCCTCGGCGAGTACACGGCCCTCGTATGCTCGGACGCTCTCGACTTCCGCGTGGCAGTCGACCTCGTGCGGTACCGCGGCCAGGTGATGCAGCGCGCGGTGCCGGTCGGCACGGGTGCGATGGCGGCAATCCTCGGGCTCGACGACGCGGAGATCGGTGCCGCGTGCCGCGAGGCCGCCAGCGGCGAGGTCGTCGAGCCGGTCAACTTCAATGCGCCGGGACAGGTCGTGATCGCCGGCCATGCATCGGCGGTTTCCCGCGCAATCGAGGCTGCGAAGGCGCGCGGCGCGAAGCGCGCCGTGGCCCTGCCGGTGAGCGTTCCATCCCACAGCAGCCTCATGGTCGGCGCGGCCGACGAACTCGCCGCGCGGCTGGCCGGGATCGATTTGCGGATGCCGAACGTGCCTGCCGTGTACACGGTGGACGTGAAGTGCCACGAGAACCCCGCTGGCATCCGCGCCGCGCTCCGCCAGCAGCTCTTCAAGCCCGTACGCTGGGCCGATACGGTGCGCGCCATGCTGGCCTCGGGCGTCACGACGCTCGTCGAGTGCGGGCCCGGGAAGGTGCTCACCTCGCTCAACAGGCGGATCGAGCGGCGCGCGGACCTGAGGATGCTGGCGATCGACGATCCGGAAACATTGGCGACTGCGCTCGCAGCCGCCGGGGAGTAACGAAATGCTTGAAAAGGATCTGGCGCTCGTCACGGGCGCATCGCGCGGCATCGGCCGGGCAATCGCGCTCGAGCTTGGCAGGCGCGGCGCGAAGGTCATCGGTACGGCCACCACAGAGCAGGGCGCGGCCGCGATCGGAGAGATGCTTGCAGGCGCCGGGGTCCAGGGACGAGGGGTCGTGCTGGACGTATCGAATGCCGAGTCGGTCGATCGCTGCTTCAAGGACATCGAAGCCGCGGAGGGAACGCCCTCGATCCTGGTGAACAACGCCGGCGTGACTCGCGACGGCCTGCTCTTGCGCATGAGCCCCGAGGACTGGCAGTCCGTGCTCGACACTGACCTGACGTCCGTCTACAGGACCTGCAAGGCCGTGATCCGGGGCATGATGAAGGCCCGGCGTGGGCGCATCGTGAACATCGCCTCGGTGGTGGCCGTGATGGGCAACGCGGGCCAGGGCAATTACGCGGCTGCCAAGGCCGGCATGATCGGCTTCAGCAAGAGTCTCGCGCGGGAGGTGGGCTCCCGCGGCATCACGGTCAACGTGGTGGCGCCGGGGTTCATCGTGACGGACATGACCGACGCCCTGAACGAGCAGACTCGCGAGGCTCTCCTCGGCCAGGTACCGCTCGGGCGGCTGGGGTCGCCGGAGGACATTGCGCATGCCGTGGCCTTTCTGGCGTCGCCTGAAGCCGGCTACGTGACCGGCGAGACGCTGCATGTAAACGGCGGCATGTATATGATTTAGAATGACTTTAAGTTCAAATTGGACCCCATCCGACCCTTAACTTAGAATACGCGCCCCATGCCGGTGCCCAGAGGGGAGGCCCGGCGGGCATCGTTTCCCACAGAGGATTCCAAAGACAATGAGCACCATCGAACAGCGGGTCAAGGCGATCGTTGCCGAACAGCTGGGGGTGAAGGAAGAAGAGGTCAACAACGATTCGTCCTTCGTCGATGACCTTGGCGCCGACTCGCTCGACACCGTCGAACTCGTGATGGCGCTCGAGGAGGAATTCGAGACCGAGATTCCTGACGAGGACGCCGAGAAGATCACCACCGTCCAGCAGGCGATCGACTACATCAACGAGCGTCGCAGCCAGGCCTGAGCTGCGACCCGCCCGGCCGCCACGGATGGCGGCTGAGGCAAATACCTGCCCAGATCAGGGGGACGCTGCTTGTCCAAGCGAAGAGTCGTCGTCACCGGTCTCGGTATAGTTTCACCGCTTGGCAGCAGCATCGCGCCCGCCTGGGACGCCATCTGCAATGGACGCAGCGGCATCGTCACGCTGACCAGGATGGATACCAGCGCGTTCCCGGTCCACATCGGCGGAGAGGTCGTCGGCTTCATTGCCGAGGACTACATGTCGCCGAAGGACGTGCGGAAATTCGATCCGTTCGTGCCGTATGGTTTCGCCGCAGCCGTGCAGGCCGTGAAGGACTCGGGGCTGGAAGTGAACGAATCCAATGCGCCGCGGATCGGAATCGCGATGGGCGCCGGCATCGGCGGCTTGAGCACGATCGAGGAAACCACTGCCAAGTGGCTGGAGTCCCGCACGCCGCGCAAGATCTCGCCGTTCTTCATTCCCGGCAGCATCATCAACGCGGCCGCGGGCCAGGTGTCGATCCACTTCGGGATGAAGGGCCCCAACCTCGCGCTGGTCACCGCGTGCACGACTTCGACGCACTCCATCGGCATCGCGGCCCGCCTGATCCAGTACGGGGACGCGGACGCCATGGTTGCCGGGGGCGCCGAGGCGGCGTTCACGCCGCTCGGGCTCGGCAGTTTCGGCCAGGCACGCGCGCTTTCGACGCGCAACGACGAGCCGACGCGCGCCAGCCGCCCATGGGACCGTGACCGGGACGGTTTCGTCATGTCCGAAGGTGCGGGCGCCATCGTCCTCGAGGAATACGAGCATGCACGCGCGCGCGGCGCGCGCATATATGCGGAGTTCGCCGGCTTCGGGATGAGCGGCGATGCGTTCCACATCACCTCTCCGCCAGAGGACGGCGACGGCGCGCGCCTCGCGATGTCCAACGCGATCCGCGACGCTGGAGTGAACCCCGGCGACGTTCAGTACATCAATGCCCATGCGACCTCCACGGAACTCGGCGACCGCGCCGAGACCGTTGCGATCAAGCGTGCCTTCGGCGAGGACGCGGCGCGTGTCGCGGTCAGCTCGACGAAGTCCATGACGGGCCACCTGCTCGGCGCCGCCGGAGCGGTCGAAGCCATATTCACGATTCTCGCCATCCGCGACGGCATTGCACCGCCCACCATCAACCTCGAGAACCCCGATCCGGCCTGCGACCTCGATTTCGTACCCGGCAGCGCGCGTCGCATGCCGATCAAGGTGGGGCTGTCGAACTCGTTCGGTTTCGGCGGTACCAACGGCAGCCTCGTCTTCTGCGCGCTGAAGTGACCGAACGGGCAGCCTGGCCCGAGGACGCCCTGCTCGGGTTGCACGCACGATATCCGGACCGCTACCCGGTGCTCCTCGAGAGCGTCGGCGGCGACCTGCCGCTCGGGCGGCACGACGTGCTCCTGTGCCGGCCGGGCGAAAGTCTGGTGGCCCTCCCGGACGGGCGCATCGACGGGCCGTGCTCGGCCACGCAGGTTCGATTCCTCGATGCGCTCGACGCGTGGTGGCGCAGCGAATCAGCGGCACGCGCCACGGTTGCCGACGGTCCTTTCGCGGGCGGCTGGTTTCTTTACATCGGCTATGAACTCGCCGGTGAAGTCGAGCCGACGCTTTCGTTCCGGCTGCCCCGTCACCCGCGAGCCATCGCGTGGCGCATGCGCGGGGCAATCGTGCGCGACCGATCGACCGGCGTGACGTCGTTCCGCTCCGAAGTCGGACGCGATGAAGACCTGCAGCGAGAGGCGGAGCGCGATCTCGCACACGGGGTCACGGTGCCGGCAGCCGGGGCGGACCTCCTTTCAGGCAGCGTCGTGGAGGAGGATCCGGGGATCTTCCTGCTCGGAGTGGAATCGATACTCGCGGCCATCGGCCGCGGGGACGTCTACCAGGCCAATCTCTCGCGCGGCTGGCGTGCTCAACTCGCCCCGGGCGTTTCGCCGGCCGAACTCTATCGGCACCTGCGCCGCGCCAATCCCGCGCCGTTCTCCGGCATCGCGGCGCTGCCCGGTTTCACGTTGCTGAGTTCGTCGCCCGAGCGGCTGCTGAAGATCCGCGACGGCATCGCGAGCACGCGGCCGATCGCCGGCACGCGGCCCCGGGGCCGGACCTCTGCAGCGGACGACACGCTCAAGCGCGACCTCATGCTGAACGAGAAGGAACGCGCCGAGCACGTCATGCTGGTGGACCTCGAGCGCAACGACCTGGGGCGGATCTGCCGTGGCGGAACGGTCAACGTGGACGAATACATGACGGTCGAAACCTATGCGACGGTGCACCACATCGTGTCCAACGTGAGCGGCGAGCTCCGCAGCGAAGTCACGCCCGGCGAGGCGATCGGCGCGGTGTTCCCGGGTGGCACGATCACGGGTTGCCCGAAGGTCCGATGCATGGGCCTGCTGGCGGGACTGGAGGCGGAGCCTCGTGACGCGTATACCGGGTCCATGGGATACCTCGGACTGGACGGATCGATGGACCTCAACATCCTGATCCGCACGCTCACGGTTACCGGAGACTGCGTCGAGTTCCGGACCGGCGCCGGTATCGTCGCTGATTCCCTGCCGGATGCCGAACTTGGCGAGACGCGCGCCAAGGCGCAGGGTCTGCTTCGCGCGCTGGGGAGATTTGAATGATCGGACGAAGGCTGGTCAACGGTTCGGAAACGGCGGGCATCGCTGCCGACGACCGGGGATTGCACTACGGCGATGGACTCTTCGAGACGATGGCCGCAGCGGGCGGCCGCATCCGGCACCTGCCTCTGCACCTGGCGCGGCTCGAGGAGGGCTGCCGACGGCTGCGGATTCCGATGCCGTCCGCCGGACTCCTCGGCGACGAGTGCGACCGTGTCCTCGAGGGGCTCGGCACCGGGACCGTGAAGCTCATCATTACGCGAGGCCCCGGACCCCGGGGATACCGGCCGCCCGCGGAGCCTTCGGTCACGCGCATCGTCGTGTCGTCTGCCGCGCGCCCTCGCAACGACGCTCCGATGGTGGTCCGGCTCTGCGAGACCCGACTCGGGTTGAATCCGCTGCTCGCGGGGCTGAAGCACTTGAACCGGCTCGAACAGGTCATGGCCTGCGCCGAATGGGACGACCCCGCGATCGGCGAGGGCCTGATGCTCTCGAGCGATGGGCGGCTGGTTTGCGCCACGGCCGCCAACGTTTTCCTGGTGGAGGCGGGGCGGCTGGTGACGCCGGCCATACGCGACTGCGGTGTCGCCGGCGTCATGCGGCAGGTGGTGCTGGCGGCGGCGGCGGACAGCGGCTTGAAGGCGGTGATCGAGGACGTGCATCCGGATCGGCTCGCCACCGCCGACGAGGTGTTCGTGACCAATGCGGTTGCCGGCATACGGCCCGTCGCGGAACTCGTCGGGGTGCGTCGCTGGACGGCCGGAGAGGTCACCCGCTCGTTGATGGCCTGCATCGCGTGACTTCGCCGGGGCCCGCCATGCGCGTCGCCGTCGGCGTCGCGATCGCTGCCGTAGCGGCACTGGCTGCGGGGTGGTTCATGGTGGCGCGTTGGCTCGACGCACCCATGCCCATCGCTGGTGAACAGCTGCGCATCGACATCCCGGTCGGGCAGCCGTTTGCCGTCACGGCGCAGGATCTCGCCCGGCGTGGTGTGCTCGATCATCCGCGACTCCTCGAGGCGCTGGCACGGCTGAGCGGCGTCGACGCACGCATTCGCGCCGGTGAGTACGACGTGCCCCCCGGCACGAGTCCCCGCCAGTTGCTCGCACTGTTCGAGTCGGGCGCGGTCGTCCGCCGCTCCATCACGATCGTGGAAGGCTGGACATTCAAGGACCTGCGCAGCGCGCTCGCAAGAGATCCGGCGATTGCCCAGACGCTGGCCGGGCAGGACGACGAAGCCGTCATGCGTGCAATCGGCGAACCCGGGATCGCGCCGGAGGGCCTGTTCTTTCCGGACACATACCAGTACGAAAAAGGCATGACCGACCTCGCGATCCTGCGCAAGGCGAGGGAGCGCATGCGCACGGAGCTCGAGGCTGCGTGGAATTCACGCGCGCAGGGACTGCCTCTCGGCAGTGCCTACGAGGCGCTGGTGCTGGCTTCCATCGTGGAAAAGGAGACGGCGCTGCCGTCGGAACGGGCGCGCATTGCCGGCGTCTTTACCGGGCGCCTGCGCTCCGGAATGCGCCTGCAGACGGACCCGACCGTGATCTACGGACTCGGCCCCCGGTTCGACGGAAACCTGCGTCGGTCGGACCTCGAGCGCGACGGGCCGTACAATACCTACACGCGCGCGGGGCTGCCGCCGACACCGATAGCAATGCCCGGGGCTGCGTCGCTCGCAGCGGCGGTCCGCCCCGACGAGCGCGGCGAGATTTATTTCGTGGCGACGGGCCTGCCGGACGGGAGTCACCAGTTCTCACGAACGCTGGCGGAGCACGAAAGGGCCGTGGCGCGTTATCTGCGGCGATACCGGCAACAGAATACGGGGCATTGAATGCGAGGACGTTTCATCACCTTCGAGGGCGGGGAGGGTGTCGGCAAGTCGACGCAGATCGCGCGACTCGCATCGTGGCTGCGCGGGCGTGGACGCGAAGTCGTACTCACCCGCGAGCCGGGGGGCACGCCGCGAGCGGAGCAGCTGCGCCGGATGCTCCTCGAGCGGGGCGAGGAGCCCATGCCGGGCTCCTGCGAGCTGCTGCTCATGTTCGCGGCGCGGGCCACGCACCTCGAGAACCACGTCCGTCCCGCACTGGCACGGGGCGCATGGGTGCTCTGCGACAGATTCACGGATGCGACCTACGCATACCAGGGCGGCGGCCGCGGAGTTCCCGAGGCTCGCATCGACGAGCTCGCCCGGTTCGTGCACGGCGGGTTCGAGCCTGACCTCACCGTTCTGCTCGACGCGTCCGTCGAAGTGGGCCTCGCGCGTGCGCGCGAGCGCAATGGCCACGACGGGCCGGACCGCTTCGAGACCGAGCGCCAGGAGTTCTTCGAGCGGGTGCGCAGCGCGTACCTTGCACGCGCGCGCCGTTACCCGGCGCGGATCCGGGTCGTGGACGCCAGCGGCTCCGTCGAGTCCGTCGAAGCCGCCGTCCGGGGCCTGGTCGAATCCCTGCCTGGAGCCGCCTGATGGCCGACGCCGCCGCAACCGTGCCGGCCGTCCAGCCGCTGGACATGTACCCCTGGCACGAGCCGGCGCGCCTGCGCCTGCAGGCGGCCTCGGTCGGGTCACGGCTGCCGCACGCGGTGCTGGTGCACGGGCCGGCCGGCGTGGGCAAGGAACGATTCGCTGCTGCGCTCGCCGCCACGCTCATGTGCACCGGTCGCGGCGATCGGTTCGCGGCCTGTGGCCATTGCGCGGACTGCGCGCTCTGTCGGGCAGGTTCTCACCCGGACCTGTACTGGCTGCGCCCGCCCGAGGACAAGAAGTCCATCGGCGTCGACCAGGTGCGCGAAACCTGCGAGCAGCTTGCGATGACCAGCATGCGGCGGGGTTTCCGGGTGGCCATCGTGCAGCCGGCCCAGGCGATGACCACGAACGCCCAGAACGCGCTCCTGAAGACGCTCGAGGAGCCCGCGCCGCGCACACTCCTCATGCTGGTCACGTCGAGACCGTCGCGGCTGCTTCCGACCTTGCGCAGCCGCTGCCAGCGGCTGGAGATCGCCTGTCCAACCGCCGACGTCGCGCGCGCGTGGCTCGAGCAGGAGACTGGCCGGGCGGTGCCCGGTGGGCTGCTCGAGATCGCGGGAGGCGCGCCACTTGCGGCGCTGGAACTCGCACCGCACTTCGAGGCGCTCGACGGCCAGATGACGGCCCTGCTCGAAGGACTGTTGTCCGGGCGTGCAGAGGCCTGTGCCACCGCCGCGGACATGATGGGAGAGGGACTGCCGGCCAGGCTCGACTGGCTCGAGTACTGGCTGGCGCAGGCGATTCGCGGGCGCGAGGCGCCTAACGGGACGCAACTCACGGTTCGAGGCGGGCCCGTGTTGCAAAGGACGGCCGGCGAAGTGAACATAAGCGCCGCGTTCCGGTTGGTGGACCGGGTACGGGAGGTTCGGCGGCTCCTCGAGGGTTCTGCCGCCGCGCAATTGCTGGTCGAGGCCCTGCTCGTGGAGGTCGCCGGCCTGCCGGGACGCAAAGGAGTTTCGCGATGGGCCCCGTAACGAGGCAACCGAACAAGCCAGGACTGCTGACGCTCACCATCAAGGACAAGAGCGCGCTGTACCTTGCCTACATGCCCTTCGTGAAGAACGGAGGCCTGTTCATCCCGACCAGCAGCAACTATCGCCTCGGAGACGAGGTGTTCATGCTCCTGAACCTCATGGGCGAGGACGAAAAGCTGCCGGTGGCCGGTCGCGTCATCTGGATGACGCCCAAGGGCGCCCAGGGCAAGCGTACGGCCGGGATCGGGGTGCAGTTCAGCGAGCAGGACCGCGGCAACACGCAGCGGAAGATCGAGTCCTACCTCGCGGGCGCGCTCGGCGGTGACAAGCCGACGCACACGATGTAGCGTCCGGCCGATTCGCGGCGATTCTTCAGCTTACGGCGACGGAGTTCAGCGCCTCGGCCAGGTCTGTCGTGGCAATGCCGCCGCGCAGCACCGAGGCGTCGAAGCCGCGTTCGCTCAGCAGGTAGGCGGCAGCGGAACTGCGCCGTCCGTTTTCGCAGCAGACCACGTACGGAATCGCCGGGTCCAGTGACTTGAGCTTCAGCCGCACGAAGTAGAGCGGCACGTTGAGCGCGTTGTCGAAGTGGCAGTGCTCGTACTCGCTCGGAAGCCGAACGTCGAGCCAGTGCCCGCCGCCCGCCACGATGCGCCGGGCCTCGGTGTAGTCCACCCAGCGCAGCATCGGCTCGTTCAGCAGGAGATTGAAGTCTTCCTTGCCGAGGCGCATCACCGCCCCGTCGGTAATCATCGTGACGGTCGCATTCCGGGTCGCCCCCGACACCAGCGCTTCCTCGCCGAAGGTTTCGCCCATGCCGAGCTCGGCAAGCTTGATGCCGTCGCGATTGAGTGGGGTCTCGCGGGTCACGGCGCAGCGGCCGCTCACCACGACGTAGAAGTAGTCGCCCTCGGCGCCCTGGCGGACGATGGTCTCCCCGGCGGCGACGGGAACACGCTGCATCCGCATGAACACGGCCTGCAGGTTCGCAGGCGGGACGCGGTGGAATGCGCGGTTCTGCAGCAGCACCGTCATCCAGTCGCCGCCGGCACCCGCCGAGCCGAGTTCTCCCACCTCGTAGGTCCCGGTCTGGTCCCAGGTGAGCAGTACGTCGAGCAGGTCGCTGTCGATCGACAGGTATTCGATGCGGTCGGAGGCGACCCGCGCCGTGCATCTGCGCGGCAGGATCGGCGCGATCGGGTGTCGCGCCTCCGGCGATCCGCCAGAGACCGAACCGACGATGCGTCCTTCGGAGAGCAGGTCCACGACGCCTGAGACCAGGTAGATCGTGCGCTTGTCGGCCTCGCCTTCCTTGAACAGGATCCGGCCCTGTCCGAGCTCGCGCAGTGCCGTCTTGCGGGCGAGCGCGCGCAGGTTCTCGTTCTTCAAGCCGTCGAGCGGCGAGAAGGAACGCAGGAGCTTGAGGTCAAGGGTCGGGGTCTCGGTCATCTCGTCCGTCTGCGCCGCGTCGTCTCGGTCGTCCCCAGCGCTTCGTCAGTGGCGGCGAATCCTATCACAGCGGCCGAGTCTCCTGCCGCCGTCCGGGCGGCCGTGCGTTGCCGGCGCCTGGTCACGTGAAAATCGCAGATGAGCGGCCGGTGATCCGAGTAGGCGACGTCGACGACGGCAAACGAGTCCATCTCGATGTCGCGCGTGTGGAGGATGAAATCGAGTTCCATGCGCGGCTTGCGGGCAGGGTAGGACGGGACGCGATCGCGATTGGCGCTGCGCAGGCCCGACGCCTCCATGAACAGCGCCATCTCGTGCTCGCCCGAGAAGGTGTTGAAGTCGCCCCCCACGATCACCGGTTTCCTGGAGGCTCGAACCAGTTCGAAGAGGTTCCGGAGCTGGCTCTGCCGGTGCCGGAACTTGAGCGACAGGTGCACGAGGAATACGCAGAGGTCGTCCAGTTCGAGCTCGATGATCAGCCGCTTGATGCCGGTGTCGAAGTAGTGGAACCGCTCGCCCTCGACCCTTGGCGACGCGAGGAAGGCGTTCGCCTGCTTGTTGACGATCGGCACCAGTGTGTTGAGGGAGTTGGTGCCGTACTTGCACTGGTAAATGGAGTAGTGACCCAGGGACTCGGCGATGACTTCCGCCTGGTTCACCCGGCCCGAACGGATCGAGCCCGTGTCCACCTCGATCAGGCCGACGATGTCGGGGTCGGCCGACTTGATGAAGCGGGTAATGCCCTGCAGGACCCGCGGGTTGTTGCGCAGGTACCCGGCACCGGGGAGCGGCAGGTGGAAGGCCGCGCCGGTGCCGGTCGCGTAGCGGATGTTGTAGAGGAGAAAGCGCATGCAGCTCACAATCTTATCGGGCGGGTACCGGTCCGGACGAGTCCCATGTGGGCTAGACTACGGCTCGACCAGGAGACTCACCCGGGGGTAGAGCAACCGTGAGCAGCGTATCGCAAAGTAACCCGATCCGGCTCTTCGTTTGCCACGTGTGGCTCGAGGATGACGATTACCATCGCGTCTTCGAGTACCTCGAGAGCGCGGACAAGTTCTTCTACCGTAACACCAGCACGCCCAAGAATCGCCCGCCGGGGGACAAGGAAGCCCTCCGTGACGACCTTCGCGGGCAGATCACCGAGGCCGAGGTGGTCATCATTCCGGCGTCGTTCTACCGGCGCCACATGGACTGGGCGGAGTTTCAGCTCAACTGCGCAAAGGCGTTCGACAAGCCGATCGTGGTGCTCGAACCGTTCGGCGCGCACGACACGATTGCGCCGGCGGTGATGGAACTGGGCGACGAGATCGTCCCCTGGGACAAGCGACAGCTGGTGGATGCGATCAAGCGCCAGGCGCGCCATGAAGAGACCACGCGCTTCGACATGATCGAATTCAAGCTCGACTGAGGGCGGGGCGCTTACTCGTCGCCGACGAGTCGCAGCTGGCGCGGAAGGGCGGTGGTCGACTCGGCGGGCTGGCGTCCCGACAGTGCGACAAACAATTCCATGATGCGGACAGCCTGCTGGCTGGCTTCCAGCTCAGACATCTTGCGAATGGTCGCCTCGACGGCACCAAGGCCGCCGACCGCGCTGGCCGTCGACAGCGCGTCCCCGACTTGACTCAGGATCTCCGCCATTTCCGGCGGCAGCTCACCGCGGTCAATGTCCCTGAGGTGTCGCAGGTAGGCGTCGCACAGGCGTTGCTTGACCGGGCCGGGTCCAACGAGAACCTCGGAGGCGCCACGCAGGCGCTGCAGCGCACCACGACCCTGATTGTTTGAAGGCACTGAAATCTTCTTTTTTTCAGTAAGTTACGTACTGTTATCTAATTCTGATTTCGAGGTTCCGGCGGGCTCGACAACTTCCCGCCGGCCTCGTTTGCGGAATATACGCCGCCACTCGGCCGATTACAAACCGGGCGAGTTCACACGGGCGCGGGTCGCGTGCGGAGGTACCGCTGGCCTGCGATTCGCCCGGTATTGGGCGGGTGTCGTCGAGTGGGCCGACCGGAAGCACGCCGTCAGGTGGCTTTGCGAACTGAAGCCTGATTCCTCGGCGATGCGTGATATGGGCAGGCTCGACTGCGTCAGCAGCTTGCGGGCCAGGTCCAGCCTGCGCGGCCAGCGACGTACCGATGGGGGGGCACACCCATGGCATCGCGAAAGATGCGGCAGAAGTGCGCCTGGCTCACGTCGGCGAGCGAGGCGAGGCTTCGACACGGACAGGTTGCGGGTTGGGTTGTCGTGGACGAAATTCAGGACTGCCTGCAGCCTGAAAAAGTGGACATGACTCGGATGGATGCCGCGGGATCCCGGGGTCGTCAGGGTGCGGAAGGTCTGCTCCATCATCACGCCCGCGAGGCGTTCCATGAACCCCTCGTCGGTGCCGGGTCCCTTGTGGAGCTCCGCCAGCAACTGCTGCGCCGCGGCTCCCACCAGCGGGTCACTGAATTTCACGGGCTCGGAGCGCGTTTGCGCCAGAAGCTCGAGGCTTTGCATGGTGCTCCCGCCGCCGTCCAGGAAATAGAACACTGCGAAGTCGACGGTGCCGGAATAGTGCCAGTGAGTGGCGACCCCCTTCGGGATCAGCATCGACTGCGATGGCAGATTCATGCTCCGCCAGTGGTCCGGTTCGCCCTCCCTGACCCGCCCGCCGCCGAACTGGACGAGCAGGCCAGCGGTGTCCAGCCCCGAGACCATGCGATCAATGGCCTGGTACAAATAGCGCTCGACAAAAACCGGTGTCGGGCCGCCGATGCGTCCGGCAAGAATGGGCTGATGGCCGAGTTCCCTGCGTACCTTCAGCCAGGGCGGCGACGCCATGGGAATCTCCAGGAAAGGAATGAGTGATTCTTGACAAAGATACGCATGTTCCGTGACAGGCACCAGCCTCCCGGAACGCCAGAATGCGGCGTTCACGGATACTGTCGGGGAGAACGCCATGATGAAGCTGAAATCGAAAGCTGACGCTGCCTGCGGCCGGCCTGTCGGGTTTCGAGCCGCCACTATCCGAAGAAGAGGCAGCGGTCCAGGGCGGTCGTGCATCGCTTCGCGAAGGACGTGATGCGGCCGCTGGGCGCGGAACTCGACAAGATGAGCGCCGAAGAGGTGATCGCGCCGGGCTCTCCGTACTACAGCGTGTTTGCAGAGTTCGCCAAGCTCGGGCTCGACCCGTCGATGCTGGCCGAACTGCCGCCCGAGATCGCCATCCGAATGGAATCGCTGATCGGCGAGGAACTGGGTTGGGGCGATTCCGGACTCGCCGTGATCGCTTGGCGTCGCAGGCTTTCCGCTGGAGATGGCCGCTGACATTGGGCAACCAGGAACTGGTGGACCTGTGCACCGGCCGGATCGGCTGCTGGATGATCACGCACCCTGACAAGGGCAGCGACGTGCAGATCTTCGACATGGCGCGCGAATGGACCCCGGGCCAGCAGGGCAACAAGGGCAACATGTGGGGCCAGGTCCAGGGCGACGAGATCGTGATCAATGGCCAGTGCTCGGCCTGGGTATCGAACGGCGCCGTGGCGCAGGTCGCGCTGGGCTACATCGGCGCCGAATACGACGGCGGCTTCTACGAGAAGGACGGCCGTCCGCACGGCATGTCGGTGATCATTCCGCTCGACCTGCCTGGCGTCTCGAAAGGCAAGCCGCTGGACAAGATGGGCCAGCGCTCGCTGCCGCAGGGCGAGATCTATTTCGACAACGTCAAGGTGCCGAAGCGCTTCGCCATCGCGCTCAAGGACGAGTACTACGGCAACATGGCCTCGGCGTGGTCGTTTGCCGGCACCGTCATGGCGCAGACGTTCACGGGCGTTGCGCGGGCTGCATTCGAGCTGGCGCTGCAGTACTGCCACGAGCGCAAGCAGGGCGGCAAGCGGCTGATCGACCACCAGCTCACGCGCTACCGCCTCGGCGACATGCTGCGCCGGGTCGAGATTGTGTCGCTCCGTCGCCAGGCGATCGCTGGCTTACGCGCGGCTGTCGCCGCTGACGCATCCCTACGTCACCGCTGCCGGCAAGGTCACGGTCACCCAGGAAGCGATGAAGGTGGTGGACGAGGCCTTCCAGCTCTTCGGCGGCGACGGCACGTCGCGCGAGTACCCTATCGAGAAGCTGTACCGCGATGCGCGCGTCGCGCTCATCGAGGATGGCGAGAACTACGTGCTCACCATGCGTCTCGGATTGCTGGCCGAGCAGCTCTACGCTGAGGGCTGGGCGCAGAACTGACCGCGACAACGAACGCAGCACATACGCAAACGGGACCCGCTGCAGGGTCCCGAACAGGAAATCCGAGGAGAATTCGAATGGCCAAGTACCCCGTCGTCGTCTATGGAGCCAGCGGCTACACCGGCATGCTGATCATGGACTGGCTGATCGACCAGCAGATCCCGTTCACCGCCGTCGCCCGCAACGCCAAGCGCGTGAAGGAGATGATGGAGCAGCGCGTCGTGCGCCTGGAGTCGGCGACCTTATGAGATCGTCGAGTCCGAGCACACGGTCGAGGCGCTCACGAAAGTGTTCAAGGGCGCGAAGGTCGTCTGCAACACGGTCGGACCGTTCGTCAATTTCGGTCTGACAGCGGTCGAGGCCGCGCTCAAGGCCGGCTGCCACCACATCGACACGACCGGCGAGCAGGGCTACATGCGCGCCGTTCGCGAGAAGTTCGGCGACCGCTGTACGCGCAGGCCGGCCTGCTGGTGTCGCCCTCCATCGCGTACATGTACACGTTCTGCGAGATCGCGGCGCAGCTCGCGCTCGAGACGCCCGGCGTCGACGTGCTGGAAACGGCGACGCTGTGCCGTGGCCCGCGTGGTGGCGCCTCGGGCGTCACCGTCGGCTCCACCGCGTCGATCTTCGAGCTGTACCGCTCGGAAGCCTGTTACCTGTGGGAAAAGAAGCTGGTCCCGCACGCGCTTGGCACGACCGCGAACGTCATCGATCCCAGCTTCGTACAGCCTGTGTTTTCCATTCCCTGGGGCGGCACCTCGCTCCCGATCTACTTCGAACACGACGCACGCGTGCGCAGCTGCAGTTCCTTCGTCGGCTTCTACGACAACAACGTCATGCAGATGGTCCACGCCCTCGGCCAGAAGTGGGACGCGGAGTACAAGAACCTGCCGAAGGAGCACCAGGACGCCGTCATCAAGCAGATCGTGGATTCGACCACGCCCGCGCATGCCGCCGCGAGAGCGCACCAGCCGTCGCGCGCACGGTGGACTTCGCGATCGGCCGCGGCCAGCTCGCGGCGGTGCGCGCCACGGTGCACGGCATCACGCCGTACATTTCCACCGGCGCCGTGCAGACTGCTGCCGTCATGAAGCTGCTCGACGGCGAGACCAGCAAGGTCGGCTTCGCGTCGGCCTGCCAGGCCTTCGGTCACCGCTACCTGCTCGGTTTCCTCGAGCAGCGCGGGCTGGCGCGCGCGACCGTCACGCATCTGTAGACGCGTCTGGACCTAGCTTGATGGCCGCGTCGCGCCCTTCGCGGGCGCGGCGCGTCCTTCGAGGGGGAGCCGATGGCGATCATTGACTTCTTCGACCGCGGCTGGCGCAGCAACCCGACGGGAGCCGCGTACATCCAGGACGACCGCGAGTACTCGTTCACGGAAGTGGGCGAACTCTCGTGCCGCATCGCCAACGGCCTGCTGGCGCTGGGCCTGCCGAAGGAGACCAAGGGCGCGGTCTGGGCCGGCAACGACGTCATGGCGTGGACCTGCACGCTGGGTCTGTGGCGCGCCAACATGTGCTGGATCCCGGTGGGTGCCCGCAATCCCGCGGAAGAGAACCACTACGTGCTCGACGCGTTCGACTGCGAGGTGCTGTTCTTCCAGAAGTACTTCGCGCCGGTGATCGCGGAACTGAAGCCGCGACTGCCCAAGATCCGGCTCTGGATCTGCATCGATGGGGAGTCGCCCGACTTCCCGGGTGCACAGTCGCTCCAGGGCTGGGTCGCCGGGCAGCCGGCAACCCGACCCGAGGTGGCAGTCGACCTCGACGACGTCGTGATGCTGTCGGCGACCGGCGGCACGACCGGCATGCCGAAGGGCGTGATGAACACCCATCGCAGCGCGCAGACCTTCTGCGCGCACTACATGATCGGCTGTCACTACGATGAGGGCGAGAAGCCCGTGAATCTCGCGGCGGCTCCCATTACGCACACTGCGGGCCTCTTGTCCGTGCCCTGCACGGCCCGCGGCGGCACGGTGGTCGTGGTGACCAAGCCCGATCCGGCGATCCTCCTCGGCGCGATCCCGAAGTACAAGGTGACGGAACTCTTCCTGCCGCCGACCGTGATCTATCGACTGCTCGACGTCCCTGACCTCGGCAAGAAGGTCGATTTCTCCTCGCTCAAGTACTTCATGTACGGCGCGGCGCCGATGTCGGTGGAGAAGCTGAAGCAGGCTCTCGAGGTCATCGGCCCGGTGATGACCGGCGGCTACGGCCAGACGGAGGCCCCGGCGTCGATCTCCTGCCTGACGCCGAGTCAGCACTTCATCGGCGGGCGCCTCGCGTCCGATGAGCGGCTGTCCTCCGTCGGTCGCCCCAATCCGCTGATTCGCGTCGAGATCATGAACGACGCCAATGAGATCCTGCCCCAGGGCGGGACCGGCGAGATCTGCGTGCGCGGCGACCTCGTCATGAAGGGCTACTACAAGGCGCCGGAAAAGACGGCCGAGACCGTGATCAACGGCTGGCTGCACACCGGCGACGTCGGCCACATCGACGCCGAGGGCTACCTGCACATCACCGACCGCAAGAAGGATATGATCATCTCGGGCGGCTTCAACGTGTACCCGAGCGAGGTCGAGCAGGTGATCTGGGGGCACCCGGCGGTGCAGGACTGCGCCGTCATCGGCGTGCCGGACGAGCAGTGGGGCGAGGCCGTGAAGGCCGTCGTGGAGTTGAACGCGGGCCAGAAGGCGAGCGCAGAGGAAATCATCGCGCTCTGCAAGGAGAAGCTGGGCTCGGTCAAGGCGCCGAAATCGGTGGACTTCGTCGACGCTCTGCCACGCAGCCCGGTGGGCAAGGTCCTCAAGAAGGATCTGCGTGCACGGTACTGGCAGAATGCCACCCGCAAGATCTGACGGGCAAGACTCGAGGTCAATCGCATGAGTTCATTTTCAGGCAAGGTTGCCGTCGTCACGGGCGCAGGCTCCGGCATCGGTCGGGCGCTCGCGCAGCAACTCGCGGCGAAGGGCGCGCGGCTCGCGCTGTCGGACGTCAACGCGGCCGGGCTAGCGGAGACCATGAAGTCCCTGCCGGCAGGCACCGATGCCCGCAGCTACGCGGTCGACGTTTCGAAGCGCGAAGCGGTGTTCGGCCACGCCGAAGATGTGAAGCGCGACTTCGGAACCGCCCACTTCGTGTTCAACAACGCCGGCACATCCGTCGTGGGGACCGTCGAGCACCTCTCGATCGAGGAGATCGAGTGGCAGCTTGGCATCAATCTCTGGGGCGTCATCTACGGCACGAAGGCGTTCCTGCCGACGCTGCTGGCGCAGCGCGAGGGCTGCATCGTCAACATCTCGAGCGTATTCGGGCTGATCGGCTTCCCGCTGCAGAGCGCCTACAACATCTCCAAGTTCGGTGTGCGCGGCCTGACCGAGTGCCTGTGGAGCGAGCTCGATGGCACGGGCGTGCGGGCCGTGGTCGTTCACCCGGGCGGCATCCGCACCAACATCGAAAAGGCGGCCCGGCGCTGCGCCGCCGCGGGCGAGGAGGAGTCGGTGTTCGAGGGGCTGGGCGAGAACGATGCTGGTCACGCCGCCCGAGGACTGCGCGGCCGTCATCCTCTCCGGCGTCGAACGCGGCAAGCGTCGCGTGGTCACCGGCAGCTGGTCCACGCGGTTCTTCTGGATGAGCCGGTTCCTGCCGAATTCCTATCCCGCGCTGATCCTGGCGCAGGTGCGACGCATCAAGGCGCTGTCGGGCGGGTTCCGGAGCAGCCAAGTGACGGACGTCTACGTTGCCGGCATCGCCATGACGGTATTCGGTCGGCATCCCGAGCGCTCGATCGACGACCTCGCCGGGGAGGCACTGCAGGGCGCTCTGAAGGACGCCGGCTGCAAGGTGGGCGACATCGGCGTCGCATACTACTCGGGCATGACCAACGGCCCCCTGCAGGGGCAGATCTCGATTCCGGGCCAGGTCGTCTTCAGCAAGATCGGCGTCGAGGGCATCCCGATCTACAACGTCGAGAACGCTTGCGCATCAGGCAGCTCGGGCTTCAACCTTGCGGTACAGAGCCTCAAGGCCGGGACCGCCGACGTAGCACTCGCGCTCGGCAGCGAGAAGATGAACATCCCGGACAAGGCGAAGGCGTTCGCGATTTTCGAAGGCGGATGGGACGTCTCGCGCGCTGAGGAAAACTACGCCACGCTGGTCAGGATGGGCGAGGGCATCGTGCCGCCTGCGGGCTCCGAGTCGGACAAGCCCTACAGCAAGTTCATGGCGATCTACGCGGCCATGTGTCGCTGGCACATGAAGACCTACGGCACTACGCAGCGACAGATCGCGGCGGTGTGCGCAAAGAACCACCAGCACTCGGTTCACAACCCGTACTCACAGTTTCGCAAGCCTTTCACCATCGACGAGGTGCTCGCGGCGCCTCCGATCACCTACCCGATCACGCTGCCGATGTGCGCGCCGCTGTCCGACGGCGCCGCGGCGGCGATCCTGTGCACGGAGGAAGGCCTGAAGCGCATCGGCGCCAACCGGAGCCGCTGCGTCAAGGTTGCCGCGAGCGTCATTCGCAGCTTCACGCATCGTGGGCTCGATGAGCCGGAGAAGAACGCCGGCCACCTCGCTGCGCTCAAGGCCTACGAGATCGCGGGCCTCGGACCGAAGGACATGCACGTGGCCGAGGTCCATGACGCCTCTGCGATGGGCGAGATCCTCCAGGCGGAGAACCTCGGCTTCGTGCCCTTCGGCGGCGGCGGCCCGGCCGCAGAGCGCGGGGAGTTCACGCTCGGCGGCCGCATCCCGATCAATCCGTCGGGCGGGCTCGAGTCCAAGGGCCATCCGCTCGGCGCCACGGGCATCGGCCAGCTGTTCGAACTGGTGACGCAGTTGCGTGGCGAGGCCGGGGCGCGACAGGTCGCCGGCGCGCGCCACGCCATCCAGGAGAACGGCGGCGGGCTGCAGGGCATCGAGGAAGCGGCCGTCGCCATTCACATCCTGACGCGCTGAGGCGCGAGACGAACCGAGAAACGAGGCAAGCATGGCAACACCGGCACCGTACGTCCTGTGGGGAGTGGCTCACTCCTATTACACGGGAAAGATCCGCTCGTACCTGATCAAGAAAGGCATTCCGTATCGCGAGCGTTTCGTGTCGGATCCGGAGTTCCGGGCGCGCGTGGTGCCGGTGATTCGCCACGTGGTTGCGCCGGTGCTGGAGACGCCCGACGGCCAGGTGATCCAGGACACGACGGACATGATCGAGCACCTCGAGGCCACCGTCCCCGGGCCTCCAATGGTGCCGACATCGCCGGTCCAGAAGGCCGTGGCCTGGCTGGTCGGCGCGTTCGGATCCGAGGCGCTGCTGCCAGCTGGAATGCATTACCGATGGTCTTACCGCGCCGATCAGGAGATGTTTCTCCGCGCCGAGTTCGGGCGCGCGATGCACGTCGGACCCGACCGCGAGGCGCGCTATGAGGCCGGCCGCCGGATGATGGACTACTTCAACGGCTTCCTGCCGGTGCTCGGAGTCACTGCGACGACGATTCCGACCGTCGAGGGCGCCTACTGCGAACTGCTCGACGCGCTCGACGCCCACTTCCAGCGCTGGCCTTACATCCTTGGCGGCCATCCGAGCATCGCCGATTTCGGTCTCATGGCTCCGCTTTTCGCGCACCTTGCACGCGACCCGGTACCCGCGACGCTGATGAAACATCGGGCGCCCAACGTCTATCGCTGGACCGAGCGCATGAACCTCCCTGCCATTGCCGACGGAGAATATCCCGGCTGCCCGGAGTCCTATCCCGAAGGCGACGCGATCCCGGAGTCCCTCGAACCGATCCTCCGGCTCATGTTCCAGGACTGGGGTCCGCAACTGCAGGCCGATGCGGCGCACTACAACGCCTGGGTCGAGTCGGACCCCTCGATGCCGGCCGGAACGCTGGTGTCGGCGGACGGCGAGCGCAAGATCCACCCGACCCTCGGGTGGGTGGACTACGAGTGGCGGGGCTGCGCGATACACCGTGCCAGCTCGCCGCACGGGTTGTGGCATTTCGACAAGGCCGCCACGCACGCAAGGGGCCTCTCCGGCGAGTCGCGCGCACGGTTCGAGACCCTCGTGAAGGGCACCGGCGGCGAGAGCATGATGAACATCCGTCTCTCCCGGCCGATGAAGCGCGAGGACTACGTCCTGGTGCTTGCCTGAGCGGTGGCCGGGCGAGTGCCGGCCCGGTAAAGTGGTCGGCATGCACAGGAACGTTGCCCTGGTCACCGCCCGCGAGGCGCTGGCTCTTGATGAAGACCTGCCGCCGCTGATTCTCGCCCTGCGCGAGCAGGGGGCGAGGGTCGCGACTCCCTGCTGGGACGATCCGGACGTCGACTGGGGGAGCTTCGACGTTGCGGTACTGCGCTCCACGTGGGATTACGCCGACCGGCTCGACGAATTTCTCGAATGGACCGAGCGCTGCGCCGGGCAGACGAAGCTCCTCAACTCGCCGGCCATCGTGCGCTGGAACACCGACAAGCATTACCTCGTGCACCTCGCGCACGCGGGCGTGCCGGTGGTGCCGACGCTGTTCGTCGAGCCGGGGACGGACGCGAAATCGGAGCTGGCGCGGTTCCTCGCAGCAGGGTCCGGCTCGTTCACGGTCGGCGCCTGCGGGGCGTTCGAGCAGTTCGTGGTCAAGCCGACCGTCGGCGCCGGGTCGCGCGATGCCGCGCGCTATCGGCGGGAAGAGCACGCGAAAGCCGTGGCGCACATTGTTCGACTGCTCGAGGCAGGGCGCAGCGTCATGTTGCAGCCATACCTCGACCGCGTCGATCATCACGGCGAGACGGCCGTCGTATACATCGGCGGGCGCTACAGCCACGCGATTCGCAAGGGTGCACTCCTGCGCCTCGACGATGCGTTCGTCGCGGGGCTCTTTGCGCCGGAGCAGATCACGCCGCGGGAGCCGGATCCCGACGAGAAGAATGTTGCCGAGGCCGCATTCCGGGCCTGTTCACTCGACGAGCCGCTGTACGCTCGCATCGACCTGATCCACGACGATCGCGGCCTGCCGGTCGTCCTGGAACTGGAACTGACGGAGCCATCGCTTTTCTTCCTGCACGCGCCCGAGGCGGCGGGCCGGTTCGCGGACGCACTGCTCGGGCCGTAGGGCACTACGCATGAGCGGCATCCGCGCGGGCTATTCAATCCGGCAACCCGGGTCCCGGAAATGAGTCTCGAGATTCGGCCACTCGAATCCGCCGACAGGCGCGAATGGGAAATCCTCGCCCGGGCGTACAAGGCGTTCTACGAAACTGTTCTGCCTGACGCGGAGTACGAACGCACCTGGGCGCGGCTCATGTCGGCCGATGGCATCCACGGATTCGGCGCGCGCATCGATGGAGAACTGGCAGGCATCACGCACTACCTGTTCCATACCGGGATCTGGGCGCGCCAGTCGTGCTACCTGGAGGATCTGTTCGTGGACCCGGCCGCGCGCGGACGCGGCGTCGCGCGGGCCCTGATAGAAGCCGTCGCGCAGCGGGCGCGGGACGAGGGCGCCAGCCGCCTCTACTGGCTGACACACCAGGAGAATTCGACGGCCCGGGCGCTCTACGACCGGGTGGCGAAGTTCAGCGGGTTCGTGGAGTACGAGGTCCCGCTGGGGCGCGCTTAGGCGGCTTGCGCAGGGGCTTCGGAGGCACGTGTGACACGGGGCTGATGTTCAGCATGCGGCCCGCCACGCGCGTCTTCACGAGGTCCGCGAGGACCTTGCCGGGCATCCCCTTCGGCAGGCCGACGAAAGTGTGGTCCTCGCGGATATCCACGTGGCCGATCTGCCGGCCTTCGAGCCCGGAGACGTTTGCGATGGCGCCGACGATGTTGCCGGGCTTCACTCCGTGCACGTAACCGACCTCGATCCTGAACGTCTCGGTATCTTCCTCCGCCAGCCGCTCGGCGGCAGGGCGGGCGGCGTCCCCGGTTTCGCCGCGGGATTCCTGGAAACTTCCTTCCTGCCGCGCACCCGCGCCGCTGGCGTCCCCGGACCTGTCCTTGAGGAGGAGGGGACTTCCGCCCTGGAGCAGGCTCGCGAGTGCGGCCGCGATCTCGATCGCCGGGACGTCGTGCTCGCGTTCGATCTCCTCGATCAGGCTGCGGAACGGTTCTGACTGACCGGCGGACAGCGCATCCATGATCCGCTGCCTGAAGCGCGCCACGCGCTGCTCGTTGACGTCGGCGACCGTCGGCAGGTCCATCGGCTCCAGTGGCGACCGCGTCGCGCGCTCGATGTAGCGCAGCATGTTGCGCTCGCGCGGCGTGATGAAAAGGATCGCCTCGCCGCTGCGCCCGGCACGCCCGGTCCGTCCGATGCGGTGTACGTAGGACTCGGTGTCGTACGGCACGTCGTAGTTGACGACGTGACTGATGCGCTCGACGTCGAGTCCACGCGCCGCGACGTCGGTGGCCACCAGGATGTCGAGCTTGCCGCTCTTGAGCTGCGCCACGGTGCGCTCGCGGTCCTTCTGCTGCATGTCGCCGTTCAACGCCGCGACCGTGAAGCCGCGGGCTTCCAGCCGCTCGGCGAGTTCCACCGTCGACTGCTTGGTGCGCGTGAAGATGAGCATGCCGTCGAACGGCTCCGCCTCGAGAATGCGCGTCAGGGCGTCGAGCTTGTGCACCCCGCTCACGATCCAGTAGCGCTGGCGGATGTTGGCCGCGGTGCTGGTCCGGCTGGTGATCGTGACCTCGACCGGCTCGCGCAGGTGCTTCTGCGCGATGCGGCGGATCGGCGCCGGCAGGGTCGCCGAGAAGAGGGCAACCTGGCGGGTCGCCGGGGTCTGCTCGAGGATCCATTCGATGTCGTCGACGAAGCCCATCTGCAGCATCTCGTCGGCTTCGTCGAGCACGAGGCAGGTGACGCCGCCCAGGTCCAGCGTGCCGCGCTTGATGTGGTCCATGACCCGACCCGGCGTGCCGACGACCACGTGCGCTCCGCGCTTCAAGCTCATGAGCTGCGGCGTATAGCTCTGGCCGCCGTAGATCGGCAGCACGTGGAAGCCCTTGATCCTGGACGCGTAGCGCTGGAAGGCCTCGGCGACCTGGATGGCGAGCTCGCGGGTCGGCACCAGCACGATGCACTGCGGCGGGCCGCCCCGCACCGTGATTCGGCTCAGGATCGGCAGCGCGAAGGCGGCCGTCTTGCCGGTACCGGTCTGGGCCTGGCCAAGCATGTCGTGGCCGGCCAGCAGCACGGGAATGGTGGCCGCCTGGATCGGCGACGGCGATTCGTAGCCGACGACCGCCAGGGCTTCGAGGACCGGGGCGCTGAGGCCGAGGTCGCCGAAAGCAACGGCCGTCGGTTCGCGGGGTGAATCCTGCATGGTGATGTTCGCAAGCGGGGCGCCGGTCGTGGCGCCGGATCGCTCAAGGTTACGCTAATTGCCCGGTTGCGGCCGCATAAAGCGTATCCGCTGCCGCATCGCGGCGTCCATGGCACTTGCCCCACTTGCGACGTGGGCGCTGATGGCACGCGAATTGTGCTGACCGCGTGGTACGCGGTGAACTTCATACCGGCCCTGTGTTGCCGCGCGCTGCTTTCGCGAGTCGCACCACGCTCTCCAGCGCCTCGAGGTAGCGGGACCGGTCCTTCGGGCTGAACGGCGGCGGGCCGCCGCCGACCCCGTAGGCACGCAGGTCCGCCATGAGCTCGCGTGTCGCGAGCGCGTTGCCGATGTTGTCCCCGTTGAACGGCTTGCCCGAAGGGCCGAGCACGCGCGCGCCCTTCTTCAGGGCGCGTGACGCGAGCGGAATGTCGGCCGTGACCACGATGTCGTCGTGCGTTGCCTGCTCCGCAATCCAGTCGTCGGCGGCGTCGAACGCTCCCGACACAACCTGCACCCGGACCCTGGCGGCGCGCGGGACGGTGAGCCATGCATTGGCGACGAATACGACCGGCAGGCCGTGGCGCACGGCGACCTTGACGGTCTCGGCCTTGACCGGGCAGGCATCCGCGTCCACGTAGATGTGCGGATCCGGACTCATCTGCCAGTCGCCGCAGAGGCCAGGCGCACTCGCAGCCACCGGCCGACCTCCACGAGCTCCGGAGCGCACACCTCGTGCTGCATCGGGTACTCGTGCCACTCGACTGCGTAGCCGTGCGACAAGAGCTGGTCCCGTGCCTCCAGGCCCAGCGCGATCGGCACCACGGGATCCATGCGGCCATGGCACATGAGAACCGGAACGTCGCGGTTTGCTTCCGATCTTTCGGCCGCGAGCCGGGAAGGGAAGGGGAGATACGCCGAAAGCGCCAGCACGCCGGCGAGACGGTTCGGGTAGCGCAGCCCCGCCGTGAGTGCCACCGCGCCGCCCTGCGAGAACCCCGCGAGCACGATGCGCGAAGCCTCCACGCCTTTCTCGACCTCATGATCCAGGTACGCGGTCACCCGTCGAACGGACTCCGCGAGTCCGTCGGAGTCGGCGCGCCCGTCCGGAGAAAACGACTTGATGTCGTACCACGCCCGCATCACGTAGCCGTTGTTCACGGTGACCGGCCTGTGAGGCGCGTGGGGAAAGACGAACCGCACCGGCACAGCGTCCGGCAATCCAAGTTCGCCCACGATCGGCGCGAAGTCCCAGCCGTCGGCCCCGAGCCCGTGCAGGAGCACGACACTCGCCTTGGCGGGCGCCGCCGGCTCGAGCGTGACCTCGTGGTCGGTCTCGTGTTGCTGGTACTGCATGCGGGATCTCAGTGGGAGCCAACCGCGGGCCGTTCTCGGGTCGGAGCGGTTCAGGAACGGGCGGCGATCACCTGGATCTCGACCTTGTAGGCGGGTGCGGCGAGTCTCGCCTCGACGGTGGCGCGGGCCGGGGTGTGGCCCTGCGGTACCCAGGTGTCCCAGACGGAGTTCATCTGGGCGAAGGTGCCGATGTCCGCGAGATAGATCGTGGCGGAGAGGATCTTCGTCTTGTCCGTGCCCGCCTCGGCGAGCAACTGGTCGATCGCCGCAAGTACCTCGAGGGTTTGCCCGGTAACGTCCTTCTTCGGGTCACTCGCGACCTGTCCGGCCAGGTAGACGGTGTCGCCATGAATGACGGCCTGAGACATGCGGGCACCGGCGTGCAGGCGTTCGATCATCTCGGAATCCTCGGGGTCGTGGGTGGCGCGCTAGCGTACATCCACGGCGCACGGCTTGTCCGCATTGGTGACCCCGACCTGCGAGGCGTCTGTCCGGAACCGCAACCGGTTAACCGCTCGGCTTTGTGCCGTCGCCGGCGTCAGGGTGCCAGCAGGCGCGGCAGCTGGTCTGCGCCAACCACGTGCAGGTGCGCGTGGTCATCGTCTCCTGCTGCGCTGGAAAACGCCGCGTCGACCTCGGCCTGGGCCTCGTCCGGGCGGTCGGAGGTGAGCACGAGTCGGAAGCGGTTCAGTCGATCGGTGTCGCGATCGGCACGGCCGCGTGCAGCCAGCGTCGCGACCTCCAGGGGCAGTGCACTTGAGTGTCGAGCTTCCAGCACGTAGATCAGCAGGCGATTGCCGATCACGAGACGGGTGTATGTGAGGTCGCTGTCCGGGTTCCGCCCTTGCTTGATCGTGATGGCCGAGAAGATCTCTTCCGGACACTGGCACCCCAGCGTGCCGCGCACAAAGAGCTCGATGGATTTCGCGTCAGCGGGGGTCAAGAGGACTTCTCGCAGTCAGGCTCCAACTTGCCGGCGGATGCTGGCGAAGACAGCCAGAGTGCTCTGGCGGAATTTTGCCTTGCTGACCGGGTCGAAGATCTGCCACGCATCGCTGTCCACCAGCATCATGGCTTCAAGCAGCGGCACCAGCGCCGGCCGGATGCAAAGCGGCAGTTCCGCGTCGGTCAGGCTGCCGGGATTCGGCCATTCCGGGACCACGTTCAAGGACTGGTGCAGTAACGCGGCCTGCACGACCAGTGCGCCACCCGACGCATCGTCGAACAGGCGTTCGCTTCCCTGGATGATTGCCGGCAATTCGCGGTTGTCCTGGACCGATCCCTTGCCGTCCGGCGCCACTCGCGAGGCGCCGAGCACCAGCCGGGTCCAGGGATCGAGCTCGGCTGCGTAGCTTTCGCTGGTGGCGAAACCCACGCTGGGCAGCGCCAGCGCTGCAATCGTCGCGGATCGAAAGGCATGCAGGGCATCGCGCTGCCCATCGATCACCTGCTTTCCGACATCGTGGTACAGCACGATCCATTCCATCAACGCCTGCGGGAGCGGCGAGGCCTGCCGATACTCCGGCAGGCACTGGAGCGCAATCAGCGCCTGGGTGATGTGGTTCAGCGTGGCTCCGTCGGCATACGAGGCCATGCGCTGCCAGCCCGGGGCCACGATTTCGATCGCTTCCATCCTGGCGGGTGTGTAGAAATCATGGATGCGCTGCGCTAGCGCATCCCCGTCCTGCACTCGCCTGCCTCGATCTGCCGGGCCACGGTCCGTACGAAGTCGCACAACTCGGGCAGTTGGTCCATCAGCTGCGGAACCGATGTCGGACGAGCGAGGAGGGTGGAATGCTCGCGATCCAGGTTGGCGTCGATCACTGGGTACACCGTCGGATGTCAGGCATCAGCGCAGGTTATATTAGTTCCGTGCAGCCGCATATGTCCGGCCCGCTGGCGCGGGAAATTGACGCGATGAATGAATCCTGCGAGAGCCCACCCGTACGGGCGCCCTGGCACCTGTGGGTGGTCGCGGCCTGGCGATTGCCTTCTGGGGCGGCGTTCTCGGAGCACTGCTCGTGCTGCTTCGGAAGCGGCTCGCCGTCCCTGTGTTCCTCGCCTCGCTGGTCGCGCTCTCCGTGACCAGCTTTTACAACTATGGTTTGTCGGTTGGACTGGAGGTGGCTGGGGACGCGGGTTCGGTGGCTTTCACCGCGGTGATTTTCGTGATCGCACTTGCGCCGTGCGTCCATTCTCTCGCGATGCAAAAGCGGGGCGTGCTGGTCTAGAACGGGCCCGCAATTTTGCCGCGCGGACGCTGGTCGCTGATAGAAAGATCTATCGGGACGCGCAAGTGTTTGCGATAGACACACCGCCGCCACCGCCCTGACCATACGCTTCGGGGAATTCGAACAGGCGCAATCAGTGCCGGAGTCCGCGGGAGACATCATGAACTGGAAACTCAACAGCAAGGCGACGGGTTCATGGCTGGAGCGTGTTCGACCGAAAGAGGCGGTGAGCTTCGCGGCACGCGCAGAGACCGGCTCGGCGGTCGGTCCGCGGTCGCCGGACTTGCGGCAGGGCTGGGATCCGTTTGACGTGTGGCTGCGCCACATTCACGAGCCCCGGCGTCGGCGTGACACTGCACAGAGGTAAGCCTCGGGGCTTTCTGTACACTGCGGGTTACCGCCCAGTTCGATCTGATCTAACCTCTTTTGCGGAGCCGATTCCGACGTGTCGGCGTACAGGCGCCGCCGCCAATCCGCAGAAGCTCGACTGGAAGACGTCAATCGCGGACCTGCTCAAGCCGTTCGAACTCAAAAGCAGCTTCGCGGCGCGCAAGGAGCTCGCCACTGAACTCGGATGCCCTGGCGATCTGATGGGCAACTCAGCGAAGATGAATATATGGTTGCACAAGGCAGTGCTGAAGAGGATTGCCGACGACGGCGGCAACATCCCGAGCGAGTTGCGGGTCTGACAGCGCGGGCCAGGGGAGTAAAGTCGTGCAGATCCTGGACATTCTCGTCGAGATGGGCGGCATCCAGTCAGTGGCGCGCGAGCTGGGTCTCAGCGAGTCGCAGGCGGCGAGTGGGGCGGCTGCCCTGACCCCGGCGATCCTCGGCGGGTTCAAGAACCAGGTGCAGGCACATCCATCGGGCCTCGAAGGCCTCGCCGGAATGCTCGGTGACCTCGGTGGCGGAGACCTGCTTGACGACGTGCTGAGTCCACGGCCGACGAATGCCAGTCGTGGTCATGACGTCCTCGGACAGGTCCTTGGTTCAGCGGATACGAGCCGCACCGTGGCGCAACACGCTGCCAGCCTGACCGGACCTGATCCGGCACTGCTGAGGAAGATGTTGCCGATGCTGGCCATGCTGGGAGCGGGGTACCTGGCGAAGCAACACAGCGCAACCGCGGCACCTCAGGGGAGCGGCGGCACGGTCAGCGGGGCACTCGGTGACGTGCTGGGCGGCATGCTCGGTGGCGGTCAGGGCTCCGCGAGCGACGGCGGACCGGGCCTTGCTTCAATGCCCGATGGCAATGGCGACGGAAACCCGCTCGACGACATTCTGGCAATGGCTGGAAAATTGACGCGTTAACAACAAAGGGAGACTGAAAATGGGTTGGATCATTACTTTGATCATCGGCGGCGTCGTTGGCTGGCTTGCGAGCATCGTTATGAAGACGAACGCTCAGATGGGCCTGATCGCGAACGTCCTGGTTGGAATCGTGGGCTCATTCCTCGGCGTGTTTGCGGCCTCCGCGCTCGGCATTGCGCCCGCCGGCGGCATCATGAGCTTCCTGGTTGCGCTGGTAGGCGCGGTTGCGCTGATCTTCATCCTGAAGGCGCTCGGCATCTTCAAGTAGTCCTGACCCGGCCCCCTCACCTCACCGTGGATGGGGGGGCGAATGCCCGTGAGCAGCTGCTCAGCGGCGGGCGAGGCCTGATCGGCTTCGCCTGTCCGCTGGCGGCTCCGGGTTCGCGAAGCGGCACGTGCGCGGGCTTCCGTGTCTCCCGAACGCGACCATCACGTGGGCCGCAGCCACGAGATGCGCTGCTATTGCACGTGACCTGTCTTCATCCCGGCGATCACGTCGTCCAGTTTTCCCAGGTCGGTAACTTCGACGGCGTTCGACGGCCCCGCGGCCGCGCCTGTTACGAAGATCAACGGGACATATTCAAGATGAATCTGCCGGCCCAGGTCAAAATCTGCCTGTACCTGGGCCTTGAGCGTGCCATCGGGATCGACGTCCGCGGGCAGCGTCTGCTGGTGGTCCTGCGCGAATGTCTCGCCGAACTGACGCAGGTTGTCGAGGTTGATGTTCGGCTGGTTCTGGAAGATAAAGCTGCGGAATTCGACGCCGAGTGCCGGTGACTGCCTGGCGAAATATCGGGCTAGAACCGCGGCGGGGAAGGCCCACGCATGGCGGGAATTGGGAAATCATGAATGACCAGCGGCACCTTGGCGGCCGCAGCGGCTTCCAGGAGTTTCGGGTGGGCCTGCGCGCAATCCGGACACTGCAGGTCCTCGAACACGAGCATCGCGACGTCGGCGCCCATCGGCAACTGCAGTTGCGACCCATCGGCGGCAGCAAACACGGTAGCGCAGAAACCCGATAGGCCAAACGCGAGTAGGCGGGTGGTTCGTCGTACGTTCATGCGAAACAGATTTGCCTGCCCCTAGATCACTCGACGTTCTCGACCTTCACGATGCTGCCCTTTGCCTGCGAATCTTCGGGATCCCTCACAACAGATACATAGCGGGTACTTCCCGTCATTGCCGAACGCCACGTTGGTCGTTCCTCGGCCCGCGGCGGTCCGCAACGGTTCGGCTCAACCCCGGGCAGGGTGTGCGGTGTCGTTACGGAGGACGTCGGTGGGGCGTATGATTGGAGACGCGAGTTCCCGGGCCGCCGGTCCGTGACTCTCTGCCCGGAGGAGAAAGACACATGGCGAAGAAGAAAGGCAATGCGGATAGCGGCGTCTACCGTGTCACCGAGGTCATTGGCACCAGCAAGTCGTCCTGGGAGGACGCCGCCAACAGAGCCATCAAGGCGGCCGCCAGGTCCTTGCGTGACCTGCGCGTCGCTGAGATCAGCAAGCTCGACATGAAGATCGAGGACGGCAAGGTCGTCGCGTATCGAGCGCGGGTTTCGCTGTCGTTCAAGTACGAAGGCTGACGATCGAGCGGCTGTGAGGCGAACGTGACAGTCCCGCCGGGTTCGGGGCGGTTGGGCGTTCTGTGTCCCTGATCGGCTGTATTGCGACAGGGCTTCGGGGCTGTCGACATGCTTCTTCAGGGTATGAGGCCTTAAGGTCGTAGATGAGTGACTGGTGGGAAGATGATCGAGAGCGACCGTTACCGGTCGTGGTCCCGTACACGGAGCTTTCAGAGGATGCGCTGCGAGGAGTGGTCGAATCCTTCGTGCTGCGCGAGGGAACGGACTACGGGGAACGTGACGCTTCACACGAGGACAAGGTGGCGGACGTCATGCGCCAGCTGGAGCGAGGTGAAGCACGCATCCTGTTCGATCCGCTCGACACGAGTGTCACCATCGTGGTCGTGTCCCCCCGGGACCGCAGGCGCTACTGAGAGCAACGCCGTGGCAAGCAGGGAAGGCCGACGCGTGCATATGATCGGAGATAGCGGTCGGCAACCCGGGAATACGCCGTGAAGAAACACTTTCAGACCCTGGCGGCGGCGGTGCTGGCCGGTGCGGCTGCTTGTGCGGCGGCACAGGATCCTCCGGCGGCGCCGGTCCTGGATCCGCGTGTCGATGCAGCTCTCAAGACTGCGGGCCTCCCATTCACCGACGACGGTGGTGATTTCCGACTCAACTACACGCTCCCGGACGGCCGTACACAGCGGGTCTGGATTGCGTCGAAGACGACGGAAATCGCCGATATCGCGTTCCGCGACGTCTGGTCGGTTGCCAACCGTGCGAAGGGTACCCTGCCGCCCGAACTTGCGGATCACCTCCTCAAGGAGAATGTACGCATGGTCATGGGCGCGTGGCAGGTGAGCCAGGGGCAGGACGAGTATCTGGTGGTGTTTTCCTACGCGATTCCGGCGGACACGAGTTCGGATCTGCTTCAAGAAGTGATCGAGGCCGTGACGATCAGTGCGGATCGGATGGAGAAAGAACTGACCGGCAAGGACGAGTTCTGAGCCAACAAGCCCCGATCATGACCAGCGGCGCTGAATCCGCGTGGACTGTCGAAGAATTCTAGCGTCGCCCTGCGGTGTCCGGCCGGCCGCGTCCATCACGGCGCCCTTTGCGTTCGCCAGGATCACGCACGGTGCGCGCGTTTCCCCGGTCGTGGTCCAGGAACGCGGATTCGCGAGGGCCTTTGACGGGCCTCCTTGCGAGGCAGCGCATCAACCTGCGCTCGAGGCCCTCGTGTATCTCCGGTGAGATGGCGCCTATGCCGATCCACTCCGCCAGCATGGAATCCCAGTCGCTGTCGTCCATCCGGCGTCCCTGACCGAGGCCCTCCATCAGCATGCGCATCTGGCAATCCTGCCGCAGTTCCTCGTCCTCGGGTGGCGACGGTGTGGCGGTGTGGATTTCGCAGCGAATGCACAGCATCCGGAGCGCACTCTCGCGCGCCGCGTCGTCGGTTTCAGATGCAACGTCCGCCCGGGAAAGCGCCTGCTTCAAAATCTGCAGGCCGCCGACTGGCCAGCGCCGAACCCCGGCAATGAATCCTTCGGCCGCGTTTCTCAGGGTCTCGTACTCCACCGCTGGTGCCTTCGTCATTACGGCGCGTTCGTACGCCCGGATGTGCCGCGCGGCCTCGAGCAGGTTGGACTCGGCGGCCTCGGCATCACGCAGGTCCTGCTCGGCCAGTCCGGATTCATACCGCGAGATCGCCTTCAGGAAACGGTCCCGCAAGGCCTGGGCGTCGGCGCGCGGCATTTCTCCGAGCCCGTCGAATGCGGCCTGCCACTCCCGGATCTTCGTGCTGGCCAATTGCCGCTCCGTCGCCGGCTCGCGATTCGCCTGTTCGACCTCGTCGCACAGCGCAAGGGCGCGTGCCTTCTCGGTCTCCAGTCCGGCGGCATGCAGCGCATAGGCCTGCTCGCGCTGCTTGTAGACCGCGTCGCACAGGGTGCGAAATTCATCCCACAAGGCCTGCGACTGGTCCCGCGAAACGGGCCCGGTCTCCTTCCACAACACCTGCAGGCGCTTCACGCCCTCGATGGCCTGAGACGTGTCCTCGGCAGCAGACAACTGCCGCGCCTGCGCGATGAGGGACTTCTTCTCCGCCTCGTTGCGTTCGTACCAGGAATTCAGGATCTTCCGCAGGCGATCCATGGACTGCTGGAATTCGATCTCGACGGGCCGACTGGCTTCCGGGTCCACCGGCGAATGGCTTCGCCACTCCCGCGGCGCCTCCCGCAGCACCTGCGCCAGCAGGCGACGGTCGCCGTGCTCGACGTCCTGGCTCGCTTCGAAGGCTTTCAGTCGCTCGAGCACCTGCTTGCGGGCTTCCAGGTTCTCCCGCCGGACGGCGGCCTGTGACGCGAAGTACTCCTGGCACGGCTTGAATGCGGCCTGATACGCCTGCTGGAATCTCTCTCGCATCCGCGGATGCGTCGCCCGCGATCCCCTTGTTCATCGTTCGCCATTCCTGCTGCAGCGCCCGGACGTGTTCCGCAAGCGCTTCGGGGTCCTCCTGCGAGCCTGCCAGCGCCTCCATTTCCTCGATCAGCTCGATGCGCTTCGGCGCGACCACGTAGTCCTTCCACTGCTTGAGTTCGTTCAACCTGTCGTCGAGCTGCTGGAGGTTACGCACCAGGTAGGGCGGCACCGCAGGGGCCGACTTCATTGCTTCCTCGATGCCCTGGCGAAACCGGGCAGCCTTTCTCGTATTGCCCCGCTGCAACGCGTCGCTGGAGAGCCGGATCAGGCTGCCGATCTCGCTGTAGGCCTGCGCCTCCGCAGCCCGCTGCTCGGACAGGGCACGCGCTTCCGCCTCTCGAGCCGCCGTCGCCGCCGCCAGCGCCCGCGCATCGGCCTCTGCCTGCTCGGCGGCCGCCCGTTGCTCGGCCTCCAGCGCCCGCTCGCGCGCCTCGCGTGCTTCCCGCTCGGCCGCACGTTCGGCGGCCAGTCGCGCCACGTCCTGTTCGTGCTCGGCAATGACTTCGCGGCAGCGCTCCACGGCCAGCCGGCCACGCTGCTCGACCTGAGGGTCCGAATGCGGGGGCAGGGCGCGCCATCGCGCCGCCAGTGCCTCAAGGGTCGCGGAGTAGTGGGGATCGTGCGACTTGGCGCCGTGCTGCTCGAGCGACTCGCAAAGCTCGATGGCTGCACGCGCCGATTCCTCGGCCTGCCGACGCGTCGGCCGCGAGCGCATCGCACTTCTGCTTGATGATCCTGTAGACCGTCTTGTCCTTGCCGCGAACCCGCTGGAGAACCTCGTGCAACTGCTCCGGGTCATCTATTGCTGTTGCGGCCGACTGACGCACCCGGCTGGTTGGCCCGTCGACGGCCAGAGTCGCGAGTACCGCCGGGTCATCGATGCGGGCCAGCCCCTGGCCCAGGACGTCCGAGTCCTTGCACAGCGAGGCCACCGTGATCTTCTCCGGCCAACGATCCGGACCGCTGCACAACGCCGCGAGGTCGATCGCCCCCTCGTCGATGAGTTGCGCCAGCCGTTCGAACGCGGCCTGTCGGACCGCGGACGGCGTTCCATTGGCGGCTCCTCGAGGCGAATCCTCGAGCCCGGCAAGAAGTCGCAGCGCATCGCCGTCAGGCAGCAGGCGTATCGCACCGACTCGCAGGCTCGCGTCGTCGCTGCCAAGCGCCGCATTCGCGACCACCTCGGCCGGCGACGTCTGCAGCGAGGCGACGCGCTCCGCCAGCGTCGGCGGAGGAGGCGGAGCCTTGCGGAATAGACCTGAGAATAGCTTCATGACCTGTCGTGCACCCGATGTGTCAATTCAGAGAGTTCCTGTAAACCTTGCCGTCTTTCATGATCACGACGAAGTTCTTTCGGGATCAGCGACGAGACCGATATTGGCGACCGGGTCGCCGTCAACGAGCAGCATGTCCGCGAGCGCGCCTACTTCGATTACGCCCAGCTTGCCCGGGTAGGGGTTGCGCGGGCCCGACAATGCCAGCAGCTGCGCATTGTCGTGGGTCACCAGGGTGAGCGCCTCGGTAGGCGTCATCCACTGTTTCAGCTTCAGGATGTCGGAGTTCTGGTTCTTCATCTGCGCCGGCAAGAACATCAGGTCGGTGCCCCATGCAAGCTTGACATGGTACTTGCGCGCCCACTTGAAGGCGTTGTCGGTGCCCTCGACGACCGTGTGCTTCTTGGCCCTGGTCGACGCGCTCGCAGTCGGCGGCGCCTCGTCAAGCGCCTGCAGGCTGAGCCAGATTCCCTTTTCGGCAAGCAACTGTATGGTCGGCCTCGTCCAGCAGCTGGCCGTGCTCTATGCACTTCGCGCCGGCCTCGACAGCCCGTCGCACCGCCCTCGGTGTATAGGCGTGTACGGTGACGTACGTGTTCCAGTCGTCCGCCGCTTCGACGGCAGCCTTCAATTCGTCCAGCGTGTATTGCGACACGTCGAGCGGGTCGTAGGCCGAGGCCGCGCCGCCGCCCGCCATGACCTTGATCTGGCTCGCGCCGGCACGCAGATCTTCGCGAGTGGCGGTCAGCACTTCGTCCCTACCGTCGGCGATGAAACCGATGCCCATGAGTTCGCCGACCGTCATCTGGCCGCCAACGGCGGGAGCGATCCTCCGGCAACCGGAAATCCCCGTGTCCGGACGTCTGCGAAATCATCGCGCCACTTGGATAGATCCGTGGCCCGATGTTCTTCTGCCTCATCGATTGCCCGCTTGATGCCGAATACAGGGCCGCCCATGTCCCGAACGAGGTGAATCCACGCAGCAGCATCAGCCGGGCTTCCTCGGCGGCCTTCGCTTCGAGCGAAGCAAAAGTGCCTTGGGATCCATCATCTCCGCCTGCGAGCTGGCGCTCATGAAGATGTGCACGTGGTTGTCGATCAGGCCGGGCATCAGCGTGCGGCCCCCGCCCGGATCCGTGTCGGTCGCGCCCGCCGGCGCCGCCACCGGTCTTGCGGAAATCGCGGTGATGACGTTGCCCACCACCAGCACGTTCGACGGCGCCGAGAGCGATCCGACATGCCGTCGAAGATACGCACGTTTTCAATCAGCACACTCGTACCCTGGACGTCCTCTGCAAATGCAGTGCCGCTGGCCAGCGTAGTCAGCAGGGAAATCACGGGGAAAAGGCTCAATCGCATATCGGACTACCCGTGCATCAGCGTTTGGACTCCGGCGCAGGATCGCAGTCCAGCGGTCGCGACGTCAACGTCGTTTTTTTTTTTTTTTTTCTGGGGGAGCAGTACGACATTCCTGGGGTCGGAGGCTTCGCGAAAGGCGGCCCCTTGACGGCTACAGCATCTCCGCGAACTCGATCCCGAACCGATGCGCATCGCCCGGCCATCGCGCCGATAGATACGAGCCGTCCCTCACCGTGAAACCGCGCTCGAGGTGTTCGGGCGAATCCCGCCGCGTGCTCACGGGCCCGCGCATGAAATCGCCCGGCGCCGCGAGCGCCGCCGCGACTTCGTCCTCGACGGTCGTCGGATAGGTGCGGTAGTAATCCCCCAGCCAGGCGCAGGTCAAAGACCACGCGGTGAGTTCCATCGGCTTCGTGAGCGCGGTGGTCTTCCGGCCGTGCAGTACGGACAGCGCGCCGGCGACGCGGGAACGCGCCGCGAGCACCACGCCGTGGCAGATGGCGCCCACCGGAAGACCTGCAGCAAACGCGGACGCAACCAGCGCCTGCAGTACCGATGACTCGAGGTACAGCTTCATGCCGGGCGCTGCCACCTGGCAGCAGCAGACCCTGTACGTCGAAGATCTGGGTTTCCGCCCAGGTCTTCGGATGAAGAAACTCCGGACTCGAAGCCAACTCGTCATAGGCCTGGCGGCCGTTTGCATCGGCCTTCAGGACCGGCGCGAGAACGCCCAGGCCTTGTCCCGTCAGGATCTTCGGGTCCGCCTTGCCGGGCTTCCCGTCGGGCGTTGCGAATACGACGGCGTGTCCCCGAGACCTAAGCGTCTTCCATGGCACCGCAGCTTCGGTCGGATCGAAGTCTTCGCTTGGAAGCGGAATCAGCACCGTGGCCAAGGATGATCGCCTTCACTCGTCGTCGTGATCGACGCTGACGTCCCTGGTCCAGACGTGATTCTCCGAGTCGTAGGTCGCCGTGACATTGCGGGTCGTGGTATCGCCATCAGCCTGCGTGACCGTAGTCTGGCGCGAATATCCGTCACTGGTTCTCTGCGTGTCATCGTTGATGGTGCGCGTGCCGCCGTTGAAGCCCGTGGCGGTGACATCCCGGGACCTGGTGCCAGCTGCCGGATCGTTCACGACAGTGGCATTGCGGGTAGCCGTCTGTCCCTGCGCATTCGTCGCCGTCGAATCACGCGTGTAGCCAGCGTCGGTGCGCTGCGTGACGTCATGGCGTGTCGCCTGCTGGCCTTGCGGTCCCTGCAACACACGTCACGAGTGCGCGTGCCGGAGCCTTGTCGTTGACGACAGTAGCGTTGCGGCTGGCCGTCTTGCCCTGTGAATTCGTCCAGGTGTCGCTGCGCGTGTGGCCGCTGGCCGTGCGTTGAACCTGCGTCTGGTGGGTATAGTCGCCGTGTGCACGCTGGTTCGGATGCTGTGACTGCGGCGCCCGCGCATCGGCAGCGACGCCGTATTGCGCGAGAAGAACGGCGCTCGCGAGCATCAGCATCGTCGTGCGGGTGGGTTTCCGGAACTGGGTCATGGACGTCGCCTCCAGATGTGAATGGGACCAAGGGTTCGAATAAGTGTCCTGACCCTTAGAACGCATTCAGGCGCCCGGCGTTGACGCGAGACCGACGCTAATTCTTGCTCGCTTCAAGAACCTTGAATTCGCCACCCCCCATGTCCCCTCGATTCGTGGCGCATTGCTGCCTGGCGTTCTGCAGCAGGTTGTCGTAGGCGGATGTCCGCTGACCCGCGACGAATTCAACGTCAGTTTCGGATTTCATCTCACCCGACTCGTAGGCTTTCTCCTCGCATCCGGCGCGGCCGGTCTGCATGCACTCCTGCTGACCCCGCACAAGTGATTCGCGTGTCGGCTTCCTGGTGCAGGAATAGAGAACCTTTGGCGGAGCAAGCTGTTTGAATTCCGAATATTTCGCATCAGAAATGCCGCCTGGATTTCCTCGCGAGATCAATGCCCACAGTGCAGCCAGAAACACGACAATTACAATCGGGCCAATAAGAGATCTCATGAGCGTCACCCTCGATCTGAAGCGCCTGATCTCGCGACCATACGCGTAACCCCCGCATCGCACGCGGGCCATTGTCTCGGCGTACCAAGTGCCTGTCTCCGGGCTACCGTCGCCCGACGAGTGATCCCAGGCACGTCGATCCGCAAGCCAGGTGAGTCCCGCGTGAAAGGGGCCTGACAGGAGGGTCAAAGGTGAGAACGCCGATCTGGGCCCGGCCCTGGCCCAGGCTACAGCGATACGCATAATGTATATTATGTCATATTATGGATGGCCTCCGCTCTAACCGGGTCCACCTCAGGCCACTGCAACGCCCAGACTCCCCCAACGCAAAACCGTGCCACCGACCGTGACGCGGCCGCGCTAGCGCACCAGCGTGACCGGTATGTGGCTCGTGTGCACGACTCGCTGCGCAACCGACCCTAGCAACGTCTGCCCTAAACGCCCACGCCCGTGTGTGCCCATCACGATCGACTCGCAACCGAGCTCCCCGGCGCGCTGAACGATCGTCGCCGACGGATCACCCTCCAGGAGCTCGAGTTCCGGCTGCGGGATCTGGCCCTGAACGCGCGCACGGGCAGCATCCAGCACTGCACGGCAATCCTCAGCCGCCTTGGCCCGCATGACGTCCTGGCTGGTGTAGGCCGCGGCTTCGCCGTAGACATGCACCGGCGCCTCCACCATCAACACATGCACCTGCGCCGTCGGCCGCAGGGCCGCCTGCATAGCCGCAAAATCGAGTGCCCGCATTGCGATCTCCGAGCCGTCGATAGCCACCAAGATCCTTCGCATTCGTCGATCTCCGGACAACTTCCCGTGACTGCAGTACCGTCTATTTAAGTTTGATGTCGTCGATTTCGATGGGTCGGTCGCCGACGTTCACCAGCCGGTGCGTGGTTCCCTGTTCGATCCATTGCACGGCGCCAACCCAGATCTCAATGATTCTTGAAGCACTCTCCTGAGCGAAGATTTCCAGACGACCTGCAGGGGCGTCTGGCGGACTGAGCCGCGTCCGCCCTCCCGATCCAGCCCGCTGCCAACCCGCGACACTGTCGCGAGATATACGGGTGACCTGGGCCGCAATCGGTCACGCGCCCTTCTTGGTCGGGCTCTTCCCGGACCGTCGCTTCTTCGTTCGTGGCGCTTCCGCCTCTGCCAGGGACTTGACTGCACTCACTACGCCGGACCCAAGCGCGCCGATGGCCGCACCTCCCGCTGGACCAATCACGGGAAGAGGCAAAGCGACGAGTGCTCCGACGGCGGCAGCCTTGGCAGCATTTCTCACACCCTCCGACTCGGCCAGCTCGTCGACGAACGTGCTGACCCCATGCACACCCTTCTCAGTCAGTATCTTGATGTCGGTTTGATCAACCTTGCCGTCCTTGTTCTGATCGAGCACCGTCATGCTGATCGTCTTGCCAGTTCGCTTCGCCTCTCCAGCTGCGTCCGCCAGCGCATTCCCGGCAACATGCGCAGCCCGGACCGCGGACTTCTTGACCTTGCTCACCGTTTTGCCCGCGCGAACCGCCGCTTTGTGTGTAGCCGCAACGGCGGCACCCGAAGCATCCGACACCTTGCGTTTGACCTTGCGAAGTTCGGATTTGACATCGCCGAGCCCGCGCGTGACGTCCCGCTTGAGTTTGCGGAGCGCTCGCTTTGCTTTCGCCGGTGCGCGTTTCTTCGCGCCCGGGCGCGAGCGCGCCCGGCGGGTCGCCGATTTCACCTTCCTGACACCGCGCTTCGCCGACCTCTTCGTAGCGGGGCGCGCCTTCGCTGTTGCCTTGGTCCTTTGCGATGCCTTGCGAACCGATTTCTTCGTCGCCATGACTCCTCCAATCCTGTCACTAGCTGCTCTGTGCGTACCGACTCCGCGCCGACAACCCGTTACGGGACCGCCACGCTGGTCCACAGCCGGGTTTCCCATGCCAAACTCCCGGCCAGCAGCGCTGCGAGCGATTGCAGCAGCACCGGAAATATCCATTTCCTGGACCGCACGGTCGAACGGCCGTCGCAGCGCGACGGCATCTCCGCAGGGGCTGCCAGCGGTGTCGATGATGGGTATTCATGGACCCGTCACGGTGCGGCGACGTCTTGCGCGAACTGCGTCGCAATGGCCTGCAGGCCGCGCTCGAGCTCCGTCACGAGAAACTGCGGCCCGTCGGAGCCGCACCAGTCCGCCAGCGCGGCGCACAGGGAGTACGGCGCGACCGTGCGTTCGTATATGCGCGAACCGAATGGCATCGGGTCCTGCTGTGGATACGGGCCCGCATAGGCGAGACGCTCGTCCAGCAGAACCGTGCCCGTGGCGCGGTCGCTGAGCCGCAGCCGCATGGCGATCTCGACGCACAGTGTCTCGTGCTCGCGACATTCACGCAGGTGGACCCGCTCGATGGATGCGCTCAGCACTTCGGATGCAGCGGTACCGGTCGAACCCTCGTTCGCCGCAGGGACAGCTGGCGCGTTCGTGCCGCTGGCCGGATGCAGGTGCTCGCCCAGGCTGCGGCCGAAGGCTGCGCTCACGCTCGCGCCGAGATCAAACGTGCCGAGTCGCGCGGACAGTGCATCCATGCAGGGCTGCGCAGCCGCGGCGGCCTTCGCCGCGTCGGACCGCGCCTTGGCCATCGAGGCCTGTTGCAGGATGAGCGAAAGCAGATCGAACGTGACCACGCCACTTGGGTTGGGGCCGATGGCCATCACAAGCGGCAATCCACCATGCGCCGCGTACTCCGCACTCGAAAGGCCACCGGCAACCTTGACCTCGAGGTCGATCGTCGCGTGCTCGGACGCGAACTGCGGCATCGCGCGGCGGGTCCCGTAGCGGGTGAGCTCTGCCGGCACTGCCTTGGTGACGCCGCGCAGCAGCGCGGCCGCGAGCGCGTCGGCACGCTCCGGCTCCTGCCTCACGACCAGGTCGTTGCAATGGTCGGCGTTGACGATGAAATAGTTTTCCTTGCCGCGGCAGTCCATCGTCACGGTGCCCAGGTACAGTGCCGATGTGTCCGGCGGCACCACGAACCAGAATCCCGGCAGCTCGGCTGAGCCCGCCGCACCACCGTCGCGAGTGACGAGGCGATAGGTGTTTCGCACGGGATCGTAAAAGGACGAGGGCGGCGAGCCGGGCCAGCCGGTTGCCAGGACCAGCAGGAAATACGTGCCTGGCTGCAGGCCCCACGCAACCCACCCGTCACCGGCACCCTTTACGCGGTAAGACGTGGTCAGGGGCACCCGGACCGGCGCCTCGCCCCGGTCCATGTTGGCGAGGTACGGCATCGGCTGAAACAGAGTCCCGTCGACCTTACGCGACTGCCCGTTGAAGATGGCCTCGAAGCGAATCAGCACCGCCGTTGTCTGGCCACGGCTGACGGATTTTTGGTCGAGTGCGTACTCTGCCGCGTAGGCGTTACCGCCAACCGACAGCCCGACCCCCACGGCGCCCGCCGTCAATAGCCCGACCGCAATCGCCTCCGCGAAGCCATCCCGGAAACGCATGGACACATCCTCTTGTCCCGGCAAGTCGCCCTGCCTGACCACTATTTGTCCAATGCGCAACTCCATGCATCCGTACTTGCTGCAATCGATGCAAATGAGTCTGTAGGAGCGCCCCGCCGGGACCGGATCCACGATTCTCGGCCGGTGCGCCGGGACAGCGAACGCACCGTCCCCTCCTCTTGTTCCGCACCGCACCCACCGCACCGCGTCTTCTCTTACACTGTGAGCCGCGCCTCTCCCGGCGCCGCAAGTCCCCACTCCCCCGCTTCCAGATCCTCCCGATGCGCCGACTCCTGCCCTGCATGCTGTTGCTTCTTGCCGCCACGTCCCGCGCCGCAAACGAGGGCGAGGACGCGTTTCGGGCAGCCATCGGCTGGACCGTGGAGGTCCGCAACTCCGTGAGCCAGCCGTTCGTCGAGGACGAACAGGGGTCCTGGATCGGCGCCGGCCTGCTGGTCGACCCGTCGCGCGGCTGGATCCTCACCAATGCGCACGTGGCCGGACACTCGTACGGGAAGATTGCGATCGCCTTCAAGGACGGCCGCGCGGTGCCTGCGCGACGCGTGTACGTCGATCCCTACCTCGATCTCGCGGTGCTCGCCTATGACCCGCGTAGCCTGCCGGCCAAGACGAGCGCGCCCACGCTCGACTGCCGCGCAATCCCGCCGGTCGGTCACCCGGTCGGCGCCTTCGGTCACCCTTGGGGATTCCGCTTCACCGGCACGCGCGGCATCACCTCCGCCGTCACGACGCGTCTCGGCCCAACATGCTGCAGACCGACGCGCCGATCAACGAGGGCAACTCCGGCGGCCCGCTCATCAGCCTCGAGACCGGCGAGGTGGTCGGCATCAACGCCGCCAAGATCAAGCAGGAAGCCGTCGAGGGACTGAGCTTCGCGGTGCCGATCCCCTACGCCTGCACGATCATCGACCTGTTGAAGAGCGGCCGCGATCCCTCGCCGCCAGACCGCCTGGTGGATTTCGCGATCGACGATAACGACGAGCAGGTGATGGTCGTCGCCCGCTCGCGCCTGCCACCCGGCACGCTCGACCTGCGCGTGGGTGACCGGGTCGTCGCCCTCGCCTCACCGGTTCGCGAGATTCCCACCGAGACCGACCTCGTCGACGCACTGCGCGGGCACCTGGATGACGTGACGCTGCGTGTGCTTCGTGACGGCCAGCAGGTCGACGTGCACGGGCGCTGGCCGCCTGCCGCGCACCTCACCGAACGCAGGGGCGCATGGATCTCGGGAGCGCTCTTTGCGGAGGCCGAGACGCTGACCAGCGGCCTGATCGCGGGCGCGCCTGCGCTGATGGTCCACTACGTGAGCCCAGGCTCCGACGCCGAATCGTCCGGCCTGCTGATCTACGACCTGCTCCTGACTGCCGACGCACGGCCGGTGGATTCGGTCGCATCACTCATGCAGCGAGCCCGCGACGACCGCGCAGCCGGTCGGCCGCTGGAACTCATGCTGCTGAGGCTCACTCCCGAAACCGAGGACATGCTCTTCAGCCACCAGATCCGCCTGTTGACGGTCGACGATCTGCAGCTGATCGGACCTAGCCGCCTCCGCCCGCGACAGCCCAAAAAAACGGCCCTCACGAGGAGGGCCGAATCAGGGGGAGAACTCTATTGCGGCGCAGCATCGCGCCAGGCAGCCATCCAGTCCATAAGGGTTTTCCCGGCCGAGCCCTGGCCGCCCCTGCTTCTCAGCGAGTCCTCGACCTTCCCGCCATGAACAATGTCATGAGCGGCGTCTGGCGCGCCCCTGGGCGGACCTCGAAGACTTCTCCGGCGGAAAGGCTGCCTGGCGTTTCTACCGCCAGATAGAAACCGCTGAACCGGCTTTGCATCATCTTCACGGCCGCCTTGGGGTCCCGCATCACGGCGATGAACTTGTGGCAGGGCGCCCGCGGTTGAGTCACTCGCAGGACGCAGTCCGGGAAATGGAGCGTATCCCCGACGTACAGCGACTCCTCCAGCAGACCCGTGACCGTCAGGTTCTCGCCGAGGCTCCCGTACGGGAGCACGCCCGAGAGGCCAAGGGCCCGCTGTTCCGCGCGCCAGAACTCGTAGTGCTCGAGAGGATACGCATAGACGGCTTTCGACAGCCCGCCGTGCACGGTCAGGTCGGCCTGCTCGTCACCCACGAGACCGAGCGAACGCACCGCCACCCGGCCCGCGATGCCGTGCTTGCGGATGCCGCTCATCTCCCATCGCTCGTCGCTCACCTGCAGCGGCTGGGCCGTGCCAACCTGCACACCGACGACCTGGCACCTGGAGGCTGGACTGGACATGGCTGCCGGGAATTATGCCGGCTTGAGCTGTTTCCCGCTCCCTCGCCCGCCCACGCGACTTTGCCGCCGCGACAGCCTCACCAGAACGACAGCCCGATGCCCGCGCCGTAGAACAGCAACACGAAGCCACCCACTTCGGCCGCAATGAGCGACCACATGAACGCCTGCACCATGGGTCGCGGAAGCGTGGCCGCCCCGAGCCGAAATGGAGCGCGCAGCTGGTTGTCCGTGTCCTTCAGAAGCGCGTGCACTAGGTAGGTACCGATCGCGAAACCGAAGTACCCCTCGATGGCGACGACCGCCGCGAGTTCGAGGCCGCCGCCGAGCGGGCTCAGCTCCGCGAACTTCCAGACCACCAGGCTCGCGAACGCATACATCAGGGCCGCCCGATGCAGGATATCGACGTATGGATGCGCATGTCCCTCTGGCGAACTCATGATTCCGCGGTACTTCCAGACGCCGGTAAGCAGGCCGATCAGGAAATAGACGCCCGAGCCCAGTAGCGCGATTCGCTCTGCATCAGCCATGAGAAATCTCCCCTTAACGACCACGTCATGCGCACGCGAGCCTGCTACCCGCGCCCCATAAATGGCAGACCTCTTCCGACTCACTCGGGATAGTGCTGGTATCCCGGAAACTCCGTGAGCGGCAGCTTCGACACGTCCTCGAACAGTCCCTTGCCCGGCACGAAATTCACTTCGAGCCTGATACCTTCTGGATCCTCGAACAGCACAGAGTAATAGCCCGGCGCCCACGGCCCCTCCTCCGGTGCGTGCACGACCCGCACGTGCTCCTGCAGGAGGAACTCATGCAGCAGGTCGATGTCCTCCCGCGAGCGCGCACGCAAGCACAGGTGATGAAGCCCGATACGCCGCTGGTCGAAGCGGGTCTCCCGGTTCTCCTCCGACGAGCGTGTGATCAACACGGCCGTCTTGCCGCCAATCATGTAGAGCCCCTTCGGTCCCCTGACCACTGGCCGCATGCCGAGGAAACCGAGCACCCTTTCATAGAACGGCATCGCGCGCTTCAGGTCGTTCACCGTCAACTGCACGTGTGCAACTCCGGCGATCTCTATCATCGAATTCTCTCCGTCCATTGTCCTGACTTTCCGGCGCCCGGCCGTCACAGCCGATTGAGGAGAAGCCGCAGCCTGCCCGGATCGGCATCTCGGGACCGCCGCTCGCGCAGCTCCGCGATGAGCTGCTTCAGCGACCGCCCCACCCGTCCCCTCACCCGCTGTAACACCGCTCGATCTTTCGACTGGCCCTGGTAGCGCGCCGTGTCGATGGGCCTGCCAATCGAGAAATACAATTTCTCCGGTCGAGGAATCATCGTTAGCCCGAGGCCCCGCACGAGCGGCGGAAACTCCTCGCCATGACGCAGGTACCGATCCGCGATGCCAGTGTCCTTGAGGACACGCCCCAGCAGCGTGTTCATATAGTCGCCCGAGTCCAGCAGCACGTCGAAGGCCTCTTCAGCGCCGACCGTCGCGTAGGGTGTGATCGTGTAGCCGTGCTCTATCGCAAGCCGGACGAACCCCATGCGCTCCTTCCAGATCAGTCCGTACGCCTCGCCCTTGTGCTTGAACACCTCACGCGCACCGCCCGGAAAGACCAGGATGTGTTCACCGCGGCGCATCAACGCCGCACAATTCGCCGGGCTGCCGAGGACCGCGCCCGTCTGCACCACGAATCCCGCCACATCGGCACCTTGAAGTGATTCCGGTCTGCGAGCATTCGCAGTGAGATGCCGCGTTCCCGGTACAGGCCGTCTGCGAACAACATGACGTCCAGCACACCGTAGACCGAATGATTGCCGACAAACAACGTCGGTCGTTTCGCATTGGTTCGATCCAGATGCATGTACTCCGGCGTGAAGTACCCGCGTAGCACCCGGTTGACCCACCGGAATGTCACCGCCGCAGGCGTCTGCAGGTTCGGAAGTCCGTCGTTCACTTGCTCACCGTTCGAGGCGGCCTGAAATCCTGCCTAGTCGATGATGGCGGGCGGGGAAATCAGCTTGTCGATGCCGACTACGCCGGCGATCAGCAACGCGCCCCCTATTCCAGTGATGGCCATCCACAGGTAGGGATTCGGATCCGGCGCCTGCACGGCAACCCCGGTCACCGTCAGGTACATGAAGGCGAAGTTATTGAAGAGCAGCGGCAACATTGCACCGAATGCCACGATCGCGTACACGATGCCGAGAATGTAGGCCAGCGTCGCGTACTCAACGCCGATGAGCGGAGCCAGCGCATCGATGATCGGGGCAGCCAGCAGGATGCAGGCGATGCCGAAGACGCCACCCACCAGAATCTGCGGCACCTTGCCGCTGTCCATGTCCTCGACAAAGAAGAAGACCATGGCCATGAAGGCAGGCCACGCCGGTAGTTTGAAGTGCCCAGTAATGAGAACGGCGGCCGCGATCAGCACCAACAGGTACAGACCGAACACAAGTCTATGGCGGTCGAACTTTGGCATCGGGTGGATTCCTTTTCTGACCGTAGTTTGTAGAACACGGATGGGCGGGCGCCACCGAGCGCGCCCCGCCCGCGACTCGCCGCCAATCTTAGACCTCCGGCGGCCCGCAAACCTCCGCTCCCCGGCTGTTGCGGTGGAAAGACCGTCGTGGCCGAAAATCGAGGCTTGACCAGCCGCATCGAGGCCCCCACGCTCAGCCTCCCGTGTTCGCCCGCTGAGATCGCCTCGTGAACGAGGCTCGAGCCTGCTATTCGGAGTAGAGATGAGCGAAGAAAAGCTGATCCTGGACCACGTGTACGATCACGAAGCGGCGCACCCCGACCGGGTGTTCCTGACCCAGCCGCTGGGCGGCGGCCAGGTGGCCGACTACACGTGGGGCCAGGTACTCGACTCCTCGCGCCGCATGGCCGCGCATCTCAGGGGCCTGGGGCTGCCGCCGGGATCGCGGATCGCGATGCTGGCCAAGAACAGCGCGCATTTCTTCATGGTCGATCTGGCGGTGTGGATGGCCGGTCACGTGACGGTGGCAATTTTTCCCACCGAGACGGCCGACAACATCCGCTTCGTGCTCGAGCACTGCGAGGCCAGCCTGTTGTTCGTCGGCAAACTCGACACTTGGGAAGACCAGCGCCGCGCGGTGCCCGCCGGGCTGCCTTGCATCGCGCTGCCGCTGGCACCCGAGACCGGCTTCGAAACATGGGACGCCATTGTCGCGCACACGCCGCCGATGCCCGGCCGGCCACAACGCAGCGCCGACGAACTGGGTCTGTTGCTCTACACCTCGGGCTCGACCGGCCAGCCCAAGGGCGTGATGCAGAGCTTCGGCAGCATCACCGCCGCAACCGACCACATCGTCAAGCGACAGGTCGAGCGCGACGGTCCCGACATGCCGGTGCGCATGCTGTCTTACCTGCCGCTGTCGCACTGCTACGAACGCGCCTGGGTCGAATGTTTCTCGTTGATGCGCGGCACCGCGCAGGTGTTTTTCTCCGAGTCGCTGGCCACCTTCCTGGACGACATGCGCCGCGCCAGGCCGACCCACTTTATTTCAGTGCCGCGGCTGTGGACCAAGTTCCAGCAGGCGGTGTTCGCGCAGATGCCGGCCGCCCAGCTCGACGCGATGCTGGAAAACCCGACGATGGCGGCGGCGGTCGGCAAGAAGGTTCTCGCCGGCCTCGGGCTGGAACACGTGGTGGTCGCCGGAAGTGGTTCGGCACCGCTGCCGACGGACCTGCTGGTCTGGTACCGCAAGCTGGGCCTGAACCTGCTCGAGGGTTATGCGATGACCGAAGACTTCGCCTACTCGCACGGCACGCGTCCAGGCGAAGACCGGCCTGGTTACGTTGGCCAGCCGTACGATGGCGTACAGGTCCGCGTGGCCGAGGACGGCGAGATCCTCGTCAAGTCGCCCGGCACCATGATGGGCTACTACAAGCGGCCTGACCTCGACGCCGAAGCCTTCACCACCGACGGCTTCGTTCATACCGGCGATCTCGGCGAGTACGACGCCGAGGGACGGCTCAAGCTGACCGGCCGCAAGACAGAGCTCTTCAAGACAGCCAAGGGCAAGCACGTGGTGCCGGCACCCATCGAGAACCGGCTCAACGCACACCCGATGATCGAGCTGTCGATCGTCACGGGCGTCGGCCAGCCCGCGGCCTACGCGGTCGTGGTGCTGGACGAGTCCCTTCGTCCGCGCACGGCCGACGCAGACGTGCGTGCCAGGGTCGAGGCCGAACTGTCAGAGCTGCTCGCCGAGGTCAACGCCAGCCTGGCCTCACACGAGCGCCTGCGCATGCTGGTGGTGGCACGTGAGCCGTGGTCAATCGAGAACGGCCTGCTGACGCCAACGATGAAGATCAAGCGCAGCCGCATCGAGGCTGCGCTCGCACCGCAGGTCGAGGGCTGGTTTGCGGCGAAAGGGCCGGTCCTGTGGGCCTGAACCCGCCCGAACCGCGCGTGACTTCGCTGCGGCCCCTTCCCGCCTAATATCCGCCCAGCGTGGCGATCCGATCTGCGTGGAACCCGGCGTCGCCGAATAATTCCTGCAGCACCCGGGCACGCTTCATGAACAAACCGATTTCCAGGTCGTCGGTCATGCCGATTCCCCCGTGCATCTGCACACCTTCCTGGACGGCACGGTTTGCGGTCGTGCACGCGCGTGACTTGGCCTGCGAGACCAGTACCCGCGCCTTTGTCGCATCGTCCTGGACGGCCTGCAGCGCCTTCCGCACGATCGCGCGCGTCAACTCGAGATCGCAGTACAGTTGTGCGGCCCGGTGCTGCAGGGCCTGGAACTCGCCGATCGGCCGATTGAACTGCTTGCGTTCCTTGAGATATGCGACGGTCCGGTCGAACACTTCGTCGGCCACACCCAGCAGCTGCGCTGCCACGACCGCCCGCCCGACGTCGAGCAGCTGCTCGAGCAGCGCGCCACCGCCGTCAGTGTCGCCGAGGACGGCCTCGGCGCCAACGCGCACGCCATTGAGACTCACCCGTGCCGCGTTGTGGGCGTCGACCATGACGGTCCGCTCGATCTCGACACCGGCGGCACCCGCTTCCACCAGGAACAGGGTCACCGCGTCCGGACCGGTGCTGGCCGCAACGACCAGCGTGTCGGCCACGTGCCCGTCCAGGACGAAACCCTTGCTGCCATTGAGCACAAAGCCCGTGCCGTCGCGTGTGGCCCGGGTGGCGATCGCGGCAGGCCGGTGCTTGCTGCATTCGTCCACTGCCACTGCCACGACGGTCTCGGCCGCCGCGATGCGTGGCAACAGGCGTTCCTGCTGTGCCGCGGAACCGGCCCGCGAAATCACCCAGGCAGCCAACACCGCCGTCGACAGGAACGGCGTCGGTGTCAGCGTGTGGCCCAGCCGCTCGCTGATCACGCCCGCCTCCACCACGCCGAGGCCCAGGCCACCGTGGGTTTCCGGCACCATCACTCCGCTGTAGCCCTGGCCGGCGAAGTCCCGCCAGAGAGCGCGGCTGAACCCGGTGGCGTCGCGCTCATCGCGGAGCTTCCGCAGGTGGGCCACAGGCGCGCAATCCTCGAGGAATGACTGCACGCTTTCGTTCAGCATGCGCTGCTCGTCACTCAGAACCAGTGTCATGTGTTGTCTCCGTCAGGCGCCCGGGAGGCCGAGAATGTGCTTGGCCACGACGTTGAGCTGCACTTCGCTGGTGCCGCCTTCGATCGAGTTGCCCTTGGTGCGCAGCCAGGTTCGTGCGACCTCGCCGTCCTTCGACCGGGACCCTTCCCACTCCAGGGCGTCCGCACCGCCAGTGCTCGCCAGCAGTTCCCATCGTCGCTTGTTGAGTTCGGCGCCGTAGAACTTGAGGGCCGAGGCGACGGCCGGGTGCCCCTCGCCGCGGCGCGCCCGGTCGCCGGTCATCTGCAGCCACGCGGCGAACGCGGCTTCATCGACCTCGAAGCTGGCGATCTGGCTCCGCAGGCTCAAGTCCAGCAGGCGACCGTGCGCATCGACACCAACGGACTCAACGGCGAGTTGCCCCGCCGACTTTTCCGCCGAGGCGCTGCCGATGCCGCTGATCATCTCGCGTTCGTGCGACAAGAGGTACTTGGCAATCGACCATCCACCATGCAACTCACCGACGAGGTTGCGGGCCGGCACCTTCACGTCGTCGAAGAATGTCTCGCAGAACGGCGATTTCCCGGAAATCAGCAGGGTGGGTCGAGTCGTAACACCGGGTGTGCGCATGTCGAACAGCAAGAAGCTGATTCCGGCCTGTTTCCTGGCGCTGTCGGTGCGCACCAGGCAGAAGATCCAGTCCGCCTCGTCGGCGTACGAGGTCCACACCTTCTGGCCATTTACGATGAAATGGTCATCCACGAGCTCGGCCCGCGTCGCGAGCGACGCCAGGTCGGAGCCTGCATTCGGCTCGGAATAGCCCTGGCACCAGCGGATCTCCCCGCGGGCGATCTTCGGCAGGTGCTCGAGCCGCTGTTCTTCGGAACCGTACTTGAGCAATACGGGTCCCGAGCATCCAGATGCCGAAACTGTAAAGCGGCAGCCGGCAGCCGAGCGCAGTCATTTCCTGCTTGAGCACGGCTGCCTCTTCCTTGCCGAGTCCACCTCCGCCATAGGCCCTGGGCCACGCCGGCACCGTCCAGCCCCGCGCTGCCATGCGCTCGAGCCACACTCGTTGTGCCTCGGACTGGAACCGCGGGTTCCGGCCTCCCCAGCACATGTCAGCGTCCGTCACGACCGGACGTCGCATTTCCTCAGGGCAGTTTGTCTCGAGCCACGCGCGTGTGTCGGCGCGAAATTTCTCGATATCGCTCATTTCAACCTCTGTTTCCTGCGTCAACGAATGGAGTGGTGGCGGTGAACCTGCTCGACTTGCGCCCTGAGTTGCACTGGCTGCCGGACGAGGGCCTCGAATTTCCGATCGAGGCTCGCGACCTGGCGCTCCGCCGCGACCAGGCGTGCGTAGACCCTCTCCCGCTCGCCGGGGTCCGCGCGGTCACCGAGTTCCAGGTAATCCGTAGCATGCCTGCGCAACGCCGCGAACGCCGTCTTCGCCTTCCCCTTGGGGCTCCTCAGGGAAGCATAGATCGTCACCACCAGGATCGTCACGATCACGCCCAGCGACTGCACGGTGGTGATCTCGGCCACCCTCACCGGAGCGCCACCGTTGATGAACGGCAGCGTGTTCGCGTTCAGTGCGTGCAGGATCAGCTTCACGCCGATGAAGGCGAGGATCACCGCGAGACCATACCCCAGGTACAGCAGGCGCTCCAGCAGTCCGTCGATCAGGAAGAACAGCTGGCGTAGCCCCAGCAGCGAGAACGCGGTCGCGGTGAACACGATGAACAGGTTCTGGGTCAGGCCGAAAATGGCCGGGATGGAATCCATCGCGAACAGGAGGTCGGTACCGCCGAGGGAGACGATCACCGGCAGCATCGGCGTGAACGTGCGCGCTCCGTCGCGGGTGGTCAACAACCTGTCGCCGTCGTAGTAGTCGGTGGTCTGGAACAGCTTGCGGGCCATCCGGACGACGAGGTCGTCCGGCTTGTCCTCGTCGGTCGACTCCGGCTTGAGCAGGTGGCCGGCCGTCACGAGCAGCAGCAGCCCGAACAGGTAGAACACCCACGAAAAGCGGCTGATCAGCACGGCTCCCACCAGAATGACCGCGGTGCGAACGATCAGGGACACCACGATCCCGAACAGCAGCGCCTTCTGCTGGTCCTGCCGCGGCACCTTGAAGCGGGACAGGATGAACAGGAAAACGAACACATTGTCGACGGAGAGGGCTTTCTCCGTCACATAGCCGGCAAAGTACTGCGCACCGAGTTCCGCACCGCCGAAGACCAGGACCGCGACGCCGAACAGCAGCGCGACCCCGATGTACACCGCTGACCAGAGGCCGGATTCCTTGAGTGTCGGTACGTGGGCCTTTCGGACGTGGAAGAAATAGTCGACCAGCAGCAGCACCACGATCAACCCGATCGTGAGTTTCCAGACCAGCGGACTTACCGGCATGCCTTCTCTCGTTGAACGGCGGCCGCCAGTTCGAAGACCCGGCGCGCGTCACGGCCCTCCGTGACTGGCACCAGGTCCAGGATCGAGATCGGAATCAACGTGCTCACGCCATCTCCCTGCTGTGTCGAGTGTAGCCGAACCGCAGGTCCGCAAATCCCCCCAATCCTGTTGCATCTGGCCTTCGCGCCTGATGCCTCCGGCTACCCCCAGGGTCCGTCTATACCGGGCGGACACGGGTTCGGTTAGTCTTGGCTGAGCAGTCCCGTATGACCGGGGCGGTCGAGGGCAAACCGTGACACTGCAGCAATTTGCCGACTACGCCAACATCCTCGGCGCACTGAGCGTCGTCGGTGGGATCGGGTTCGGGCTCGTCCAATTGACCGAGTATCGGAAGCAGCGGCGGGATGTCATTGCCGCCGAACTGATGCGCACCTTCTACAGCGCCGACCTCGCCGACGCGGTGACACTCGTTCGATCCCTGCCTGACCACTGCCCGGCGGACGAACTCAGGCAGCGCGGCCCGGAGTACGAACGCGCCGCCATCATCGTCAATACGTCCTTCGAGACGATGGGACTGATGGTGTTCCGTCGAATCGCCGACTACGACATCGTGGAGGAGCTGGCGGGCGGCATGGTGGCCATGCTCTGGCGAAAACTGGATGCATGGATTGCTACCTTGCGGGAAGAGCAATCCCAGCCTTCATGGGCCGAGTGGTTCCAGTGGCTCGCGGAACTGGCGACATCACGCAAGAATGAAGCGCGACCCGCCTACGTCGCGCACAAGGATTGGAAACCCTGAGGTGTCATCCGGCGCGGAAATCGATACCGAATCCGCGCCCCTTCATCCCTGCCCCGCTGCTGGCGCCAACTGCGGAAACGCCTGCGGACCAAAAGACCCGATCGGCTCATCCGCGAACAGGACCCGGATGTTCGACTGCGACTCCGACTGCCACTGTGCCTGCGTTATCAGCCACTTTCGCACGAACTCGGTGACGGTCTTGCGCGCGTCCTCGCGCTGCAGCTGCAGGTAGGCAGGGCTGCTCGCCTTCGCTGCCAGCGTCGCGGTGATCTCCCGCTCGAGCGCGTTCAGGTCGTCGCGCTCGTTGAACGGGATCAGGATCCAGGTGCCGCCCACGTCCTTCTGCATGTGGGCCAGGTCCAGCGCCACCGGGAGGCTGGGTTTCACGGGCGGCGTCACGACCGTGAATACCGTACCGGTCCGGATGATCTTCCACTCCGGCGCAAGTTCGATGTGATACCGATAAACCGCCGGCACGCGGATATGCGGCACCGTTTCGCCGACCTTGACGCCAAAGACCGTGTAAACGAACTTCTTGTCGAACTGTTCGCTCGAGCGAACCGTCGAGACCTCGAGCAACCCGCCCTTGGTCCGCATCACGAGGATCTCGCTGCCGAGTCCCGAGTGCACTTTGCCCGCCGTCTTCGACCACGGCGCGAGCGCGGCGAGCCTGGGGTAGGCATACCAGACTGCCGCAGCCCCTGCGAGGGCGGCAACGATCATCGGCAGCGCTTTCGATGGTCTTGCCATGTCATCCTGATTCATTCACGAACCATGGGCCCTGCTACCAGCACCCGCCGTCCCGCCGCCATGGTCCGCTACTGTTCTCCGCAGGCTGTGTGCGCTATCAACGAGAAAAAGCGCCCCCTCGTGGGGGCGCTCTCCTGGAAGACACGGAGCCTTGACGGCATCGCGAGGGAGTTTCGCCGCCAGGACCCATGCCTACCGGCTGGTCACTTCATCGTGATCTTGACGCCCGAGGCCGAGCCCAGGTTAAGAGCCAGGCCCTTGGAGGTCGTGCCGAGCTTCATGATCACGCCGTTCTCGTTCTTCAGGTACACCGTGCCGGCACCGGCCGCGGCAGCACCGCCGGCGCTGTAAGCCGTGTAGGTACCCGGGAACTTGGAAACGTCCTTGAGATCGTAGACGAAGCCGTTGCCCTCGACCTTGCTCCCGCCGACATTGATGCCGGCCGTCAATCCCGAGAGCTTGAAATCATAGGTCTTGCCCTGGTAAGCGAGCTTACCGCCGCCGCTGCTGCCGCCGAAGACCAACGCGAACTGGGTCGCATCGATGCTGACGGTGCCGTCGTACTTCTGCCAGTCCGGGTCCGCCGCCATGGCGGCGCCGCCGACGAGGAACGCCCCCGCAAGAGCAGCTACGCTGAGGGCTTTTCTGAAAGTGTTCATCCGATAGTCTCCGTGTGTGATGGCTGGTTGAGCCTGGTGCAACCCGGCAGGCACTCATCGAACCCACAGGGCTGGCGCGACGCCGAATGCCCGCAGAAGCCGGTGAGACAGGCCAAAGTTGCCGTATTTGACCACGAGACCCCGGGTTGGTTCACGCTTCTCCGCTCAACCGGCCCCGGATGCCTGCGGTCCCCCGAGCGCGAGTACGTGGCGGCCGTATGCGCCCACGTCCTCCCAGTTCGTATAGTCGATGACGGTGCGGCGATCGGTCGGGCCGTGCGTCATCTTCATGATCAGCTGGATCATGAGCACGTCGTACCAGCGCCACGCGGGGTAGTTCACCTTGCCGGCGATGACCTTGAGGTCCTTCGGTTTCCAGGCTGAGATCTGCAGGAATTTCTGCATGTAGCGGTTGCCTTCGACCGTGGCCTTCTCCGGCGTGCGTGCGACCACCGACAGGTTGAAGAAACTGTTCGGCTTCGCGTCCAGCTCGGACTTGTGGTCGCGGACGAACTGCAGGAACGCCTTGTCGTACGTGCCGTAGACCACCGGCGCACCAAGCACCACGACGTCGTAGCGGCCCCACTCCACGCCTTCGTGAATGGCCTCCCTGATCTCCATCAGTTCGGCCCGGCCTCCCCCGGCGACAACGGATTCGCAGATGCGCCGGGCCACGCGTGCGGTGTGCCCACGCAGGCTGCAGTAAAGCACCAGTACCGATTTCACGGACTCTCCTCCTGCGCAAGTTGCCTGTCGTCGTGCGCTAGGACGCCTTGGACAGCGGCTTCCAGTGGAGGAGCCCGAACAGCAGCGTCAACGCGATGCTGTCAATCAGAGGGCCCTGATACCTCTTGACACTCTTGAAGGCGACAATCAATTCGAGCGCGTGTGCGGCCAGCAGGATGACGGCGACCTTTTGCAGCCCCGACGTGACGCCGAACGGCAACACGACGAATTGGCCAATGACGGCAAGCAGGTAAATGGCCAGGCAGAGGGCCTTCAGGTAAGTGTTCATCGGGGTTCCTGGTCTCAGGGGTATTGTGTTGATTTTCGCAGAGTTCCTGGAGCTGCGCAGCGGGGACTATTTTTTCTTCTTCCGGCGCCACTCCGGCAGCACGGCGAGGCGCAGTTTCCCCACCTTGCGACCCGCGATCGAGCTCAGCACCAGCTTTCCGCGCGCGTCCACCGTGCACGGCACGACGAACACGCTGGGTTTCAGCAGGTCTCGAATCGCCTGCGCAGCCGCGCGACGCTTGAAGAGCGTCGCCCGCGCCGGGTCGTCGATCAACCAGGCATCTTCCTGGATCTCGTAGTAAAGCGAGAACCACGGCAGCGTCGCCGACACGAGCAGGAATCTGCGCGGGTCGTCCGCGTCCCGGATGCGGCGCTCGAGTTCGCGTCGTTCTTTCGCGGTCAGCGGCGGCAGTTCGGACTCGCGCGTCTCCCGCCGGGTCGTCGTGTTGCGTTTCGCAGCCATTTTACTCTCCGGGGCCGATCGGCCGTGCCTGCACGGTAACCGCGGTGGCTGCCGGCGGCAACCGCTCTTCCCTGCCCTGCACGATCAGGCTCACAATCCGCCTCATGCCGACCCGCAAGCCTGTCAATCCGAATCACGAGCGCCTCGACCGTGTGGTGGCCGACGCCCGCAAGGCCCGCGAAGAGCGGGATCAGGGCTACCGCGGGCGGGCACTCAAGCTGTACCCCTGGATCTGCGGACGCTGCGCGCGCGAATTCGACCACACGAACGTCCAGGAACTGACGGTCCACCACAAGGACCACAACCACGACAATAACCCGCTGGACGGCAGCAACTGGGAACTGCTTTGCCTCTATTGCCACGACAACGAGCACCAGCGCCAGCTCGATACGCGTCCGCTGACGCCCGGCTCGGACCGGACCGACGGCGCAACCCATGCGCCCTTCGCGGACCTGGCAGCGCTCCTCAAGCGCGACGACTGAACGCCCGTATCAGTACGTCCAGTCGAACACGCCCAGGCCGACCACGTTCAGGGCTGCGGCCACGCCGAACAACGCGACCGGAACCATGATCTTGCCCCTGAGCGTCGCCCGCTCGATGGCGTACTTCGCGGCCAGATAGAACCATAGATACCCGAACACGAAGATCGGCAACACCTCGACAACGCCGTGGTTCCACCAGCGATAGTCCCACACCAGCAGCCCGCCCCTGTTCAGGGCCAGTTCCACGAGCACCGAGATCGCCGAATAGAAGAGCGCCCAGAACCAGCGGTTCGGCAGGCCGAGTACCGTCGCCTTCGGATCGGCGTCGATCGACTTGTAGTAGAGGATGCCGACGATGGCGAACATGAACATGATTTCCACGTTCCACCCGACCAGGGTGCGCAGGGCCGTCGGGCCCGGGGCGAGCCACAGTGCGCTGTAGCCGGAGATCGAAAAGATCCAGCCGTTGATCGACTCGTTCACGAAGTCGGCACCGAATACGGCGGCACCGGCGATGACGGCGTCCCAGTTGCCGGACGCGCGCGCGTCGCGGATTTCCACCATGTAGACGTAGAAGAGCAGGACGATGAGCGGCACGACGTACCACTGCAGCGTCGTGAAGTCGCGCAGGCCAACGAGGGCCAGGCGTGCCGATTCGGTCATGGTCGCTCCTCGAGGGACCCGCAGACGGGTATCTGCGGCCGCCGGGCTCGGCCGGCGCGTCGCCCTTCGAGACGATTATCGAACCACGACCGGAGGTCTCGTACCCGTACTTGTGGCGGGTGGATCTTGGCTTCGAGCGGCGTAAGCTACGCGGCCGACGGCCTCAGGAAATCGATGAACGCGGTATCCTCGCCGCTGGGCAGCAATTGTCTGCGGCGCTCGGGACCGAGGAAATCCTCGATCAGCTGGCCGCCGAAGGCGCCACGACCTTCGCGCAGCTCCGCGTAGGTGCCCCACCAGTCGACGACGAACTTCCCGTCGGCCTCCGGGGCCAACTCGGCCCGGATCGATTCGTCGAATCCGTGCAGCCTGAGGCGATCGAGAATCGGGCGCACGCGCTCCTGGTATGCCTCGAGGCCGCGCTTGGGCTCGACGCCGTACATGCGTGGCTCGACGTCGAGCAGGCTGTCGATGAGTTCGTCCATCGTCCGGAACCACACGAAGACCCGGACGGACTTGAGCTCGTCGCTGCCACCGGTCAGGTATCCGTACGGATAGGACCGGGGGTCTCGCTCGTGTGCTTCCGCCGCGCTCGCGAACAGTTCTGACTTGGCCATAGGACGACTCCTCCTGAATGACGGCCTCGGGGCTTCGGTTCAACCGCAGGGGCCATTTCGCTGTGGACTCCGGCGGGCCCCCAGCGCTCCGGGCTATTGAACCAGCCGCCGCCCGCGGGCGCGTGTCGTGCTTCACAGTTTCGTTCGCCTGTTGGTGCGCCGGCCTCATTTGACTTTCTCGCACGTGGGGCCAGAATCGGCGCCTTAGGCCAAGGGGAGGACTGCAAATGGGAAACGGACACTACACGTCTGGCTGCGCCTGTGGCGCGGTCCAGCTCGAACTCAGCGGCGAACCGCCAATCCAGGCTTATTGTCACTGTGACTCGTGCCGCAGCTGGCTCGGCGCGCCGATACACGCGGCCACCCTGTGGCCGACCCCGAACGTGAAGATCGTGAAAGGCGCCGACAACCTCGGCCTCTACAAGCGGACGGAAGCGAGTCACCGCCAGTTCTGCAAGAGCTGTGGCGCGCCGGTCCTGGTCGGGCACCCGGGCATCGGGATGACCGACGTGCCGGCGGGATCGATATCGGGGTTCAAGTATTCGCCGACCATTCACGTGCATTACGGCGAGAAGGTCATGGCGGCTCGCGACGGCCTGCCGAAATTCAAGGATTTCCCGAAAGAGTTCGGCGGTTCAGGCGACCTGGTGCCCGAGTAAGGCCACGGCCACCGCTGGCCCGCACTTCGGCTCGCGTTCGCGCGAGCCTGATTCTGCGCGCGCCCAAAACGATGCAGGTTCGCCTAGAATGTAAGCCTGAGGGAAGGGCGAAAAGCAGGTCTTTGGTATGCCGTTCGAATTCAAGGCATGGCTGTCAGGGAAGCTTGGCCGAGACGAGCCGGCCCCGGTGCGGGTTCTACCTGCTGCAAGAAAACCGGTCTCAGAGCCCTACCATGCCGTGAGCATCAAGCCCGGTCAGCAGTCCTGCGAGGGGGCCAAGCAGTTTGCGGGGATACGGTTTCTATCCGCCAAAGTGCCCAGGCTTCCCTTGCCCGACTGCCAGGCCCCGGTGTGCACCTGCAGGTACTCGCATTTCGCGGATCGCCGGTCGGTGGATGACCGCCGCGGACTCATGAACTGGCACAAGCCCAGGGTGGATAACGTCGAGAGACGGCAGGGCCGGCAGGGCCGCCGCGCGACCGACGCAATCGTCTGAAAAGGCGGGTCGGCCGGGTGGGTCGCCAAAAAAGAGGCCCTCCGAGGAGGGCCAATCAGGGGGAGAATGGTTGCAGCTTATTGACGCGCTGCACCATTGGCGATACGTAAGAACCGAGGGGCTTCGCCACCCTATTCCAGGCCGACGATCTCGGCCTCGGCGCCCCGAAATGGCAGGCGATCGCCGACCGCCCCGCCCATGAGCAACTCCGCCAGCGGCGACACGTAGGAAATGAGGCCGCCGGAAGGGTCGGACTCGTCCTCGCCCACGATCCGGAACTCGATCCGCTCACCGGCATCGGTCTCGAGCCGTACTCGGCTCCCGAACCGGACCTTGCTCGTTGCCCCGGCCGGGGGAATCACCTCCGCCGTCGCCCGGCGTTGATGAAAATAGCGCAGGTCCCGTTCGACGCGGGCCACCAGGGTCTTGTCATCGGTCGTTCGTGCGGCGAGCAGTTCCCCCTCGAGTCGCCGGAGCGTTCCCTCGAGCAGTGCGAGTCCGGTGGGCGTCACGAGGTTGCGATGAGGGCTCACGGCGAGTTCAGGCAGGTCGGCACCCGCCGAGTCGTCCTGGTCCTTGACGAACGCCCTGCTCACTTACGGGCTCCCACTGGCCGACAGAAGAACTGGATCAGGGGACGCCGACGCGACCTGCTGCCGCGACTCGCGATGCCTACGGGCGACGACTCCGGGCATCGATGTCCACGTACACCAGGATCCCGCAGCGCGGGCAGGTCGCGGTGTCCACGGGCCCGGCCTCGAACCATCGTCGCCCGCAGTCGCAGCGCACGTGAAGGATCCACTGCGCGACCGCCCGGCCGACGCGTCGCTCGTCCACCCGCATGCCTTCGGGCATGCTCGTGATGCCCGGCAGCGCCCCGTCTTCAGCGGGCGAATCCTCGGCCTCGCTCTCGTCGAGATAACGCAGCAACTTCGCCGGACTGATGAGGTCCGGCTCGAGCGCATCTTCAAGTGATTCCATGGCCGGCCAGGTATCGTCCCCGCCCGCGCCCTGCTTTCCAGGCACCGTCATGAGTCCATCCCCGGCGGCCGTTGGTTCCGGCCCGGTCCCAACGATACTACGCTCCCGGGGGTGCCGTCAGGCCTTGCCGGCGAGATGCGCCCGGACCGTGTCGTTGATGAGCCGGAGCTCGGCCAGCGTGGTCTCGATCTGGGCCGAACGCTGCTCGAGCTCCCCGATGGCGTCGTCCGTGCGCTGCAGGACGTACTTCAACTGCTGCACCCGCCCCTCGCCATGGGCGCCGTAGAGGTCCAGGTAATGCTTCATTTCGGCGAGCGACACGCCGATTGCCTTGGACCGGAGGATCAGGGCGAGGCGCGCACGGTCCCGGCGCGTGTAGACGCGCGCGCCGTTGATGCGCCGGGGGCTCAGGAGCCCCTTGTCCTCGTAGAAGCGGATCGCGCGGGCCGAGATCCCGAAGTCTTCGCAGAGCTGCTTGATCCCGAAGAGCTCGGATGTGGCCTCGTCGTGGTGCGCGGCGAGAGCCTCCCGCGCGGTGCGAGTCGCGGCCCGGGTCGGGCCACGCGTGCCCCGGCGCGAGTTCCGGGCGGAGCCCGGCGACGTCGCGCGATCCATTGCCACCTTCAGACGACCCGCTGCAGCTTCATGGCGATGCTCATGTCGCCCGCGACCGTGAACTTTCCGGTCATGAAGCCCGTGATCGGGTCGAGCTGCCCGCCCAGCAGCGCCTCGAGGTTCTCGTGCGTGATCGATATCGTGCAGTCGGCGTCGCGGTTTTCGTTGCTCACGGTGTTCGGCGTCGACTTGCCGTCGATCACGATCACGCCCTCGGAGCCGCAGTCGAACTTGAGCACGGCGTCGAGGCCGCTCTGTTCGCCGACCTTGCCGCGGATCGTCTCGGTGCACTGCTGGAAATCCATGGAGTAATTCCTTCGGTTAGGGGTTGGCCAGGCCGCATATTAGCACCACGCACTCCCCGATTGAGAACCCCTCTGTCTGATAAGAGACCTGGTTGACGTTAACGTAAGGCGAGTGCCTAATACGCGCTCCCTTGGCAGTCCGGACGGGAAAAAACGCATGTCCCACGACTCGACGGCGCCGGAACCGGACCACCGCTACCACAGTGCGTTCCGGGCGGACCTGTTCGTCGGTCGCGTCGCCTGGGTGACCGGTGGCGGCAGCGGCATCGGGCGCTGCGTGGCCCATGAACTCGCTTCGCTCGGCGCCACGGTGATCCTGAGCGGACGCACGGCAGGCAAGCTCGATGCGGTTGCGGCCGAGATCAGCGAGGACGGAGGACGCTGCGACACGCTCCCGTTCGACATTCGCGACGAAGATGCGGTGAAGGCCGCAACGGCCGAGGTCGTCCGCAGGCACGGCCGTATCGACGCGCTGGTGAACAACGCCGGCGGTCAGTTCCCTGCGCCACTGGCGGCGATCAGCAAGCGCGGGTTCGACGCCGTGGTCGCGAACAACCTCACCGGCGGCTTCCTGATGATGCGCGAGGCGTTCACGCAGTCCATGCAGAAGCAAGGCGGCGCCATCGTCAACATGACGGCGGATTTTCGCAACGGCATGCCGGGCATGGGGCATTCGGGCGCAGCACGCGCCGGCATGAGCAATCTCACCATGAGCGCCGCCTTCGAATGGGCCCACGCCGGCGTGCGCGTGAACGCGGTCGCGCCCGGCTGGATCGCGTCATCGGGGTTGGACACCTACCAGGGCGCTGTCCGTGCGCTGATCCCGAAGCTCAAGGCGCACGTGCCATTGCGGCGACTCGCGACCGAGGCCGAGGTAAGCGCCGCCATCGTGTTCCTGCTGTCGCCGGCCGCGGCGTTCATCACCGGTGTCACCCTGCAGATCGACGGCGGCGCATCGCTTGGCAGCGCGGTGTTTCCGAGCATCGACCACGACCGATCGGTGCCTTTCAATGGCTTCCACCGCGCCGTGACGCCGGAGGCACTGAAGTAATGCCCCGCCTCACTTCGCAGCTCGATCCCAGGAGTACCGCCTTCCGCGGCAACGCGGAGCGGATGAGCGCACGACTCGCCGAGATCCGGGCCCTGGAGGCGCGCGTGGTGGCCGAGTCTGAGTCGAAGCGGGCACGGTTCGAGGAGCGAGGCCAGCTCCTGCCGCGCGAGCGCGTCGCGCGCCTGCTCGACCGGGGCAGCGACTTCCTCGAGCTGAGCCCGCTCGCCGGTCTCGGCATGCACGACGACGACGGCAAGAAGAGCGTCCAGGGCGGAGGCTCCATCGTCGGCATCGGCGTGGTGGCGGGCCGGCGCGTCGTGGTCTCCGCGAACGACAGCGCGGTCAAGGGCGGCACCATCGCCCCGATGGGTCTCAAGAAGAACCTGCGCGCCCAGGCCATCGCACGCGAGAACAAGCTGCCGCTCATTGCGCTCGTCGAGTCGGGCGGCGCCAACCTGATGTACCAGGCCGAGATCTTCGTCGATGGCGGCCGCTGCTTCGCCAACCAGGCCCGTCTCTCGGCCGCCGGCATACCGCAGATCGCGGTCGTGCACGGGTCGTCGACCGCTGGCGGCGCCTATCTTCCTGGCCTCTCGGACTACGTCGTCCTCGTGAAGGACCGCTCCAGCATCTACCTGGCTGGACCGCCGCTGGTGAAAGCCGCGATCGGCGAGGACGCGACCGACGAGGCGCTCGGTGGGGCGGAACTGCACGCCAGGGTCACCGGCCTCGGCGAGTACCTCGCAGACAACGATGCGCACGCCATCGCGATCGCACGCGAAGTCGTGGCGGCGTTGCGCTGGGACGAGGTTCCGACGCGTGCCGCATCCGATCCGCCGGCCTACGACGCCGAGGAACTCCTCGGCATCGTCCCGGTGGATGAGCGAACACCCTACGACGCGCGCGAGGTGATCGCACGCATCGTGGACGGCTCGGAGTTCCTCGAGTTCAAGGCACCCTACTCGACCGACACCGTATGCGGGCACGCACGCATCGACGGCCATCGCGTGGGAGTGGTTGCGAACAACGGCCCGATCCAGCCCACGGGCTCGGTCAAGGCGGCGCAGTTCATGCAGCTCTGCGACCAGACCGCGACCCCGCTCGTGTTCCTGCAGAACACCACCGGCTACATGGTCGGCACGGCCGCCGAGCGTGCGGGCGCCATCAAGCACGGCTCCAAGATGATCCAGGCCGTGGCGAACGCGCGGGTGCCGAAGTTCACGATCGTGCTCGGTGGCTCGTTTGGCGCCGGAAACTACGGCATGTGCGGTCGCGGCTTCGACCCGCGGTTCATCTTTGCCTGGCCCACCGCGCGCACGGCCGTCATGGGCGGCGCACAGGCGGCGATGGTCATGGACATGGTGAGCCGCAGCAAGCTCGCCAAGTCCGGCACGGCCGTCACCGAACAGGCGGAGGCCGGTCTCAAGGCCATGAGCGACCAGCTCAAGCGTCGCCTCGACTCGGAGAGCGACGTGCTTTACGGCACGGCGCGCCTGTGGGACGACGGCGTCATCGACCCGCGCGACACCCGACGGGTGCTCGCGCTCGGCCTGGCCATTGCCAGCGAAGCCGAAGTCCGCCAGCTGCACCCGAACAGTTTCGGCGTGGCGCGGATGTAGCCACGTCACTGCACGATCCCGATCCCGATTTCGAACCCGCCCGGAGCCCAGCATGCAGTTCACAGACCAGCACCAGCAGCTCGACGATACCGTGACGAAGTTCGTCTGCAATGAAATCAACCCGCATGTCGAGGAATGGGAGCGTGCGGAAGGTTTTCCGGCCCACGCCCTGTTCAAGAAGATGGGCGACCTCGGCCTGCTCGGCGTCAAGTACCCGGAGCAGTACGGCGGCCTCGGCCTGGATTTCAGCTACTCCATGGTGATGGCCGAGGCGCTCGGCGCGGCCGACTGCGGCGGCGTACCGATGGCGATCGGCGTCCATACGGATATGTGCACCCCGGCGCTGGCGCGCTTCGGATCGGACGAGTTACGCCGCGAGTACCTCGCGCCGTCCATTGCGGGCGACCTCGTCGGCTGCCTGGGCGTAAGCGAGCCCGGCGGCGGATCCGACGTGGCCGCAGTCAAGACGACCGCGCGCAAGGACGGCGACGACTACGTGATAAGCGGCACCAAGATGTGGATCACGAACGGCTTGCAGGCCGACTGGTGCTGCCTGCTCGCCAACACCAGCGAGGGTTCGCCGCACAAGAACAAGAGCCTGATCATCGTGCCGATGGACGCCAAGGGCGTTTCGCGCCAGAAGATCCACAAGATCGGCATGCACAGCTCCGACACCGCACAGCTCTTCTTCGACGACGTCCGCGTACCGCGCCGCAACCTGATCGGCCAGGAAGGCATGGGATTCACGTTCCAGATGCTGCAGTTCCAGGAGGAGCGACTGTTCGGTGCGGCGAGTTCGCTCCGCGGGATGGACCGCATGATCGACCTCACGATCGATTACACCCGCCAGCGCAAGGCCTTCGGCAAGAGCATCCTGGACAACCAGGTGGTCCACTTCCGGCTCGCGGAACTGCGCACCGAGGTGGCTGCCCTGCGCGCCCTCACCTACTCGGCCGTCGAGCAATACGTGAGTGGCAAGGACGTGACCAAGCTGGCCTCGATGGCCAAGCTCAAGTGCGGTCGCCTGGTCCGCGAAGTCTCGGATTCATGCATGCAGTACTGGGGCGGCATGGGATACACCGCCGAAAACCCGGTGGCCCGTTCATATCGAGACTCGAGGCTGGTCTCCATCGGCGGCGGCGCCGACGAAGTGATGCTCAGCATCATCGCCAAGCTCGAGGGCACCCTGCCACGGGCTGCAGGCTGACCATGGGCGATTCGACCCACCTCGCCGTCGTCCGCGACGGCGCCGTACTGCACCTGACTCTGAACCGGCCCGAGGTTCGCAATGCAATGTCGCTCGCGATGGTGGGCGAGATCGCCGCTGCCATGACCGCGGCGGAGAGCGATGGCCAGACGCGCGCGGTCGTTCTCCGGGGGGCGGGCGGCAACTTCTCGGCCGGCGCCGACCTCAAGGACATGGCCGCCGCGCGAGCGCGACTCGCTGAGGATGCGGCCGCGATCGTGAAGGTGAATGCGGCCTTTGGCCAGCTCTGCAACGTGTTCGCCGACAGCGGGCTCGCCATCGTGGCCGTGCTCGAGGGCGCGGTCATGGGCGGCGGGTTCGGCCTCTCCTGCGTTGCAGACGTCGTAATCGCGTCCGAAAGCACGGTATTCCGGCTGCCCGAGACGTCGCTCGGCGTGCTGCCTGCGCAGATCGCGCCGTACCTGGTCGAGAGACTTGGGCTTTCGGAGGCGAAGCGGCTGGCGGTCACGGGCGCCCGTCTCGACGCACGCGAGGCGCTCGCCATCCGGCTGGTGCACGAGGTTCACGCCGCGGCTGGCCTCGACGCTGCCGTTGCTCGAACCCTGGGCGACATCCTGAACTGTGCACCCGGCGCGCTCGCGGCGACCAAGGCACTGGTGCGCAAGGCGCGCTGGTCCCGGCCCGCAGACCTCGTGCAGGAGGCGGCCGAGGCGTTTTCGCGGGCAGCGCTCGGAGCCGAGGGCATCGAGGGCATGGGCGCGTTCCTGCAGAAGCGCAAGCCCCAGTGGTCGCCGACGTGAACTTCACCAGGATACTCGTTGCCAATCGCGGCGAGATCGCCTGCCGTGTCATGCGCACGGCGCGCACACTCGGCTACCGGACCGTCGCGGTGATGAGCGAGGCCGACATCGATGCACCGCACGTTGCTCTCGCTGACGAGGCCGTCCTCATCGGGCCCGCCGCCGCGGCCGAGAGCTATCTGCGGATCGACCGAATCCTCGAGGCGGCCCGACGCACCGGTGCCGACGCAATCCACCCGGGATACGGCTTCCTGTCGGAGCGCGCGGATTTCTCCCAGGCCTGCGACGACGCCGGGCTCGTATTCATCGGGCCGCCGCCGTCGGCGATCACCGCCATGGGAGACAAGGCCGGAGCCAAGCGACGGATGATCGCCGCAGGCGTTCCCTGCGCTCCCGGCTATCTCGAAGCCGACCAGTCCGATGAGCGGCTGATCACCGAGGGCGCAAAGCTCGGAGTGCCCCTGCTCGTCAAGGCCGTCGCCGGTGGTGGCGGTCGCGGCATGCGGCTCGTGCTTTCGCAGGGCGAGCTCCCGGCCGCGCTGGCCGGGGCGCGTCGGGAGGCGCTCGCTGCATTCGGCGACGGCACGCTGATGCTCGAGCGATTGATCGAGGGCGGCCGGCACATCGAGATCCAGGTCTTCGCCGACCGCCACGGCAACGTGATCCACCTCGGCGAGCGCGACTGCACGGCACAGCGACGTCGCCAGAAGGTCATCGAGGAGGCGCCCTCGCCCATCGTGAATGCCAGCATGCGCGCACGAATGGGCGCCGACGCGGTGGCGGCCGCCAGGGCCGTCGGATACGTGGGCGCCGGCACCGTCGAGTTCATCGTCGACGGCGAGCTCAGGCACTACTTCCTGGAGATGAACACGAGGCTGCAGGTCGAGCACCCGGTCACCGAGTGCATCACCGGGCTCGACCTCGTCGAGTGGCAGCTCCGAGTGGCCGCCGGCGATCCGCTCCCGCTCTCGCAGGAACAGGTGCGGTTCGATGGGCACGCGATCGAGGCGCGCCTGTACGCAGAGGATCCCTACTCGGGATTCGCTCCCCAGACCGGGCCGGTGCTGCACTGGCGGCCCACCGACGCGGCGCGGCCGGGGGTGCGGATCGATTCGGGCATTGCAGAGGGCGGCGCGGTCACGCCGTTCTACGACGCAATGGTGGCCAAGGTTATCGCCCACGGTCGCGACCGGTCCGACGCGATTCGGCGGTTGAGAGCCACCCTCGAGGACGCACCGCTGGTCGGACTGCGCAACAACGGACGATTCCTGCGCGACCTGCTGCAACACCCGGACTTCCGCGAGTCGCGGATGCACACCGCCACGCTCGACCACTGGGCGGAACGACGCGAGCCGCTGCTGGTGGCCCCCATGGTCGCGGACGCATCCTGGCGTCTCGCGGCTGCCCTGTTCGCTTCCCGAAATGGCGCCGGATGGCGTCCGGTGAGCGTTGCAGCCTGGGACCTCGAAGTGCACTGCGGCGACGAGCGGCGAACGCTGCGCGTGCGACCCAGTGGGCACAGCGTACTGGTGAGCGCGAACGGAGCCGACTCGACGATCGAAGTCGTGTCGTGGCGCGACCACGCAATCCGCTACCTCGAGGATGGCGTGCAGCGCCGGGCGGTCTGCGTGGCGGACGGCGATGCACTTCATATCCTCCAGGACGGAGCCGCTGCAGTGATGCGCGAGGCCTCGCCGTGGCCCTCCGACCGGGCGGCCGCCGATCCGGGGCTCGCGCGCGCGCCCGTGGCGGGCACGATTGCCGCGATCAACGTGGCTCAAGGTGATCGCGTGGAGGCGGGTCAGCAGCTCGTGTGCGTCGAGGCGATGAAGATGGAGATGTGGCTCACGGCCCGTATTGCCGGCACGGTGACCACCGTACACGTGGAACTCAAGCAGAGCGTCGAGGCCGGAGCCGTGCTCATCGAAATCGAGACGGCAGGAGAGGACTGATGGACAAGGCGATCATCACCTGCGCGCTGACCGGCGTGCTCACGAACCCGAAGCAGCACCCGGTGCCGGTGACGCCTGCGCAGATGGCGGCCGAGGCGCGCGATGCGTTCAACGCCGGGGCGACCGCGATGCACGTGCACCTGCGGCGCCAGGAAGACGGTGCAGGTCACCTTCCGAGCTGGGACCCCGACGTGGCGGATTCCATCGTCACCGCCATACGCGAAGCCTGCCCGGGCGTGATCATCAACCTGACGACCGGCGTCGTGGGCAAGGACGTCTCGGGACCCCTGTCGTGCCTGCGGCGCGTGCGGCCCGAGGCCGCGGCGTGCAACGCCGGGAGCCTCAATTACCTCAAGATCAAGGACGACGGAACCTGGGCCTGGCCGCCGATGGTCTTCGACAACCCCGTCGAGAAGGTCAAGCAGTTCCTGGACGTGATGAACGAGCTGCACATCCATCCCGAGTTCGAGTGTTTCGACGTCGGGATCGTGCGGTCTGTCGGCATGTTCCTGAAGGCGGGAATGTTCTCGGGCGTGCCCGAGGTGAACTTCGTCATGGGGGTCGCGAGCGGCATGCCCTGCGACGCCGACCTGCTCGCCCTGCTGCCACGTTACGCGCCCGCCGGGGCAGTCTGGCAGGCAACGCTCATCGGACGCGCCGAAATCTGGCCGGTCCACCAGAAGGCCGCGGATCTCGGTGGCATGCTTCGCACGGGCCTCGAGGACACGTTCTACCTGCCAGGCGGCGAGAAGGCTGCCGGCAACGGCGCGCTGATCGAGGCGCTGGCGCGCTGCGCCCGGAACGCCGGCCGCGAGGTCGCAACGCCTGCCGAAGCGCGGACCATGCTCGGTCTCCGCGCGCAGGCCTGAGGCGGCAGCGAGCCTACTGCCAGAGGACCGGGCGTCGCGCGCCCACCCAGCTCTCGTAGTGCTGGGAGTAGAACGATTCGATCCGGTTGCGCTTCACCTTGAGCGTGGGCGTCACGAGGTCGTTGTCCACGCTCCACACCTCGCGCACCACCACCAGGCAATCGAGCTGCTCGTGTGGATCCAGCGCCTCGTTGATCGCCGACAGGTGGGCCCTGAGCGACTCTTCCAGCGCGCCGCGACCAGCAGGATCCACCGACCTCGTGCTCGCATCGGCATTCAGCATCAGGAGCGCCAGGGGCTGGCCCAGGTTGGCGCCCGTCACGCAGCAGGCTTCGACGGCCGCGTGATTCACCAGGCGGTCCTCGATCGGTGCAGGAGCCACGTACTTGCCCTTGCCGGTCTTGAAGAGGTCCTTGACCCTGCCGACGATCCGGAGGTTGCCCTCCGCGTCGATCTCACCCTTGTCGCCGGTGCGCAGAAAGCCGTCCTCGGTCATCGCCTGCCGGGTCTGCTCCGGATTGCGGAAGTAACCCAGCATCACCCCGGGACATCGCATCTGGACTTCTCGCGATTCAGGGTCGAGTCGGCACTCGATGCCGTCGTAGGCCGGCCCGACGGTGCCCGGCCTCGGCACGCCCAGCAACGTCGCGTGGGATATGCCGCAGTTCTCCGTCATGCCGTAGACCTCGACGATCTTGAGCCCCAGGCGCCCAAACCAGCGCAGCAACTCCGGCGGCATCGGAGCCGCCCCGCCCGATGCGACCTCGCACTGGTCGAGCCCCAGGCCCTTCAGGACCTTGCGGGCGACAATCCGGCGCACCACCGGGATCCTGAGCATCCGGTCGAGCTTTTCCGCGGGCATCTTCGCCAGCACGCCCTGCTGAAACTTCACCCACAGGCGCGGCACGGAGAAGAAGACGGTAGGCCTGGCACGTCGCATGTCGTCGGCGAAGGTCGCCAACGACTCCGAGAAGTACACGTGCGTGTTCGTTGCGAGCATGCCGTGCTCGACCAGCGTGCGCTCCGCTACGTGGGCGAGCGGCAGGTAGCTCAGGATGCGGCCGTTGTCGCGCACGCTGCGCCGCCGAAGCGCTGCGCCGACGGACCAGGCGAAGGTCGCGAAGCTGTGCATGACACCCTTGGGCACGCCGGTCGTGCCGGAGGTGTAGATGATGGTCGCGAGTTCGTTGCCGTCGCGCACCGGGTTGCCCTGCATCGGCGGAGTCGCGGCAACGATGCTGTCCCAGGTCGGGCAATCGGTGACCGGCGAGAGCGGCAGACTGATCCGCGGCAGGCCCTCGGGCACGCCGGCGCGCATGGCATCCCAGCCGTCGAGCTTGCCGACGAACAGCAGCCTCGCCTCGCTGTGCTCCAGGATCTGCCGCACCGTGCCCGCCGCCAGCGTCGGGTAGAGCGGCACCGACACGTAGCCCGCCATCCAGATGGCGAAGTCGGTCATGAGCCAGTGCGCGGTGTTCTTGGCCGAGCAGCGCGATACGCGACCCCGGCTCGAAGCCGAGCCCCTTCAGATGTGCGGCCATGCGCCGCGACTCGTCCATGAGTTCCCGCCACGTGTAGTCGCGCACCACCCCGCCGCCCATGGGCTGCGTCAGCGCCACCTTGTCGGGCGTGGTCTGTTCCCAGTGATACATGCGCTGCAGCGCAAGCGTCTCGGGCGCTACGGTTTCTGTCATCGTCTCTCCCCGGAGCAATTGGTTCTAGTGTAGCGAAATCGGCCTGGGCCAGGTTTCCCGCCTTGCCGGGTCGATGCTGACGTCGGCGCCGAGTTCCGTCATGAGCGCCCGGTACTGGGCGTTGCTGCGCAGCGACGCGGCCAGCGGGTCGCACCACATGCCCTTTGCTTTGAACGGGAATGGCACCGACAGCGACTCCCGATACAGCGGTGCCGCGCCGGCGATGTCCCCGGCACGCGCGAGCGCGAGGGCATCGAAATACAGCGCGCGGGCGCGCTGGAACATGCCGCCGCCCGCCGGAAATTCCGCCACGGAACGGCGTGCGTACTCAGCTGCCTTCGCATGATCGCCCATCAAAGAGTAGTGAAGCGCAATCCACGAAAACTGGTCTCCCGCCTGGTCGCCCGGCGGCATGTCCGCCGACCTGCGGATGTATTGGGCGACGCTGCGACGCAGGAGCTGGCGGGCTTCGGCCTGATGTCCGGCCGCTTGTTGCGCAAGCGCGAGCCGCCAGTCGCGTGATTCGTCTTCGGGGTCCGCGATCGCAGCGTATCGCTCGGCCGCCGCCAACGCTTCGGCACCGTCGCCGGTCATTAGCGCGAAGTACCAGGTGTCGCCCAGAACTTGCGGGTCGTCAGGCAACCGCTCTCGTACGCTTGCGATGTTTGCCTCCTGACTCGTGAGGTCGCAATCGATGTCTGCGGCAAAGCTGCCGGGCATCAGCGCCAGTCCGGCGTCCCGGGGCCGGGCGGCCATTCCGGCCTCGATGAGTTCGACCGCCTCCTTGCGGCGCCCGAGCCCCGCCAGCCCAAGCGCCGCGCTCGACACCGAGTCCCCGCCGGGATCGAGTTCCGCCGCGCGCTTCATCAGCGCCGTGCCCTCCTCGAACCGGCCCTGCCAGCGACGCAGGAACCCGAAGTTCCGGTATGCGGCGGCATCGTTCGGCAGGCCGCGGAGGGCCAGCTCGAATTCCTGCGTCGCGCGTTCTATGTCGCGCTCGCCACGATAGAAATACACGGCCTGGGCAAGGTGCGCCTCGGGCAGCGTCGGATCGAGCGCGAGTGCGCGCTCCACTTCGCGCTTTGCGGCCGGCACGTAATCCGCACGCCTGGCCGGGACCTCGAAACCGAGCCAGACGTGGGCCATGCTGAGCTGCGCATGCGCGGCCGCGAAATCCGGATCAAGCGTGACGGCTTGGGTGAACTCGGTGATCGCGTTCTCCCAGGAGCCATTGGAGGCGTGGCTGCGGCCAAGGACGTAGTGTTCGTAGGCGGCCGGATTCCGTGTCAGGCTGGCGCGCAGACGCTCCGCATCGCCGGTCGTCAGGCGTACTCGCAATTGCTCGGCGACGGCCTGTGCAATTTCGCTCTGCACCGCGAACAGGTCATCGGCCGTGCGATCGTAGGTCTCGGCCCAGAGATGCGCGTCCGTGTCTGCATCGATGAGCTGCGCCTGGATGCGCAGGCGGTTTCCTTCCCGCGCCACGCTGCCTTCCAGCACGGTGCCGACACGCAGCGCGTCGGCGACCTGGCGGATCGTCGGGTGGTGTCCCTCGTACTGCAGCACCGAGCTGCGCGAGATCACCGAGAGGCCCGGCACCTTTGAGACCTGCGTGAGCAACGTGTCGTGCACACCGCTCGCGAAGGCGGCGTTCGCAGGATCGTTGCCAAAATTCTCGAACGGCAGGATGGCAATGCGATGGCGGTCGGCCACGGCACTCGTCCGGTTGCCGGCCTGGACCGGAGTGGATGAGGTGCCTGCGCCGGTCGAGGACGGCGAATGGGCCACCCGCAGTGCCACGAATCCGCCGATCGCGAGTACCGCCGCCAGGATGACGAGTTCGATGCGGGTCGCACGCTGGTGGCCACGGTCGCCGTGGAACCAGGCCAGCGTGACGGTGACCGGAACGCCCACCACCGCCAGCACCGCGCCGACCCGCGTGAGGACCTCCGGCCAATGGAAAGTGGCAACGGCGAATTCGAGCGCCTGTACCAGCCCCCAGGCGACCGCGACGTAACCGAGGCCCCACTGCACAACCTTGCGGCGACGCAGTGCCTCCCATGCGCTCTCGCCCGCTCCTGGCGTCTGCTGGGTCACCGAGGGTCTCCTCCCGGGCCCGAGTCTAGCCGATGCTGGCGAAACAGGGCTCCAGCCCTGTCCCGCCGCGCCCCTACTGCTGCACGTAGATCTTCACGACCTCGTAGAGGAAGCGCCGGCCGTCCATCAGCGACTGAACCAGCATGCGCTCGTTGAGTCCGTGGGCATGGCTGCCCTCCGCGTCGCTGAACATCCCGGACATCCCGTAGGTCGGAATGCCGCCCGCGTTCAGGAACCGGCCGTCGGTTCCGCCCGTGGACAGCGTGGGAATGACCGGTACGCCCGGCCAGATACCGGCTGCGACCTTGCGCACCGGATCCATGATCCGCGGCGTCAACGGCGGCGCCGGCGCCATCACGCCGGGCTCGCCGACGAGATCCACCTTGATGCCGTCGTCGGCCAGGATGCGCTCGAGGTCTTTGCGCACGGTCTCGATCGGAATGCCGGGCAGGATGCGGCAGTTCACGTTCGCGCTGGCACGCTGTGGCAGAGCATTCGGCGCGTGCCCCCCGGAAATCTCCGTGGTCACGCACGTGGTGCGCAGCATGCCGTTCCAGCTGGGGTTCGCGGCCCACAGCCCTTCGGCGGCGGCGGCATCGGATGGATCCTTCACTATCGCCCGCATGTCGGCCGCAATGGCCGGCGGCGACAGCTTCGCCTGCTCCTCGAAATATGCGCGCGTCGTGTCGCTCAGGCTCGCCGGGAACTGGTAGGCCGCAAGCCGCATGAGGCCCGCCGCGAGCTCGTTGATCGCGTTGCTCTTGACCGGGCGTGAGCTGTGTCCGCCCGGGTTCGTCGTCGCGAGCGTGAAGTCCTGGTAGGTCTTCTCACCGGCCTGCACGTCCAGCGCGACCGGCTTGCCGTCCGGACCGAGCAGGCCGCCGGCCCCCTCGTTCAGGACGAACTGCGCCTCGAGTGTCTCGGGATGCGTCTGCATCAGCCAGTGCACGCTGTTGAACGTGTCGGAGGTCTCCTCGCCGCAGGTCAGCGCCAGCTTGAGCCCGCGCTTCGGCTGGAAGCCCTGGGTCTTGAAGCGAACCAGGATGTCGGTAAACACGGCCGCCATCGCCTTGTCGTCGCTCGCGCCGCGCGCGTAGAAGTACCCGCCCTCCTCGACCAGCTTGAACGGATCACGGGTCCAGTCCGCGCGATTCGCCTCGACCACGTCGATGTGCGCGAGCAGCATCACGGGCTCGAGCGACCGGTCGCTTCCCGGCAGCACGGCGATCAGCGCGCCGCTCTTCGGCCGATCCGGCGGCGCAAGCACCTGCATCGAGTCCCGGGGCATGCCGGCCGCCTGCAGCCTCGCGGCCATCGCCTCGGCCGCCTCGGTACAACTGCCGGACGACAGCGTGGTGTTGATCTCGACCAGCTCCTTGTAGAGCGCGCGGAACGCCCCCTCGCTGTCGTCAACGGGAGCGGCAACGGCCTGGAGCCCGAGCAGGCCCAGGCAGCCCACGGCGGCGGCGATCCAAGGCAGCGACGGTGCGAGGCGTGTGCTGTTCGTCTTCATCTGGCGCATTCCTGGAAGGGGACCGGACCGGCAGGCTAGCCCCCGTGCAGCGGCCGGCGCAAGCGCAGCCGCATGAGGGGCACGGTCCTAGAGGTGGCGCTCGATCAGCGCGTGCACGTTGACCCGCGCCCGCAGGCGGCTGCAGATCAGGAACGTCCCGAGGAGCTTCCGGTGCAGGAAGATCGTCTGCGGTGGCGGGGACCTGAGTCCCTGCTTCATGGCCACGGACAGTCCGAGGTCGCGCGCGCGCCCGATCATCCCGGACGCTGCGAAATCGTACGGCCCGCGGTGTGCAAAGGGTTCGCAGGTGAGCCGGATGATGTCCACGACGCCGCGCGCCCGCTCGGGGCTGTCATCGGGGTGGATGTACCCGATATCGGTCGCCGCGACGCGCACGCCTTCTGCGTCCCCCGCCACGACAGCGCGACAGACGCGTCGGTAATGCTCCGAGAACTCCCTCGGAAACTGCGCGACCGAGCCCAGGTCCAGGAGGCCGATCTGCTGTGTCGCCGGGAGATAGAGATAATTGTCGACGTTCGGGTCGGTCTGCATGAACTGGTAATCGAACATCTCGCGGAACATGAGTTCCTGGAGCGTCCTGGCGACGGCGTTGCGGGTCGGCTGCGGCACGGCCTCGCTCGTCAGCGACTCGAGCGGGTCGCCGTCCATCCAGTCCATGGCGAGGATGCGGCGAGTCGTGAGCGTACGGTGGATGCGCGGCACGACGACCGACGGCATGTCGGCGACGAGCTTCGCGTAGCGCTCGAGGTTCCGCGCCTCGCTCTCGTAGTCGGTCTCGAGGTGGAGCTGTCGCTTCGCCTCCGCGGCGATCGCGTCGACGTCCATGGTTACCGGCAGGAACTCGAGCCGGCGCAGCAGGGTCGCGAGATTGTTCACGTCGCTGTCGACGCTGCGGGCGACCCCCGGGAACTGCACCTTGAGCGCGAGTTCGCGACCACCGTGTGTCCGCGCGCGATGAATCTGCCCGATGGAGGCGGCCGCTGCCGGCTCCATGTCCAGGCGAGCGAACTTACTCTCCCAGCCCCGGCCATATTCGCGACCGAGCACGCGCCTGAGCTGGGAATCCGGCATGGCGTAGCCCTGGGATCGCAGCATCGAGAGCGCGTTGCGGAATTCCGCCGGGATGATCTCTTCGCCCTGCAGCGACAGCATCTGGCCGAGCTTCATTGCCGGGCCGCGCAACGTGGCCAGCCTGCGCGCCAGCATCGCGGCGTTCCCCGGCGTCAGCATCGCGGAGGCGAGGTCCGGGCGCTTGCCCTTCGAGAGTTGTCGGGCGGTCGCCGCGGCAGCCGAAAGCGCGAGCTCGCCGCCCAGCAGCCCGAAGCGCAGCAGCCGTGAGGCCCGGGATGCCGGCACGGCGCTTCGTCGTCTCTTGTCGTCCGTCGTCATGGTGTGCGAGCTCCGCGCGCGGTCATCATCGCGGCGATCAACGGCCGGAGCTGGGACTGCGGCTCAGGGTGCCGCCGGTGCGGCGGCCCACGAAGAATACATGTGCAGACGGCCGGTGCGCGTATCGCACAGCGCTCGCCTGCGCTGGCCATCGGCCGCCCATTCCTTGATCGCGACTCGCGCCGGCAGCTGGACGGGGGTCAGGAACTGCGTGTCGATCCGCACGCCGCGGGCAAGCACGGGCACCGGCTGCTGCGCAAGACTGCGTGCGAGTGACCACATGCCGTGGCTGATCGAGCCACGAAGCCCGAAGAATCGAGCCGCGCGGTCGTTCAGGTGAATCGGGTTGAAGTCGCCCGATACGCGAGCATACGTCCACGCCGTGCGGCCGGTGACGTCGAGTTCGGCCAGGACGGCCGCGTCCTTCGGCGCCTTGGGCGGCCGCGGTGGACGCGTGCCCGTGCGCTCCACGGACTCCGGCCACCTCGAGAGGAACACGCAGGTCTCGCGCCACACGGGCTCGCCCTCGTGAGCGACCTCGGTGGTCATGTCGAAGGTGAGCCCGGCGTCGGTGCGCTGGTAGTTGCAGGCCAACACCGTGAAGTCGAGGCGCATCCCGAATCGCAGCGTCCCGAGCACCTCGATAGAGTTGGACACGTGAATGAGTCCCATCGGCCGCAGGGGGAACGAGCTGCAGGCGAAGATCTGGAGGTGCAGCGGCATCGACAGCACATGCGGATAGGTCGAAGGAATGCCGGGCCCGAATCCGCACGCCGCCGCGTACTTCGCGACACTTTCCGCGTCCAGCGCCACGCCCGACACGCTGGCCTTGAACTCAGGCGGCTCCACGATCTCCGTGACTGGAGGCCGCTTCGTCAGCAGCACTCGGGGGTACGTGGCCAGCCCGGTCGGCAGCCTGCTAAGGCGCAGGTGGACGGACGTGGCCACGGGCTACGGTGCTACTTTATTGATCACGATGGTGAGGTCGGCCGGCCCGCCTTTCCGACTCTGTGCCGTTCCAAGGAGGTCGCCGGGCGCCGGCACCGCCGTGCCGCCGAAGGCAACGCGCGCCACGACTTCCACGTCGTCCACCGAGGACAGGTTGCGGCCCTCGATCATCGAATTGGCGTCGCTCAGCACGACCGTCATGGGTAGCTGGTCGCTGGAGAGTCTCTGGGCCGCAAGCGGCGGTCCAGGAATGCCAGGCTGCCGTGCCGCGACGAACAGCGGGGTGCCAGGCTTCATCTTGCCGGCCAGCGCCGGATCGAGCGAAATCGAGATTCGAATCGTACGGCCCGTCGGCGTCGCCGCTCCGTCCGCGGCCGGGGTGGCCATCCCTGCACCCATGCTTCCACCCATGCCGCTCCCCGTCGCCGGCGTATCAGCGCCCCCGGAGGCCGGGGTTTGTACGCCGAGAGCCGCAAGCTGCTGCACGACGATATCGCGGATCTCCTGGGGAGGATTCTGTTCGAGAAGCTTCTGGAAGCTCGTCTGCGCAGTCTCCTTGTCTCCAACTCGCATGGCCATGACGCCGGCGTACCAGAGCGCCTTGCCGTTCGACGGGTCGGACTTGAGCGCTGCGTCGATGATCTCCTTCGCCCTGCCCTGCGAGGCCGGGTCGTCCGTGAGCACGAGCGCCTCGGCAATGTCGAGCTTCAGGCCGGCGTCCTGGCCGCCCAGCAGCGCGTCGGCCTTCTCGTAGGCGGTGACGGCCTTGCTGGCTTGCCCCGTCACGAGATAGGTGCGCCCGAGCATGCGCCAGCCTTCCGCGTCCTGCGGGTTGGCCGCGAGCCGCGCCTCGAGCTGCTGCGCCGCGGTCGAAAGCGACTCGGCGCCCCCGCCCTGCTCGTGTCCCGCAGGCGCGGCGTTCGCAGCTTGCGGGTTCTGCCAAGGGAAATTCGACACTCCAGAGTAGAAGGCCACCGCAGCGAGTGGCACGGCAATCGCCGTGACCACGAGGGCCAACGTCGCCCGTGGCGCCGCCGGCGTGCCCTTCGCAGGGGCCGGAACGTGCCGCACGAGCGGGACGGCGAGGATGGCGACCGCCGCGATGACCATCACGGCGCAGACGAGGATAAATGGTGTCACGATTGGCCGCCCTCCGGGCCTTCAGCTTCGAGTTTCGCTTCTTCGGCCCGGCGCCGGACCACGCGCACCACGGCGAAGGCGCCGAATGCGAGAAGCAGCACGGGCGCGGCCCACAGCAGGAAGTTCATGCGCGTCATGCGCGGACGGTAGAGCACGAAGTCGCCATAGCGGGCAATCATGAAGTCGCGTATCTGGTCGTCCGTCTTCCCGGCGGCGATCATTTCCCGAACTTCGCGGCGCAGGTCGCCGGCGAGCGTCGCGTTGGAATCCGCGATCGTCTCGTTCTGGCACACCAGGCAGCGCAGCTCGCGTGTGATGTTGTCGTAGCGCGCCTGCAGCACCGGGTCCTCGAAGGCCCGCTGCGTGTCGATCGCAAGCGCGCCGCCGGCCCAGGCGAGCGTGAGCGCAAGCAGGAAAGCACGAAAAATCCCGGTCATGACTGACCTCCCTTTCCAGCCTTCGCGGCCTCGATGCGCGGCAGGAATTCCTTCGCCCAGACCTCCATGGTCATCGGCGCGATGTGCTTGTAGAGCACGGTGCCGTCCGGACCGATCAGGAAAGTCTCCGGGGCGCCGTAGACGCCCCAGTCGATGGCGACCCGTCCCTCGGCGTCCGAGGCCACGGCCGCGTACGGATTGCCGAGCTCGCGCAGCCACTGCTGCGCTGCGGCGTTGTCGTCCTTCCAGTCGAGGCCGATCAGCGGGACAGCGTTCTGCTTCGCGATTGCGACCAGCGTCCCGTGCTCCTGCCGGCAGCCGCCGCACCATGTGCCCCAGACGTTCAACACCCAGGGCCTGCCCTTGAGATCCGCGCTGGAAACCGGATACGCGGGATCCTGCAGGCTCGGCAGGCTGAACTCCGGCGCCTGCTTGCCGATCAGCGGCGAGGGCACGTAGGACGGGTCTCGCTGCAGGCCAACGTAGAGGAATGCGCCGAGCACGACGAACAGCGCGAAGGGAACGATGAACTTCCACATGTGAACGAGCCCCCTTCAGCGCGCCGGCGCCCTGCCGCCCGTGGCGACCGCCTCTGAGGCAGTCTCGCGCCGCGGCCGGTAGCGGCGATCGGTGATCGCGACGAAGCCGCCGAACGCCATGAACAACGCGCCCAGCCAGATGAACCGGACCATGGGCTTGTACTGGACGCGCATGCTCCAGCTGCCGTCCCCGAGGTCCTCACCCATCGCCACGAACAGGTCGCGGTTCCAGTCCACCTCGATGCCCGCCTCGGTCATTGGGCTGCGCTGCACGCGATACACGCGTTTCTGCGGGTGCAGCGTCGCAATCTCCTTGCCGGCGCGGGTGACGACGATCTCCGACTCGATCGCCTGGTAATTCGGCCCGGGTACCTCGCGGGTTCCCTTGAACGTGAAATCGTAGCCGTGCATCGCGACACTCTGGCCAGGCTTGAGCGCGATGTCCTTCTCGATCTTGTAGGACTGCGTCACCGTCACGCCGATCGCGAACAGGCCGACGCCGATGTGCGCCAGCGTCATGCCGACGACGCCGCGGGACAGCGACTGCCGACGGCGCAGGCGCTGCACGGGCTCGTAGAGTGACGACAGGATCACCCAGGTGCCTGCCGTCAGGCCGAGGCTGGTCATGAAGTGCAGTCCGCCGTAGGCAAACACCGGCACCAGGATGCCGAAGACCAGGGCCGCGACGAACAGCATCACGAGCGGACGCTTCATGTCCTCGAGCTTCCCCTTCTTCCAGGCGGCATGCATGCCGACCCCGAGCAGCAGCAGCAACGGCAGCATCGGGACCATGAAGACCGTGTCGAAATACGGCGGGCCCACCGAGATCTTCCCGAGGTTCATCGCGTCCAGGAACAGCGGATACAACGTCCCGAGCAGGATCAGGGCGGCAGCGACCAGCAGCAGCAGGTTGTTGAAGAGCAGGAACGACTCGCGCGACACGACGCTGAATCCGCCCTTGGCACGAAGCGCCGGGCCGCGCCACGCAAAGAGCGCGAGCGAGCCGCCGATGCACACGCTGAGGAACGCCAGGATGAACAGCCCGCGGCTCGGGTCGCTGGCGAACGCGTGCACCGAGACCAGTACGCCGGAGCGCACCAGGAAGGTCCCGAGCAGGCTCAGCGAGAACGCGATGATCGCGAGCAGCAGTGTCCAGCTCTTGAAGAGCCCGCGCTTCTCGGTGACGGCGAGCGAGTGAATCAGTGCCGTGCCCACCAGCCAGGGCATGAACGAGGCATTCTCGACCGGGTCCCAGAACCACCAGCCGCCCCAGCCGAGCTCGTAGTACGCCCACCAGCTGCCGAGCGCGATGCCGACCGTCAGGAGCATCCAGGCGACCGTCACCCACGGCCGCACCCAGCGCGCCCAGGCCTCGTCGAGCCGGCCTTCGAGGAGCGCGGCGACGGCGAATGCGAACGGGACGGCCATTCCGACATAGCCCGAGTAGAGCATCGGCGGGTGGAACGCGAGCGCGGGATCCTGCAGCAGCGGATTCAGGTCACGACCATCCATGGCCGCCGGCAGGAGTCGCTCGAATGGATTCGAGGTGAGCAGGATGAAGAGCTGGAAGCCGACGCTCACGATGCCGAGCACACCGAGCACGCGGGCGGCGTATGACTCGGGCAGGTTGCGGCTGAACACGCCCACGGCCACCGACCAGGTGGCGAGCGCCAGCGCCCACAGCAGCAGTGAGCCCTCGTGCGCACCCCAGACGGCCGTGATCCGGTAGAACCTGGGCAGCGCCGAGTTCGAGTTGCCGGCGACGTACTGCACCGAGAAGTCGTTGTGCCAGAACGCCCAGCACAGGGCGAGGAACGACATCACGACGAACACCCACTGCCCGGTGACGGCGGGCCTGGTGGCCGCCATCCATCGGCGGTTGCCGAACGCCGCGCCCGCGATGCCGAACCAGGCCTGTGCGGCAGCCAGCAGCGTCGCGACGATCAGCGCGAAAAGACCGATTTCTACTACCATTTAATGCTCCCTTTGAGCCGTGCGCTCAGGTGCTGCCCTGGCCCGCGGCCGCATGCGGCTTGAGGCTCTGCTGGACCTCGGGCGGCATGTAATTCTCGTCGTGCTTCGCCAGCACTTCCTCGGCCTTGAAACTGCCATCCGGCTCGAGCTTGCCGCGCGCGATCACGCCCTGCCCTTCGCGGAACAGGTCGGGCAGTACGCCCGTGTAGCTCACCACCATTTCCTGCGCGTAGTCGGTGAGCGTGAAGTGCACCTCGAGGCTGCCCGGCTCGCGCTTCAGGCTGCCGTTCTCCACCAGTCCACCGACGCGGAAGGACCGGTTGGCCGGCGCCTCGCCCGCCTTGATCTGCGAAGGGCTGTAGTAATAGAGCAGGTTCTTCTGGAATGCCTTCATCGCGAAGGCTGTCGCGATGCCGACCCCGACCAGGATGACGGCCACCGTTATCATGCGTTTCCGGCGCGGTGTCATGTCCGGCCCTCCTTGTTTTCAGTTACGCGGCGCAATGCCAGGAGCTTCTGCTCGGACTCGCTGCGCCGTGCGGACGTCCAGTTGAGGACCAGCACCAGCGTCGTGAGGCCGTAGGCGGACCAGACGTATCCGGCGTAACCGCCCATGTGAAGAAAGTCTCTAAGACTCATATTCCACCACCCTCTTTCAGCCACGACGCATTCCGCTCGCGGCGCAGGATCTCGGCACGCAGCCGCCGGCAGATCAGCCAGCCGAAGTACAGCTGGAAGCCGACGATCATGATGAACAACGGAATCAGCATCGGCAGCGCGATGGATGGTTTCGCGAGCTTGGTCACGCTCGCTGCCTGGTGAAGCGTGGACCACCATTTCACCGAGTAGTGGATGATCGGGACGTTGATCACGCCGACGATCGCGAGCACGGCGCTGGCGCGGTCTGCCCGCTGCGGCTCGTCGAACGAGGAGCGCAACGCCATGTAGCCCAGGTACAGGAACAGCAGGATCAGCTCGGAGGTGAGCCGTGCGTCCCAGACCCACCAGGTGCCCCACATCGGCTTGCCCCAGATCGAACCGGTCGCAAGCGCAAGAAAGGCGAACGACGCACCGATCGGCGCCGCCGCCGCCGCCGCCGCGTGAGCGAGCTTGATGCGCCAGATGAGCCCGATCCCCGCCGCGACCGCCATGACGACGTAGGCGAACATGGACATCCACGCGCTCGGCGCATGCACGTACAGGATGCGGAAGGCGTCGCCCTGCTGGTAGTCGGCGGGTGCCTTCACCAGCCCCCACCAGGTCGCGAGCAGGATCAGCCCGAGCGCGGGCCAGCCGAACCAGGGCGCGAGCTTGCCGAGCAGGCGGTATGCGTGCGGGGGCGAGCCAAACTTATGCAACCAGATCCACATGTAGGTCCTTTAACCGGGTCATTCCCCGGGGTCTTTCAACTCTCTACGCTGATCCGGATGGCCGCCGACATGGCGACCGGCCCCAGGCTCAGTACCAGGAAGAAGATGGCCGCGAGCAACTGCAACGGGCCGGCCGGCGAATCGCCGTCCATGGCCATGGTGACGGCCCTCGCCCCGAAGATGAGCAGTGGCATTGCGAGCGGCAGAACCAGCAGTGACAGCAGCACGCTCCCTCGCCGCACGCCCACCGTGAGGGCTGCGCCGATGCCGCCCAGGATGCTCAGCGTGGCAGTGCCGAGGAGCAACGAGACGACCAGCGTACCCCAGGCCGCAAACGGCAGTCCCAGGGCCGTGCCCATGATCGGTGCGATCAGGACGAGCGGCAGGCCCGTCAGCACCCAGTGGCAGGCGACCTTGGCCAGCAGAAGCCAGCCCAGGGGCTGTCCGGACAGAACCCATTGCTCCATGGTGCCGTCTTCGACATCCGAGCGGAACAAAGATTCCAATGCCAGCAGGGAAGCCAGCAGTGCGGCCACCCACACGACGCCACTCGCGATCTTGCTCAACTCGTCCAGGTCGGGCGTCGTGGCCAGTGGGAACAGGGTCGTGACGACTACGTAGAAGATCAGCGGCTGCGCCACCTCGTCCCACCGGCGCCAGGCGAGCGTCAGGTCGCGCCGGAACACCAGCCGCGCGGCCGAGGAAACCGTTGCACGGCGCATCAGCTGAGCTCCAGGCGCCGAAGGTTCGGCGATTCGTCGAGCAGGCGCTGGTGGGCCGCCGCAAGTGCAAGGCCGCCGTGGCTCACGTGGTCCTGGATCAACTCCTCGACCAGCGCAATTCCGGCCGTGTCGAGGTTGGTCACCGGCTCGTCGAGTATCCAGAGGGACGCATCCGCGAGCAGCAGGCGGGCGAGCGCCAGGCGCCGCTTCTGGCCCGCCGACAGGGAGCGGGCCGGCAAGTCGCCGCGCGAGAGGATTCCGCAGCGGTCCAGGGCGGCGTCGAGGTCCCGGTCCGTGAGTTCCTGCCGCAGGCCGGCCAGGTACCGGAGATTCTCCCGGGCCGTCAGGTCGGCCTTGAGGGAGTTCGGGTGGCCGAGGTAGCCCAACTGGGCGTGGAACTCGTCTGCCACGCCCCGCACGGGGTGGCCGCACCAGTGCATTTCGCCGCTTTCGGCAGGCAGCAGGCCACAGACCACCCTCAACAGGGTCGTCTTCCCGACGCCGTTCGGGCCGGTGATCTTGAGGAATTCCCCAGAACGCAGCACGAAAGACACATCCCGCAGGATGTGCCTGTCTCCACGCCACGCACTGATCGCTCGAGCCTCGAGCACCGCCCGGTCGGGCACCATGGATCCTCCGCCTACGCTCATCCGGTCAGGTCGCCCGGATCACGTCCGGCGGGGCGACTAAAACGCGGCGCAGTCTAGCAAACCGGGCGTCACTCCTGCGCTGCGGCATGCCGAAGACCCGGATCCTCGATCGGCTCGAGAACTACGAGTTCGGCCCCCTCCTCTACGCGATCACCGGGCTTGACGGGGACCGACAGCACTGTTCCGTCCCAGGGAGCCACCAGGGAGTGCTCCATTTTCATGGCTTCCAGCACCACGAGCACGTCACCTGCCGCCACCCGGGTGCCCGCGATTGCGCGCACGTCCAGCACGTGTCCGGGCATTGGGGCCTTCAGATGGCCCTCGTACTCGGCCGAGGCGTGATGGGACGCCCCGTCGTCGTCCTGGAACTCGAATCGCAGGCACTGCCGGCGCAGGACGGTCGACCCGGCCACGGATTCCAGCCGCGCCGCCACGCGGCGCCCGTCGATGGTTCCAGCGATCTCGCCGGCCGGTCGCGTCGCGAGGCGGACCACGTGATCCTGCCCGTCCAGCTCGACGGCCAGCATCTCCTCGCCCCGGGCATGGACACCGAGCCAGCGGCGCTCGTCGCCGATCCTCATGGCGACCCGGGCCACCGGCTCGCCGTTCATGCGGAATCCGCCGCGCCTCTCCCACGGAGATCTCAGAGGCAGGCTGTCCGGCCCCGGCGGACCGTCCGGGCGCAGCCTCGTCGCGGCCGCGAGGATCCAGGCGTCGGTGCGTTCTGCGGACGTCTCCCCGACCGGTTGCAGCGACTTCTCCAGCAGCCTCGTGCTGACGTCGCCCGCCCTGACCTCGCTGGCACCGAGGATTTCCCAGAGGTACCGAGCGTTACAGCGCACGCCCTCGACTTCGACCTGCTCGAGCGCCGTGCGTAACAGCTCGATGGCCCCGAGGCGGTCAGGGCCCCACGCAATCACCTTGGCGATCATCGGGTCGTAGTGCACCGATACTTCGTCGCCTTCCTGCACCCCGCTGTCCACTCGGACGTGCTCCAGCGACTCGGGGAACCGCAGGCGGTGCAGGCGGCCGGTGGACGGCAGGAATCCCCGCTCGGGGTCCTCCGCGTAGAGGCGTGCTTCGACCGCGTGCCCGTGGGCGCGGATGTCCGCCTGGACGAGCGGCAGTCGCTCTCCCGCGGCAACCCGCAGTTGCCACTCCACGAGGTCGAGGCCCGTGATCATCTCGGTGACCGGGTGCTCGACCTGCAGGCGCGTGTTCATCTCCAGGAAGTAGAACTCGCGACCGTCGTAGAGGAATTCGACGGTGCCAGCGCCCTCGTAGGCCACGGCGCGCGCCGCGGCGACGGCGGCCGCACCCATCGCATCACGCGTCCGCGCGTCGAGGCCCGGCGCAGGCGCCTCCTCGATCACCTTCTGGTGGCGGCGCTGCAGTGAGCAGTCGCGCTCGAACAGGTGCACGGCCGAGCCGTGGCGGTCTGCGAACACCTGGATCTCGACGTGCCTGCCCTTCTCCACGAATCGCTCGAGCAGCACACGATCGTCGCCGAAGGACTTTGCGGCCTCGCGGCGCGCCCCGGCCAGCGCCTCGGCAAGGTCTTCCGCGGCGCGGACGATCCGCATGCCCTTGCCGCCGCCGCCCGCGGTGGGCTTGATGAGCAGCGGAAAACCGAGCCTTCCCGCCTCGCGCACGAGCCGCGCGTCGGACTGGTCGTCGTCGTCGTAGCCGGGCAGCACCGGGACTCCCGCGGCCGACATGAGGCGACGCGCCTCGCTCTTCGAGCCCATGCGCAGGATCGCCTCCTCGGGCGGACCCACGAACACCACGCCCGCCTCGCGGCAGGCGCGCGCAAAGGCTGCGTTCTCGGACAGGAACCCGTAGCCCGGGTGGATCGCCTGCGCCCCGGTTGCCCGTGCCACGGACAGGATGCGACCGGCATCGAGGTAACTCTCCCGGGCCGCCGCGGGGCCGACAAGCACGGCTTCGTCGGCAAGCCGCGTGTGCAGTGCGCCTCGCATCGGCCTCGGAGTAGACAGCGATGGTGCGCAGGCCGAGGCGGCGCGCCGTGCGGATCACGCGGCAGGCGATCTCGCCGCGGTTGGCAATGAGCAGGGTTTCGAACATGGCGCCTACATCCTGAAGATGCCGTAGGGCGTCTCGCCCTCGTCCGGGCGGCAGGTCGCAGCGGCCAGCGCGAGCTTGAGGACCTCGCGCGTGTCCACCGGGTCGATGACGCCGTCGTCCCAGAGACGTGCGCTCGCGTAATAGGGGTGCCCCTGCGTCTCGTACTGAGACCGGATCTCCTCGCGGAACGCCTTCTCCTCGGCTTCTGGCCAGTCCTCACCCCGGCGCTGTACGCCCTCGCGCCGGACGATCGCGAGCACCGTCGCCGCCTGCTCGCCACCCATGACCGAGATGCGCGAATTCGGCCAGCTCCAGAGGAATCGGCCGCCGTAGGCACGTCCGCACATCGCGTAATTGCCTGCGCCGAACGACCCCCCGATGACCACCGTGAACTTCGGCACCGACGCACAGGCCACCGCGGTGACCATCTTCGCGCCGTCACGAGCGATGCCGCCGGCCTCGTACTTGCGACCCACCATGAAGCCCGTGATGTTCTGCAGGAAGAGCAGCGGCACGCGTCGCCGGTTGCAGAGTTCCACGAAGTGCGCGCCCTTCAGCGCCGACTCCGAGAACAGCACGCCGTTGTTCGCCACGATGCCGACCGGGTACCCGCCGATGCTCGCGAAACCGCAGGCGAGCGTCGTGCCGTAGAGGGCCTTGAACTCGTCGAAATCCGAGTCGTCGACGAGCCGCGCGATGACTTCGCGCACGTCGTACGGATGGCGCGTGTCGCGCGGCACGACGCCGTACAACGACTCCGCCGGGTAGCGCGGCGCCCGTTCCGGCGCGGGTGGCGGGCGAGACCCCGTGCGATTCAACCTCGAGACCAGGCGGCGCGCCATCCAGAGCGCGTGCGCGTCGTTGTCGGCAAGGTGGTCAACCACGCCCGATTGCCGCGCGTGCACGTCGCCGCCGCCCAGCGTCTCGGCGTCCACACGCTCGCCGGTCGCGGCCTGCACCAGCGGCGGTCCACCGAGGAAGATCGTGCCCTGCTCGCGGACGATGATCGACTCGTCGCACATCGCGGGCACGTATGCCCCGCCCGCGGTGCACGAACCCATCACGACCGCGAGTTGCGGGATGCCGCGGGCCGACATCTGCGCCTGGTTGTAGAAGATGCGCCCGAAATGCTCGCGATCGGGGAACACGTCGTCCTGTCGCGGCAGGAACGCCCCGCCCGAGTCGACGAGGTAGATGCAGGGCAGGCGGTTCTCGAGCGCCACGTCCTGCGCGCGCAGGTGCTTCTTGACCGTGATCGGGTAGTACGTGCCGCCCTTCACGGTGGCGTCGTTGGCGACCACCACGCACTCGAGGCCGTTCACGCGGCCGATGCCGGCCACGATGCCGGCCGAAGGGATCCAGTCTCCGTAGAGTTCGTGTCCAGCGAGCTGCGCGATCTCGAGAAACGGCGAACCGGGATCGAGCAGCCGGTCGATGCGGTCGCGCACGAACATCTTGTCGCGCGACTCGTGCTGCTTGCGGGCCGCGCTCGATCCGCCCAGCTTCACCTTGTCCACGAGCTCGCGCAGCTGGCTGGCCAGGCTGCGGTTGACCTCGGCGTTGCCCGCGTAGTCCGCGGAGGCCGGGTTGATGCGACTCTCGATGACGCTCACGTTGGTTCCCCTTGCTTGGGCTCAGCGCCTGGCCGCCGCGGCGAGGATCCGCTCGGCCTGGCGCATGTGCGGCTTGTCGAGCATCCGGCCGTCGAGCGACAGAGCACCCGCGCCGGGCGAAGCCCGGAACGCCGCGAGCACCCGGCCCGCCCACTCGACCTCGGCGACCGAGGGCCGGAATGCGGCGTGGATCGGCTCGACCTGCGCCGGGTGGATCGCCATCTTGCCGGTGAAGCCCTGGCGGCGTGAGTCGCGGGCCCGCCGCTCGATCGCCGCCGCATCGCGGATCTCGGTGTCCACCGTGTCGATGGCCGGCACGCCCGCCGCGGCCGCGGCCAGCAGGCAGGCCGTGCGGGCGTGTATGTAGGCGGGATCGAATTCACCGTCGTCGGACCGGTTGGCGATTGCGCCGAGGTCAGCGGCGAGGTCCTCGGCGCCCCAGGTGAGGCCGCGCACGCGTGACGGCAGCGCAGTGAAGCTCGCCGCAGCGAGCACCGCGGCTGCGCTCTCCGTGATGAGCGGGATGAGGCCGACGCTGCCCCGCGGCAAGCCTGCGCGGACCTCGAGCGCTTCCATCCAATGGCTCGCCTGCAGCACGTCCGCACCGCTGCGCGCCTTGGGCAGCATGATTCCGTCCGGTCGCGCACCCATGACGGCCGCGAGATCGACGACGGACTCGTCGGACCCGACCGGATTGATTCGCACCCAGAGCGGTACGCTGCGTTCGGCTGCCCCGAGGTACTGGATGATTTCGTCTCGCGCCCCGGGCCGGCGTTCCGGCACCACCGCGTCCTCGAGGTCGAAGATCACTGCATCGGCGCCGCTTGCGGCCGCCTTTGCGAACCGCTCGGGCCGGTCGCCCGGCACGAAGAGCATCGAGCGCATCAGGCCGCCTTCCTGCGTTTCATGAGCGCGGTCCGCTTGCAGACCGCCACTTCCTCGCCACGCTGGTTGCGGCAGCGGTGAACGAACACCACGATGCCCGCGTCCGGCCGCGAGCGACTCTCGCGCATCTCGTGCACGAGCGTCTCGGTACTGAGGGTGTCTCCAGGGTAGACGGGCTTCGGGAACCGCACCTCGTCCCAGCCCAGGTTCGCGATGGTGGTGCCGAGCGTCGTGTCCGCCACGGAAACGCCGACCATCAGGCTCGAGCGTGAAGCAGCTGTTCACGATGCGGCTGCCGAACTCGGTGCCCTTCATGTATTCCTCGTCGAGGTGCAGGGCGGCCGGGTTGTGCGTGAGCGCGCTGAAGATCAGGTTGTCCGCCTCGGTGACGGTACGCCGCAGCACGTGCTCGAAGCGCATGCCGACGGTGAATTCCTCGTAGTACAAGCCGCCCATGGCCATGGCGTCGCCCTCAGGTCGTGGCCGCGAAAAGTTCGCGCCCGATCAGCATGCGGCGGATCTCGCTCGTGCCGGCGCCGATCTCGTAGAGCTTGGCGTCGCGCAGGATGCGCCCCGCCGGGAAATCGTTGATGTAACCGTTGCCGCCGAGCGCCTGGATCGCCTCCAGAGCGACGCTGGTCGCCTGCTCCGCCGCGAGCAGGATGCACCCCGCGGCGTCCATGCGCGTCGTGCGGCCGCGATCGCAGGCCCGTGCCACGGCGTAGACGTAGGCCCGGCAGGAATTGGTGGCCGTGTACATGTCGGCGACCTTGCCCTGCATCAGCTGGAAAGTTCCGATCGGCTGGCCGAACTGTCGTCGCTCGTGCAGGTAGGGCATGACGAGGTCCAGGCTCGCCCGCATGAGTCCGAGCGGCCCGCCGGAGAGCACGACGCGTTCGTAGTCGAGCCCGCTCATCAGCACTTTCGCCCCGCCGCCGACCGACCCGAGCACGTTCTCCGCCGGCACCTCGCAGTCCTCGAACACGAGTTCGCAGGTGTCCGAACCACGCATGCCGAGCTTGTCGAGCTTCTGCGCGGTCGAGTACCCGCGCATTCCCTTCTCGATCAGGAAGGCCGTCACGCCCTTGTTGCCGAGCGCCGAATCGACCGTCGCGTAGACCACCAGCACGTCCGCCGTCGGGCCGTTGGTGATCCACATCTTGGTGCCGTTCAGGACGTAGCGGTCGCCGTGCCGTTCGGCGCGCAGTCGCATTCCCATCACGTCCGAGCCCGCGCCGGCTTCGCTCATCGCCAGCGCACCGAGGTGCTCGCCGCTCACGAGCTTCGGCAGGTAGCGGGCTTTCTGCTCGGGCGTCGCCCAGCGCCGGACCTGGTTCACGCAGAGATTCGAGTGCGCGCCGTAGGAGAGCCCGACCGAGCCCGACACGCGGCTCAATTCCTCCATGGCGACGACGTGCGCGAGGTATCCGAGACCCGCGCCACCCCACTCCGGTTCGACCGTGATGCCAAGCAGGCCGAGTTCCCCGAGCTTGGGCCAGAGGTCGCGAGGGAACAGGTTGCTGCGGTCGATCTCGTCGGCACGCGGCGCGAGTTCCGCGCGTGCGAAGTCCTGCACCGTCTCGCGCAGGAGGTCGAGGTCCTCTCCAAGTCCGAAGTCGAAGTCCACCACGGTCGAGTTCTCCAGGTACTTGTCAGCGGAACCGGTGGCGTATATTGTCGGACAATCTTGGGATTCGTCAAATGACCCGGAAATCCACCGAAAAACCGGCCCGGCCCGCCCGGCGAAGCCGGCCCGAGCCACTGGACGCCCAGCCGGCCTACGGCCGCGTCGCGGCCGACCTCGAGAGCCGCATCCTGAAGCGCACCCTCCGGCCGGGCGACCCCCTCCCCTCGGAGACCGAGCTTGCGCGACAGTTCGACGTGAACCGCTCGACGGTCCGGGAGGCCGTGAGGCGGCTCGAATCCGCCGGTCTCGTCGGGCGGGCCCCCGGGACCAAGCGACTTCGCGTGACGCGGCCTGGCCAGGCGGCGACCGCCTCCAGCATGAGCCGTGCGCTCACGCTCGACGACGTGACCTTCATCGAGTTGTGGGAAGCCATGCTCGCGATCGCGCCCCGGACCGCGGCGCTCGCCGCCGCGCACCCCAGGGCCGAAAATCTCGAGCGCCTTGAACTCTGCATCCACCGCGTTGAGACCGCGCGCAGTTCCGAGGGCGCGGTCGTCGGCGTGGTGGACTTCTTCGGTTCGCTCGCGGCGACCAGTGCCAACCGCGTGCTCGTGCTGGCCATGCAGCCCGTGACCCGCCTGCTGGCGCCGTCCCTGCGCCGGATGATCGACCGTGTCCCGCAGGGACGTTCGCGCATCGTCGTCGCCCAGCGCTGCGTCGTGGAGGCGCTGCGCAAGGGCGACGCAGAGGAGGCCCAGACCTGGATGACGCGGCACGTGCAGGACTTTCGCCGCGGCTACGAGGTGGCGGGCATCGCACTCGACACCCGTGCCGCGGAGGTATGATTCGACGGCCTCCCTGCCCGGGTGGCGAAACTGGTAGACGCAAGGGACTTAAAATCCCTCGGGGGAAACCCCATGCCGGTTCGATCCCGGCCCCGGGCACCAGCATCGAGGAGCGCACCCCGGTTTTCCGCGCTGCCGGTCGGCGCACTCCCGTCCTATAGTCCCCGGCCATCACATGGGCTTCGGCGCCGCATCGCAGTCGCGACCGCGCCACGGAGGGACGACATGAGCGACACCGTGCATCGAACCATGGGCCAGCAGTCCGGCCGACGCTCCTGGGCCGAGCCGTGGAAGATCAAGATGGTCGAGCCCCTGCGCATGACATCGCGCGGGGAACGCGACCGGGCGCTCGCCGAAGCTGGCTACAACACGTTCCTGCTGCGCTCGGACGACGTGTACATCGACCTGCTCACCGACAGCGGCACGAACGCGATGAGCGACCGCCAGTGGGCCGGAATGATGCTGGGCGACGAGGCCTACGCCGGCAGCCGCAACTACTATCACCTCGAGGACGCGATCCGGACCTATTACGGCTACGAGTACATCGTGCCCACTCACCAGGGGCGCGGCGCCGAGCACCTCCTGAGCCAGGTGGCGATCCGCAAGGGCCAGTACGTGCCCGGCAACATGTACTTCACGACCACGCGCCTGCACCAGGAACTCGCCGGAGGGGTGTTCGCGGACGTGATCGTCGACGCGGCCCACGACCCGGCCGACCTGACGCCCGTTCAAGGGCGACGTGGACCTCGCGAAGCTCCAGCGACTCATCGATGAGCACGGCCCGAACGGCATCGCCTACGTGAGCCTCGCGGCAACCGTGAACATGGCCGGTGGCCAGCCCGTCAGCATGGCCAACGTGACCGCGCTGCACGCGCTCTGCCGGCGGCACGGCATTGCGCTCTACCTGGACGCGACCCGCCTCGCGGAAAACGCCTTCTTCATCCAGGAGCGTGAGCCCGGATTCTCCGGCAAGCCGATCGCGGAGATCGTGCGCGAATTCTGCAGCCACACGGACGGTGCGTGGATGAGCGCCAAGAAGGACGCGCTCGTGAACATCGGCGGCTGGCTGGCGGTACGCGACCAGGCGCTCTTCGAGGAACTGCGCAACCTCGTGGTCGTGTACGAGGGACTGCACACCTACGGTGGCCTCGCGGGGCGCGACATGGAGGCCATGGCGATCGGCATCGCGGAATCCATGCAGGACGATCACATGCGCGCCCGCATCGGCCAGGTTCGCTACCTCGCGGAACTCCTGGAAGACTGGGGCGTCCCCATGGTCCAGCCGGTCGGCGGCCACGCGATCTTCCTGGATGCGCGCGCGTTCTACCCCCAGCTGCGGCAGGACGAGTTCCCGGCGCAGACCCTCGCCGCGGAGCTGTACCTCGACACGGGTATCCGCTCCATGGAGCGCGGCGTCGTGAGCGCGGGACGCGATCCCTCGACGGGCGACCATCACTACCCGAAGCTCGAGCTCACGCGACTCACGATCCCGCGCCGCGTCTACACGCAGGCGCACATGGACGTCGTCGCGGAATCGGTCAAGGCGGTCTACGACGCGCGCGCCTCGGCGCGCGGCCTCAGGATGGTCTACGAGCCAAGGTACCTGCGCTTCTTCCAGGCTCGCTTCGAGCCGGTCAGCTGAGCGGCTGGAAGCGCGCGGTGAAGTGTCGCAGCCGCGGCGGCTGCGACACGATGCGCAGGCCGCGCAGGGTGTCCTTCTTTCTCACGACTTCCTCGAACACCTCCACGAGGTAGTCGGCATGCGACTGCGTATAAACGCGCCGCGGCATCGCGAGACGCACGAGGTCCATGTCTGCGGCCTTCTCCACCCCATCCGGTCCCTGCCCGAACATCACCGTGCCGATCTCGCAGGAGCGGATTCCGCCCACCTCGTAGAGCGCCACGGCCAGCGCCTGGCCTGGGTACTCGAGCGGCGGGATGTGCGACAGGAATCGCCGCGCATCCACGAAGACCGCGTGGCCGCCGACCGGCTGGACGATCGGCACGCCGAGCGCCAGCAGCTTCTCGCCTATGTACTCGTTGGTCCGCACGCGGTAGCGCAGGTATTGCTCGTCGACGATCTCGTGCAGGCCGACCGCGATGGCCTCGAGGTCGCGTCCCGAGAGTCCGCCGTAGGTGGGAAATCCCTCCGTCAGGATCAGCCGGTTGCGCGCCTCGGCGGCAAGCTTGTCGTCATTGGTTGCGAGCCACCCGCCGATGTTCGCGAACGCATCCTTCTTGGCACTCATGGTCATGCCATCGGCCACGGCGAACATGTCGCGCACGATGTCGGGCACCGGGCGTGACTCCTGCCCGGGCTCGCGGCACTTGATGAACCATGCGTTCTCGGCGAAACGGCAGCCGTCGATGATGAGCGGCTTGCCGTGCCGGTGGGCAATCTCGGCAGTGGCGCGAATGTTGGCGAGGCTCACCGGCTGCCCGCCACCGGCGTTGTTGGTCACGGTCAGCATCACCAGCGGGATGCTGTCGCCCGATTCCGCGAGCAGCTGTTCGAGCCGCTCGAGGTCGATGTTGCCCTTGAACGGGTGGCGCGCGTCCGGATCGTGTGCCTCGCGAACGACGAGATCCACGGCCCGGGCCCCGGTTGCTTCGATGTTGCCGCGCGTCGTATCGAAGTGCGTGTTCGAGGGAATGACGCGGCCGGGCCCGCCGACGATGGAAAACAGGATCGCCTCCGCCGCACGGCCCTGGTGCGTCGGGATGACGTGCCGGAACTGCATCAACTCCCTGACGGCCGCCTCGAAACGATAATAGGAGGGCGAGCCCGCATAGGACTCGTCGCCGCGCATGACGCCGCCCCACTGCTCGGCGCTCATTGCGCTGGTGCCGCTGTCGGTCAGCAGGTCGATGATCACGTCGTCCGAGTGGATCGCGAACAGGTTCCAGCCGGCACGCTCGAGCAACGCCTTGCGTTCCTCCTCGGTGGTGAGCCGGATCGGCTCGACGACCTTGATACGGAACGGCTCGATGATGGTCTTCATTGGCGATTCAACCTGCGGCCGCCGGCCGCACTACAAGGAAATAAATGAGGAGCAGTCCCGCAATTACCCACGAGGCCGGACGCGCCTCTCGCGCCCGGCCGCCCAGCACCTTCACGATCGGATAGGCGACGAGGCCGAGCGCGAGGCCGTCGGCGATCGAGTAGGTGAACGGAATGCCGACCAGGACCAGGAACGAGGGAACGACCTCGGTGTAGTCGCTCCAGTCCACGTGCCTCACGTTGCCCAGCATCATCGCGCCGACGAGGACCAGCGCCGGCGAGGCGATCGGCGGGTAACCGCCCAGCATCGTGATCAAGGGACTGAAGAACGGTGCAACCAGGAACAGCGCGGCGACCGTGAGTGCCGTGAGGCCCGTACGACCGCCCTGCTCTACCCCGGTGGCGCTCTCGATGTAGCTGGTCACGGTGCTGGTGCCGAGGCACGCGCCGGCGACGGTCGCGGTCGCGTCGGACACGAACGCCTGGCGCGCGCGCGGAAGCCGGCCGTCGCGCATGAGGCCGGCCTGCTGTGCCACGCCGACCAGCGTCCCCACGGTGTCGAAGAACACCATGAAGAGGAAGATCGCGACGAATGGCGCCATCGCGATCGTGAGCGCGCCCCGGACGTCCATCTTGAAGAACGTGGGCTCGAGCGACGGCGGTGCCGACAGCACGTGATCGGCGATCTCGAAGCGGAGCACGAGGTCAGAATGCGCGATGAGCGGAGCGCTGGCGGCCTCCCCGAGAAGAGGCAGCGCCAGCTTGAACGCGACCGCCACCGCGCCGGCGGCGAGGATGCCCCACAGGATCGAGCCACGGACGCGGCGTGCATGCAATCCCGCGCCGGTCAGCAATCCGACGAAGAACACCAGGATGTCCGGCGACCCGAAATCCGGGTTCAACGCCACTGCCGTGCCCGGGTCCACCACGATCACCTGCGCGTTCTGCAGCCCGATGAATGCGATGAAGAGGCCGATGCCCGCCGCGATCGAGTGCCGCATGCTCTGGCTCAGGCCGTTCATCACCGCCTCGCGCGCGCCCGCAAGCGTGAGCGCGAGGAACAGCACGCCCGAGACGAATACCGCACCGAGCGCGGTCGCCCAGGGCAGGACCGAGCCGGCTGCAGCCGCGGCCGGCATCGCCGAGAACACGAAGAAGAAGTTCTCTCCCATTCCGGGCGCCTGCGCCACCGGATAGCGTGCATAGAGACCCATGATGGCCGAGGCGAGTGCCGCTGCGATGCACGTCGCGGTCATCACCGCGCCGAAGTCCATGCCCGTGGGTTCGCCGAACATCGTCCCCGACAGCACGGCCGGCTGCACGACGATGATGTACGCCATGGTCAGGAACGTGGTGAGGCCCGCGGCGAGCTCGGTCCGAACCGTGGTCCCGTTTTCGCGGAGCCGGAAGAATCGATCCAGCCGTCCTGCCGCCGGCTCCACGTGTCAGGCCCCGGGAGCCGCGTCGTCCGGCCCGGCCGCTCGCCCTCGGCGCCTGCGCAACGCGAGTGCGGCCAGCAGAGGCACGATTGAACCACCGGCCCCGCCTCCACCGCCGCCTCCGCCAGATCCGCCCGACGAGGGCGCCGCGGTGATCGTAACCACGGCGCTGGCGTGACGAGCCGGATCCTCGGTGGGCACGGCTTTCACCGTCACGGTCGATGGGTTCGGCATCCTTGCCGGAGACGTGTAGAGGCCCGTCGAGGAGACGGTGCCGACCACCGAGTTGCCGCCCGGCACGTCGTTCACGTACCAGGCGACGCCGCCGGCGCCCGAGACCGTGGCGGCAAATGCCTGCGTGCTTCCGCCGGCACGCACGGTCGCGGTCAGCGGGGAGATCGAGATGGCAACGACCGGGGGCAGGCAGGCAACCGCGCCCGCAGACGCCGGCGCGGTCGTGACCGCTGCGGTCGGGCTCACGATGACGTCGGCGCTGTCCTGGCGCCCCGCATCGTCCGTGACCGTGAGGCGGATCGTGAGCGACCCCGAGGACGGCGCCACGACGGTCGCGGTGTCGGTGTTATCACCGAGGATGACAGTCGCGCCGCTGACGACGGTCCAGGAATACGCACCGATGGCGCGACCGCAGGACGCCCCGCTGCCGGCACCCCGGAGCACGACGTTCTGCCCCGGCGCGACGTTGGCGGGCACTGCGACCGCGGCAATCGGGCGCAGCGCGGCCTGCAACGCCCCGAACGCGTTCGCCATGCCGGCACCGCAGGTCTGCGTGGTGCACACGCACTCCGCGGTCTGCACATCGCCAGCGCCAGTCGGCACGTGGCACACCGGCACGGTCGGATCGCTGGAGCCGGGGAACGGCTTGGTCGCCCCTTCCTGCAGGCGCGCGATCAGCTGCGTGGTCGAAAGCCTGCCATTGACTGCAGCCATGAGCCCCGCAATGCCGGACACGATCGGCGCCGAGAAGCTGGTGCCCACGTTGAAGTTGAACTGGTCCGTGTAGCCGTTGGTCGTGGGCGTCGTCGTGCCGAGGTTCGTGGTGGTTTCGATCGAATAGAGGCACGGTTCGCCCGCGCCGATATTCACGCAGTTGCCACCGGGCGCGCTCAGCGCGACCCCGGGCCCGAGGTTGCTGAAGCCCACCTTCGTGCCGATGTGCCGGATCGCGGCGATGCCCGCGACACCCGGGCAATTGGCCGGCGTCTCGACGATGCTGCCCTCGTTGCCCGCCGAGGCCACGACCAGCACGCCGCGCGCAGTCAACTGGCTGATCGCGTCGCGGTAACTTTGCGGGCAGGTGCCGCCGCTGCCGCCGAGGCTGAGATTGACGATGCGCGCCGGATACGTGTTGTCGGGCGCTCCATCCACGTGGACACCGCCCGCCCAGAGCATCCCGGCGATGATGTCGGAATCGAACCCGCCACACTTGCCGAGCACTCGCACGGGCAGGATCCAACCGCCCCACGTGAGGCCCGCCACGCCCGGTCCGTTGTTGCTCCGCGCCCCGATGATCCCGGACACCCGGGTGCCGTGCCACGAACTGTCGCTCTGCTGGCAGCCGCTGAACGGCAGGGAGCCCGCTTCCTGGCTGGTGACCCAGTCGCCCGGATCAGACGCATCGAGGTCCCAGCCGTTTCCGTCGTTCGACACCGTGCGGTCTGCGACAAAGTCGAATCCGGGCAGCAGGCGCCCGCCGGCGCCCGCCGGCGCCAGGTCCGGGTGGTCGTAACGGACCCCGGTGTCCATCACGGCGATCACGACGCCGCTGCTCCCGGTGGAGATATCCCAGGCGCTCACGGCATCGACCGCGCTCGGCGTCGAGGCCGCGTTCTGCAGGTACCACTGGCCTGGAAAAAGGTTGTCGTTCGGAATCGCGTGCGCGTGCCGGCGCCGATCGAGTTCCGCGTACTGCACGTCGGGATCAGCCCTGAGCCGCTCCAAGGCAGCGCCGACGGAGCCGGGCGCCGCGAGCGTGCTTACTTCAAGCACGCGCAGGTTGGCACCGATTTTTCGCGCCTGCCGAAGCGCAATGCCCGTCCTCCCGGACAGCGCCACGACGTCAGTAGGGTCCGCCACAGCCGCTACGGCCTGGGCAGGTACCCTGCGAAATTTCACTATTACGCGAACCTGGCCACCGTCCGTCACGTCCTGGGACGTGATCGCGACGGGCGCCTGCTGGTCCGCCGCAAGGGCGACTGGACAGGCGACCGCCGCCAGCAGCAGCTGCGGTAATGGATGAAGTGGTGCGCATGTGCTTGGGCTCGCTCGGGACGCGTGGGCCGTGTTGGCGCGTGACTCGGGACGCGCGAACTGGTTTCCGAGGCAAGTGTAAATGAGAACGGGCGGGAAGCATGAGCCTTCCCGCCCGTCCGTGGTCATTCCGGGACCCGCGATCGCGGGCGCAGCTGGTCGCGGCAATCCGGGAACACATGCCGGTACGGCCCCCCTCCTTGGGGGCCGCGCCCGCACGGGACGTCACGTCAGGGCGCGTTCACCACGGTGTAATACACACCGTTCGCGCCATAAGTCGGCTGGAACCACGTGTTTCCGCAGAGGTAATACGTTGTGCCCTGCACGGTCGGCGTCGCGCAACCGCCCGGCAGTGTCGGGTAGACGTTTCCCACGACGTACGTGACGGTGGTGGTGGTCGTTGTCTTCTCGGCCGACTCCGCTGCAGTAGCCGCAGCCGCTCCGACCACCACTCCGGCGGCCACCGCGCCCGCGGTGCTGTAGCCACCGCAGTTGTAGCAACCGGCGCCGTAGTAATTGACCGTGGCCGGCGGATGATAGGCGTATGCGTCCGGCGGCGGCGCATACGCAGTCGCTCCATACGGTGTCGAGTGATACGCACCCTCGCCGTAACCCGCGGCGGTCGTGCCGCCGTAGACGTTGGTGTGCTCCGCTCCGTCGCCGTACTTGCCTTCGGTCGAGCCGCCATACATGTTCGTGTGCTCGGAGCCGCCACCGTAGGCATGCTCCGAACTGCCGCCGTAGGCGTTCGTGTGCTCGGTGCCTTCGCCCGCGTCGTGGGTCGTGCTTCCGCCCGCCCGGTTCCCATGGGTGTACGCGCCGGCGAACTGCGGGGCGAGGCCCACGGCCAGTGCGACTGCGAATGCGATCGTGACTTTCTTCATGGCCATCTCCTTGCTCACGGCTTCGTCGTCGCCGGACCGTGGTCGGGGCGGTCGAATGGAATCGGCAACGCCTTCTTGGCGGCCTCGGGAACCGCGAAGGTGCCTGCAGCGACGGGCGCATTCAGCTTCCAGTCGTCGATATCCATCTCGTGGCGCAGCATGCTCGAATCCTTACGGTAGATTGCGCGCAGGCGTCGCGGCAGCTTGTCATCTTTGCCGATCCAGGCCTGGACGAACGCGTGGTCGTTCGCATACGCGACCATGTAGGTCTTCACGCCACCGACCGAATCCGACTCGCCGATGTAGAACGCGACGCGCAAGCCGTTCAGCACATTCTTGTAGGGCTCCGCGTCCAGCAGGTCCATGAACGGGTAGTAGATCTGCGCCTTGGTGAACGCCTGGTCGAGCGCCGCGTCGATGGTCGGCGGCGCGTCGGCGCGGGCGATGTAGTTCTCCTTCGGCGCGAAGGCCGCCATCGACTTGCCGTCGTAGTAGAACTCGGTTGCAGGACCGTCGCCCGGATTCAGGATGCGCAGCTTGTCCGGCCTCTGCAGCACGACCTGGTAGCGGCTCAAGTACTGCAGCGGCGGACCGAGCCGGCTCGGGCTTTCCTCGGACACAACAGCCTTGAATGAAACGGTTCTCGCCGCGGCCAGCGTGTCGCAGGCCCCTTTCAGGATGCCGAGCGCCCGAGGTTCGAGTTCGATGGCCGGCGGCGCGACCGCAGGGGCGCTTGCGGCCGCCCGCGCCACGCCGCTGCTGCCCGGGGTTGCCAGCAACACGATGACGCCAGCCGTCGCCAGCATCGCCGCGCCACGACCTGCACGCATCGTCGGGTTCGTCATGGGATCATCCCGCACTGGAACATCTTGGTGACGATGGGCGTCGCGACCTGGCTGAACAGCGCCTGCTGCATCTGGGGATCACCCTGCAGCACCTGAATCGCCCGCTGCTCCTCCGCGGACTTGGGCTGGCCCTGGCCCTGGGCCTTCTCCTGCCACAGCTGCTCGCAGGTCGAGTTCTGGTACTTAGCGATCAGCTTCTGGGCAATCCTGTCCACGACCGGATAGTCCGAGGCCTGGGCTGCGGAGCCGAGGCACAGGGCCGGCAGCAGCAGCAAGGGTAGACAACGTCTTGGCATGGCGATTCTCCGCTGATGTCAATGAACTAACGGCGCAGCCGAACTCCACTCACGGACCCGGCCGCAGGGACTCGGTTTCCCGGGATGTTAACCGAAGTGTGCGCAAGTTCCATGGACGATGGACGTCTTTCGCCGGCCGGCGGGTGGAACCTCGGGCCGGGCGTCCGCCATCGGATGCACGAACTGCCGCGCACCCCTAGAATGCCTCGATGCCAATGATCAACGTCTATCCTCTCCCCGCGTTTCTGGTCGCCATCGTTGTGCTGACTCTTGCAGCGTGGCTCGGGACCACTCGCTTCACCACGCTGCGATCCACGGCGGAAGAGCAGCGGGAAGATTTCGCCGTCATCCAGGGCGCCACGCTGACGCTCCTCGGGCTCATCATCGGATTCACGTTCTCGATGGCGCTCGACCGCTACGAGCAGCGGAAGCTCTACGAGGAGGAGGAAGCCAACGCGATCGGCACCGAGTTCGTTCGCGCCGAACTGCTGCCCGCAGCCGACGCAGCGCGTGTGCAGCAGCTCCTGCGGGACTACGTCGACCAGCGGATGCTCTTCTACACGACTGCGCGACGAACAGCAACTCGGCGCGATCGCCGCGGCCACGGCCAGGCTGCAGTCGGACCTGTGGGCAGCCGTCAAGTCGCCGGCATTGGCGCAGCCGACGCCGCTGATGGCACTGGCGGTGGCAGGCATGAACGACGTCTTGAATTCGCAGGGCTACACGCAGGCCGCGTGGTGGAACCGGATCCCGTTCTCGGCGTGGCTGATGATGGGCGTCATCGCCATATGCGCCACGATGCTGGTGGGCGTGGGCACCCGGAAAGGCACGGGTTTTTCCCGGTTGATGCTGGTACTGCCGGCGATCATTTCCATGGCGTTCTTCCTGATCGCCGACATCGACAGCCCGCGCCGCGGCGTCATCCGCGTCGTGCCGCAGAATCTCCTGGCGCTGGCAGGATCGCTGCAGCCGCGCTAGATCCCCATCTGCCGCGCCGCCAGTTCCTTCATGATCTCCTCGGCGCCGCCGCCGATCATGGCGACCTTGACCTCGCGGTAGATGCGCTCGCTCGCGGTGCCCCGCATGTAGCCCATGCCACCCAGGATCTGCACCGCCTGGTCGGCGCAGAACTGCATCGCCTGCGTCGAGTGGTTCTTGAGCATGCAGACGTCGGCGACCCACTGCGCGTCCGCCTGGTTCGCGTCCGCACGGTCCGACACGCTCTTCAGCCATGCTCGCGTGGACTCGACACGCATCTTCATGTCGACCAGCTTGTGCCTGACCACCTGGTGCTCGATCAGGGCCTTGCCGAACGTCTTGCGATCACGCGCCCAGGCGAGCGCCTCGTCATAGCAGCATTCGGCCATGCCCAGCGCCATCGCCGCGATGGAGATCCGCTCGGCGTTGAAGTTGGTCATGATCATCCTGAAGCCCTTGCCTTCCTCGCCGATGAGGTTGCCCACCGGCACCCGCGCGCCCTCGAAATGCAGCAGGGCCGTGTCGGAACACAGCCAGCCCATCTTGCCCAGGCGAGAACGGGTCAGCCCGGCGACGTCGCCCGGCACGGCGATCATCGAGATGCCGCCCGCGCCCTTGTTGTCGGGATCTGTGCGGACGGCAAGCGTGAACCAGTCGGCGCGCATGCCGGAGGTGATGAAGGTCTTCTCGCCGTCGATCACGTAATGGTCGCCGTCCCGTCGGGCCGTGGTGCGCAGGCCGGCGACGTCGGAGCCGCCGCCCGGCTCGGTGATGCCCAGGGCCGAGATCTTCCTGCCGCTCAGCACATCGGGGATCACGCGTCGTTTGAGTTCGTCGCTGCCGTGGCGCGCGATCGGTGGCAGGCCGATCGTGTGACTGAAGGCGCCGGCCATGACGCCGCCGCTGCCGCAGTGGCGCGAGAGGGAGACCGACAGCGCGTTCCTCACCGACAAGGGAGCCGGCGTGCCGCCGAGTTCCTCCGGGTAGCCCAGGCCCAGCCAACCCATCTCGGCCAGCCTCGAGTACAAATCACGCGGGAACTCGCCGGCCTCCTCCCATGCCTCGAGGTGCGGCAGGATTTCCGTCTCGGCGAAGCGCTTCGCAAGGTCCTCGATCAACGCAATATCGGAAACGTCGAAGCCGCTCATCGTCGTATCCCCTGCATCCGGATCAAGTGGCACGTCGTGCCATCGTGCATTGCACAATGCACTTCGTCCAGACGAGGGGCAGACCCGCCCGCGCAGATCGCCTCGAGCGCGGCCTTGGCGCCGGCGTCGTCTGCTGTCGACTGTGTGTGGAGGCTAGGGTCGGAATCGAACCGGCGTACACGGCTTTGCAGGCCGCTGCATGACCACTCTGCCACCTAGCCGGTGATGCGCGTAACCCCGGGGGTCGCCAGGGGTTACGGCAGAAAACTGGAGCGGGAAACGAGACTCGAACTCGCGACCCCGACCTTGGCAAGGTCGTGCTCTACCAACTGAGCTATTCCCGCCCGTTCATTCCCGCCGAACCAGGCCGTCGGGAAACGCGAATTTTCAATAGCTTAGGGCCATCTGTCAAGGGACATGCTCGCGACGGAGCTCCGGCCAGGCCGCCCTCAGGTAGCTCCCCATCGACCAGATCGTCAGCGCGGCGGCGATGACCAGCAGCACCACGCCCATTTCGTAGACCGGCAGCCCGAAGACGTCCCGGCGGAACATCATCATGCTGAGGCCCGTCATCTGGAGGATCGTCTTCCACTTGCCCATGCCCGAGACCGCAACCTTGGCTCGCGCGCCCAGGTGCGCCATCCACTCGCGCAGTGCCGATACCGTGATCTCGCGGCCGATGATCACGATGGCCGTGATCACGATGAGCGGCCGGGGGTCGTGCCCGACGAGCAGGACGAGCGCAGTCGCCACCATCAGCTTGTCGGCCACGGGATCGAGGAACTCGCCGAGCGGCGTCGTGATCCCCATGCGTCGGGCAAGGTAGCCGTCCAGCGAGTCGGTGATCGCCGCCGCGATGAACACGATCGCGGCGAGGGGGTCGGACCAGGGGTAGGTCCAGTAGAACAGAACCACGACCAGCGGGACCGCGACGATGCGGCCGATGGTCAGGATGTTGGGCAGGCTCTCGAGCTTCAATTGGTTCCGGGCCCCGGGTTCATCCGTTCGTAGATCCGTTCCGCGAGGTTCCTGCTGATGCCCTGCACCTTCGCAAGGTCCTCGACCGATGCCTGCTTCAAACCCTGCAACCCGCCGAAGGTCTTCAGGAGTTCCCTTCGCCGCACCGGCCCGAGCCCGGGAATCTCCTCGAGGAACGACTCACGTCGCGCAAGGTCCCTCGCCTTTCGGTGCCCTGCGATCGCGAAACGATGCGCTTCGTCGCGCACGCGCTGTATCAATCGCAGCGCCGGCGAGCCCGCGACGAGTATAAGCGGCCCCTCCCGACCGGCAAAGAAGAGTCGCTCCTGGCCGGGCCGGCGATCGGCGCCCTTGGCGACGCCGACGGTGACCTCGGGCGCGACACCCACCGCTGCGAGGGCGTCGAGCGCCGACGCGAGCTGGCCTGGACCGCCGTCGATCAGGAGCACATCGGGCATCGGGAACTCGCCGCTCGCCACTCGCGCAAAGTGCCGCTCCACGGCCTGGCGCATGCCCGCGTAGTCGTCGCCCGGAGTGAGGTCACGCAGGTTGAAGCGCCGGTAGGCGCTCTTCACCGGTCCCTCGGGTCCCATGACCACGCAGGAGGCGATGGCGGATTCGCCCATGGTGTGGCTCACGTCGAAGCACTCGATCCGCGACGGCGTACGGCCCATGCCGAGCGCGTTGCCGAGCGCCTCGAACTGCTCGGCCATGCTGGCGCGGCTCGCGGCCTTCATGGTGAGCCCGAGTTCCGCATTCGCGCGGGCCATGCCGACCCAGCGCGCGCGCGTGCCCCGCACGTTCGACCGCACGCGCACCGCGTGCCCGCTGCGCTCGCCGAGCACCGCCTCGAGCAGGTCGGTGTCCTCGACTGCCTGGCTCACGAGAATCTCCTCGGGCGCCTCGCGCGCCAGGTAGTACTGGCCGAGGAAGGCGGCGACGACCTCCGCCTCCCCGCCGAGCCCGCCCTTCGTGAAGAAGTTGCTGCTGCCGAGGTTGCGGCCACCGCGCACGAACACCACCGACACGCAGTGATCCGCCCCCGAGCTTGCGATCGCGACTGCATCGGCGTCTCGACCGCCCATGCGGGTCACGGACTGGCTCGCCTGCACCTGTTTCAGCATCCCGATCTGGTCCCGCAGCCGGGCGGCCTCCTCGAACCGTAGCTGATCGGAGGCTTCGTCCATGCGCCGGCGCAGGTCGGTGATGAGCTCGTCGTTGCGGCCCTCGAGCACGCGAGTCGCGTCCGAGACGTCCTGGGCATACGCCTCTCTCGTGACCAGGCCCACGCAGGGCCCCGAGCAACGCTGGATCTGGTACTGGAGGCACGGCCTCGAGCGGTTGGCAAAGAAAGTGTCCTCGCAAGGCCGGATGCGGAACAGCTTCTGCAGCAGCATGAGCGTTTCGCGGGTCGCCACGGTGCTCGGGTACGGGCCGAAGAAGCGCCCCGGCTCCTTGCGCGATCCGCGGAAGAACTCCAGCCGGGGATAGGCGTGCGCCGTCAGGTGGATGAACGGAAAGCTCTTGTCATCCTTGAGCAGCACGTTGTAGCGCGGGCGGTGGCGCTTGATCAGGTTGTGCTCGAGCAGCAGCGCCTCGATCTCCGAAGCCGTCACCGTCACTTCGATGCGCGCCACCTGCGACAGCATCGCCGTGGTCCTGTCCCCGTGTGCGCGTCCGCGGAAATAACTCGCCACGCGGTTGCGCAGCTGCCGCGCCTTGCCGACGTAGAGGATCGTCTCGTCCGCCGCAAGCATGCGGTACACGCCCGGCTTCGCGGGCAGTGACGCGAGGAAGGAACGCAGGTCGAATGAGGCTGCGGCGGACACGGGGGAAGTGTAAGTGAGGCCCGGGGCGATAGCGGATCGTGATTAGCGGATAGCGGCCGAATTCGAGGGCAGTCGCCGCCGGCCGTCTGCTTCCTACGATCCGCTATCCGCTATCCGCTATCCGCTAGCCGCTTGCCGCTAGTCACTACCCGCTCTCCGAGCCCGGGCCGTCGCCCGCCCGACCACGTCCCTGAACATCTCCGTGGTCAATCGACGGGTCTGGGTGTTGTAGCGGCTGCAGTGATAGGAGTCGAAAAGCACCCGGCCACCCGGCAGCGGGTGCAGGGCGCCGTGGGCGAACGCATTCGCCGACGCCTTGAGCCCGTACCCACGCAGGACTGCACCGTGGGCGATGGCGCCGAGTGCCAGGATCACCGCGCCTTCGCCGAGCGACGCGAGCTCCGCTGCCAGGAACACGCTGCAGGTCGCGATCTCCGCGGGCGTCGGCTTGTTGAGCGGCGGCACGCATTTGACCGCATTGGTGATGCGGCAACCCGCGAGCCTGAGTCCGTCGTCTGCGGAGCGCGACACGGGAGCGCTCGCCCACCCGCAGCGGTGCAGTGTCTCGTACAGCAGGATCCCCGCGTGGTCGCCGGTGAACGGCCTGCCCGTGGCGTTGGCGCCGTGAAAACCCGGCGCGAGCCCGACGACCAGCAGCTCAGGGCGCTCGTCCCCGAACGGCGCCACGGGCGCACAGTGGTAGGCGGGATGCCTGGCCCTGCCCTCCTCGAGAAATGCCGCCAGCCTCGGGCACCGGCGGCATTTCGGATCGAAGGCGGTCAGTGATGGGCTCCGCCCGTCGCGAACTGCTCTTCCTCGGTCGACCCGTGCATGGCCGTGGTGGACGAGTGGCCGCCCTGGATGACCTGGGTGACTTCGTCGAAGTAGCCCGTGCCCACTTCCTGCTGGTGCGACACGAAGGTGTAGCCGCGGTCGCGGGCCGCGAACTCCGGCTCCTGCACCTTCTCGACGTAGGCGGTCATGCCCTTCTTCACGTACTGCTCCGCGAGGTCGAACATGTTGAACCACATCGAGTGGATGCCGGCGAGCGTGATGAACTGGTACTTGTAGCCCATCGCACCCAGCTCGCGCTGGAACTTCGCGATCGTCGCGTCGTCGAGGTTCTTCTTCCAGTTGAACGACGGCGAGCAGTTGTAGGCGAGGAGCTTGCCGGGGTGCTGCTTGCGAATCGCCTCGGCGAACTTCTTCGCGAACGCGAGGTCGGGCTTGCCGGTCTCGCACCAGACCATGTCGGCGTACGCGGCATATGCGAGTCCGCGGGAGATTGACTGCTCGACGCCCGGTGTCGTCTTGTAGAAGCCCTCCGGAGTGCGCTCGCCCGTGCAGAACGGCTTGTCGTTGTCGTCCACGTCGCTGGTGAGCAGGTCCGCCGCCTCGGCGTCGGTGCGTGCGAGCACGATCGTCGGCACGCCCATGACGTCGGCCGCGAAGCGCGCGGCAACGAGCTTCTGCACCGCTTCCTGGGTCGGCACCAGCACCTTGCCACCCATGTGGCCGCACTTCTTCACGGACGCGAGCTGGTCCTCGAAGTGCACGCCGGCGGCGCCGGCGCGGATCATGGCCTTCATGAGCTCATGGGCGTTCAGCACGCCGCCGAAGCCCGCCTCGGCGTCCGCCACGATCGGCGCGAAGAAGTCCACGTAGTCGGGCGAACCCGGGTGGATGCCGCGTGAACACTGGATCTCGTCGGCGCGCTTGAACGTGGAGTTGATTCGCTCCACGACCTTGGGCACCGAGTCCACCGGATACAGCGACTGGTCCGGGTACATGGACATGTACGTATTGTTGTCGGCCGCGACCTGCCATCCCGAGAGGTAGATGGCCTTGATGCCCGCCTTGACCTGCTGCATCGCCTGGCCGGCGGTGAGTGCGCCGAGGCAGTTGACGTACGGCTCGGTGTTCACGAGATGCCACAGCCTCTCCGCGCCACGGCGCGCGAGCGTGTGCTCGATCTGCACGTTGCCGCGCAGCCGCACCACGTCCTCGGCCTTGTAGGGTCGCTTGACGCCGTTCCAGCGCGGGTTTTCCTTCCAGTCCTTGCGCAGTGCTGTTGCAGCCTTGTCGGTCATGTCTCGATCCTCGTGTAGGCGAATTCGTTCAATCGATGGCCCGGTAGGCCGGAAGCGTCAGGAAGGTCTCGAAGGTCTCGGCAGTCGTGATGCCATCGATGAGCTTCGCGGCGCGCTCGAAATTTCCGGCGGCAAAGGCCGCCTCGCCGAGCTTCGCGCGCAGCTTCGCGAGCTCCTCCTGGGTGACCTGCCGGAAGAGCTCCACCGTAACCTTGCGGCCGTCGTCGAGCACGCCCCTGGGGTGGCGGATCCACTGCCAGATCTGCGCGCGCGAGATCTCGGCCGTGGCCGCGTCTTCCATCAGGTTGTGAATGGGCACGCAGCCATTGCCGCCGAGCCAGGCGGCCATGTACTGGATGGACACGTCCACGTTGCTGCGCAGTCCCGCCTCCGTGATCGTGCCCTCCGGCACCCGGAGCAGGTCCGCCGCGACGATGTTCACGTCCTCGAGCTTGCGGTGCAGCTGGTTCGGCGTCGGCATCAGGCGATCGAACACGCCCATGGCGACCGGCACGAGACCCGGGTGCGCGACCCAGGTGCCGTCGTGACCGTCCCCGGCCTCGCGTTCCTTGTCTGCCAGCACCTTGGCGATGGCGGCGTCGTTCGCCACCGGGTCGCCCTTGATCGGGATCTGCGCGGCCATGCCGCCCATCGCGAACGCGCCGCGCCGGTGGGTGGTCTTGATCAGGAGCTTCGAGTACGAGCGCAGGAAGTGCGTGGTCATCGTGACCTGCGCGCGGTCCGGCAGCACCTTGTCGGGATAGCGGCTGAATTTCTTGATGAAGCTGAAGATGTAGTCCCAGCGTCCGCAGTTGAGCCCCACGATGTAGTCGCGCAGCTCCCAGAGGATCTCGTCCATCTCGAAGGCCGCGAGGATGGTCTCGATCAGCACCGTGACCTTGATGGTCTGCGGCAGGAGTCCGAGCCGCGCTTCCGCGTGCCGGAAAACTTCGGCCCACAGCCGCGCCTCGAGGTGGCTCTCGGTCTTGGGAAGGTAGAAATACGGGCCCGTGCCGCGGCTCTTCAGTTCCGCGTGGTTGTGGAAGAGGTAGAGACCAAAGTCCACGAATGCACCGGGAACCGGCTTGCCGTCCACGAGTACGTGCTTCTCGTAGAGATGCCAGCCGCGCGGTCGGACGATGAGCGTGGCGACCGTCGGGTTGAGCTTGTAGAGCTTGCCGTCAGGGCTCGAGAACTCGATGCGCCGAGCCACGGCATCGCGCAGGTTCGACTGCCCCTGCACGACGTTGTCCCAGGTCGGGGTCATGGAGTCTTCGCAGTCCGCCATGAAGACCTTCGCACCCGAGTTGAGCGCGTTGATGATCATCTTGCGATCCGTGGGACCGGTGATCTCGACGCGTCGGTCCTGGAGGTCGGCCGGGATCGCAGTCACGTGCCAGTCGTGCTCGCGGATGCCGTGGGTCTCCGGCAGGAAGTCGGGCAGCCTTCCGGCGTCGATCTCCTTCTGTCGAGCTTCACGCCTCGCCAGGAGTTCCTCCACGCGCGGCCCGAACCTGCGGGCCAGGTCCGTGATGAATTCCATCGCGTCGCGCGTGAGAACGCTCTCGAACCCGGGTCGCACGGTACCCGTCACCGTGCAGCCCGTCGGCAGATCGAGCTTAGGCTTTGTGCTCAAGGCAGACTCCAGGGTGCGAACACGCCCTGGCCCGAACGGGAACTGGACGCGTCATTGTTGCAGCGCAATAAGAGAATAGACTTGAGGGTGCGCACCCGGCAAGAGCAATTTCCACGATGCGCCTGATGCTCCTGAACAAGCCCTTCCAGGTCCTCCCGCAGTTCACGAGCGCGGACGGGCGGCGCTGCCTGAAGGACCTGATTTCCGCGCCTGGCCTGTACCCCGCCGGCCGCCTCGACTACGACAGCGAGGGCCTGATGGTGCTCACCGATTTCGGGCCCTGGCAGGCACGGATCAGCCAGCCGGGCTCGCCTTTTCCGAAGGTCTACCTCGCGCAGGTCGAGGGCGTCCCGGACGAGGCCGCCCTGGGGCTCCTGAGGCGGGGCGTGAGCCTGAACGATGGGCCCGCCCTGCCCGCACCCGCGCGGGTCGTGCCCGAACCCGCGTGGCTCTGGCCTCGCGACCCGCCGATCCGCGAACGCAAGGCGATACCGACATCCTGGATCGAACTCGAACTCCGGGAAGGCAGGAACCGTCAAGTTCGACGGATGACCGCGGCGGTCGGCTACCCGACGCTGCGGCTGATACGGCTCGCCGTGGGTCCCTGGTCCGTGGAAGGCCTGGGCCCTGGAGAGTCCCGCGAAGTCCCGCTCGCCGACGCCGAGCGCCTGCTGGCCGCAGGCAGGGTCAGGCCGACCGGGCGTTCGTCGCGATCCGCATCGCGAGTTCGAGGGCCTGCTCGTAATTGAGGCGCGGGTCCACGGTGGTCCGGTAGGCCCGCGCGAGGTCGCCGTCGCCGAGGCCCCGCGCGCCGCCGGTGCACTCCGTGACGTCCTCGCCCGTGAGTTCGAAGTGCACGCCGCCGAGGTAGCTGCCGATCTCGCGGTGGATGCGCACGGAGCTCTCGAGTTCAGACACGATGTTCTCGAAGCGCCGCGTCTTGACACCCCCGCTCGTGGTCTCGGTGTTGCCGTGCATCGGGTCACATACCCACAGCACCGGGATGCCGGTCGCGCGCACCGCCTCGACCAGCGGCGGCAGCCCCGAGTCCACGTGCTTCGCGCCCATGCGGTGAATGAGCACGAGCCTGCCGTATTCGGCCTGCGGATTCAGGACCCGGCAGAGCCCCTGCACCCACGCGGCATCCATCGCCGGGCCGACCTTGACACCCACGGGATTGCTGATGCCGCGGCAGTATTCGACGTGCGCACCGTCGAGGTCGGCCGTGCGCAGGCCGATCCACGGCATGTGCGTGGAGAGGTTGTACCAGCGCCCACGCCGCTCGATGAACCGTGTCTGCGCCTGCTCGTAGTGCAGGTGCAGCGCCTCGTGGCTCGCATAGAACGGCGCGCGGCTCGCCTCGTGTACGCGGCTGCCGCTGATCGCCTCGAAGAAATCGAGCGAGTCGGAAATGGAAGTGACGATCTGGCGATACTGGTCGCGCCACGGCGAATGGTGGACGAAGCCGAGGTCCCAGTATTCCGGGTGGTGCAGGTCCGCGAACCCGCCGTCGATCAGTGCCCGCACGAAGTTGAGCGTGAGCGCCGCGCGCTCGTAGGCCCGGAGCAGCAGTTCCGGGTCCGGCTCGCGTTCCGCGGCGGTGAAGCCGGGCCGGTTCACGAGGTCGCCACGGTAGGCGGGCAAGGTCAGTCCATCGCGCGTCTCGGTGTCGGTCGAGCGTGGCTTTGCGTACTGGCCCGCGAATCGGCCGACTCGGATTACGGGCTTCTTGAGTCCGTGCAGCAGCACGAGGCTCATCTGCAGCAGGATCTTGAGCTTGCGGGCAATCTGGCCCGACTCGCAGTCCTCCAGCGACTCGGCGCAGTCGCCACCCTGGAGCAGGAAGCGGTTGCCCTTCTGGGCCTCCGTGATCTCCGCCTTGAGGGCCTCGACCTCCCAGGAGACGACGATTGGCGGCAGCCGGCCGAGCGAAGCCACGGCCCGCTCGAGCGCGACCGGGTCGCGGTACGTTGCCTGCTGCGCGGCCGGGCGGGATTTCCAGCTGGTGGGCGACCAGGCGTCGGCGCTGGTGGACGGTTTCATCGGCCAATCCTAACCGGTATCGCTGCACTGCAGTAGGACCGGGGGTGACGCGCCGCAGCGGTTTCGTCAGAATCGCGCCCCTAAATGAACGCCCCGGGCCGGATTCCGCGCAATCCGCGCGGCCTGGCCAGCGAGACCATCCAGGAGTTCCCGCATGCACAAGGTCCTCGTCCTCGGGGCCGGAAAGATCGGTTCACTGATCTCCGGCCTGCTTGCCGAAACCGGCGACTATGAAGTGCACGTCGCCGACGTGAACGAAACCGTCGCGCGGTCCGTCGTTGCCGCGCACGACCTCGACCACCTGCACGCCTACGGATTCGACGCCGGAGACAAGGAGGCGCTGGCCGCGCACCTGCGCGCGCACCCGGTCGAGGCCGTGATCTCGAGCCTGCCGTACTACTGCAACGTCGCGGTGGCCGAGGCCGCGCGTGCGGCGGGCGCGCACTACTTCGACCTCACCGAGGACGTGGCGGTGACCCGCGGCGTGCGACGCGTGGCGGAAGGCGCCGATACGGCGTTCGTGCCGCAGTGCGGCCTCGCGCCCGGCTTCATCAGCATCGCGGCCAATGCACTCATCGCCCACTTCGATGAGCTGCGCAGCGTCAAGCTCCGCGTGGGTGCCCTGCCCCAGCACCCGAACAACGTGCTCAAGTACTCCCTCACATGGTCCACCGAGGGACTCATCAACGAGTACGGCAATCCCTGTGAATGCATTTCCAACGGCCGCGCGACCGAGGCCGCGCCGCTCGAAGGACTCGAGGAGATCGAGATCGACGGGACGCTCTACGAAGCCTTCAACACGTCGGGCGGACTGGGTTCCCTGGGCGACACCTACGGCCAGCGTGCCGAGAGCATGGACTACAAGACCATGCGCTACCCTGGCCACTGCGCGCAGATGCGGCTGCTGATGAACGACCTCAAGCTCAACCAGGACCGCGCGACGCTCAAGCGCATCCTCGAGAACGCCGTGCCGCAGACCCTGCAGGACGTGGTGATCGTGTACGTCGCCGTGACCGGCCGGCAGTCGGGCGAGCTCCGCGAGGAGAACTACGTGAGCAAGATCTACCCGCAGATGATCGCCGGGCGACTCTGGTCGGCAATCCAGGTGACGACCGCGGCGGGCGTCACTGCCGTGGTGGACCTGGTGCTCAAGACACCCGGCCGCTATCGCGGCTTCGTGAGGCAGGAGGACTTCCACCTCGTGGACGTGCTCGACAACCGCTTCGGGCGGCACTATGCGAGCGCAGGCACCAAGGAAATCTCGGGACGCATGGTCGTCGCCGGCCAGACCGGCCAGCAGCGCGCGGACAACGGAGGCAAGTGATGGACAAGGTTCTCGCCAATCTCGGGCTCGAAGCCCTGAATCCCGGCACGTGGTCTGCGAACGGTGGCTGGCTCACCGATCCGGCGGCTCCCCGCGTGGATTCCCTGAACCCCGCGACCGGCAAGGTCATCGCGAGCGTGCTCGCGACCACGGCGGCCCAGTACGAGCAGGTGATGGCCTCGGCCCGCGAGGTCGCGCTCGCGTGGCGGTCCGTGCCGGCGCCCAAGCGCGGCGAGGCGGTGCGGCTGGTGGGCGACGAACTGCGTCGGCACAAGTCCGACCTCGGCAGCCTGGTCTCGCTCGAGATGGGCAAGATCAAGGCCGAGGGCGACGGCGAAGTGCAGGAGATGATCGACATCGCCGATTTCGCGGTCGGGCAGTCACGCATGCTGTACGGGCTGTCCATGCACTCGGAGCGGCCGGACCACCGCATGTTCGAGCAGTGGCACCCGCTCGGCGTCGTCGGCGTCATCAGCGCGTTCAACTTCCCCGTCGCGGTCTGGTCGTGGAACGCGTTCCTCGCGGCGATCTGCGGCAACGTCACGGTCTGGAAGCCCTCGCTCAAGACCGCGCTCTGCGCCGTCGCGGTCCAGCGCCTGGCCAACGGCGTGCTCGAGCGTCACGGCTACCCGGGCATCTTCCAGATGTTCGTGGATGCGACCCACGATCTCGCCAACCGGTTCGTGGACGATCGCAGGGTCGACCTTGTCTCGTTCACGGGATCGACCCACGTGGGCCGCAACGTCGGCGCGCGCGTCGCGCAGCGGCTCGGCAGGAGCCTGCTCGAACTCGGCGGCAACAACGCGATCATCGTCGACGAGCAGGCGAACCTCGACCTCGCCGTGCCGTCCATCGTGTTCGGCGCGGTGGGCACCGCGGGCCAGCGCTGCACCACGACGCGTCGCGTGCTCGTCCACCAGTCGCGCCTCGCCGATCTCGAGCGGCGCCTCGTCAACGCCTACCGGCAGGTGAAGATCGGCAATCCGCTCGACACCGGCACGCTGATGGGACCGCTCATCGACGCGGGCGCCGTGCGCGATTTCGAGGGCGCAGTGGCGCAGGCCGTCGCGAGCGGCGGGCGGCTGCTGTGCGGCGGCAAGGCCCTGGACCGACCCGGCTACTTCGTCGAGCCGGCGATCGTGGTGGCGAGCAGCGAGTGGGAGATCGTCCGCACCGAGACCTTCGCGCCGATCCTCTACCTGATCCCATTCCGCGACCTCGACCACGCGATCGCGATGCAGAATGACGTCGCACACGGGCTGTCGTCGGCCATCTTCACCGACCGCCTGCAGCACGCGGAGCGCTTCCTCTCGGCAAGCGGGTCCGACTGCGGCATCGCCAACGTCAACATCGGCACGTCGGGCGCGGAGATCGGCGGCGCGTTCGGCGGCGAGAAGGATACCGGTGGTGGACGCGAGTCGGGCTCCGACTCCTGGAAGGTCTACATGCGCCGCCAGACCTGCACCGTGAACTGGGGCACCCAGCTCGCGCTCGCGCAGGGCATCAATTTCGACGTCTCCGGCTGAACGGGTCAGCGCGGGATCGAGGCCCGCCTGGTCGCGAGCGGGTCGCGAGATTCCGTCCGGGCCAGGCGCAGCTGCTCGTCCAGGCGCGTGGCCGACACCGGCTGCAGTGTCTTCAGTTCCTGGGCGAAGAGCGACACGCGGAATTCCTCGAGCATCCAGCGCAATCGTTCGCGCTCGGGGGCCGGAGCTGCGTCGCCGGTGTGCGCGAGTTCCAGTTCGCGAAGCGCCGACTCGTAGGGGATCAGCTGCTCGTGCAGCTTGCGGTCGCGTTCGACCGCGTTGCGCAGCCGGTCGGCGCGGCGGGCCGCGGCGCGCAGGTATTTCGGCAGTTGCCTCAGCCACGGCTGCGGCGTTCGTCGCAGCCAGCCGGGCGCCGTGAGCGCAGCGAGCTGCTGCGCGATGGAATTCCTCGCGCCGGCAAACGGGGTTGCGCCGATCGCAACCAGGGCGGAGCGCGCCTCCTTGAGCCCGGCGAGCGTGTTTCGAGCGTACCGCTGCAGTTCCGCGCCCTGCTCCGCCACGCCCGCCCGCGCCGAATCCACGGCCGCGTCGAACTCCTCTTTGTTTCGCGGCTCGTGCTTCGTCGTTGCGTGCATCGCCTCGGCCACTGCGCGGTCCGCGATCTCGTCGAAGAGACTCCGGCCCATGCCGGCCGCGGCGGCGAGAAGCGTGAGGTCGCGGTCGGCGGCGCAGTTGCGTCTCACCAGGTCGTGCTGCTGCGGCATCGCAAGGGCGGCGAGCCTGACCACGCCGTCGCGGGTCGCGAACCCTGCCTGCGCCGCATCCGCATAGAGCCGCAGTCGCACTGAATCGCCCACGTCTTCGATGCCCGGGTGCATCCGCACCGAGACTCCGGAAATCCTGACGGTGACCTCCGCCGGGATCCCGCCGAAATCCCAGCCCCGGACGCGCTCGCGGTCCCAGGCGTGTCCGGGCGCCACCGGGACCGCCCCGGCGCCTGCCGATCGCAGCTCGCGTCTCAGCAAATCGAGGTCGCGGCCCCTGCGGATCTCGCGGCCGGAAGCGTCCAGTATCCGGAAGTTGAGCCGGAGCGCGTCGGGCAGCACGACACTGGCAAAGAGCGCCGCCTCGGTCGCACGACCCGATCGCTCGGTGACGAACTTCGACAGGCGTTCGAACAGGCTGCCGTCCCGGGCGCCGTGCAGGGACGTGAGGAACCGATCCGCCGCGTCCGGTATGGGGACGAGCTCGCGGCGCAATTCCTTCGGCAGCCCACGCAGGAGCGCGACGACCTTCTCCCGCAGCATCCCGGGCACGAGCCAGTCGAGTCTCTGGGGCGAGAGCGCCCCGAGCAGCGGCAGCGGAACGGTCAGTGTCACGCCGTCATCGGGGCTCGTGGCGTCGAAGACGTAGTCCAGCGGAAGTTCGTTGCCGTCCAGCGACCACGTGTCCGGGTACGCATCTGTCGTGATCTCTGGCAGCGGCTGGGCCAGCATGGCCTCGCTCGGCATGTCCAGTCGATTCGGGTGCCTGCGCTCCTCCGCGCGCCACCAGTGCTCGAAACTGCGCACGGTCGCGACGTCCGCCGGGATGCGCTCGAGGTAGAAAGACGCCAGCACGTCGTCGTGTGCCAGGAGGTCCCTGCGCCTGAGCTTCGCCTCCATCCGCTCGATCGCTCGCCGCGCTTCCCCGTTGCGCTCGAGGAAGCCCGCATTCAACGGCGACTGCCGGCGTACCAGCGCCTCCTCGACGAACATCCGTCGCGAGGTCGCCGGATCGACGGTGGCAAAATTGACCTGCCGACCGCTGCTCAGCACGCGCCCGTACAACGACACGGTCTCACGCGCCATCACCATGCCGCGTTCCGGCAGCCACTCCGCCTCGCCATAGCTGCGTCGCACCAGGTGCGCACCGGCTGCCTCGATCCAGGAGGGCTGCACCTGCGCGACCATCCTCGCGTAGAGGCGCTGCGTCTCGACCAGGCTCGCGGCAACCACCCAGCGGGGGCTGCGCTTCCTGAGCGGCGTGCCGGGGGCGATCACGAACCGGGCATCGCGCGCCCCGAGGTAGGTTCGATCCTCGTCGAGCACACCGATGCCGCCCAGGAAGCCGGTGAGGATCGCGTGGTGAAGGACGCTCGAACTCGACGGCTCCACGTTGGGAACGAGCTCGAGCGAAGCGGTGATGCCGGAGAGTTGCTCGTGGAGATCCTGCCACTCCCGCATCCGGACGAAGGACAGGAAATTCCCGCGACACCAGCGGCGCAGCGGGCGATTGCCGCCGGCCGCCTGCTCGCGCGCCGCGCGCCAGAGATTGAGCACGGCGATGAAATCGGAGCGCTCGTCGGCGAACTCGGCGTGCCGCTCGCTCGCGGCCTCCGCCTGGTCCGCGGGACGCTCGCGAGGATCCTGGATGCTGAGGAATGCGGCGATCACGAGCGCTTCGGCGAGACAGCCGGTCCGCGCAGACTCGAGCAGCACGCGCGCGAGTCGCGGATCCACCGGCAACCCCGCCATCCGTCGCCCGAGCCGCGTGATGCGTCGGTCGCCGTCCACTGCGCTCAACTCCTGCAGCAGCCGGTAGCCGTCGTTCAGCAGGCGGGTGTCGGGCGCGTCGAGGAACGGGAATTCCTCCGGGGCGCCGAGACCGAGCGCGGCCATCTGCAGGATCAGGCTCGCGAGGTTGGTGCGCAGGATCTCCGGATCGGTGTAGCGAGGCCGCGCCTCGAACTCCTCTTCTGAATAGAGGCGGATGCAGATTCCCTCGCCGACGCGTCCGCAGCGGCCCTTGCGCTGGTCGGCGCTCGCCCTTGATACGGGCTCGATCGGGAGCCGCTGGAATTTCGAGCGCGGACTGTAGCGACTGATGCGCGCGAGCCCGCTGTCCACCACGAAGCGCACGCCGGGAATGGTGAGCGAGGTTTCCGCCACGTTGGTTGCAAGCACGGCGCGACGACGGTCGTGACGCGCGAAGATCCGGTCCTGCTCCTCGGCAGACAGCCGGGCGAAGAGCGGCATCACGTCCCAGTCCGCGGCCCGGGTGCGCGACAGCAGGTCCCCGCACTCGGCGATCTGCCTCTCGCCCGGCAGGAACACGAGCGCATCGCCGTCCATGCCCGCGACCATCGCGCGCAAGCTCGTCGAGCGCCTGTGCCACGGCCTCCGGCAGCGACGGCGCCTCCGCATCGTCCTCGTGCAGCGGCCGGTAGCGCACCTCGACCGGATAGGTCCGTCCTTCGACGTCCATCACCGGCGCGCCGTCGAAGTACTCCGAGAACCTCGCCGTCTCGATGGTGGCCGAAGTGACGATCACGCGCAGCTCCGGCCGGCGCCGCACGAGCCGCTTGCAGACGCCGAGCAGGAAGTCGACGTTGAGGTTGCGCTCGTGGGCCTCGTCGAGGATCAGCGTGTCGTAGCGCTCGAGCAGCGGGTCGCTCTCGAGTTCGCGCAGGAGCAGCCCGTCGGTCATCAGCTTCACGAGCGTGCGCGGACTCGTGCGGTCGGCGAACCGCACCTGGTATCCCACGAGGTCGCCGGTGGTCGAGCCGATTTCCTCAGCCACTCGATGTGCGAGCGACTGGGCCGCGATGCGCCTCGGCTGCGTATGTCCGATCAATCCCCTTGCGCCGCGACCGAGTTCGAGGCAGATCTTGGGGATCTGCGTGCTCTTGCCGCTGCCGGTCGCACCGCTGACGATCACGACCGGGTGTGACGAGATGGCCTGTGCAATCGCTTCGCGCCGGGCGTGCACCGGCAGCGTCCCGTCGTAGCGGATCGCGGGAACCGACGCCCGGCGCGCCTCGACCTGGGCGGCAGATGACTGCACCCGCGCCTCCAGCCGCTCGAGTTCGCGCAGATCCGGCGCAGCGCCACGCCGCGCGAGCCGGTCGATCCAGGCCTCGAGCCGGCGCCGGTCGCGCAGGAGGCACTGTTCGAGCGTCTCGCGCTCGCGGGCGAGCCGCGCCGTCAGCGGGCCAGCCGCTTTGCCTCCAGCCACAATTCCTCCAGTTCCGCTGCCGACCGGCCGGCGAGCGAATGGCCCTCGGCCGCTGCACGGGCCTCCATGGCGCGAAAGCGCCGTTCGAACTTGCCGCCCGCGTCCCGCAATGCGCCCTCCGGATCGACATCCAGGTGGCGCGCAAGCTGGGCGATGCTGAAGAGCAGATCGCCGAGTTCCTCGCGAACCTGAGACGTGTGACCGGCCGCGACGGCATCCTCGAGTTCGCCGATCTCCTCGCGGACCTTGTCGAAGACGCCCGTCATCTCCTGCCAGTCGAAGCCGACGCCGGCCGCTCGCCGGCCAAGCTTGGCCGCCCGCGTCAATGCCGGCAGTCCCAGCGTCACCCCGTCGAGGACGCCCGCCTGCTCGCCCTTTGCCTCACGCTCCGCAGCCTTGTGCCGTTCCCAGGCGCGGGTCTGCTCGGCCGAATCCGTGACCGTCTCGCCGCCGAAGACGTGAGGGTGCCTGCGCTCCAGTTTCTCGCTGATCGCGTCGGCGACGTCGTCGAATCCGAACAGGCCCAGCTCCTCGGCGATTCGTGCCTGGAATACGACCTGGAACAGCAGGTCACCCAGCTCGTCGCGGACCTCGTCCGGCTCGACCTCGCGTCACCGCATCGGCCACCTCGTAGGCTTCCTCGATGGTGTGCGGGGCGATGGTGTCCCACGTCTGTTCGCGATCCCAGGGACAGCCGTGCACGGGGTCGCGGAGGCGCGCCATCACCGCGAGAAGCCGACCCACGCCCCCGCTCACGGCTGCTCCAGCAGGCGCGACAGCGACAACAGCATCACTGCAGTCGCACCCCAGATGTTGTGGCCCTGGTACGGGATGTCGTAGCCCATGAAGCTGCGGCCGGCAAAGTGCCGTTCATGCGGTACCCGGTTGGCGGGATCGAGCACGAAGGAAAGCGGCACCTCGAACGCCTCCTCGACCTCGGTCACGTCGAGCTTGAGCGTGAAGCCGGGCCTCACGAATCCGACCACCGGCGTCACGACGTAGCCGGTGATCACGAAGTGATCGCAGAGGTAACCGGCAAGCCGCACGTGCTCGCGGGGAAGGCCGATCTCCTCCTCCGTCTCGCGCAGCGCCGCATCCCACGGCCCGGCATCGCCAGGCTCCATGCGCCCGCCGGGAAAGCTGATCTGTCCCGCGTGATGCTTGAGGTGCGTCGCGCGCCGCGTGAGGAGAATCGTGAGACCTTCGTCGCGCTCGACGATGGGCACCAGCACGGCCGCGGGCGACAACTCCGCCGGCAGCAGGCCGCGGAGCGCCTGCAACTCCTCCGGCGGGCGGCCCAGCATGTGCGGCACGAAGGGGTTACCGCCCGGCGTCGAGCCACGCAGTCGCTCCTCGATGACGGCCCTGAGGCGCGCCCCCTCGTTCGCGATCGACCCCGGCACTCAGTCCCCCGCGCCCCCGCGCTGGGACCCGCCACGGGTCAGGGCCGCCGGGTCGAGCAGTCGCGCAAGGCGCTCCTCGCCGAGGTCCGTCATCTCCGCCGCGACCTGCGTCACCGGCCTGCCTTCCGCATAGGCCCGCTTCGCGATCGCCGCGGCCTTGTCGTAACCGATGACCGGGTTCAGCGCAGTCACGAGCATCGGGTTGCGTTCGAGCGCCGCCGCGACCTGTCGCGAATTGACCGCGAAGCCGGCCACCGCGCTGCGCGCCAGGCAACGCGAGGCGTTCGCCATGAGCTCGATGCTCTGCAGCAGGTCGTGCGCGATGACCGGCAGCATCACGTTCAGCTGGAAATTCCCGGATTGTCCGGCAATCGTCACGGTCAGGTCGTTGCCGATGACCTTGGCCGCCGCCATGGCAACCGCCTCGGCGGCGACCGGATTGACCTTGCCCGGCATGATGCTGCTGCCGGGCTGCAGGGCCGGCAGCGCGATCTCACCGAGGCCGGCGAGCGGTCCGCTGTTCATCCAGCGCAGGTCGTTGGCGATCTTCATCAGGCAGGTCGCAAGCGTGCGCAACTGCCCCGAGAGCTCGACCGCGGTGTCCTGCGAACTCAGGGAGCAAAGAAATCGCGGCTCGGTCGCAGGTCCAGCCCCGTCTGCCCGGAGAGCGCTTCGGCGACGGCGGCGGCGAATCCGGCCGGCGCGTTCACGCCTGTACCGACGGCCGTGCCACCCTGCGCGAGGCAGTGCAGGCGTGGCCGGCACGAGCGGATGCGCGTGATCGAGTCTTCCACCAGGGTCCGCCAGGCGCCGAGTTCCTGGCCCATCGTGATGGGCATGGCGTCCATGAGGTGCGTGCGCCCGGTCTTCACGGTGTCGCCGACGTCGGCAGCCTTGCGGCCGATCGTTTCCGAAAGCTCCTGCAGCGCGGGCAGCAGCTGCTCGGCGATCGCAAGTGCGGCACTCAGGTGGATCGCGGTCGGCACGACGTCGTTGCTGCTCTGGCTGCGGTTGACGTCGTCATTGGGGTGTACCGCGAGCCCGCCCGAGTAGCCTGTCGCGAGGCGGGCAATGACCTCGTTGGCGTTCATGTTGCTGCTGGTGCCCGAACCGGTCTGGAAGACGTCCACCGGGAACTGGCCGTCATGGCGCCCGTCCGCGACCTCGAGCGCTGCCTTCTGGATGGCCGCCGCGCGCTCGCGCTCCAGGTGGCCCAGGTCCGCATTCGCTCCGGCCGCGGCCCACTTCACCAGGCCGAGGGCACGGATGAACCCTCGAGGCATCCTGAGGCCGCTGAACTGGAAATTCTGGATCGCGCGCTGCGTCTGGGCACCCCACAGCGCGTCTGCCGGCACGCGCAGTTCGCCCATGCTGTCGCGCTCGAGGCGAAAGTCGTCTGCCGCCATGTTTCTGCGCTCCGGGGGTCCGCGCAGGCGCCGTGGAAGCGGGCCTGCGGTATCATCCGGGATCGTAGCACCTCCCGGATTCCCGTATGAGCCTCAACACCCTCACGGCCATCTCGCCGGTGGATGGACGATACGCAAGCCGCTGCGCGGAACTGCGCGGCCTGTTCAGCGAATCGGGACTGGTGCGGCGCCCGGGTCCGCGTGGAGATCGCGTGGCTGCACGCGCTCGCCGCCAACCCGGGCATCCCGGAAATGCAGGGACTCACCGCCGCCGACCTCGCCGTGGCGGCCGGGATCGCCGCCTCCTTCAGCGACGGCGATGCCGCCGCGGTCAAGACGATCGAGCGCGAGACCAACCACGACGTGAAGGCGGTCGAGTACTTCATCAAGGACCGGCTGGCCGCTCACCCGGCCTGGCAATCACGGCTCGAGTTCGTGCATTTCGCCTGCACGTCCGAGGACATCAACAACCTGGCGTACGCCTTGCTCTGCCAGCAGGCCCGCAACGACGTGCTGCTGCCGCGCCTGGCGGGGCTCACCGAGACCCTGCGAGCCATGGCGCACGCCCATGCGCAGGACGCGATGATGTCGCGCACGCACGGACAGCCGGCGACGCCGACGACGCTCGGCAAGGAAGTCGCCGTGTTCGTGCATCGCCTGCGCCGTGCCTGCGACCAGTTCCGTGCGGTCGGCATCCTGGGCAAGGCGAACGGCGCGGTCGGCAACTACAACGCGCACCTTGCCGCCTACCCCGAGGTCGACTGGCCGGGCCTGGCACGCAGGCTGGTCGAGTCTCTCGGACTCCAGTGGAACCCGTACACGACCCAGATCGAGCCGCACGACTGGATGGCCGAGTATTTCGACGCCCTCGCCCGCATCAATACCGTGCTCACCGACCTCTGCCGCGACTTCTGGGGCTACATCTCGGTCGGCTGTTTCCGGCAGAAGGTGGTTGCCGGCGAGGTCGGTTCGTCGACCATGCCGCACAAGGTGAACCCGATCGACTTCGAGAACGCCGAGGGCAACTTCGGCGTGGCGAATGCGCTGCTGCGATTCATGGCCGAGAAGCTGCCGGTGTCGCGGTGGCAACGCGACCTCACGGACTCGACGGTGCAGCGAAACATCGGCGTGGCGCTCGCGCACTCCGACATCGCCATCCAGTCCATCTCACGCGGCCTCGCGCGACTCGAGGTGGATCGCACCCAGCTTGCCGCGGAGCTCGACGCCAACTGGGAGCTCCTCGCCGAGCCGATCCAGACCATCATGCGACGGCACGCCGTCCCGGAAGCCTACGAGCAACTCAAGGCGCTCACGCGCGGACGTCGACTCGACGCGACCGCGGTCGCGGCGTTCATCGACGGCCTGCCGATACCGCCGAGGCGAGAAGCGTCGGCTGCGCGAACTCACGCCCGCGACCTACGTCGGGCTGGCCGCGCGGCTTGCCCGCGATGTCTGAGGCGTCTCCCGCCGCGGCGATCACCGTCCGGTCCGCCGCCTGGCAGGACGACCGCGACGATCTCATGGCGGTGCGTCGACGGGTGTTCGTGGAGGAACAGGGCATCCCCGAGTCCGAGGAAATGGACGAGGCAGACCCGGCCTGCAGGCACGCGCTCGCGTATACCCAGGCTGGCGACCTCGCCGGTACCGGGCGGCTGGCTCCCTGCGGAAAAATCGGCCGAATTGCGGTGTTTCCGCAGTACCGCCACGCCGGGGTCGGCAGCGCCATCGTTCTCCATCTCGTGAACCAGGCCACAGAACTGGGACTCCCGCAGGTATACCTTCACTCGCAGGCCGACTCCGTGGGTTTCTACGAGCGGCTGGGTTTCCGGGCCGAAGGCCCCCTTTTCGACGAGGTAGGCATCCCGCATCGGCGCATGCGCCGCGGGACGAGTGAGAAAGATGGAAGGCAGGCTGGACTTCAACGAATCGAGGAGCATCCTCTCGACGCTCGATGAGTACCGGGCGGCGGTGGCCGAACTCGCCACACGCGCCGTGCGTTCGCTGTCCATCTACACGCCCGACCTCGAACCCCAGCTCTACGACCAGGACTGCTTCCTCGAGCCGATGAAGCGACTGGTGCTCGCCCGCCGGCACGCGCGCCTGCGGGTGCTGATTTCCGATCCTGCTCGCGTCGCGCGCGAGGGAAACCGCTTCATGCAGATGGCGCGGCGCCTCACGAGCTACATCGATCTGCGCAACGTGTCGCCTGAATTCCGCGGCAACCCCTGCTCTTTCATCGTCGCCGACGACAAGGCCATCGCCTATCGCCAGCAGTGCTCGCGCTGGGACGGCGTCGTCGAGTTCAACGACGTGAGCGTGGTCCGTCGCCACCTCGCGTATTTCGATGAAGTCTGGGCCGAGAGCCAGATCCAGCCTGAGCTGCGGGCGACCGCCATCGACTTCTAGGCGCACGGCCTGTCCAAGGGTCCCGATATAATGACCGGCATGGTTTGGAAGCCGGACGTTACCGTTGCCGCCGTCGCCGAACGCGACGGCCGGTTCCTGTTCGTCGAGGAGCGTGCCAGCGGTCGAGTGGTGCTGAACCAGCCGGCCGGGCACCTCGAGGACGGCGAGACCTTCCTCGATGCGGTCGTGCGCGAAACGCTGGAGGAAACCGCGTGGGGCTTCCAGCCACAGGCCATCGTCGGCGTCTACGTCTGGAGACCTGAACACCTCAACCGCACCTTCCTGCGGGTTGCGTTCTGCGGGGACCTCCTCGCTCACGACCCGGAACGCGACCTCGATCGCGGCATCCTCCGCACACGGTGGCTGGTCCGTGACGAACTGCTCGGGCCGCGTGCCCGTCTGCGCAGCCCGCTGGTGCTGCAGTGCGTGGACGACTACCTCGCAGGCATCCGCTATCCCCTTTCGCTGATCAGTCACCTGATCTCCCAGCCTGCGTCGCTCGCCGCCAGCGGCTGAGCAGAGGGGACATTCTCCTTTTTGAATCGGTGCCGGCACCGATTCAAAAAGGAGAATGTCCCCTTCCTGCGCCCTACAATGCCGGGGGTGAGCAGCTCCGATCGCGTAGTCCTCGGCATTTCCGGCGGCGTTGATTCCGCCGTCGCTGCTGCGCTCCTGAAGGACGCGGGCCATGACGTGCACGCCCTCTTCATGCGCAACTGGGAAGAGGACGACGACGCGTACTGCACCGCGGCCGCCGACCTGCAGGACGCGCGCCGCGTCTGCGACGAGCTCGGGATACCTCTGCACACGGTCAACTTCGCGGCCGAGTACCGCGAGCGCGTGTTCCGGCATTTCCTCGAAGAACTCGCGGCAGGCCGTACGCCCAACCCGGACGTCGCCTGCAACCGCGAAATCAAGTTTGGCGTGTGCTTCGAGCACGCCGAGCGACTCGGCGCACGCTGGTTCGCGACCGGCCATTACGCACGGACTTCCAGCCAGGACGGGCGGACGCGGCTGCTGCGGGCCGCCGATCGCGCCAAGGACCAGACCTACTTCCTGCACACGGTTCCGGGTCCACTGCTCGATCGGACCCTCTTTCCGATCGGCGGCCTCGCCAAGGCCGAGGTTCGGCGCCTGGCTCGCGACCGCGCGCTGCCGGTGCACGACAAGCGCGACAGCACCGGCATCTGCTTCGTCGGCGAACGCCCGTTCGCCGAGTTCCTGGCGAACTACCTGCCGGCGCGCCCGGGCGACATCGAGACGCCCGAGGGCCGGCGTCTCGGCCAGCACCGTGGGCTCATGTATTACACGCTGGGGCAGCGACAGGGCATCGCGGTCGGCGGCGTTCGCGGCGCATCGGAGGCGCCCTGGTACGTGGCGGCCAAGGACCTCGAACGGAACGTGCTGGTCGTGGTGCAGGAGCACGACCATCGCGCTCCTCATGAGCCGGGAGTTCGAAACCGGGCCGGCACACTGGATTTCGGGCGCGCCGCCCGCGCAGCGGTTCACCTGCACCGTCAGGACGCGTTATCGACAGCCCGACCAGGACTGCGAGGTCGAAATTGCCACCGACGGGACCTGCGTGGTCCGCACCCACGAGCCCCAGCGCGCCGTGACGCCCGGACAGTCGGCTGTCTTCTACGACGGCGAGGCGTGCCTCGGGGGGGCGGTCATCGAGCGGACCCGTTATAATTCGAAGGCTGAATCGGGCCCGTTGGCATCCCCGGAGGTTGCATGAGCGACAGTTTCAAGACCCGCCAGTCATTGGCGGTCGGTGGCCAGTCCTACGAGATCTTCAGCCTGCCGGCCATCAAGGGCCACGACCTCGGGCGCCTGCCCTTCTCCCTCAAGATCCTGCTCGAGAACCTGCTGCGCTTCGAAGACGGCGTGAACGTCACGCGCGCGGACATCGAGGCGCTGCTCAACTGGAACGCCAAGGCGGCTCCGAGCCACGAGATCGCCTTCACGCCTGCGCGCGTGATCATGCAGGACTTCACCGGCGTGCCGGTGGTCGTGGACCTCGCCGCCATGCGCGAGGCCATGACGCGGCTCGGCGGCAACCCGCAGGACATCAACCCGCTCGCACCTGCGGAGCTCGTCATCGACCACTCGGTCCAGGTGGATGAATACGGCGCGGCCGACTCGCTCAAGCGCAACAACACCATCGAGTTCGCCCGCAACGGCGAGCGCTATTCGTTCCTGCGCTGGGGCCAGACGGCGTTCAGCAACTTCAAGGTCGTCCCGCCCAACACCGGCATCGTCCACCAGGTCAACGTCGAGCACCTCGCGCGCGTGGTGTTCGCCGACGACAAGGACGGCGGGAAGCGCGCCTATCCGGACACCCTGGTCGGCACCGACTCGCACACCACGATGGTGAACGGCCTGGGCGTGCTCGGCTGGGGCGTGGGCGGCATCGAGGCCGAGGCCGCGATGCTCGGACAGCCCGTGACCATGCTGATTCCCGAGGTCATCGGGTTCCGCCTCAAGGGTGCGCTGCCTGCCGGGGCGACCGCGACCGACCTCGTGCTCACCATCACCGAGATGCTGCGCAAGAAGGGCGTGGTGGACAAGTTCGTCGAGTTCTTCGGCGACGGGCTCGCCGGCCTGCCGCTCGCGGACCGCGCGACCATCGCCAACATGGCACCCGAGTTCGGCAGCACCTGCGGGATCTTCCCCATCGACGAGGAGACCACCCGCTACCTCGAACTCACGGGCCGCCCGCCCGAGCAGATCGCACTCGTCGAGGCGTATGCGAAGGCGCAGGGCATGTGGCGCACGAACGGCATGCGAGAGGCCGACTACACCGACGTGCTCGAGCTGGACCTCGCGACCGTCGAGCCGAGCCTCGCAGGCCCGAAGCGCCCGCAGGATCGTGTACCGCTCAGGACCTCGAAGGAAACCTATCGCCGGCACCTCGCCAAGATGGCCGAGGAGCGCAAGCAGAAGAATCCGACGGCGACGGGCAAGGCTTCGGCCACCACGGCGGGCAAGACTTACGACGTGAAGGACGGCGACGTGCTGGTTGCGGCCATCACGAGCTGCACTAATACCTCGAATCCAGCGGTTCTGGTCGCGGCCGGACTCCTCGCCCGCAACGCGCACCGGCGCGGCCTCACGTCAAAGCCGTGGGTGAAGACGAGCCTCGCGCCGGGCTCGCGGGTCGTCACCGATTACCTGACCGCGGCGGGCCTGCTGACGGAACTCGAGTCTGTCGGCTTCTACCTGGTCGGCTATGGCTGCACCACCTGCATCGGCAACTCGGGCCCATTGCGCCCGGAGATCTCTGAGGCGGTGAAGGCTGGCGACGTGATCGCGACTTCCGTGCTCTCGGGCAATCGCAACTTCGAAGGCCGCGTGCACCCGGAAGTGAAGATGAACTTCCTCGCTTCGCCGCCGCTCGTCGTCGCCTACGCGCTGGCCGGCACGATGGACATCGACCTCAACTCCGAGCCGATCGGCACGGGATCCGACGGCAGGCCGGTCTTGCTGAAGGACGTCTGGCCGTCGGCGAAGGAAATCCAGGAAACGGTCGCGAAGTGCGTCAACTCCGGGATGTTCAAGAAGGGATACGCAAGCGTCTTCGCCGGCGACGAGAACTGGAGCTCGATCAAGGTCCCGAAGGACGAGGTCTACAAGTGGGAACCCGCCTCGACCTACGTGCGTAACCCGCCGTACTTCGACGGCATGGGCATGACGCCGCGCGCGGTCGCCGACATCCGCGGCGCACGGGCGCTGGCGGTGCTGGGCGATTCGGTCACGACCGACCACATCTCACCCGCCGGCAACATCTCGAAGTCGAGCCCCGCCGCGAAGTACCTCGTGGCACAGGGCGTGCAGCCCGTGGATTTCAACTCCTACGGCGCCCGCCGCGGCAACCACGAGGTCATGATGCGCGGCACCTTCGCCAACATCCGGCTGCGCAACCTTCTCGCGCCCGGCACGGAGGGCGGCGTCACGGTGCACGTACCCAGCGGCGAGCAGATGTCGATCTACGACGCGGCGATGAAGTACAAGGCCGAAGGCACCCCGCTCGTCGTCATCGCCGGCAAGGAGTACGGCACCGGCTCGTCGCGCGACTGGGCGGCCAAGGGCACGATGCTGCTCGGCGTGAAGGCGGTGATCACCGAGAGCTTCGAGCGCATCCACCGCTCCAACCTGATCGGCATGGGCGTCCTGCCCCTGCAGTTCAAGGACGGCGAGAACGCACAGACGCCTCGGGCTCACGGGCAAGGAGAGCTTCGAGATCATCGGGCTGAACGGCGGCGCCGCAAAGGCCGTGACCGTGATCGCCACACCCGCCTCTGGCGCGCCGATCCGCTTCGAGGCGCGAGTGCGCATCGACACGCCGAAGGAGCGCGAGTACTACCAGCATGGCGGCATCCTGCAGTACGTGCTCAGGCAGCTGGCGGGAGCCAAGGCAGCGTGAGGGAAAGTGATCAGTGACTAGCGGATAGCGGATAGTGAAGAACGACTCCGCTGGCACGCTGGATGCGTTGATCGAGCAGGCTGCGGCTGCGCTCAGGAAGGCGCGGCACGTCTGCGTACTCACGGGCGCGGGGATTTCTGCCGAGAGTGGAATCCCCACGTTCCGCGACGCGCTCACCGGGCTCTGGGAGAAATTCAATCCCGAGGACCTCGCGACCCCCGAAGCTTTCGAGCGTGACCCGAAGTTCGTCTGGGACTGGTACGAATTCCGCCGGGAACTGATCCGCAAGGTCGAGCCGAACCCCGGCCACCACGCGCTCGTGGAACTCGCGCGCCTCGTCCCCAGCCTCACGCTCGTGACCCAGAACGTGGACGGCCTGCACCAGCGCGCAGGAAGCCGCGGCGTCCTCGAGTACCACGGCAACATCCTGCGCGACCGGTGCACGGTCGAACAGGTGATCGCTGATCGTTCGGAGGATTCACGGCACGGACTGCCGCGCTGCGCCGCGTGCGGCGGCCTGCTGCGACCGGACGTCGTGTGGTTCGGCGAAGCGATACCCATGGCCCGATGGTGGCCGCAGCCGAGGCTGCACAAGACTGCGACTTGTTCATGTCCATCGGCACATCGTCGCTGGTCTATCCCGCCGCCGGGCTTGCGGAATCTGCGCTCGACGCAGGAGCCAAGGTCGTCGAAATCAATCCCGGCCGCACGGACCTGTCGGACGCGGCTACCCTGGTGCTGAGCGGCCCTTCGGGGATCGTCCTGCCGCGACTGGTGGCTGGACTGCGCTAGCCGACCACGTCAGGACCGGGTGCCACCCATCGCAGCCCCTCCGAGCCCCTGGGAATCGCCGATGCGCGCCAGCGCCAGGTCCTCCGGGAAGGGGAAGCTCTGGGCAAGCGCACGGTCGAGCAGGTCCAGTTGCTCGCGCAACACGGCATGCCTGCGCTCCGGAAGCGTCTGAATAAGGTTGTCGAGCATCGCACGCATGCGCCGTGCGATCTGCATGTTGTTCGCGCCGCACGAACGGATTTCGCTGCAGGACAGGCGCACGAAGTCGGCCCAGTTCGGTGTGCGCAGTATCAACCGAGGGCGCCCTGCGACATCGTGCACCGTGTCGTCGTGCAGTCGCCGATTACCAACGAGGCGCAGCAGTCGTTGGATCTGGTCGATGGCGACCACAGCCGACGTCGGGTCGTTGATTGCCGGCGACAATGCCTTGAGCGCGATGTCGACCAGGATCCGGAATGCGAACATCGGGTCCTGCTCCATGGTGCGCTCCGGCCCGAACGCGATCGCCTTCCTTAGGACGCCGTCATCGATTGCGGCAGCCCCGCCGTACAGATGGAAAAGAGGCTCGTCCGTGGCAACGAAATCGCCGACCTGCGGCACAAACTCGATCATGCCGTCGAGACGCCTCGCCTCCGCGACCAGCCGGTGAATCTCGAGCGCGAGCACGCTCTGTGAGCGCCCATCGTGCAGGACAACTCGCGCGGGCTGCGCGGTCATTTCCACAGCTTTCGGCGGACCGTCCGGACCCACGACGGGGTAGACGCCCCGTACGACATTCATGCCGTCGTCACAGACCAGGGAGACGATGCGCACCGGGCGCAGCAACCGGGCCGTGTAGTCGATCAGAAACAGGAACGACGCAAGACTCGCCATGCCGAGCAACGAAGCGATGAACACTGCCAGCTGATTGACCGAATCTTCCGTTCGGTTCAGTCCACTGATGGCGAACAACATTGTCAACACGTTCAGAGCCACGGTGTACTTGATGACCGGGTCCCTGAGCAGCGTCGTCGCGATGATGCGCGGCGTCATCTGTCCGCTTGCGACCTGGATCGCCACGAGCAGGGATCCGAAGGTAAATACGATGAAGGAGAGCGTCAGGGTGATTACGGTCTGGAGCATGGCCTGCGCTCCGCTGAGCCCCAGACCAAGCAGGTCCCACCCTAGCTTCGGGCCGAGCAGAGCCACCGCGCGGTGCACCAGCCGCTCCAGAATGCCGGCAAGAATCGGCATGACCCACAGGCTCGAGCGCAGATAGCTGAGGGTCCGGTAAATACGGCTCCAGCCAAGGCGTTCCCGGGCGTACAGCCGGAGCTCACGAGCCGCTGACAGCAAAGGCCAGCGACCCAGGCCGGCCGAGGTATCCTGCTCAACAGGTGTCGTCACGTCACTAGCCCCCGAATCAGAACCAAGGCCGCCCATCCCAGGGGAGGGCGACGCCCAGGCCCCGCGCGGCCATGGCAAACCTATGCCGAGCAGCCGTCCGTGGCAAGGCGCTTTCGGGCGCGCGCCTTCCGGCAGGCGGGCGTCGCGGCCTTCCGTGAGCTAATATCGGCGGCGAACAAGCAAAAAACTCAGCGCCGATGTCAATTCGCACATCTTTTGTAAACAAGTACCTGGACCAGGCAACGAGCCTCGGCGAGATCCTGTTCGGCCTGATCATGACGCTCACGTTTACACTCGGCGCCGGGCTGACGATCCAGGAAGAAGGCCGTGAAGGCGCACGGCAGCTGCTGATCGCGACGATCGGGTGCAACATCGCCTGGGGCGTCATCGACGGTGTGTTTTACATGCTGGGGCAGCTCTTCGAGCGGGGCCGGCGCCGTCGCGTTGTGCAACTGGTTCGCGGGGCCACGAAGGACGCCGATGCGGCTGCCCTGGTCGCCGCCGAGCTGGACGACGTCATCGAGACGGTAATGACGCCCGAGGAGCGGCAGACGCTCTACGGGCGCATCGTGGCACAGGTCCGGGCCGGCGAGATCCCGCCGAACCCCGTGACGCGAAACGACCTGATGGGTGGCATCGCTAGCTTCTGGCTGGTGTTCTTCGCCAGCCTTCCGGCCGCGATTCCGTTCCTGTTCATCGACGACGCACGACTTGCCTTGCGCGTATCCAACGCCGTGCTCCTGGCGCTGCTGTTCATGACCGGATACTGGTGGGCGCGCTACACTACTGCCCGACCCGCAGTCACGGGACTGGTATTCCTCACCTTCGGCGCAGCCCTGGTCGCGATGACCATCGCGCTGGGCGGCTGACCTTATGCACCGGATCGTTCCAGGAAATTCCACATGACGTCATCGTCGAACTGGCGCACACGAATGGCCCTCGGGCTGCTCGCGGGGCTCTCGAGCGCACTTGCCTCCGTGCCGTCTCACGCCTCGATGTTCAAGGGCGAGGCGCTGGACACGGCCGCGAACGTGCTTTCATGGGTCGTGCTGGTGATCGTCCCGATCGTCGGCATCACGGTTTTCTGGCTGGTGCACATCCTCCCTGAGAAAGTCGCCGAGAAGAAGCGGCACCCGCAGGCGAAGGCCATCCAGGTGCTGTGCCTGCTCTCGCTGGTCTTCGGCGGGCTGCTCTGGCCTTTCGCCTGGCTGTGGGCCTATTCGAAGCCCGTGATGTACAAGCTGGCGTACGGCACCGACGTAGCCGATGAGGAGCATGGCGTCGCGGCAACGGCCGGGCCCGCTGAGACGGCGACGGGCGCCGCGCATGAGGAGATTGCCAGGCTGCGCGAGCGCCTGGCCCAGCTCGAGGCACGGGCCAGCCGGGAGGCTCGAGGCTGATGGAACTAATCCTGATACTGATCTATTCATTCTTCGCCTGGCTGGTCTTCTTCAAGTTCAAGTGGCTGCCGTGGAACATCACGAGCCAGGTGATTACGGTCACGATTCCGATCATCGGTATCACGATCCTGATCCTGTTCCTGAACATCGACGCGCCTTCATCCGCCGACGTGCGGGTGATGAACTATGTCGTGCCGATCAACCCGCGCGTCGCCGGCAAGGTGATCGAGGTTCCGGTCGAACCCAACAAGCCGGTCAAGAAAGGCGACGTGCTGTTCAAGCTTGACCCGGTGCCCTTCCAGATCCAGGTCCAGTCTGCAGAGGCCAACCTGACCCAGCTGCGCGCCAAGCTGGTTTCAGCCAATGCCAACGCCCGCAACCTCGGCGAACAACTCAAGCAGGCATCGAGCCAGCAGGGAGTCGCTACCACGCAACTGACGCTCGCACGCAAGCGCGTCGAGCAGTACCAGGAACTGGCGAAGACCGGGGCCGGCAATCGCTTCGACCTGGAGCAGGCCCAGGCCGACGTCGCGAAGTACGAGAATGATCTCCAGTCGGCACAGGCCAACGTGGCCCAGGCCCGCGAGAACCTGGCTGCGAAGACCCCGGCCGGCGTGCAGCAGGAAGTGGCGCAAGTGCTGGCCGAGATTGCGCAGGCCGAAGCGCAGCTGGCCGACGCGCAGTGGCAGCTCGGGGAGGCCGTGCAGTACGCGCCTGCCGACGGTACCGTCGTCGCACTCGCCTTGAGGCCGGGCGTCATGACGGTACCCTTCCCGGCGTTTCCTGCGATGGCGTTCATTGAGGACGCACAATGGGTGGTCGCGTTCTACGCGCAGAACGAGGTGCGCGAGATCGAGGCGGGCAACGAAGCGGAGTTCGCGGTCAAGACCTATCCCGGCCGTATCATCAAGGCCGAAGTGGAAGCGATCATCTGGGCGACCGCACAAGGCCAGATGCCGATCAGCGGCATGTTGCCGAACACGGGCTACGGCCCAGCCCCGGAACAACGCCTTGCCGTCAAGTTGAAGCCGATCGGCGAGGACGCGGAGCTGTTCCTGGCTCCGGGCGCGCGCGGTAACGGCGCGATCTACACCAACAGCGGCGAGATGATCCACATCCTCCGCAAGGTGTTCTTGCGTGTCAGCGCCAAGCTCGACTGGCTGGTTCTCAAGCTGCATTGATGGCCGCCATGGGTTCCCGGAATCTGGTAATCGCCGCCGCCTGCATCGCCGGGTTGGCCGCGTGCGCCGTCGACCGGCCGCCGGCGCCCGACGAGGTCCGCAAGGACGCACTGCAAGGAACCGAGGTACGGCCCACCTGGGCCAAGGCCGACGCCATGGGTGCCGACACAACACCGGCGGCGATCAGCGACAACTGGCTCGCGACCTTCGACGATCCGCAGCTCACGGCACTGGTCAACGAAGCCATCGCCAGGAATCCCGACCTGCGCGCGGCCGGGGCGCGCGTCGAACAGGCGGCAGCCTACGCTCACTCGGCGCAGGCCCAGCTCCTGCCCTGGTTCAACCTGCTCGGCACCGGTGGCGTCAAAGCCGGCGGCGGTTCGGACCTGTCGTCCGCCCTGAGCGGCGCCATGCTCGGCGTCTCGTGGGAGCCGGATCTCTGGGGGCGACTGCGCTACGGACGCAACGCCGCCGATGACACTTACGCGTCCTCGCAGGCGGATTTCGAGTTTGCACGGCAATCTCTCGCCGCCCAGACGGCCCGCAGCTGGTTCATGGCCATCGAGACCAAACTCGAACTCGATGCCGCCGAGTCGATGGCCGCTTCGGCACGCAGCCTCGTCTCGCTGGCCCAGGACCGCCAGCGCGTCGGCAACGGCAGCGACAAGGACGTCACCATGGCGCGGGCCGGGCTCGGGACCATGGAAGACTCCGCGCGGCAGGCCCGCCTCGCGCACGAGCAGGCGGTCCGCTCGCTGGAGACGATCCTGGGCCGCTATCCGGCCACTGAACTCGCGGTCGCAACGCAATTGCCCGCCATGCCGGGACCTGTGCCTGTCGGCATGCCGCTGAACATGCTCGAACGGCGCCCGGACCTGATCGCCGCCGAACGCCGGGTCGCGGCGGCATTCAATCGCGTCGGCGAAGCGAAGGCCGCCCAGCTGCCCACGATCCGCCTCAACGCGAGCATCGCGGCCTTGAGCAGCGACGTGCTGCAGCTTAAGGACGACTACAGCAATCCGAGCGGCGGTGCGGGCGGCACGCTGTTCGCCCCCCTCTATCATGGCGGCGCCATGCGGGCCCAGGTCGAACTGCGGACGGCAGAGCAGAAGGAAGCCGTCGCCCGCTACGGCAGCCAGGTGCTGCGCGCACTCGGGGATGTCGAGAACGCCCTTTCCGCGTCGCAGATCCTGTCGCAGCGTGTCGAGATCCTGCAGCCAGTGCTGGCCGACCAGGAAAAGACGCTGGAGTACGACCAGCAGGCCTACCGCGTCGGCAGCCTGGACATGCGCTCGGTCCAGCAGCAACAGCAGCAGGTGCAGGCGGCCCGCGTGAACTACCTGCGGGCCACGAGCGAGGAACTGTCGCAGCGCGTGAACCTGCACCTGGTGCTGGGCGGCAGCTTCGCCGAACCGGTCGCACTCGCAGCCGCCCGGTAGGCTGCGGCCGCCGCGCTGTGCCCGAAAGCTGATCCAAGGCCTCCGATGTTCACATCATTCAGCATTGGCGCGCTCGCGCAGCTGTCGCTGGTCCTGAGTGCACTTGCGGTGTTCGTGGTCAAGGTGCCCAGGAGCACGGTTGGCAACCTGGCGGGCTTCGGCGCGGGCGCGCTGATTGCAGCGGTCGCCTCAGACTTGCTACCGACTGCACAGCTCCTCCAGATGTGGCAGGGGGCGCTATGGACCATGCTCGGCGCCGGTGCCTTCATTCTGGGCGAGCGCTACGTGGACCGGAAGTTCGGTGCGGAGGGCTCAGGCGGTCCGCTCGGCATTGTCGTGGGAGCGATCGTCGATGGCGTGCCCGAATCCGTCATCTTCGGCGTGCAGATGGCCAGGGGCACGCCGATCAGCCTGGCGTTTCTCGCAGCGGTCTTCGTCTCGAATATTCCCCAGGCGCTCGCTCCCTCCGCTGGCCTCGCGGAAAGCGGGTGGAGCTGGCGCCGCGTCGCCGGCCTGTGGCTGTGGGTGATGCTCGCCTGCGGCGCCGCTGCCGCACTCGGCCATTTCATGGGCACGACTTTCGGCGGCGCCAATGGCGCGCGCGCGGCCGCCGTTGCGTCGGGCGGCATACTGGCGATGCTGACCAACTCCCTGATCCCGTTCGCCCATGAACGCTCCGAGAGTGCCGGCACCTGGACCGTGGTGGGCTTTTGCTCGGCGCTGGCCATGGGCGGATGAGGCCGCGGACCCGCGGCGCACCCGGGACTCCGACCCCGATCAAGTCACTCGTCCGATGCCGTCGCTGTCGGACGTCGGCGGTGTCATCCGCTTTCTGTCACCGCCAGTCGCCTGCGAAACGCGTGCAGGCGGTCCACCACCGCGTCGTAGAACAGGATGGCGAAAACCGAGTACGAGGTGACCAGCGCATAGTCGACGATGCGCTCGTAGAACTTCATGTTCGCATCGTCGCCCGTGAAGCCCTGCGTCAGCGCGTCCGGAAAGACAATGAAGACCAGCGTTGTCAGGCCGTAGCTCCACCGGTAGTAGTTCGGCGTCAACGCGCCGGGTCCGTGGCCGAAGATGCGGGTCGCGAAGAAGAGCGAGAACATCGCCATCACCAGCACGAACCAGAACCACGACGGCCACAGCTTGACCAGCCACCACATGATCAGTCCGCCGGTGGCGCCGATGAGTGTCGCCATGATCAGGTCGACCGTCAGCTTGAGTGCGGTTGCACGACGCGCGTGCTGCGAAATCATGGCCGGCTGGTAGTAACCGATCAGGTAGCGAATGTTGTTGTCGCTGCTCAGCATGTAGGCGAACAGCGGCAGCAGCACCAGCACCGGCCGCAGCGCAAGGATGCCCCGGTCCGCAGACGTGCCCTCGATCCGCGGCGCGTTGGGCAGACCTGGAAATATGCCGCCGGGCACCGCGGCGAAGGCGACCCAGAGGATCGGGAACATGGCGAGCGCACACTGCGACATGCCTTTCGCGAACTCGACGCCCGTATCCAACGAGTTCTCGCCGAACGCCGGAACGAGCGTGATACCGACGATCACGATCATGGCGTTCAGGCCCGTGATCTTGCCCTCGGCCTGCAGGTAGAAGTTGATGAACAGGATGAGCCCGACCACGGTGAAGCCGAACAGCTGATGGCTGTGCAGCGGCAGCATCAGCACCGCGCCGAGGCCGGCGAAGGCAATGAGCTTGGTGGTGATCCACAGCCCGTAGCGCAGCGACGGCGCCGAGGGGATGGGCAAGGCCAGGAACGGGATCACCAGCGCCGGCAACAGGAACGAGAAGGGCCAGTTGACGTAGGTGCAGTAGGCGGTCGCCAGCGTCACGCCGATGGTGAAGCGCAGGATGCGGCGCGCCCTGGGGTTGTCCAGCGCCCGCGCCACTGTCGTAACGGCAGGCTCAGTAGGCATACGACATGATGCCGCTCAGCCAGCTCAGGAACCGGCCGAAGGCGTTCAGGATCGGGTGCTTGCCGGTGTAGACCAGCACGCTGACCTGACTGCCGACGCGCGCGCCGAGTTGCGTGGCCTCGTCTGGATTCTCGAAATCGATCAGCACCGGGAAGCGTTGCGCGTTGCGCAGCCAGTCGCGCGCGTTCTGCACCGTGGGCAGACCGCCTGGCTTGGACGTGGATTCGGCGCCCGCGACGCCGTAGGTGATGCTGCGCACCTTCCCACGCAGCACCTTGTCGGGCCACACGTCCAGCACCAGGTCGACGGCGTTGTCCGGCTTGATGTGGCCGATGTTGTTCTCGGTCAGGTTCGCCTCGACCCACATCTGGTGAACGGCGACGAAGGTCATCAGCGGCTGCCCCGTCGCCGCAAAGTTGCCGACATCGACCCGCAGGTCGGTCACGAGGCCGTCGTTCGGCGCGACGAGCCGCGTGTACTGCAGGTCGAGCTTCGCCTTGTCCAGGGCCGCGCGCGCGGCGAGCAATTCCGGGTTCCTGTCGTTGCGCGGCCCGAGCGCTTCCACAGCCTTCTGCAGGTTGGCCTTTGCCGCGGCCACCTGGGCCTCGGACTCACTGCGCGAAGCGGTGGCCGACTCGAGCAGGCGCTGCGAGATTGCGCCGGGCATCTCCGCCTCGATGCGCTGCAGGCGAGCTTCGTTCTGCGTGGCCCTGACCAGGGCCGCCTTCGCGGCGTCCAGCGAGGCTGCGGCCGCATCCACTGTCGAGCTGGAAACCTTCAGGTTCTGCTCTGTCAGCGCCAATTGGGCTTCGGCCGCGGCGACCGCCAGCTCGTAGCGGGCGGGGTCGATCTGCGCCAGCAGCTGCCCTTTCTTCACGGCCTGGTTGGTGCGCACGTCGACCGTGAGAATTTCTCCGGCCACCTGAGGTGCGATCGGCACCACGAAGGCGTTCACTCGCGCCTGCGTAGTGAACGGGGTATATCGATCGGCAGCCATGTACCAAGCGAGCAGGAACAGACAAAACGCGCCGAAGATCAGCACCCACTTGCGCACCGGGTCCATTCGCGTCGGGGCGGGCGCGCTTGCGGCGGCGGGCGCCTTCTCCGGCTGCCTTGCCGGCTCCTGCCCCGCCTGCGGAGACTGCTGCTGCTCGCTCATTGCTCGTCTACTCCCGAAATCACACGGTTTACCTGTCCGGCAGCGGCCATTCGCCGTCCTGGCCTTTCAGTGGCGGCTCGGTCGCCGACGGATCCAGCAGATCGCCCCAGTTCACGCGCTGGCGCATTTCATCCCGGGTTGCCTCGTCCACGAATCCCTGGCCCGGGCGACTCTCCCAGCCACCGCCCAGCGCCCGATAGATCCCGATCGCACTGCTCACCGTCGTGCTGTGTGCCGCGACGACCTGCCGCTGCACTTGCAACAGCGCGCCCTGGGCGTCCAGTACCCGCTGGAAATCGGACAGGCCTTCCTTGTAACCGAGGTTTGCCAGCGTCAGCGAACGCCGGGCGGACGCTTCGGCCGCGTCGAGAATGCGCTGCTGCTCGCGGCTGTTGAGGTACGCGACCATCCCGTCCTCCACCTCCTTCATCGCGCGGAGGACGGTGTCCTGGTAGTTCACCAGGAGCTGCTGGAGCCTGGCATCCTGGACCCGGACGTTGTTGGTGATGCGACCGTAATTGAGCACGTTCCAGCTGAAGTACGGCCCGCCGAAGAAGGTCACCGAGTTGGCATTGAAAAGCTGGCCGATGCCGCTGTCGCCGGTCCGCGTGGTGTCGGTCTGGTCCGCGGCCACGACGCCGAAGAAGCCGGTCAGCCCGAAGCTGGGATACAGATCAGCTTCGGCTACGCCCACCGCCGCGCTCTGTGCCGCCGCCGCGAATTCGGCCTGGCGAACATCGGGACGCCGCCGCAACAGGTCGGCGGGAGCGCCC
>CAVSDW010000010.1:0-27293 GCA_963726665.1 uncultured Gammaproteobacteria bacterium | reverse complement strand
CCTGGATCACGCGCAGCAGTTTCACCTGCATGTGCAGGGGGAGGTCGGCAATCTCGTCCAGGAACAGCGTCCCGCCCTCGGCGCTGCGGATCAGGCCCTCCTTGTCGGCGACCGCGCCGGTGAAGCTGCCCTTGCGATGCCCGAAGAGCTCGCTCTCCATGAGTTCGGTCGGGATCGCCCCGCAGTTCACCGGCACGAACGGTCCGTCCTTCCTCGGGCCCGATTCGTGGATGAGTCGCGCGACGAGCTCCTTGCCTGTGCCGGAGTCGCCGGAGACGTGCACCGGCGCCTGCGAACGCGCGACCCGCGCGATCAGTTCCGCAACTGCTGCATGGGTTTCGAGGTCCCGTGCAGCTTCATCGCCGAGTAGCGGCCGGTTTCCTCGGCGTCCTCGCCGAGCTTGAGCGTGGCCGTGATCAGCTTGCGCAGGGCCCCGAGGTCGAGCGGCTTCGAGAGGAAGTCGAATGCCCCGAGCTTGAGCGCCCGGACCGCGGCCTCGACGTTTCCGTGCGCCGTGATGACCGCGACGGGCACGCCCGGGCGGTGCTCCTGGATCCACGCGACGAGGTCGAGGCCGTCGCCGTCGGGCAGACGCATGTCGGTGAGTACGAGGTCGTAGCGTTCGCCACCGAGGCGCTTCACCGCCGAGCCGTAGTCGCCCGCGGTCTCGACCGCGATGTCCATGCGGCCGAGCGTGATGGAAAGCAGCTCCCGGATGTCCGGTTCGTCGTCGACGATGAGGGCGCGCGGGTTGCTCATGAGGCGAAGTCTACCCAGACCCGCCGGCAGCCGCGAGAATCTGTAGCGCGAGTCCGTACTGCGTCGAGGGCTTCAGCTCGGGTATCCAGCGACGGATGAGGCTTCCGGCCGCGCGCGCGTCGCCCGACCCGAACATTGCCGCCGCGGCGGCTGTCAGGACATAGCCCGCGCGGTCCGGCTCGTCGCGAAGGCGCGGGTTGTCGACTTGCGCGAGGGCGAGACGGATTATCCCAATCCGGTCGCGAAGCGCGACCGCGTGCAACAGGTCCACCCACTCGCGTTCGTCTGGTGTCGTGCTCGGGTAGCAGTCGCTGGACGTGATCAGGCGCCACATCGGCTCGACCTCAGGATACGAAAGGTACGCAGAGGTCTGGCGACTCAGGTCCCAAACCGATGTCAGCCATGCCTGTCGGCGCCCGCTCGACAGGCACTGGCTTCCAGGCATGTCGAGCGTCGTTACAGACCGAGCGACTTCCCCGGGCAATCGGTCAAGGTCGCCGGACTCGATGCCGGCTGCGATGAGCCTGGCCCGCTCGGCGAGCTCCTCCCGATATCCGAGTCCGAACTGTGGCCGGCGGACGGCCGGCCGGGCGTCCACTCAGGCAGGGCGAGTTCCAGGAACGGAACGGGCAGCATCTGCAGTTCGACCAGCGGCAGCGCGTTGCTGTTCAGGAAGCGCAGCTTCGGCGCGGCCTGGTCGATGAACGGAAAATAGTCCGAATTGGCGGGGACGGGGTAGCCGCGCACGAATGGGTCGAGCAGACGCTTGTTGCCGATCCGTCGGCTGTTCAGGTTCTCGACCGCCTCGATTCCAGCCCTCTTCAATTCGGCCTTCAGCGCCGGAGACGAGAATATCCTGGGACTCGGATCGCCGATCTTCCGGTCCCGGCTCGCAATGACGAGGACGTTCGAGTCGTTGACGTTGTAGAGCACGTAGTCGGTGAAGTGCGGTGACAGCGCCTTGAGCACGGACATCACGACGCTGAGGTCGGTCTCGTAGATCTGCAGCCACTGCACGAGCAGTCCGCCTGGGGCGAGGTATCCGGCGATCTGCGAGTAGAATTCGTCGGAGAACAGGGTCGATACTCCGCTGACCCACGGATTGGACGGCTCGGACACGATGACGTCGAACCTGGTCCGTGCTCCAGCGAAGAACGTCTTCGCATCCTCGACCACGATGCGGCTTCTCGGGTCCTCGAACGTCCTGGAGACGCGCGGCAGGAATCCCTGCCGCGCCGCTTCGACCATGAATGGCTCGATTTCTATCGAGGTCAGGGATTTCACGTCTTCAGTCGACAGCAGTACTGACGACGTCAGGCCGGACCCTATGCCGATGTTCGCCACGATGCGCGGAGCGGGGTGCAGGCTCAGTGGCAGTGCCCCGGCCAGTATCATCGTGATCTCGTCCGGGGCCGGAGCTCCACGGCCCATCTGGATGGCAGCGTCCGGCTTGCCGTTGGTCGCGATCGTCACGACGTCGTGCAGTCGGACCAGCGAAATGGTCGCGGTCCTGCCATCCCGCAGATAGATGACCTCGGAACCTGGTGCGGTCCGCGTAGCTCCCGTGCGGTAGACGGCAGATGTCATCCTGCGCGGGTCGGGCGTGATCGCCAGCGCGACCCACGTAATGGCCGCCACGGATGCGACCGCAATTGCGCGTGTTCCGAGCGTGCCGAACCTGCCCCGGGACAACGCTATGCTCGACAAGCCGAGCGCGAGCGACACGGTGGACCCCGCGAGTATCGCGCCCTTGAGTCCGAGGCCCGGCATCAGGACGTGGACTGCGAGCAGCGTGCCGACGATGCAGCCGAGAGTGTTCCACGCGTAGATCGATCCGATTGCCCGCTCGCCCGCGCCGCGCGACATGAAGGCGTGGGTGATCAGCGGCAGCGTCGCGCCGGCAAAGAAGGTGACGGGCACCATCAGCGCCATCGAAAGAGCCTGAGCGGTCAGGTTGAAGCCCAGATAGCCGGAGTCTGTTGGGGCGAACGCCGACTTGGCCCAGGCGATAACGTCGAAAGTGAAGAAATACCCTGCAATCGTCAGTGCGGACAATCCGGCGATCATGAGCAGGATTCGCCCGAGCGACGCCATCGGGTCCCGGTCGCGGTCGATGCGCCGGCGAATCCACAAGCCGCCTGCGGCGAGACCAAAGATGAATGCCGCCAACATGAGTTCGAAAGAGTGGGTGGAACTGCCGAGCACGAGACTGAGCATCCGTATCCAGGCCACTTCGTAGACGAAGGACGCCACGCCGGTTCCGAACGCGGCGAGGATGAACCACTGCCGATGCGGCACGTAGGGCCGGGCATCGAGGATCGACCTCGCGGCGGGTAATGTCGATGCGCTGCCGACCAAGCGCCCACGCTGCAGCCGCGACGACGACGTTGAGCGCCCCGGCGGCGAGCAGGGTGCCCGGCAGCCCGGTGCGGGGAACCAGGTAGAAGCCGCTCACCAGGACGCCGATCGCGGCCCCGATGCAATTGGCGAAGTAGAGCAGCGCGATGACCTGGCCGGATCGACGCGGCGTCGCTCGTATTAGACCGCTGCTTATCAGGGGAAACGTCATCCCAAGCAGCACGGACTGCGGCAGTATCAGCAGCGCGCCGCCGAGCCACTTGATCGCGTCGATCTCGAAGGGCGTGGTCGCCGCCGGTATCGCTATCGAGTAGCACCAGGCCAGGAACGCCCGGAATTCCCTGTCGAACAGCAGCGCCAGCGCGCCGATCAGGAGTTCGATGCTCGCATAGGCGAGGAGCGGCCTGCCGAGCCTTGTCGTCCAGCGTCCCGCGTACGCCGCCCCGAGGGCCATGCCGCCCATGAATATGGCCAGGACAAGAGTCTGGGCGTACGCGGCATGCCCCAGGAAGAGCTTCAGGTACTGCGCCCAGATCGACTCGTAGATCAGCCCGCTGAAGCCGGAGAGCGCGAAGACCGCAAGGAGCGACCTCTGGATCGAGGTGAGGCCGCGGTCAGCCATCGTGCCTTTCAAGCGCCGCCCCTCCTTCCACACTGCTGCCGCCCTTCTGGCACGCCTGCCGTGCCGCGATCACTCCCAACGCTGCGGATCGGCGAAAATGATGCGGAAGATGCTACCACCCCCCGCCCGCGTCTCGTAGGCCAGCACCGCGCCGTTGGTCTGGCAGAGTTCGCGCGAGATGAAGAGCCCGAGCCCCGTGCCGCCGGCCTTGTCCGTGAAGAAAGGCTCGAAGATGCGCTCGGCATTCGCGGGATCGATGCCCATGCCGCGGTCGGCGATCTCGAGGAATGGCCGGCCGCTGGATGCGATCCGGCCGATGCGCAGCAGCACCGGCTCGTCGTGGTCCGATGCCGCGTGCTTCAGCGCGTTGTCGCACAGGTTCCAGAGCACCTGGTGCAGGTGCGTGGGATCGAAATGCACCTCGATCCCGTCGGCGTCATTCCTCAGGCTGAAGTTCGACGGCGCGACCTGCGCTGTCGCCGCGAATTCCTGCACGAAGCTCTCGAGCCACGACTGCAGGCCGACGCGTTCCTGCCGGGTCGTCTCGCGTCGCGAGAGCTGCAGCACGCTCTCGATGATCTGGCTCACGCGCACCGCGTTCTTCTCGATGATGTCCGTAAGGTGCCGGTCGTCGGCACCGAGCGCCGGCGACTCGCGCAGCAGCTGGCCTGCGTGGCTCATCGCGCCCACGGGGTTGCGGATCTCGTGGGCGATGCTGGCGCTCAACCGCCCGAGCGAGGCGAGCTTCGACTGCTGCACGCGCTCGGCCACGACGCTGGTGTCCTCGAGGAACACCAGCACCGGACCGGGGCCGGTCTCGGACAGCGGCACGAAGTGCGGCCGGATCACGATGCCGCCGTCGGAGGAGACGACCTCGCCCGTGGAGTCCCGCCGGTCCGACGCCTGCCGCCGCCAGGTTTCCAGCTGGTAGAGCAGGCGCGGCGACACCTCGCCGAGCAGCGTGCCGCTCGCGATGGGCCCGCCCGTGAGCAGGTGGGCGGCCGTCTCGTTGACCAGTCGCACGCGGTCCGACTCGTCCACGACCAGGATGCTCTCGCGCAGGTGCTGCACGATGAACTCGTTCAGCTCGTTCAGGTTGGCGAGGTCGATGTCCCGCTGCTGCACCAGCGCCTCGCTCTCGCGCAGCCGGTTGGCAAGCGGGACCGCCAGCAGCGTGATCGCGAACAGGCTCGCCCCGGTGAGGCCGGCGATCAGGAAATCCGCGCCGTGGCTCAGGCCCGCGAGGCTCGCCACGACGGTCTGGAACAGCAGCGCGAGCGTGACCACTGAGGTCGCGAGCAGCGCCAGCCGGCGGCTCACGATGGTCGCGGTCGCGCCTGCGGGCAGGATGAGCAGCATGCCGAGGCCGCTCGAAGGGCCGCCGCTCGCCTGGACGATGAGCAGGATTGCCGTGGTGTCCACGGCGAGCTGGAAGAGCGCCAGCCACTCCGCCGACGGCCAGCGCCGCTGGAGCGGCTGGATCGAGACCAGGCCGAAGGCGAAGTAGGCGGCGCAGATGCCGATGAAGAGCCCGGGGCTCTGCGTGCCGACGCTGCGCCGCGGCGCGTCGAAGAAGAACACCAGCAGCAGCACCATCGGCACCATCAGCCGGAACACGTTCAGCAGGCCGAGCACCCGCCAGGACAGGTCGGTCGGCTCGTGGAGCCGGGGGCGGGGGATGGGAGTCGGGCGCATTCGCGGCAGTTTCTCGCCTCGCGCCGGCGCCGGCAACCAGCCAGGCTCCAGAACCGTGCGGTCCGTTGCCTTGTTCCGAACCCTCGGCCATTGCCGTTATGCAGAAATACAGTAATACTGTAATGATGAAAAATGCCATCACGATCAACCGCCGCGGCGTCATCACGCTGCCGGCGAGGCTGCGTCGCTCGCTGGGTCTCGCGGCGGACGACCAATTGATCGCGGAGGTGACGCCCGACGGACTGTTGCTCCGCCCGGCCGTGACGCTGCCGGTCGAGATCTACACACCCGAGCGGGTGCGGGAATTCGACGCGGCGGAAGCGGAGCTTGCTGATCTGCTGCGTCCGCCGGCTCGCGCCAAACGAGCGTCCCGGCGACGGCCGAAGCGCGGTCGCTGAACGGAGCCATGCCGGTGCGCGTCTTCCTCGACGCCAACATCCTGTTTTCCGCGGCCAAGTCCGACGGGGCCGTGCGCGCGCTGCTGTCGTTTCTGGCGGCTCACGGCCACGGACTGGTTGCGGACGACTACGTCGTCGCCGAAGCGCGCCGCAATCTGCTGTCCAAGGGCCCGTCCGCGATCGGCAGGTTCGACGCGCTCCTGGGCGGCATCGAAATCGCGCCTTTCCGGCCCAGCCGGTTGCCAGCGGACCTGGCAACGCTGATCGCGGCGAAGGACCGGCCGGTCATGGCTGCGGCGATCCGCCTGCGCTGCGATGCGCTCGTCACCGGCGACTCGACTCACTTCGGCCGCCTCTACGGCACCGTCCGCCACGGGGTCGCCGTCCACTCGCCGCGGTCGCTGGCCGATGGCCGCTGAAAGGGTAAACTACGCGGCCTTGTACCCACGCTGGCCGAGTCCATGAACCTCCACGAATACCAGTCCAAGCAGCTCTTCGTTCGCTATGGCATCCCGGTGCCGGCCGGTTTCGTCGCATCGACCCCGGAGGAGGCCGCGGACGCCGCGCGCAGGCTCGGGGGCGGCATCTGGGTGGTCAAGGCGCAGGTCCACGCCGGTGGGCGTGGCAAGGCGGGCGGCGTAAAGCTGGCGAAGACGGTGCCCGACGTCGCGGCGGCCGCGACCGCCATGCTGGGCACGCGACTCGCCACCAAGCAGACCGGCCCCGAGGGCCTGCCGATCCACCAGGTCTACGTCGAGTCCGGTTCGAAGATCGATCGCGAGCTGTATCTCAGCCTGCTGCTCAACCGCGACACGGGTCGCATCGCGTTCGTGGCGTCCGCGGCGGGCGGCATGGACATCGAGGAAGTGGCCGCGAAGACGCCCGAGAAGATCATCCGCGTCGAGATCCACCCGGCCGCCGGGTTGCAGGGTTCGCACTGCCGCACGCTTGCCTTCGGCCTCGGCCTCAAGGGGGCTCAGATCGCGGAGTTCGAGGTCATCGCCCGCGGCCTCTACAAGCTCTACCTCGAGTGCGATGCCAGTCTCGTCGAGGTGAACCCGCTCATCGTCAATGGCGACGGACACGTCATCGCGCTCGACGGCAAGATCGGCATCGAGGACAACGCGCTCTTCCGCCAGAAGGACCTCGTCGCCTGGCGCGATCCTTCGCAGGAAGACGAGATCGAGCGCGAAGCCGCGGAAGCGGACCTGAACTACGTCTCGCTCGACGGCGACATCGCCTGCATGGTGAACGGCGCGGGCCTCGCCATGGCGACCATGGACCTGATCAAGCTGCACGGCGGCGAGCCGGCGAACTTCCTCGACGTCGGCGGCGGCGCGACGCGCGAGCGCGTCACGACCGCGTTCAAGCTGATCCTGGAGAACCCGAAGGTGAAGGCGATCCTGGTCAACATCTTCGGCGGCATCGTCCGTTGCGACATGATCGCCGAGGGCGTGATCGGCGCGGCCCGCGACCTCGGCCTGCACCTGCCGGTCGTGGTGCGCATCGAGGGCACGAACGCCGCCCAGGGCCGCAAGCTCCTTGCCGAGAGTGGCCTCGAGCTGGTCGCCGCGGCCGATCTCACCGACGCCGCGAAGAAAGTCGTGGCCGCCGCACGCGCGCACAAGTGACCAGTCCGCGACGCCTCGGCCTGTTCCTACTATCCGCTATCCGCTAATCACTATCCGCTATTCCCCATGAGCATCCTCGTCAACAAGAACACCCGCGTCCTCTGCCAGGGTTTCACCGGCAAGCAGGGCACGTTCCACTCCCAGCAGTGCCTCGACTACGGCACGAAGCTCGTCGGCGGCGTCACCCCGGGCCGTGGCGGCGAAAAGCACCTGGGCCTCCCGGTGTTCGACACCGTGCGCGACGCGGTCGCGAAGACCGAGGCGAACGCCACCATGATCTACGTGCCGGCGGCCTTTGCCGCGGACGCGATCATCGAGGCGGCGGATGCCGGCATCGGGCTGATCGTGTGCATCACCGAGGGCATCCCGGTGAACGACATGGTCAAGGTGAAGGCGGCGCTCAGGGATTCGAAGTCGCGGCTGGTGGGCCCGAACTGCCCGGGCGTGATTACGCCGGACGAGTGCAAGATCGGCATCATGCCGGGCTTCATCCACAAGAAGGGCAGTGTCGGCATCGTCTCGCGTTCGGGCACCCTCACGTACGAGGCGGTGTTCCAGACCACCAACATCGGCCTCGGCCAGAGCACCTGCGTCGGCATCGGCGGCGACCCGGTGCGCGGCATGAACTTCATCGACGTGCTCGAGCTCTTCGAGAAAGACCCGAAGACCGAAGGCATCATCATGGTCGGCGAGATCGGCGGCAGCGACGAGGAGGCGGGGGCGGAATACATCCGCAAGCACGTCACGAAGCCCGTCGTTGCCTACATCGCCGGCGTCACGGCGCCTGCCGGCAAGCGCATGGGACACGCGGGTGCGGTGATCTCGGGCGGCAAGGGCACGGCCGCGGACAAGTTCGCGGCGCTCGAGGCGGCGCGCGTCACGACTGTGCGTTCACCGGCCGACCTCGGAACCGCCATCGCGAAGAGGATGAAGGGCTCGACGCCGAAGGCCGTGGCGGCGAGCGACAGCCGGTGCGTGTCGAAGGTCAAGGCCGAGGTCAGCGCCAAGAGCAAGGCCAAGAGCGAAGGCCAAGGCGAAGGCCAAGTCGCAAAGCCAAAGCCAAAGCGAAGCCGAGAAGGCCAAGGCTGCAAGTCCAGGAGGCCTGCGGCACGAAAGGCTTCCAGACCCGCCGCACGCAAGGGTTCCCGCAAGGTCGCCCGCAAGGGCCGACGCTGAGCGCTGCGCCTTTTGGCGCGTTTGCACCGCATTTCCGACTGACGCCCGACCGCGCGCGCCGCGATCATCGGGCGTGGCGCCGCCGTCATGGCTATGACGTGTTGCGTCATATGACGCGACGCGTTATAAGGCCGGAGGCGGACGTTGATTCTGGGCTTCAGGGACAGGGAGACAGCGAGGCTCTGGTCGGGCCAGCGCAGTCGGCGTCTGCCGCCGTGGATCCAGTCGACGGCGTTGCGTCGGTTGCGTCAGTTGGACGAAGCGACTGCACTCGGAGAGCTTGCCAGGTTCCGCGGTAATCGCCTGGAAGCGCTGTGGCGGTGACAGGATCGGGCAATACAGTATCCGGATCAACGACCAGTGGCGGATCTGCTTTCGATGGACTGAACGAGGCCCCGAAGATGTCGAAATCGTCGACTACCACTCGTAAGCGCGCCAACCCTGACTGGCTGCACAATCCCCATGCCGGCGAGATACTGCTCGAGGATCTCATGAAGCCGCTGGGCATGAGCCAGAACGCGCTGGCCCGTGCGCTGAAGGTTTCGCCGAGGCGCATCAACGAGATCGTGAACGGCAAGCGCGCGGTGACGGCCGACACCGACCTGCGGCTCACGCGTTACTTCGGGCTGCATGAGGGTTTCTTTCTCGGCCTGCAGAACGCCTACGAACTGATGGAAGAGAAGCGCAGGCTGGGCGACAAGCTCCTCGAGATCGCGCCCCTGAACGGGAAGAAGTCGATCCGTCGCGCGGCGTGACGTGGTCGTCAGGCCGGCCCGCTCTGGCGGGAGGGGGAGCCGGGTCGGAGCCCTCGCGGAAACCCCGCATGATTCCGTGGCCGGCCTCCCCTAGAGTGGGCCTGCAGGCGTCGCCCCCGGCGTCGCACCTGGTGGCCGCATGGACTGGTCGCCCATTTCGAAACCACGTGGCTCGCTGCGTCGCGAGCCCTGCCTGACGGACTACGACAAGGCCCGCCGGGAATTCACGTGGGAGCAGGCCGGTGCCCTGCTCGAAGGACTCCCGGGCGGCGCGCTGAACATCGCGCACGAAGCCGTCGATCGGCACGCGCAGGGTCCGGCCGGCGATCGGCTCGCCATTCGCTTCCTGGCGCAGGGCGCCGCGCCGCACGACCTCACCTACCGGGCACTCTCCGCAGCCTCGCACCGTTTTGCGAACGTGCTGGCAGGACTCGGCGTGCAGCGAGGCGAGCGCGTGGCGACGCTGATGGGGCGAGTCCCTGCCCTGTACGCCACCGTCCTCGGAACGCTGGCCGCGGGCGCCGTCTACTGTCCGCTGTTTTCCGCGTTCGGCCCGGAGCCCGTGAAGGCCCGGCTGGCCCTCGGCTCCGTGCGCGTGCTGGTCACGACGGACCTGCTGTATCGCCGCAAGGTCGCTCCGATACGCGGCGAGCTGCCGGACCTGCGGCAGGTGCTGGTCGTCCGCACGCCGGGCGCAGGCGAATTGCCGGAAGGCACGCTGGATTTCGACGAACTGATGGCTGCGGCCTCGCCCGAGTTCCCGGTCGCCCGCACGTCGCCGGAGGACTACGCACTGCTGCACTTCACCAGCGGCACGACGGGCAAGCCGAAGGGCGTGCTGCACGCGCATGCCGCGGTTGCTGCGCACGTGGCGACGGCCCGCTGGGTGCTCGACCTGCAGGACGGCGACGTCTACTGGTGCACGGCCGACCCCGGATGGGTCACCGGGATTTCCTACGGCGTGATCGCGCCGCTGGCCTGCGGCGTGGGCATGATCGTGGACCGCGAGGAGTTCGATGCGCCGCGGTGGTACGAGATCCTCGATACACAGGGCGTGACGGTCTGGTACACGGCGCCGACCGCGATCCGCATGCTGATGAAGGCGGGCATCGATCTCGCGCGCGCCCGCACATACCCCGCGCTGCGCCATATCGTGAGCGTCGGCGAGCCTCTCAATCCCGAGGCCGTCGTCTGGGGCGTCGAGGCCTTCGGGCTGCCGTTCCACGACACGTGGTGGCAGACCGAGACCGGCGCGATCATGATCGCGAACTACCCCGGCATGGAGGTCCGGCCCGGATCGATGGGCCGTCCCGTGCCCGGCGTCGAGGCCGGCATCGTGCGACCGCGCGACGACGGCGGCGTCGACGTGGTCCTCGAGCCCGGCGATGTCGGCGAACTCGCGCTCAGGCCTGGCTGGCCATCCATGTTCCGCGGCTACCTGAACGAAGACGAGCGCTACCGCAAGTGCTTCCGCGGCGGCTGGTACCTGTCGGGCGACCTCGCGAAGCGCGACGCCGACGGCTACTTCTGGTTCGTCGGGCGCGCCGACGACGTGATCAAGGCGGCGGGTCACCTGATCAGCCCGTTCGAGGTCGAGAGTGTGCTGATGACGCACCCGGCGGTGTCGCAGGCGGGCGTCATCGGCGTGCCCGATCCCATCGCGGGCTCGACCGTCAAGGCATTCGTCGAACTCAAGGCTGGACAGGCCGCGAGCGAGGCGCTGCGCAAGGACATCCTCGCGCATGCGCGCCGGCTGCTCGGCGTCGCCGTGGCGCCGCGCGAGATCGCGTTCAGCGAGCAGCTGCCGCGGACGCGCAGCGGCAAGATCATGCGGCGGCTGCTGCGCGCCCGCGAACTCGGCCTGCCCGAGGGCGATCTCTCCACGCTGGAGGGCGCGCCATGATCGAACTCCCGGCCGGACTCACGCGCGAACGCGGCCTGCACCTGCTCGCCGAGATGCTGCGCATCCGGCAGTTCGAGGGGCGCTGCGCGGAGCTCTACGGCGCCGGCAAGATCCGCGGATTCCTGCACCTCTACGACGGCGAGGAAGCCGTGGCGGTCGGCGTGATGCAGGTCCTGGGCCAGGGCGACCGGATCGTCTCGACCTATCGGGAGCACGGGCACGCGATCGCGCGCGGCATCGGGATGGGCCCGCTCATGGCGGAGCTGTACGGCAAGCGCACCGGCTGCAGCGGCGGGCGAGGCGGCTCGATGCACATCTTCGACGCGGCGACCCGCTTCTATGGAGGCAACGCGATCGTCGGCGGCGGGTTGCCGCTGGCAGTCGGGCTCGCGCTCGCCGAGAAGCTCCAGGGCGGGCGCGGCGTCGCCGCGTGCTTTTTCGGCGAGGGCGCCGCAGCGGAGGGAGAGTTCCACGAGTCGCTGAACCTCGCGGCGCTCTGGCGGCTGCCCGTGCTCTTCCTGTGCGAGAACAACCTGTATGCCATGGGCACGGCGCTCGCGCGCTCGGAATCGCAGACCGACATTCACGCCAAGGCTGCGGCGTACGGCGTGCGCGCCGAGGCCGTGGATGGCATGGACGTATTCGCAGTCGAGGCGGCGACGCGGGACGCAGCGGAGTTCGCACGTGCGGGCAAGGGCCCGGCGCTGCTCGAATTCCGCACGTATCGGTTCCGTGCCCATTCGATGTTCGACGCGCAGCTCTACCGCGACAAGGCGGAAGTCGAGGAGTGGCGCAAGCACGGGCCGGTCATCTCGCTCACGACCCGACTCAAGGCGGCCGGGCTCATGACCGAGGACGACTTCCAGCGGATCGAGCGGGACGCCGACGCCGAGGTCCAGGCCGCGGTCGATTTCGCCGAGCAGTCGGACTGGGAGCCCGCCGAGGACCTGTTGCGTCACGTCTACGCGGAGGCGTCGCCGCCATGACACCTGCACCTGGAACACGCATCACCTACCGCGAGGCGGTGAAGCAGGGGATCCGCGAGGCGCTCTCGAGCGACCCGCGCGTATTCCTCATGGGCGAGGACGTCGGCAAGTACGGCGGATGCTTCGCGGTCAGCAAGGGGCTGCTGGACGAGTTCGGCGAGGAGCGGATCCGCGACACGCCGCTGTCGGAATCGGCGTTCGTGGGTGCGGGCATCGGCGCGGCGATGGCGGGGATGCGCCCGATCGTCGAAGTCATGACGGTCAACTTCAGCCTGCTGGCGCTCGACCAGATCGTGAACAACGCGGCGACGCTCTGCCACATGTCGGGCGGGCAGTTCCCGGTGCCGGTCGTGATCCGCATGGCGACCGGCGCGGGGCGGCAACTCGCGGCGCAGCACTCGCACAGCCTCGAGGTCTGGTACGCGCACGTGCCGGGGCTGCGCGTCGTCGCGCCCGCGACCATCGACGACGCGCGAGGCATGCTGCGGCCGGCGCTCGAGTCGCCCGACCCGGTGATCATCTTCGAGCCCATCTCGCTCTACAACATGGAGGGCGAACTCACCGATGCGGCGGCGACCGCCGATCTCTCGCATGCGCGCGTGCACCGGCCGGGCCGCGACGTCACGCTGGTCACGTACGGCGCGAGCCTCTGGCGTTGCGTCGCGGCGGCGGAGGAACTCGCGGGCAACGGCATCGAGGCGGAGATCGTCGACCTTCGTTCGCTGCGGCCCCTCGACGACGCGACCATCCTCGCCTCGGTGGCGAAGACGCGCCGCGTCGTGATCGTGGACGAAGGCTGGCGCACCTGCAGTCTCTCCGCCGAGGTGGCGATGCGCATCGTCGAGCAGGGGTTCTACGACCTCGATGCGCCGATCGCCCGCGTGTGCAGCGAGGAGGTGCCGATCCCGTATCCGAAGCACCTCGAGGACGCGGCGCTGCCGAGCCAGGCGCGAATCGTCGCCGCCGTGCGGGGGATGATGAGCCATGCACAGTGACATTCGGACGACAGACGATGCTCAGTGAATTCCGCCTGCCCGCCCTCGGGGCGGACATGGAAGAGGGCACGGTGGTGCAGTGGAACGTGGCACCCGGCGACGCGGTGACGCGCGGCCAGATCGTCCTCGTGGTCGAGACCGACAAGGGCGCCATCGACGTCGAGATCTTCGAGGATGGCGTGGTGCGCGAGATCGTCGTCGCGCCCGGGACGAAGGTGCCGGTGGGGACGGTGCTGGCGCGTCTCGAGACGCAGGCTCAATCCACGTCGCCCACTCCTGCTCCCACGACAGCGGGAACGGGCCCGGGCGAAGTTCCCGGAGGTTCTGCGGTGCCTGTGCCGGCGAGCGGCGGAGAGCGTGCAGGGGAGCAGGCCTCGGCCGCGCGACCCAGGATTTCACCCGCGGCACGAGTCCGTGCGCGTGAACTCGGCGTGGATGTCGGCTCGCTGACTGGCAGCGGGCCGGGCGGCGCGATCACGATCGAGGATGTAGAGAAGTCGGGTCCGTCACGCCCGACCATCTCCCGCCAAGGCGGGAGAGGGAGCCAGGGAGAGCGCGGGAGCGGGGGAGAAGGCCGGCGGGATGCGCGAGGCGATCGCGGCGGCGATGTCGCGATCCAAGCGCGAGATTCCGCACTACTACCTCTCGCTCAATACGGACGTCACCGCAGCAGTCGAGTGGCTCACGGCGCGAAACGCGTCCGTGCCCGTCACGGAGCGGCTGCTGTTCGCGGCACTGCTCATCAAGGCCGTGGCCCTTTCATGCGTCGATTTCAAGGGCTTCAGCGGCTTCTACAGGGACGGCCGTTATGAGGAGAGTCCGCTGGTTCACGTTGGCGTCGCGGTCGCGATCCGCGGCGGCGGGCTCGTCGCGCCTGCGATCATGGACACGGCGCAGAAGCCGTTGCCGGTGCTCATGGAGGAATTCCGGCAACTCGTCATCAGGGCCCGCGCCGGGCGGCTGCGCGCAGGCGAGCTCGCGGCGCCGAGCATCATCCTGACGAGCCTGGGCGAATCGGCGGTCGATGCGGTGTTCCCGATCATCCAGCCGCCGCAGGTGGCGATCGTCGGCGCCGGGGCGGTGGGGCTCCGTCCCTGGGTTGTCGACGGACGCGTCGAGCCGCGCCAGGTCATCGCGCTGTCGCTCGGTGCCGATCACCGGGTGACCGACGGGCGGCTCGGCGCGCAGTTCCTCGCCAGGATCGCGGAACGTCTCGCCGCGCCCGACAGTTTGTGAGGTGCCGACGATGAAGCGCGAAGAGCTTGCGGCGAAGCTTCTGGCCCTGGTCACCGGGATCGCGCCGGATGTGGACCCCGCGACGGTGATTCCCGGAATCGACTTCCGCGACCAGTTCGACTTCGACTCCATGGACACGCTCAACTTCGCAATCGAGCTGCACCGGGAGTTCGGCGTCGAGGTGCCCGAGGCGGAGTACTCGAGGCTCGCCAGCCTCGACAAGTGCGTGGCGTACCTCGCGGACAAGGTCCGCTGACGCGGAAAAAGGGGACATTCTCCTTTTCCGCGACGGAAAAGGAGAATGTCCCCTTTTTCCGCTACAACTGCCGCGCGCTGAACGTGTCGCAGGCCTCGAGGCGTACCGGTCTCGAGGCCGCGGCGGAACCAGCTCACCCGCTGCGCCGAACTGCCGTGCGTGAACGCGTCCGGCACGACGCGACCCTGTGCCTGCTTCTGCAGGCGGTCGTCGCCGATCGCGCTCGCCGCGTTCAGGCCTTCCTCGACGTCGCCGGCCTCCAGCAGCTGCCGGGACTGCGCCGCGTTCTTCGCCCACACGCCCGCATAGCAGTCGGCCTGCAGTTCGAGGCGGACCGACAGCGCATTGGCCTGCGCCTTGCTGACCCGCTGCTGGGCGTCATGCACCTTCGTGGAGGTGCCGAGGAGGTACTGCACGTGGTGGCCGACCTCGTGTGCCACCACGTACGCCTCCGCAAAATCGCCCGGCGCGCCGAACCGCTGGGCCAGGTCGTCGTAGAAGGACATGTCGATGTAGACCTTCTGGTCCGACGGGCAGTAGAACGGCCCCATCGCCGACTCGGCCGTGCCACAGGCGGACTGGACCACGCCGCTGAAGAGCACCAGCTTCGGCTCGACGTACTGGACGCCGTATTTCGGCAGGATCTGGTTCCAGGTGTCTTCGGTGTCGGCGAGCACGACCGCCGTCATCTCACGGAGCTTGGCCTCCTGCGGACTCTCCTGGTACGGCTGGTCGGGCTGGGCAGCCTGCGGTGGCTGAGCCTGCTGCTGCTGGACGGCCATGCCGAGGAACGGTCGGACGTCCACGCCCATGAACGAGAGCACGACCAGGAAGAGCACTCCGCCAACGCTCAGGCCCACGCCGGTGCGTATGGGCCGCATGCCGCGGCGATCTTCCACGTTGCTGCTTTGGCGGCGGCCTTCGATATCCATGAGCGCACTCCCTCCCGGCCCGGAATTGGCGTGCGCCAAGGTTACGTCATCGCGGGCCGGGACGGGAGGGGAGCGCCCTGGTACCGGGCTCCCGTCAGAGACTGCGCGGGTCGCCCGAGCCCTCGTCCATCCACACGCCGTAGCTGCACTTCAGGAGCTGGGAGCCGCTCAGCACGAACTCGCCATCCCGGTATTCCGTGCCGTTGAAGTAGCAGACCGGCTCGCCCGGGACCTGCTGACGCACCACGTCGGTGTCCTCGTCTTCTTCGTCGGCGATCGGTGAGTTCCTGAGTTCGGGATCCTGCGCGCCCACCTGGGGAATGGAAGGATGTGTCTTCATGGCGGTGCTCCTGGAATAGGGGACATTCTCCCTTTTTTTTGAGGACAAAGAAGGAGAATGTCCCCTTTGTTCACATCTCCGGCGCCTCGGCTGGCAGCCGCTTTTCCTTATCCGGTATCTCGGTCATCGTGGCCTCGGTGAGCAGCAGGATGCTCGCGACCGAGACGGCGTTCTCGAGTGCGATTCGCACGACCTTGGTCGGGTCGACGATGCCGGCCTCGAACAGGTCCACGTACTCCTTGCGCGCGGCATCGAAGCCGACCGGCCCGCTGCCGGTCAGCATCTGGTGCACGACTACGCCGCCGTCCACCGACGAGTTCTCCGCGATCTGGCGAGTCGGCGCCTCGAGCGCGCGCTTGAGGATCAGCACGCCCGTGCGCTCGTCGCCCTCGGCGGAGGCCTCTAGCCGGCCGACCGCGTCAACGCAGCGCATCAGCGCCAATCCGCCGCCCGGCACGATGCCCTCGGCCACTGCGGCCTTGGTCGCGCTGATCGCGTCGTCGAGCGCGTCCTTCTTGGCCTTCATTTCGGACTCGGATGGCGCGCCGACGCGGATCACGGCCACGCCGCCCGCGAGCTTCGCCAGCCGCTCCTCGAGCTTCTCCCTGTCGTAGTCGCTGGTCGCCTTCTCGATCTCGCGGCGGATCTGGGCCATCCGGCCGTCGATGGCCTTGCGGTCACCCGCGCCGCCGATGATCGTCGTCCTGTCCTTGTCGACGACGACACGCTTGGCGCGGCCGAGCGCCTCGAGTTGCACGTCCTCGAGCTTGAGCCCGAGTTCCTCGGAGACCAGCTGGCCGCCGGTCAGCGTCGACATGTCGGTGAGCATCGCCTTGCGGCGGTCGCCGAAGCCTGGCGCCTTGACCGCCACGCTCTTCAGCACGCCGCGAATCTGGTTGACGATCAGTGTCGCGAGCGCCTCGCCCTCGAAGTCCTCGGCGACGAACAGGATCGGCCGGCCGGACTTCGCCACCTGCTCGAGCAGCGGTATCAGGTCCTTGAGCAGGTTCACCTTGCGGTCGGTGAGCAGCACGTACGGGTCCTCGAGCACGGCCTCCATCTTCTCCGGGTCGGTCACGAAATAGGGTGAGGTGTAGCCGCGGTCGAACTGCATTCCCTCGACCACCTCGAGCACGGTCTCGGTGGTCTTCGACTCCTCCACGGTGATGACCCCTTCGCCGCCGACTTTCTCCATGGCGTCCGCCACGAGCTCGCCGATCTCCGGGTCGTTGTGCGCGGAGATGGTCGCAACCTGCGCCTTCTCCTTGCGCGTACTCACCTTGCGCGACATGTCCTTGAGCGCCGCGACCGCCGCCGCCATGGCGCGGTCGAGCCCGCGCTTGAGGTCGATGGCGCTCGCCCCGGCGGTGACGTTGCGTACGCCGTCTGCGTAGATGGCGTGGGCGAGGATCGTGGCGGTGCTGGTGCCGTCGCCCACGGCGTCACCGGTCTTCTCCGCTGCCTGGCGCAGCATCTGCGCGCCGAGGTTTTCCTCCGGGTCAGGGAGTTCGAATTCCTTGGCGATGGCGACCCCGTCGTTGCAGACCGTGGGGACTCCCCACTTCTTCTGGATCAGGACCGACTTCGACTTGGGGCCGAGGGTGATGCGCACGGCGTCGGCGAGCTGGGTCGCGCCACGCAGGATCTTTTCCCGCGCCGCCGAGCGGAACAGGACCTGTTTGTGCGACATGGGGGCCTCCGGATCCACGGCCGATGGCCTGATTGTTGGCCCGAACCGCCTCCGCCGGTATACGCAGAAGCGGCAATCAGGCGACACTCGGAAATAGGGGACATTCCCCGCTTTTCGGCGATAGGGGAATGTCCCCTATTTCCGAGTGTCCCCAATTACAATCCCCGCATGCACGACTGGAGCTTCGACTTCCTCCGCCGCCAGATCGTCGGCATCGACTCGGCGTTCGACACGCCGTTCGGCCGGCGACTGATGGTGTACTGCGACTACACGGCATCCGGGCGCTGTCTCGTGTTCGTCGAGCGCTACCTGCAGACGCTGCAGCGTGTCTACGCGAACACGCACACCGAGGACGACCTCACCGGCCGCAGCATGAGCCGGCTGCTGCACGAGGCGGAGGGCGCGATCAAGCGCTCGGTGAACGCGGGCCCGCACGGCCGCATCGTCTCCTGCGGCACGGGTGCCACGGGCGCGATCGACAAGCTGCAGCAGATCCTCGGCGTGTTCCTGCCGCCGGCGACCCGCAAGGCGGTCGGCGAGGGGCTGCGCGAGTTCTTCGGCGACGAGCGCTTCGAGGAGTTCCGCCGCCACCAGGAGTCGCGGCAGCCGGTCGTGTTCGTAGGGCCCTACGAGCACCACTCGAACGAAGTCACCTGGCGGCAGGGACTCGCGACCGTGGTCGAGGTGAACCTCGCGGCCGACGGCGGCGTGGACCTCGCGCACCTGGAGCAGTTGCTGCGCGCGCCCGAGTACCGGGGACGCCTCAGGATCGGCTCGTTCTCGGCGGCCTCGAACGTCACCGGCATGCGCTCGCCGGTGCACGAGATCGCGAGGCTGCTGCACGCGAACGATGCGTACGCCTGCTTCGACTTTGCCGCGAGTGCGCCCTACGTCGGGATCGACATGAATCCGGAGCGCGACGCCGCGGGCGGCGACCCTTCGATCGACGCGGTGTTCCTCTCGCCGCACAAGTTCCTCGGTGGCCCGGGTTCGAGCGGCGTGCTGGTGTTCAACGAGCGCATGTACCAGCGCGACCTGCCACCCAGCGTCGGCGGCGGCGGCACGGTCGACTACGTGAGTCCCGTCGACCAGGACTTCATCCGGGACGTCGAGGAGCGCGAGAAGGCCGGCACGCCCGGCGTGCTGCAGGTGCTCAAGGCAGCGCTCGCAATCGAGCTCAAGGGGCGCATCGGCGTCGATCGCATCGAGGCGCGTGAACGCGAGTTGCTCGGCCGGGCGCTCGCGCGCTGGAGCGCGAACGAGCGCATCGAGATCCTGGGCAACCCCGATCCTTCACGCCGTATCGGCATCGTGTCCTTCAACCTGCGCGATGCCCGTGGCCGTTACCTGCACCCGAAGTTCGTCACCGTGCTCCTGAACGACCTGTTCGGCATCCAGTCGCGCGCGGGCTGCTCCTGCGCGGGGCCCTATGGCCATCGGCTGCTCGGCATCGACCAGACGACCTCCGAGCTCTATCGCGACTGGGTGCGGAAGGGCTTCCAGGGCATCAAGCCCGGCTGGTGCCGCGTCGGCTTCCACTACTCCATGGACGACCTCGAGGCCGGATTCATCATGGACGCGGTGGAATTCGTGGCCGAGCACGGCCACTGCTTCCTGCCGCTGTACGCCTTCGACGCGGGCACCGGCATGTGGAGCCATCGCGAGTACGTCGAGACGCACGCTGCGTTCTCGCTGGACGCCGCGCTCGGGGCGTCAGGATGCGACGAGACGGCGCTGCCCGCGGAGGCGCGCTCGAAGCTCTACGCGCAATGCCTCACCGAGGCGAAGTCCTGGGCCGAGCGGCTGGGCGAGCCGCGTGCGGGCGAGGAGGGCGCGCTCGAGCGCTTCGGCGATCTCCGGTTCTTCAACATCGGCTGAAAAGGAAGAGGGGACTGTCCCCTTCAGGGGACTGTCCCCTGTCCTGTGCCCTGTTCAGCGGCGGCCGACCTGAGCAACCCGACCGCCGTGTACACGACGACGATTACCACCAGCCAGCGCAGCCAGTCGAGCGGCAACGACTTCACGACATAGGCCGCGATGAGCACGGCAGGAATGCCGCCGATCGCGAGGCCGATGGCCGCCCGTGCACTGTAGCGCCGCCTTGCAACGAAGCGCAGGCTTCCCGCCGGCATCAGGAACGCGCACGACCCCATCATGATCGGGAACGCTGCGATGGGACTCATGCCGAGCAGGCTCACGAGGATGAGACAGGGGCCGTAGAGGCCGATCCCGAGCGTCATGAGTGCGCCGAGCACGAAGTTCGCGGCGATACCGATCCAGAAAAGTGAACCCGTGAGCGCAATGGCCTCGCCGCCGCCCGGCACCAGCCCGAAGATCGTGAGCAGGAAAAGTCCCGCCGCGACCAGCAGCGCCATGCCCATGCCAATCTGCACCGCGCGCCGAGGCAGGCCCGAGACGACCTGGGCACCTACGACCGCGCCGGCGACCGCCGCGAGAATCATCCCGATCAGTGTGCGCGGGTCGATGGCCACCGCCGCGATGAAGATGAGTGCCTGTGCGACGGTCGGCAGCGCGTGGCCGACGTTCAGCGTGCCCGGGATCTGCTCGTCGGGACGAGCCGGCGCAGGCGAAACACCGCGGTCGTGGTGGCGAAGGAGCCGACACCCAGCGTGTCGAAGAAATTCGCGACGAATCCGATGGCGAAGTCCCAGGGCCGTGGCTTGCGACTTTCGGGCGGAGTGCCGTTCCTGCGCTCGAGCCAGGTCCACGCAATCACGTGCGCTACGCCGATCGCGGCGACGCCGACGAGAACCGCGGTGATCAGGCCGTCCGGGGACATGGGTCAGGGAATTGCATCGGGCGGCATTCTCCGCTGAACGGCACTCATCCTGCCAGCAGTTTGAAGCCGGCCAGCTTCGCGGCCCGGCGGTCGAAGGTGACGGTGTGCTCGCAACCAGTGAACAGGTTCATCCGGCCGAGCAGGCAATCGGCGAAATCGGCGCCACCCCGTCGGAAGTCTTGCACCGCTTCCGCAACGTCCTTCGGTGAGTCGAAGTCGAACTGCTCGACTTCGAGCAGCACAGCCAGCGCGTCGGCCACATTGGCGCGGCTATAACCATACGCGGTCTCCAGTACCCAAACCGTTTCGACCAGCACGATGTTGGAGATGTAGCAGGGTGCGTCGGCGCTCGAGTGCTGCTGAATGAATCGCTCTACCGCGAGCGACTGGCGCTCGTTGTCGTTGACGATGAGCCGCACAACCAGATTCGTGTCAATCCCGATCATGGCCCAGGAATCGCTGCATGGCATGGCGACGGATCGAGGCTTCCATGTCCTCGACGGAAGCGGTGCGTCTTGGTTTGGGGAGAATGCCGCGCAGTTCGGAAACGTCGCGCTTGGCGGGCCAAAGACGTACTCGGCCATCCGCCTCGATCACGAACCGTACCCGGTCACCAGGTTTCAGGTTCAATTTCACGCGGACGTCCTTGGGCACGGTGATCTGTCCCTTACTGGTCATCTTTGCTTCGCTCATGGCGCCTTACCTGGAAAGCGATTCCTTACTTAGTGTAAGGCAGAACGCTGCCCGGCGCCGCGATCGAACGTAGTCTGCAGGCGGACAGCGGGCATGCGTCGTGGCTAATCGCGTGTATTCATTGAATTTTGGCTAGGTGGCTGTCCTTGACGCCCGGACACCCCTCGGGTCTAATTCCCGCCCTTCCGATGCCCGGCCGCCCGGCCGGGACTGCCTACCGTGGCCAGGTAGCTCAGTTGGTAGAGCAGCGGATTGAAAATCCGCGTGTCGATGGTTCGATTCCGTCCCTGGCCACCACTTCCAACTTTTTGATTAGTAACAGTTTCCGGGTATCACCCGCGGACTATCCGTGGCCATTGATGGCTGACCCGCGGACTATCGGGAAGTGTGTGGGTGGTGCCACTCCGGGTGGGGACGCAGCTTCACGGCAAGGATTATTCTTCGGAGCTCCGATCACATATCCTTCCGGCGATGTCTCTGATCGCAGAGCTCCGGCAGCGCAAGGTTTTCCGCGTCGCCGCCGCGTACGCGGTGGTCGCGTGGCTGCTCGTTCAGGTGGTCGCCACGGTCGGTCCGGCACTTAAGTTGCCGGACTGGACGCTCACCTTTACCACCGTATTGCTCGCGCTGGGCTTCCCCTTGGCGTTGATGCTCGCCTGGACTTTCGATGTCGTCCGCGACCGTGGCACGGCAGGCCCGACCGTTCCGGGCGTGGCCCGATCGGTGGTCGTACTGCCGTTTGTCAATCTGAGCGACGACCCTGCGCTCGGCCACTTCGCCGATGGTCTCGTCGAGGATATCGTCACGCGGCTGCAGGCTTTCCCGGGCCTCAAGGTGGCATCGCGCCAGTCCGCGTACGCCTACAAGGGACGCAGTGTCGATGTGCGCACGATCGCACGCGAACTCGCGTGCCGCCACGTCGTCGAAGGCAGCGTGAGGCGCATCGACGATCGTGTGCGCGTCACGGTGCAATTGATCGATGCCGTGCAGGACGAGCACCTCTGGGCGGAGCGGTACGACCACAAGCTCACTGATGTGTTCGAATTGCAGGACCAGATACGCGATTCGGTGGTCGCAGCCATCGGGAGCCGCCTCGCCGGCACGCAGGCACCAATGGACGCGACCGCGGCCGTCGCCGAGTCCGCATCCTCGCGGCAGGACGGTGAGGCGGAGCGGACCCATGCACCACGTCGTTCGTTCGCGCGTCCCGGGATGTGGTGGGCCGTGCCATCGCTGGTTGCCGCCGTTGCACTCGCGGCGCTGCTGACCTGGACCGTGCAGAAGCGCGAGCGCGAGCGATGGGCCCGCGAGGAGGCGCTGCCCGCCATCACGGCGCTGATCGCCGAGGAGAAATTCGCAGCTGCCCTCGAACTCGTGCAGCAGGCGGCGCAAGTGATCCCCAATGACCCGCAGTTGCATGAACTCGAGCAACAGTGCTCGGCGCCGGCCAACCTGGACACGGAGCCGAGTGGAGCCAAGGTCTACTACCGCCCCTACGACGGATCCGAGGACGATTGGAAGCTGATCGGCCAGACACCGCTGCACGGTGTCGCAATGCCAATCGGCGTCGGACTGTGGCGCCTGGAACACCCGCAACGGAGCGAGACATTGCGTGCGATCGGCCATCCGGGGGCCGAACTCGGCAGCTACCGCGACCCGATCGCGCTGGAGTTCTTCAAGCAAATTCCCACGACGATCCCTCTGGCCGACGCTGCCGCGATCCCGCCCGGGATGGTCCTGGTGCCGGCCACCCACCTGCCGATCATCCAGTTGGGCGCCAGTGATCCGGTAGACCTGCCGACCTTCTACATTGATCGCCTGGAGGTGACGAATCGGGAGTACCGGGAGTTCGTCGCCGCAGGCGGTTACAGTGAAGCCGCATACTGGCAGGACCTGCCCTTTGGCGACGGCGTCACAGGCTGGCAGGACGCGGTGGCGAGGTTCGTCGATGCCACCGGTCGCCCCGGGCCCTCGACCTGGCAGCTGGGAACGTACCCGGACGGCCAGGCCGAGCACCCGGTCGGTGGCCTCAGCTGGTTCGAGGCGATGGCCTACGCGCGCTTCCGGGGCAAGGAGTTGCCCACGGCGAGCCACTGGTACCGCGCGGCCAGATCCCTGAACATGCACGTCGACAGGGTGGCGGCGGCGGTCGTCCGCCGTGGCAATTTCGGCGGCCTCTCGACGCAGCCCGTCGGACGTGCAGGTGCAATCGGGCCCTATGGCACGGATGACATGGCGGGGAACGTCCGCGAGTGGCTGTGGACAGCCGTCGGGAATGACCGGATGGTTGCAGGCGGCGCGTGGAACGAGCCGCCATACCTTTACCAGGACCGGAACACGGCGAGCCCCTGGGACCGCTCGCCAAGCAACGGGCTGCGCTGCATTCGTACGGTCACCGGCGCCCCGGTCGCAGCGGCGCTGAGGACGCCAATTGAGCCGCCGTCGGTGTTCGATTTCGGCAGCTTGCGGCCCATCGATGACGCCGGCTACGCCGTGCTCGAATCCCAGCTGCAGTACACGCCGTCGAAATCCGAACCAAGCGTCACGCGGCAGGACTCGACGAATTCGGCGTGGACGCGCGAAAGGGTCACGCTGCCGACTGGTTACGACGGAGCGAGCTTCAACGTGCAACTGTTCCTGCCGACGGGCAGGAAGCCACCGTACCAGGTCGTGCTGTTCTTTCCGCACTCGACCTACTTGCAAATCAAGCAGCCTGTGGACGAATTCGACCCGGCGGCAACCAGCAGTCCGATGGATTTTCTGGTGAAGTCGGGCCGTGCATTTGCAGTCATCGCTTTCGACGGCATGTTCGAGCGCGTCTGGTCGCAAGATGAGCTGCAGAAACTGACGTCCCTCGAAAGGTATCGGCTGCGCCTGCGTCACTATCGACAGGATCTCGGTCGCACGCTCGACTATCTCGCGACGCGCGAGGACATCGACGCGACGAGGATAGGCGTCCTGGCCATGAGCTTCGGCGCCGCGCAGATGGTGCCGCTGCTGGCGGTCGAGCCGAGAGTGGACGCTGCGGTGCTGTTCGCCGGCGGTGTGGTACGGCTGGGCGATCCTCCGCCCCCCGACGCGCCGTTCAATTACCTGCCGAGAATCCGGCAGCCCGTGCTGATGCTGAGCGGGCGGTGGGACCTTCTGTTCAGCCAGGACTCGCAGGAGCGGATGCTGCAACTGCTCGGTACGCCGGACGATCGCAAACAGCGCGTGGTCTTCGATACAGGCCACGCCGTGTTGCCCCAGGCAGAGTTCGTGCGCCTGACGGTGGGATGGTTCGATCGGTATCTCGGCCCGGTGTCTTGACGTAGTAGCTCAGAGCGCGTCCAAAGTGGCCTGTCGGTGGCGAATTCGTAGTCAGGCGGCGATCGGGAGTTCGAACAGGCCCCTGTGCTCCGAAAATATTGTATCCGGGACGAGCTGACCTCGTTGCGGTGCCGTCGCCGAGCTGTGGCATGATCGTGGCGTGATCGCGCAATTGCGGAGCACATGCCACGCCTCGCGGGAGATCGATCGATGCGCACAAGGTATCTGGCGTCCGCGCTGGGCATTTGTCTGGCGGCGGGACAACCGCGCATCGCCATGTCCACGGTGCTGGAGCAGGACGGGTTGACGCTGCGGATTCCTGCAAGTCCGACCCTCGTCCTGCGGATCGATGCCGAGTTCAAGCCCTTGTTGCCGTTGCGGATCCCGATCGCTGGAAAGACCACGGCCGACCGGCGAATCTTCGTCGATGCCGACGCCGAGTCGAGCATACGTCGACTCGTCATCCTCCAGTACGAGACGGTCAATCCCGGCGTGAAGTTCTCGTTTGTCTATCCGGCCAGACCGCCCGCCGAGTTTGGTGCTCAGACGTATCAGTTTCACGCCTACGTGCACGACGACGAGCGTGCAGCGGCGAAATTTCCCGACGCCGAGGCCGGACTCACGCGCGCGTTCCTGGTCGAACAGGGATTCCGGGTTCCGCGGCTTTTTCGACTGGCGCGCCTGGCGCGTGTTGCGGACCGAGACGGGCAGAGTGAAGTGATTGTCTTCTACATCGAAGATGCCGACGCGGACTTTGCGCCCGGGCCGCTGGCGGGTGCCGACGAGGACGGCGATCTCGCGTTGGATGCAGCGTCGAAGCAAGCGATTCTCGAGCGGTTGAAGTCCGCGGTGCATCCGGTTTCGCAACGATGACTCGGGGTCGCAGTGCGCCAGACTTCCAGTCCGCGAGCCCGCCGGGGCCAATTTGCTCCCCTATGCTCCGCAAATATTGGATCTGGGACGAACTGACCCCGTCGTGGGACCGTCGCCGGGCCGTGGCGTGATCGCATCACGGCCGCGTGGGCGCTCAGGAATCGCTGCGCCTGCCCGGGTGAACCGAAGCGGCGCATGCCCCGCTCCCGGGCCCGGGTCGGCTGGTGAGACAGCTCCGCCCGGTTGTTCGCGTAGCGATCGGTGTCGTGGATCGTGGCCGGCATCAGTTCCCGGCGGGCGACGCCGTAGCTGCCCAGCTTGTCGGTCACGATCTTCCAGGGGCTATTGCCATGAGATCTGAGCAGCCGCCGGAAGAATCGCCTGGCCGCCTCGGCGTCCCGTCGAGCCTGTAGGTACACATCAACGACGTCGCCGTCCTGATCCACCGCCCGCCACAGGTAGTGACGCTGCCCCGCAATCGTGACGAATACCTCATCGATGAAGAACGTGTCGCCGAATCCGGGGTGTCTGCGCTTGAGTCGTCTGGAAAATAACGGGCCGAACTTGTTGCACCACAGCCGCACCGATTCGTAAGTCACCTCGATTCCGCGTTCGGCGAGCAGGTCCTCGATGTCGCGGTGGCTGAGATTGAAGCGATGGTAGAGCCAGACCGCGTATTGAATGATGGCGGACGGAAATCGGTGTCGTTTGTACAGATTGGTCGATGGGTTCATGTGGGGATGGTTGCCCAACCCTACTTAACTTGACAGTACTTTCGCCATTCACGGGCAATACGCGCCGGAGTGAGTGGCGTCGGTCCACGCCCGCGAGTTAACTTGTCAATACTGTCGGGCGTTATGCTTGACGTAACGAATACCAACGAATACACTTCGTTCCGGCATGATCCGCAGCTACCGCAACAAGCGCACTCGTGACTTCGCCGATGGCAAGCGAGTCAAGGCGCTTGACGGCATCGCGCACAAGGCGTCGATGAAGCTGGACCAGCTGGACGCGGCGATTTCGCTGGACGACATTGCGGCGCTGCCGGGCAACCGCTTCGAGGCGCTGAAAGGCGATCGCAAGGGCCAGTACAGCATTCGCGTCAACGATCAATGGCGAGTGTGCTTCGAGTGGCCGAAAGGGTCAAAGGGTCCGCTCAACGTCGAAATCGTGGACTATCACTGAGGTCGTTATGGGACGCACGGCAATTCATCCTGGCGAACACCTGGCCGAGCAGCTCGAGGAACTCGGCATGAGCGCGGCGGAACTCGCACGTCGGATCAAGGTGCCGACGAATCGCGTGACGCAGGTTCTGAACGGACAGCGCGCGATCACCGGTGACACGGCGCTCAGGCTCGGGCACTTTTTCGGCACCAGCGCCGAGTTCTGGCTCAACCTGCAGAAACTCCATGAGCTGCGCGTCGCCGAACGGGAGTCTGGCAAGGCAGTGACGGCGCTGCCCACACTGGCGGACCACCGCAACCGATCACGCGCCGCCTGACACCCGCTGGGCCCGCTCGGCCCTCGGTTCGGAAAAGTTTCGGTCGCGATGCGCGCAAGCCATTGACCGCGTTGGGGCGGTCCAAACTTAAGGCAGCCTTCCAGCCTTTCGGTTCGGGATGGGCTCGGTCGGGCGGGGCGCTTCGGTCGGCGAATGGAAAACGCGTTAACGGTCTTCGGCTTGCTCGCGCCGAACCGGGGTCTCCGTCGTATTGAAAATCCGCGTGTCGATGGTTCGATTGACTCGGATCGGCCTGGGCCGATCCTCGCCCTTCGGGCAGCTGCGCTGTCCTGATTCGCTTCGCGAATCGGTCCGCTCGGCCACCACTTCCAACTGGGTCCATTCCGGACACATGGGTAACGGTTTATTCCGGGGTGACGTCGCA
>CAVSDW010000009.1:0-136902 GCA_963726665.1 uncultured Gammaproteobacteria bacterium | reverse complement strand
GGGGTTATGGGCGGTTATGATCCATGCGCTGGACGGTGCCCAGATGGTGCCATCCTGTTTCTTCGAAAATTGGCCCACGACATCCTGCAGCGCCAGCATGACCTCACCTTTCAGCCGTTCGCCTTCAGCTTCCGCGAGCCGGATGATTTCGCCGGCTGGCCCGATTTCCAGCGCAAACTGCACAGCCTCCTCGACATTCCTGCCGATGCAGATATCGGAATCGAAGCGTTCGAACTGAATCCTCTCGAACCCGACCGCCTTCAGCATGTCGCTGACCATGTCAGGGCCGGCCATCGAAAACGGCCCCGGACCGCAGTGAACGGCATCGGTGTCGTCATGGGAAACGACCGGGACGATGTTTCGAACGCAAAGCTCCGCGCTGTGCAGCCACGGATTGGCTTCGCGCTTGCGCCAGACGACCTGGGTGAATCTGCCTCCGGGCTTCAGGGAAGCACGGATGTTCTTCATCGCTGAACCGGGCAGATTGAAAAACATGGTGCCGAAGCGGGCGAATGCCTCGTCGTAGGGGCCGCCAAGGTTATCGACTTCCACATCGGCCACCAGGAACCGGATGTTGTCGATGCCCGCACTGGCGGCGGTGTGCTTGCATTCCGCTATGAAATTGCTGGCGCAATCAACACCGGTGGCCAGCCCGCTTTCGCCGACGAATCCAGCAATCTTGATCGTGCAATCCCCGAATCCGCAGCCAACATCCAGCACCCGCGCGCCTTCTGCGATCCGGTGCCTGCCCAGGACTTCGTCACTGATCGCGGCGTAACCTTCGACAAACAGGTATTTGAAACGTGAGAATTTTTCGAAGAGTACGGTATTCCACGCTTCGATCACGATATCGTTGCTCATGCGATTCTCCTGCGTGTTGTCCGGGAAGGCAGCTGTCAGTGCTGCGACACTAAGACCATTGCAGACACGGCGAAACCATGTCTGGACTCAGGCCGCCGCACGGCGCAGCGTCTCGGTCATGCGCAACGCCACCACAAAGCCGGAGATAAGGGTCAGCGCCGCCACGACCCACATCGCGACCGGCAGGCCGAATGCATCTGCAGTGATGCCTGCCAGCAGCGCCCCAACCGCGTAGCCGAGATCCCGCCACAGCCGGTACACGCCGACCGAGGACGCGCGCCACGAAGGATGGGCGACGTCGCCGATCGCGGCCAGCAGCGTCGGATAGACCATTGCGGTGCCGACACCGAGCAGCGTGGCCCCGCCCGCGAAGCCCGCGAAACCGTCCGCCAGGACCACGACACCGATGCCGATGGCCTGGACCCACATCCCGGCGGCAATCAGCCACTTACGGCCGACCCGGTCGGACAACGCTCCGGTGAAGAGTTGCCCGATGCCCCAGGTCGCCGGGTAGATCGCCGCGAGCGTGCCGACTTGCTGCAGGTTCATGCTCGCGGCGACGAAGAACAGCGGAAACAGCCCCCACGCCATCCCATCGTTGAGGTTGTTGACGAGACCCGCCTGGCTGACGCTCGACAGGTTCCGGTCAGTGAGCGTCGTGCGCCAGAAGACTTCGCGCTGGCTCGGAATTTCGCCTGGCAGCAGGTCCCCATGCAGCTTCGACTCGTGCGCGACGTGATGCGACGTTTCACGGACCAGCAAGGTGGAGAGCAGCAGCCCGGCGACGACGAACACGACACCCAGGTAGAACGGCTCGGGTCGTAATCCGTAGCGCGCGGCAATGTAACCCGTGGCAAGCGCGCTGCCCGCGACCGCAAAGTATCCCGCGAACTCGTTCAGCCCCATCGCGAAGCCGCGATCCTTCGGCCCCGCCAGGTCGATCTTCATGATGACGGTCGTCGACCAGGTCAGCCCCTGGCTTATGCCGAGCAACGCATTCGCGACCAGCACCCACGACCAGGTCGGCGCCCACATCAGCAGGAACGGCACCGGGGTCGCGACGATCCAGCCGGCCACCAGCACGTGCTTGCGGCCGAAGCGATCGGAGAGTCGTCCCGTGAGGTAATTCGTCAGCGCCTTGGTCAAGCCGAAGACGACGATGAATGACAGCACCGCGGTCTTCGCGACCAGGTGGAATTCCTGCTCCGCGATCGGCGCCAGGATGGATCGCTCCATGCCGACCATTGCGCCGACGAATGCGTTGACGACGACCAGCAGCGAGAACTGCGGCAGGTTCTGTCGCAACCCGAGTCGCACCTCCGTCATCGTGCGACCCGTTCGCGGCGCGGCCGGGGTGTCCGCTCGGGACCGGTCGCGATGCGCCAGCCACGCGCGCGCCAGTCGGCGACCCCCTGCTCGAGTCGGTGAGCCGTGAAGCCCTTTTGACGCAACAGGGTCACCGCGTCCACGGCCATCACGCAGTACGGGCCGCGGCAGTAGGCGATCACCTCGCGGTCGCGGGGCAAGTCGCGCAATCTTGCCTTGAGGTCCGCGACCGGGATGGAGAGAGCGCCCGGGATGTGCCCGGCCCGATACTCTTCGACCGGACGCACGTCGAGAATCGTGACCTCGCCGCTCCTCGCGCGACGCATCAGTTCGTCCGCGTGCACCGATTCAAGCCCACCGCGTCGCTCCATGAACGCACGCGTCACACGCTCGATTTCAGCCATGCGCGTCGTGGCGAGATGACGAAGGTCCACGAAAAACCTGCAGACCTCTTCGTCCGCAAGCCGGTACTCGACATAAAGACCCTGCTTCTCCGCAGTGACCAGCCGGGTCGCGCGCAGCACCTGGAGGTGCCGGGAGGCATTTGCGACGGAGATTGCTGCCTGATCGGCGAGCGATTCGACGGTGCGAGGCCCCTGGCAGAGCAGGTCCAGCAATTCCAGTCGCTTCGGAGCGGACACGGCCTTGCCGATCCGGGAAAGGTACTCGTAAATGCCGTTCTTGAACTGCCGAATTGACTCCGCCATGGATAAAGTATTCAATTAGGCAGTTGAATAGTCAACCGCCCGGAGCCGCCTGGAGGAGTGACAGTAATGCCAGTCAGCAGCTCGGTCCGGCGCCGACTCGAAGCCCAGGGCTTCTGCGGCCTTGATGACGCCACGCTGGAAGAGGTCGGGGCCTGGCTCAGGTGGTCGCCAGTCCTCTGCACGCTCGTCATGACCACAGGGGTGGCATTGGAATCGCCGTCGATCCTTTGGGCACTGGCCGCCACGGCCTCTGCGGGAGCGTTGCTTCCGTTCCATCCATTTGATCTCCTTTACAACTACGGCGCACGGCATCTCACCGGGACGCGGCCACTGCCGCATCAAGGGCCGCAGAGGCGGTTTGCGTGCGGCATCGCCGCGGCTTGGCTGATCGTCACCGGCTGGGCCTTTCAGACCGGGGCCGGCACGTTGGCATACGGGCTTGGAGTCCCGCTCATACTTGTAGCTGGACTCGTAAGCGTTACGCACATCTGCATCCCATCGCTTATCTACAACAGGTTGTTCCCTGCGAAGAGCACAGTCGGTGTTAGCCATGTGTCCGTAGCATTGTCTCCTGAGACGATTCAGGGGAGGCACTGAAGAAGCACTAATAGAGTCCAATACTCAGGGGAGGAAATCGTCATGGGATTTATCGCGGCCGTGTACGGCCTGGTCTGCTATGCGGTGTTCCTGGGTTCATTTCTGTACTCGATCGGCTTTGTCGGCAATTTCATCGTTCCGAAGTCGATCGACTCCGATCCCAGTGTCGGGATGCCGGAAGCGCTCGTCGTCAATCTCGTGTTGCTCGGCCTCTTCGCGGTGCAGCACAGCGTGATGGCCCGGCCCGGATTCAAGGCCGTCTGGACCCGAATCGTTCCGCGCTCGGTGGAGAGGAGCACGTACGTGCTGATCTCGAGCCTGTTGCTCGCGCTCCTGTGCTGGAAATGGCAGGCCATCCCGGCCGTCGTGTGGGACGTGACCGCGCCGGCGCCCAGGGCGCTGCTGGTGGCGCTGTTCGCGCTCGGCTGGCTGATCGTTCTGCTCTCGACGTTCATGATCAGCCACTTCGACCTGTTCGGGCTTCGACAGGTTTACCTGCGATTACGTGGCCTCAATTACGCTCCGCCGGGTTTCACGACGCGGGCGCTCTACAGGTTCGTCCGCCATCCGATCATGCTGGGCTTCGTGATTGCCTTCTGGGCAACTCCGCACATGTCGGTCGGGCATCTCGTGTTCTCGATCGCAACCACGGGATACATCTTCGTCGGGATATTCCTGGAGGAACGGGACCTCGTGAAGTTCATTGGCCCGGAGTACACGGCGTACTGTAAGAAGGTTCCGATGCTGATACCCACGGGTACTAAAGGGCGTTGACCCGCCGCAACCGAAGGCCTCCCGCGGCAGGCGATGGCTGACCCGCGGACTATCCGGAAGCAGATTGGTCGCAACCTATGGCGCTTCGACCCGGCGCGGTGACTCCCCACTACGCGTGTAGCAGCTGCTGGCGCTTCCTAAAGCCCGAATGTTTGTTCGCAGCACGCTCCTCGTCAACGATTCGAAGGTCGGGGAAGGCCGCATCAACGTCACGAACTGGCCCGTGGCGGACACCTCGGCGGGTCGCGGCATGACCGTGGCGTGACCGGCGGACTGTCGGGCGTCATCTTGGCCCGAGTTGGGCCGACCATCAGACTGTCGGGGAGCCGTCTCGCGCTCACCTCGACTGGCGGCAGAGTCTCATTCCTTGCCGCCGATGCGGTCTTGAAGGGCCAGCAGGAGGTCGTGACGAGAGACTTCGCCCAGCAGGGTCGTGTGCCAGTGGCCCGCGGTGACCGGGAGAACCTTGGCTCGCTGCGTTAAAAATACGTCGAGCGCACTCGTAAGGCTCATTTCCGGGGTCAGCACGAATGGAACGGGGGTCGCCAGCCGACTCACTTCCTGATCAGGATCGATTTCGCCCTTGCGAACACCCTCGAGCGTCCGCGGAAGTTCGAGCGCGGCGAGCAACTCCCGTCGGTCGTCGACGACATACACGGTCCGTACCGGTCGTCTCGGCAGTTGGTCCAGCATCTGGCGAACCGTCGTGTGCTCCGAAACGGCCGCCGCCGCCGGCTTCACCAAGGCCTGCACTGTTCGGAGGTGCCAGTCAGGCGCGCCGGAGATTCCATCGGGGCGGAGAGACTCGTCGTATACGGAGCGACCGTGTCGATACGCCTTTGCCGTGAAGTGCGCCGTGACGCAGGCAAGCATCAGCGGCAGAACGACCTCGTAGTCGAGCGTCATCTCGAAAATCATCAGGATCGACATGAGCGGGGCATGGGTCGTGGCGGCGAGGAAGCCGCCCATCCCGACCAGAGCGTAGGCCCCGGGTGAAGAGAGGGCCCCGGGCAAGGCCAAGTGTACGAGCGCGCTCGCCGCCGCGCCGACGGCCGCGCCCAGGAACAGCGTCGGCGTGAAGATTCCGCCCACGGCCCCCGACCCGACGGTGGCGGCCGTGCTGACGACCTTTGCCCCCAGGACGGCCAGCAGCAGCCACCCGACGAGGTTTCCGTCCAGGATCGTGCCGATTACGCTGTAGCCATTGCCCCAGACCTGCGGAAAGGCCAGCGAGATCAGGCCGACGACCAGGCCGCCGAGGCCGAGCTTCAGGTAGAGCGGCATCCGCAGTTCGTCGAATCGATGTTCCGTCCAGTCCAGCAGCGCGAGGAACAGTGGCGCGAGGTGGCCAATGAGGACCCCCAGCAACCCGTAGAAGATCAGCTCCCAGTTGGCACCAAAATGCATGTGCGGCACTGTAAACACAGGTCCATAGCCGAGGAACCTGTGAATGGTGACGTTTGCGGTCACGGACGCGACGAGCAGGGGGCCGAAGCTCTCCATTGCGATCGAACCCATTACGATCTCCGCTACGAACAGCGCGCCTGCAATCGGAGCGTTGTAGGCAGCGGAGATACCGGCGGCAGCGCCGCACGCGACCAGCAGTCGGCGCCTCGGCACAGGGGCCCCGGCGACGAAACCCAGCTTCGAGCCAATGAGAGCGGCGAGCTGTACCATCGGTCCCTCGCGACCGATCGAACCGCCGGAGCCTATCGTCAGCAGAGACGAGAGACTTCGCACCAGCGTTGGCCGAGCTGCGATTGTTCCTTCACCGACTGCGACGGCCTCCATGTAATCGACGGAACGCCGTCGGCCGACCAGTCGTGTGCCGAAGTGGAGAACGAGTCCTGCGGCGATGCCCCCGATCACGGGTGTAACGACACGCTGCCATCCCTCGAGGGCGCTCGCCGCCTGGACGAGGCCCTGGGTCTGGCCGGTCAAGAGCCACTGGAAAAGGCGTATCCCCTCGCGAAAGAGCACGCTGGCGAGCGCCCCGAGAAACCCGGTCAAGGCGGCCCAGAACACCAGGCCGGTGAGCTCCTCGTGTCCGAGAAACAGCAGCCTCGCGCGCGTCAGCAATCGGATCGGCCGACGGGCGAGTGCTCGAATGTGGCGGCTAGGCACGATCGGCGAGCTTGCGACGTTGTGTGGATCGGAACCCGGCGCCGGCGCGCATCTACGGCTGCAGCATCACGTAACCTTGCTGAGCAAGATCCACGATTCGAAGGTTTGCGCCCGAGTTCACCTTCACGCCGGGAAGCAGATTACCGTTCGTCCACTTGTTGGCCTTCATCGTGACGGCGCACTCCTCGACCAGGACGCCCTCGTTCAGCAGCCGTGCAATCGACGTCTTATAGGGGTTGCCCGTCGTGGTCATGCGAGCCGAGTTGTACGCGTCATCATTGAGGAGCATGTAGCCCGCGGCTCCATGAAAAATGGCAGCCATGCTCCACTCGGTGCCCCCCTGCTTGAACCGGTCCACCATCATTTCCATCTGCCTCAGCCCGATCGGTGTGTCACCGACGAACGCGGTGTGATCCATGTCGAAGACAACCTTCGCCTTTTTGAGCGCGACGGGGACGTCGATCCGGATCTCGGCCGCTGTTTCAGGTGGGGCGGCCAGCGCGGCGACCGAAGACGTGAAGGCCACAAGGAGCGGCAGAAACAGTGCGATCGTAAAGCGGACTGGTTTCATGGTCTTGCCTGGCTTGAGTTGCAATGGGGTGATGTTAGAGCAATGTGACGCCGTGGGAGCTGACACTCCGGCGCAGGTTGGGACAATCGCGACGGTCAATTAGAGATGCGTCTAGTCGTTTGGTTCCAGCAGCCAGTCCCGATTCAGTCGGGCGGCCGCGAACCGGCTCGAGATCGGGAATGGCCAGGTGGCCTGCAAGTCCTTCAGGGCATGTTGCGCCAGGATCCTGCTCCTGAATGCGCTGGTCCAACTCCAGCAACGGGACACTTATGCCTCCTGGCGCATGCCCGCCCGCGAACTCCGCGGGACTGCGCACGTCTACGACCTGGACACGGTCCTGCATCAGCTCCGCCAGTGTGTCCTTCGCTGCCATCCGGGTTGTCCGGCTCTGCATCGAACGACGGCCGCCCTGGTGCAAACTTCACACACTTTTCCGACGGTGGCGAGCAAGCAGTGCCCAACGTGTATCGCCACGCGCCGCACTGGCTCTCCTCAACCCCTGGCGCGGAACACGCACGCGGCTCATGAGAGCGCAGCTCGCGCTCGGCGTGTTCGGCTCTCGAGCTTCCGGCGACCTCGCCGGCACCTGCGGCGTTGCGGTCAGCAGCACGATGGTCATCACGACCTGCTGAATGGCGGACTCATTTTCATCGTGATGACTTCCTGGTCCCGCAGTCGCCAGGCCTGATCGAAGCGATGAAACGCCCGGCGAGGCCCGAGGTTTGGTCGCCTGTGAAACCTATGTGCGCGGTGGAACTTGCGCGATCGTCCGCCAGCTCACCCGCCCTTGGCGACGGGGTAGCCGTGGCCGATCCAGTCGGTGCCCAAGTTGTCCGCGACGTAGAGGGCCTTGACCTGCTTGAAGCCTAGCGCATGGAGTGCGTCATAGGCGGCCGCGATGTTCGGGCAGTCGCCCCACGGACAGCAACCGCAATAGATGACGATCGGCGTGTCCTTGGGCAGCTTCGCGACCCGGCTTCGCAAGAGTTGAAGACCAGCTTCATCGCTGGCTGGCCCGACGTATTCCGATCCTGGGATATGAGCCTGCGTGTAGAGAACGTGGAAGCCGACGTGCAGCAGCAGCGGTTTCGGCCTGGACGCGCTCTTGAGATTCGCCGCGAGGTCGGCGGGCTGTATGAGATCGGACTTTGGGATGGACGAGGCCGCCTTGGGCGCGGCCAGCGCGGGCCCCGACAGCAACAGGAAAGCAAACGCGAAGGCGAGGGGCAGGGAGGCTTTCATTGAGGTTTCCGGCTGGCCCAGGTTGGATATCAGTTTACGCTGGTTGCGGTGGGGGTGCGTGCTCCGGCCAACCTGCCAGGCTCGGCAAGGTGGCGTGCCGTCTGACGCCCTCAGACCGCCCTGTTCGATGCGGACATTCGCTGCACTCGCGGTGGGCGTTTGCGCGCACGCCAGAGGTCGTGGCTCGTCTGCATGTTGAGCCACATCTCGGCGCTGGTCCCAAGTGCGCCCTCGAGGCGCAGCGCCATCGGTGCGCTGACGCCGGCACGCCCGTTTAGCAGCGCGGAAAGAGCCTGCCGGGTAACGCCAAGCCGCTTGGCGACCTCACCGATCGTTACTCCCTCGGGGAGATACTCGCGGAGCACGTCGCCGGGGTGCGCTGGATTGTGCATGTTGCTCATGGAGATTGCTTGTCAGTGGTAGTCCAGATAATCGACGAGTTCGACGTCCTGCCCAACGAATCTGAATATCACGCGCCAGTTGCCGTTGACCGTGATCGAGTGGAACCCCCTGAGCTCGCCGGTCAAGGGATGCAGACGCCACCCGGGCGCCGCGAGATCGCTCGGCTTCGTCGCAGCATCCAGCGCCGTCAGTTGCAGCCTTAACCTGGACGCGTGCTGCGGTTGGATCCCGGCCTTGCTGCCTCGTCTGAAGAACGCCTCGAGGTCCTTGTGTCGGAAGCTCCTGATCACGGATCATCGTAAACCGACAAGTTACGCTTTACAACCGGAGTGGGCAGTTCGGAGCGCGTTCGGTCGCGATGCCGTTAAGCCGTTGACCCGCATGGCCGTCGCGCCCGGGTTCGGTCGACCGGCTCCCGCAGGGTTCGGAATAGGCTCGGTCGGGCGGGGCGGTTCGGTCCGCCCCGCGAAAACTCGTCCCCGGTCTTCGGCTTAATCGCGCCGAACGGGCCTCTCCGTTGTGTTGAAAATCCGCGTGTCGATGGTTCGATTGACTCGGATCGGCTTGGGCCGATCCTCGCCCTTCGGGCAGCTGCGCTGTCCTGATTCGCTTCGCGAATCGGTCCGTCCCCGGCCACCACTTCCAACTGGGTCCATTCCGGACACATGGGTAACGGTTCATTCCGACGGCATAGGTAACGCTTTAGCGCCGACGGGGTTCTCGGCGCACTCCGCCACTCCAGTTCCAGGTGATTGCGAATAGTCGGGGTGACGTCACCTCGGCCTGACCCTGCTGCTCGTCGTTGCGATCCTGCGGAGCCTCGAGGCAGCATCGATCCTGACGGCGCGAGTGGACGCCTGACGGCCGGCAAGCACACCGGCCCGGAACTTTTCCGATTCGTGATGTACAGCACGAAAATTGGGCTGCGGATGCGGGCCCGACGTCTTGTGTCACCGCCGGTGGCGCGGGAAGCTGCAACTGCGGGATGACAGGCAGGGGGCCGAGCGACGGCAGCGTTGGACTTGGTTCGCGAGTCGACGCGTGCATCCACTCTGGCGTGGGGAGAGCGGGGTGACCACCGATGCTCAACATGCAGCCGGCGACGTTGCGCAACGCGCTGAGGCAGCTCGACCAGGCGACCCACGATCATCTGGAGTGGTACGCCAACCTGCTGCGCGTCATTGTATGCGAACTGCCGATCGACCCGAACGATCTCACGACGACGGCGCATCACCGCTGCAGCTTCGGTAGATGGTATTACGAGTGTGCTGCCGTCGAGCTGGCGGAGCAGCCCGGCATTGCGGCGATTGGCATCGAGCACGAGCGGGTGCACCAGGTCGCGGCCACGATCCTGCGTGAATTCGAGGTCGGCCGGCCCATCGAGAACCGGGCATTCGATGAACTGCTCGCGAGCAGTCTCCGGTTGCGCCGCGAACTCGACCTGCTCAGACAACATCTCCTGGTTGAGCTGCGGAATCGTGATGCATTGACAGGGGCGCACGATCGCGACCACGCGCTGCCGGAACTGCGCCGCTGGCGTGCGCGGGTCAGTCGGCGGGAGATGTCGTGCTGCATCATCTTCATGGACCTCGATCGCCTAAAGGAAATCAACCAGTCGCAAGGTCACCCGATTGGCGATGCGCTGCTCGCAGAGGCGGTGCGCTTCTTGTGCGAGCACCTGCGACCCGACGACCGGGTGTTCCGCTACGGAGGCGATGAATTCCTCATCTCGCTGCCGGGGGCGGACCTGGCCGCCGGCATGGGCATCGTAGGACGCGTGCGCGACGGCCTCGCCCGGCGTCGGCTATTCATGGCGGGAGCCACCTCCTCGCTGCAACTGACCGCTTCATTCGGTCTCGCGCTGCTCGACCCGGAGGTCCGGGTCGAGGACTCGATCGACCGCGCTGCGCAGGCCCTTCTGCTGGCGAAGACGGCCGGGGGCAACCGGGCAATCAGCTGGGACTCATCGGTAACGACCGGGCGGCACCTGAGATGGGTGCAGATCGAGGGGGGTCCGCACGCCGTTGGCGCCGAGGTCGAAGCTCAGCGAGCCCCGGAGCAATCGAGCGACGAGAAGAACTGACCGCGAGGCCGGCGCCGGCCTCGCATGGGCAGGCGTATCATCGGGCCGCCGCAACGGAACCCGGCCCCCGGGGTGCATCGTCACCATCTCGCGGAGCCGAGAGCACGCATCGAGGAGGTCGCCGTCCATGAACCAAGCCCGCCGACCGAGGCGTGATGCATTTCGGGCGATGGTCGCCATCTCGGGGATCGTCGTTGCCGGCTGCGCATCGATTGAAGAGCAGGGGACACCTGCGGCCATTCCCCCACCACCGCTGCAGCTCGTTTCGGCGGGCGACCTGAAGTTGCCGAGCGACTGCGCAGTTCGCGACGGCGTGGTCTACCGCACGAACTTCATCGTGCAGGGCGACGGCCGTGTCGCCGACATTCGACCGGACCCTGCGCCGGCCTGTCTCCAAGCGGCGCTCACCGAGTGGCTCAACGGCGCCAGCTACGCGCCCCCTGGGGAAGCCATCCCGACGGCGATCGACTGGATGTCCGTAAGCGCCAGGCGGTTGTGATGTCACCCCGATTATTCGTAGTCGCTTAGAACTGGACTAAAGCGCTGCTGGCTGGCACTGCAATCGGGGAGCAGGTCGGCAGTCCAACGCTCGATTCACCGCCAGCGGTTCGCCTGCTGTTTGACGTAGTGGCGATAGACGTAGCGCCACGGGATCACGATCGGCATCAGGATCACGCCGGCGGCGATGGCCTTGAAGTCTTCGGCGAAGGTCGGCGGCAGCTGTCCTGAGGACCATTGCGGCAACCCGAAAGCGATCAGCCAGATCGTCTTCCACACGAACTCGAACATCAGCAAGGGAAGCATCTGCAGCGGATAACGCAGGCCGACGAACGCGAGCAGCCACACGGCGCCTAGCAGGCTCGGGATCACGCCGCGCGCCACCGGCTCATGACTGAAAAGAACAGGCACGATCGTCGCGCCCAACCCGACCACGAGCAATAGGTAAGTGGCGCGCAGGACATGAAGTCGTATCTGCGATACCTCGTCTGCGGTATCGGCGGCCGAAGGTGAAACAGGCGCAGCAGTCGAAGCCATGTCAATTCTCCTGAATTGGAAAGCCGCGCGTATGGGCTCCGGCGCCTCTCAAGGGCGGGAGTCCCGTTTGAATTGAAGCAAGTCACCGGGCTGGCACTGCAGAACTTTGCAGATGGCCTCGAGGGTCGAAAAGCGGATCGCGCGCGCCTTTCCCGTCTTGAGGATCGAAAGATTGGCCAGCGTGATGTCGATCCGCTCGGCGAGCTCTGTCAGGGTCATCCGCCGATCGTGGAGAAGATCGTCGAGCTTGACGATGATCGCCATGTCACACCGTCCCTTCGAGGTCTTCCCGCAACAGCGCGCCCTCGGCGAAAACGCGCGCGAGGACGAAGGTCAGGATTACGGCCAGCCAGCCGCTGGGGGAAAAGCCGGCATCGAGGTGAAGCGGGTGGGCGGCGGTCGAAATCGACGTGCCGATGGCGCCGATGATGAGGCTGAGGAGCTGGAGAGCGAGCAGCACCCAGGCGATGGCTTGCAGACGGTAGGCGTTCGCCGTGACGAACGCATCGCCCTTGCGCACCGTCTCGACGATCGCAAGCAGCCGCGTGAGGACGGCGTGATTGAGCGGGATCGCGACCAGGCCGAGCGCGGCAATCGCACGAAATCCCGTCATCATCGGGCGGATCTCGGAGGACGGAGGAATGCCGAGCGCGGTGAACGTCCATTGCTCGGCGACGATCGTCGCGATCAGCAGCGTGAGGATGGCACCACCGAACAGCCAGTTGAGGACGATCAGGATGCGAAGCGTGGTCCATGCCACAGGCAGCGCCGACGCATGTTTCATTGATGGGGTCCTCCAGGAGATATTGATAAACGATATATCAATTATCGTTTTTCGGCAAGTCCCGGTTCGCTCGTTGGATTGCCTGCTAGGGCTCGAAGACGGAGATCGGAGGGTGGCTCAGGATTCCAGTTCGACAGACCGTGGGGCTCCCGTCATTCCGCGCGGGCCCACGATTCGGAAACCGTTCGGTGGCGATGCGCCCAAGTCGTTGACCGCGTTGGGGCACTCAAAAAGTAACGCGCGTTCGATGGCTGATCCGCGGACCATCGGAGTATTGGGTCGGTCACCGGTCAGTCGCGGCCGCCCCGGAACAGATCGCGTCCCGCGGCGCGGAAGTCACGTTCGTCGCCAATCAGCGTACGTCAGTTCGTCGCGCGCTCTCCAGCGGACTCTCGCCGAACAACTCCCGATATTGCGAACTGAACCGGCCCGGGTGCCAGAAGCCGTGTTCGAGCGCGACGGCCTTCACTCTCGTTTGCCTGTCGCCTGCGCGGGACCGTCGCAGGGTTCGTCGCACCTGGTTGAGTCGCAAGCGACGCAGATAGGTCGCCGGTCCCATCCCCAGCACCTGGTGGAACGCGTGACTCAATGTGCGCCGCGGCACACCACAACCGAGGCACAAATCTCTGACGCACGGCGGATTGATCCCTGAGGTTTTCGCCAGTTCCTCGGCCCGGCTCACCAGCACCGCGGCATTCGCGACTGTCGGCGTCGGCGATTGCTCGACGCCACCCGCGAAGTTCTCGAGAAATGCGCCCAGCAACTCGTCCTGCATGGCCGACCTGGCGGCGAAACTGCGGCGCACCTCCATGTCTGCTCGAAGAATGACCGCCGCTTGCGTGAACCGCTCGATCAGCTCCTTGCGCGCCGCGTCGGATGGCTCCGATACCCGGCATTGGCGGTCCGTCGACGCCACGAGTTCGGGAAACTCGTTCGTCAGGGTGTCCAGGAAGATCTCGTCGCGCACGCAAAGGCACACGACGGAGAAGTCCCGTCCGTAAATCCCGTCATGCTCCGCTCCCGGTCCATGCAGGAACTGGGTACCGGCGCTCACCTCGACGCCGTGCTGCAGCGAGCGACTGGCGGCGCCCGTCACCACCGAAAGCGTCCATACCGTCGGCGGAAAGCGTCCGCGTCCGCGCAGCGGCAGGTTGGTGACGATCCACGAGATCTCCCCGCCAGGGAGACCCACTCGCAGGTGGTGCCCTCGCAGCGGCCCGGGCTCCAGCTGCGAAATCTCGACATCCGCGCCACGCAACATCGTCGAGTAGGCGTCGGCGTCCGTGATCTCGTAGTCCAGGAAATTGGCATCTTCCACATTCATATTTGGATCAGCCATTGCCCAAAACGGATGTTGATCGTACAACGCTTCGGCCGCTTTATTGCGACCCTTGCACCCGGATTGACCAGACGATCGAGGGGGGTGCCGTGAAACGACAGATCAGATTGCCGGACGTGGTTGCAGCCGGTGTTGCCTCCGCCGCACTCGTGCTGGCATTCGCGGGCTTCGGCGACCGCGCCGCAGCGGACAGCCCGCCTCCCGCCTCGCATGCGAAGACGGCCATACAGCCGACGAAGCCCGATTATTCTCCCTATCCGGACCAGCATTTCCCCAGGCGCGTCTACTGGGGCGTGGCTCACGTGCATACCGGCTACTCGTTCGACGCGGGAATGTTCGGGATCACGCTGACCCCCGACGACCTGTTCAAGGTCTCCAGCGGCGGTGAGGTCGTTCTCGACAATGGCCAGCGCTACAAGCAGGACCGGCCGCTGGACTGGGTTTCCATCACCGACCACGCCGAGTACCTCGGCATCGCCGACCAGATTCGCGCCGGCAGCCCCGAGCTGCTCGAAAACCCGCAGGGCAAGCGCTGGTACGAGATGTCGCAGACGAGCCCGGAAGAGGGCGTCAAGGCCGCGATCGAGGCGGTTGTATCGATGCAGACCGGCACCCCCGTCTTCAAGAGCGACAAGCTTGCGGGCGCGGCCTGGGCGCAGGCCACGAAAGCCGCCGAGCAGTGGAACCGGCCGGGCGTCTTCACCACGCTGCAAGGCTTCGAGTGGACGTCGGCCCCCGGCGCCAACAACCTGCATCGCACCGTCATCTTCCGCGACGGTGCGGACCGCGTTAACCAGGTCCTTCCCTTCTCCGCCTTCGACAGCTCGGACCCGGCGGAACTGTGGAAGTACATGGACGCATACACGACGAAGACGGGGGGCCAGGTGCTCGCCATCCCGCACAACGGCAACCTGAGCAACGGCATGATGTACTCGGCCGAGACTTTCGACGGCAAGCCCATGGACCGGGCCTACGCCGAGGCGCGGGCCAGCCACGAGCCGCTCCTCGAGGCGACGCAGATCAAGGGTGACGGCGAGACAACCCCGTATCTTTCGCCGAACGACGAGTTCGCCGACTTCGAGCGATGGGACGTCGACTTTGGAAAGATGGCGCGGGCCCAGGACAGCGTGCTTCATGCCAACTACGCGCGCTCGGCGCTGAAGTTGGGACTGGAGCTCGAGGCCAGGCTCGGCGCCAATCCCTACCAGACCGGCATGATTGGCGGTAACGATGCCCACGTAGGCGTGGTCACGACGCGGGAAGACAACTTCTTCGGTGAGTTCGCCAACGGCTTGCCGTCGCCGGAGCGCTGGAAGACTCCGCTTGCGACGGGGGCAGACGGCAAGCCTGTGGTTTCGGTGTGGAACGAATCCGCGTCGGGCCTGGGGGGCGTGTGGGCGCGCGAAAACACCCGCGAGGCGATCTGGGACGCGCTGAAGCGCAGGGAAGTCTACGCGACGACGGGCGATCGACCGGTCGTGCGCGTGTTCGCCGGCTGGGACTTTGCGCCAGCGGACCTCAATCGCCCCGACTTCGCGGCGAACGGCTATGCCCATGGCGTGCCGATGGGCGGCAACCTCAGCAAGCCGGCAGCCGGCCAGCGGCCGGTCTTCCTGGTCTACGCTTTACGCGATCCCGACGGTCCCAACCTCGATCGCATCCAAGTCATCAAGGGCTGGCTCGGCACGGACGGCAAGAGCCAGGAACGCATCTTCGACGTTGCCGTTTCTGGAGGGCGCAAGATCGGCCCGGATGGCCGGTGCAAGACCTCGGTCGGCAGCACCGTGGACGTGGCGAATGCCACCTACACCAACACTATCGGCGCCGCGGAACTGTCGGCCTACTGGAAGGACCCGACGTTCGACGCGACGCAGCGGGCGTTCTACTACGTGCGCGTGATCCAGATCCCGTCGCCGCGCTGGACCGCCTACGACCAGAAGCGTTTCGGGATCAAGATGGCCGACAACGTTCCGATGGTTGTCACCGATCGCGCATACACTTCACCCATCTGGTACACGCCATAGGTTCAACACGTGGACACGATGCAAGGAATCGACCAGCACCTGCGGACCTCCGCGCTGGTAATGAGGCTGATGGGGTGGGGAATCATCCTTGCCGGACCGATCGTGGCGCTCGCCTATGCGCCCGGATTCTTCTGGGGCGAGCTGCCGCAGGGATTTCCTCTGCTGGGCCCGGCACATCCCCCCTCGCCACTGCACGGTGCGCACCCCTACCTGTTCATGATGTTTTCGCTTTACGTGGCGTGGGCGATCCTGCTGGTTCGCGGCGCGAAAGATCCCAAGGCCGCGGCGTCGCTGTTCGACTGGGGCATTCTCGCCAACCTGATGCACGGATCCCTGATGGCGATTCAGGCTTTCACCTATCCGAACGAGCACGCGCACATGTGGGGCGATGTCCCGCTGCTATTCGTCATCAGCGCCGTGATGTGGCGATGGCATCCGAATCGCAAGATCCCGGACGCCGTGCGCACCTGACCGGGCGGCCTTCGGCCAGACCGTTAAGGTCATCGGCGGCACCGGGACGCGACAGGCAGAAAGCCAGGTTGTAATCCCATGACGAAGACGAAGAAGACTGCCAAGCCGGCGGCGTCCACGGGCGAATCCTCCAGGGCGCAGGTCCGCGCGTTTCTCCCTCGCGAGCAGCGCCTGCTCGCGGGCAAGGCATTGCGCGAGAGGGTGCCGCATGAGAGCCACGCGGCCTGGAAGGCACCTGCCAAGGGGCGTGATCCCATCACGCTGCTGGAACTGTCCAGTCGGGGTCGCCTCCCCAGCCTGATTCCCATCCGCCACGGGCGCATGCTGCGCAGTCCGTTCACGTTCCTGCGTGGCTCCGCGGGGGTGATGGCAGGCGATCTCGCGACCACGTCGAGTACCAAGCTTCGGGTGCAAGCCTGCGGCGACTGCCATCTCATGAACTTCGGCCTGTTTGCCACCGCCGAGCGCAACCTGGTCTTCGACATCAACGACTTCGACGAAACCTTGCCCGCGCCCTGGGAGTGGGACGTCAAGCGCCTGGCCGCCAGCTTTGCCGTGGCCGCCCGCGACATCGGTCACTCCGACGCGCGGGCCCGTGAGGCTGCCGCCCGGTGCGCACGCGCCTACCGGGAACACCTGCGCGCCTTTTCGAAGATGAGTCCGCTCGAGGTCTGGTACGACCGTCTGGACGAGCAGACTCTTTTGGCGATGGCGCCGGACGCCGAGGCGAGAGAGCGACAGGAGCGTTACTACGCCAAGGCGCGCCAGCGTGTCGGCGAATACCTTCTCCCGAAAATCACTCGGGATGTGGGTGGACGTCGCCGCTTGACTGACCAGCCTCCCGTGCTCTTCCATGTGGAGGAGAGGGCCGGCATGGCGCAAGTTCGCCAGGTGCTGGACGACTATCGCCTGTCGCTTCCCGACGACCGCCGCGTCCTGTTCGACCGCTACGACCTGCAGGACCTGGCCGTCAAAGTCGTTGGCATCGGCAGCCTAGGGACGCGCTGTTACGTCGGTCTGTTCTTCTCGGCGGAAAATCATGCGCTCCTCCTGCAGTTCAAGGAGGCCTGCCCCTCGGTACTCGCGCCGTATGCGGGCGCGAGCGTCTACCGGAATCAAGGGCAACGGATCGTCGTGGGACAGCGACTGATGCAGTCCTCGAGCGACATCTTCCTGGGCTGGACGCAAGGACCGCGCGGTTTCCATTTCTTTGGGCGCCAGTTGCGGGACATGAAGATGTCCTTCGCGGTCGAAGGCGCGGCACCCAAACTGCTGAAACGTTACGCGGAATTCTGCGGCTGGACCCTCGCGCGCGCCCACGCCAAGTCAGGAGATGCTGCGACAATCAGTGGTTATCTGGGCAAGACGGATGCATTCGACCAAGCCGTCGGCAGGTTTGCACTGGCCTACGCGGACCAGACGGAGCGCGACCATGCCGCGCTCAAGGCCGCCGTGAAGTCTGGACGAATCAAGGCGCTGATCGAGGAAGACTTATAGGCGCGACCACATTTCAGCCGACGCAAGCGACCTGCGCCGACGGTCAGTAGCCATATCAATCGAAATCGCTCCTGGATGGTGTCGGGCGAGAGCTAAGGGTCAATTAATGTGCCCACGTCACCGAGTCTATAACCCGGCACCGGCGAGGCTCGAATCCAGGTTCTTCAGATAATCCTCGTAGGCCAGCTCATAGGCGCGCTGCCAGTGCTCGTCGCTGGCCACCTGGCCTTCTTCGCGGCCATGACCGCTTACATCGAGCGCACGCTTCTGTCCGGAGACGGTGATGGAAACGAGCGTTCGAATCTGCGCTTCAAACGCGATCTCGGCGAACCCGGGCCTGAACCATGCCCAGAACTCCTCGATCGTCACGTCCGCCGAATCCCCACTCGAGCCCACGACGACCGTGTAGCCGCGGCGTTTCAGTCCCTCCGTGACCAGGGCCTGGACCTGTGTTTCGACGGTTGCAGGCGGCGCGAGTGCCACGTCGCCCATCGCCTTGCCGAAGCCGTTGCGCTGGCGCCCGATCATCTTATTGAGCGTCGCTCGCGATGCGGTCTTGACGTCGCCGTCGATGGACGGTGTCGAGGCCTGCGCCGGCTGGTTCTCAAAATGACGCTCGTCGGTCACCTTGGCGATCGAAATTGCGCCTTTGTCCGCTTGGGCGATGGGCGAGGCCGGCACGTTCAGAGCGATTACGCGCTGACCAGTCACGCACCCGGCGTTCAATGCGCAAATCACGACCAGTGTGAGGGTCAGGCTGACTTCTCGGATCTTCATGTCGAATCTCCTGCAGCGACCATTGCGATTGTGTAACCCGGTGCACCGATGGTCGGCGGTGCGGCGCCGGCGGTTGTGCCTGACCAGATCCCGAGCAGGCTGGCCAGGCCAGAGTCGCGAGCCTGTCCATGCTGCTCCTCTTAGCCTTCGCGTGGTGGCCCGTGAGAGGACTCTGTACTTGAATGAACCTGGCGACAATGCGGGTTCAACGAAGTCGGCTGTGGGAGCACTGCAGCAGACTGATCAAGTCACCGCCGAAAGACCGTTGGAGTCGTCTCGATGCGGCAGGCACAGCCGGTGACTTCACAGCGCCGGAGTGTCCCGTGCCGGGCCCGCAGGCCCCGGGGCCAGGTACGCCGCGGTCAGGACGGAGCGTAAACGCCGCTGGCGATATACGCGCCACCGAGCAGTCGAGACTCGACGTTCATCTGGCCGAGTTGATCCTGCAGCAGCTGCCACGGGCGGTCCATGCCGACGAGCGAGGTTACGGAGCGCAATGCGGCAGGCAGAACGAACAGGTTGACCGGCCGCATCGGCCACGGTGCCGCCCACTTCAAGCCCGACGCCACCACGCGTGCGCCCGGCTTCAGGTGGCTGATGACATTGGCAATTGCGTCTGGCCGCTGAAGAATGTCGTGCGTGAAGTGGAACAGCGCAGCGTCTGCATCGACGCGGATGTCGGAGGTTTCCACCGGCGAACACAGCAGCGTCACTCGTGCCCAGCGCGACCGCGCCACGCGCCGTCGAGCCTGTGCAACCATTTCGGGGGACTGCTCGATGCCGACGATGCGGCCTTTGGGGCCAATGCCCTTCCTGAGCATCGACAGGCTCAGGCCCGTGCCGCAACCCACGTCAAACACGACGTCACCCGGGCGAAGCGCAAGCCTTGAGATTGCGAGGCGCCGAATGGGTTCAAACCACGCCAGCTCGCGGTCGTAGACGCCGGCGCGTCGGCGGTACTGTTGGAGGGCCGCATCACGATCGGGCCCTCGCGGCGAGTTGATGCGTCGCGGCATGGTGGACAACCATCCTACGCGTATTGCACGCCAGGGGCGCCCGGAGGGTACAGAGCAGTTTACTGCCGTCGCCCTGACTTGCGTGTATTCGGTGCTACGTCAAACTGCGAATACTCGACCCTCAGGCGCTAGACGAACGCGGCGAGCGCCTTCAGCAGTTCCCGCCGCTCGGCCGGAGTCTCGCGAGTGCTGGGCAGGAAGTGCTTCGCATGCGGTCGGCGATCGAGCCAGAACTCGCCACTGACCTTGCCGGCCTCCGTGGCTGCCGCCAGCCAGACGATGGTGTCGGCACCCTGTTCCGGAGTGCGCAATACCCGCTCCGTGACTCGGTGGAACTCCGGCAACCCCGCGACCACCCCCGGGGTGTCGGCCCAACCTGGGTGCATGGCGTTGACCACGATGCCGTCCTTGGCCCAGCGACGCGCCCATTCCTCGGTCAGGATCATCAGGCCGCGCTTTGCGCGCGCATAGGCGACCGACCCGGAGTAGGTCCCTTTCCTGCTCTGCAGGTCGTCGACGTGGATCTTCTGCGTGTACATGCCGCCCGAAAGTACGTTGACGACACGCGCAACGCCATGCTGACCGGCCGCCTTCTTGAGCAACGGGTGCAGGAGCGAGCTCAGCAGGCACGGGCTCAGGAGCAACAGCGCAAAGCTCTTCTCGAGGCCCTCGGCCGTTTCCTCGCGTGGATTGATCAGCGCCCCGGCATTGTTGACCAGCACGTCGATGGCCTTGCCCTTCTTCAGCAGGCGAGCGGCCAAGGCTCTGACTTCCTTCAGCATGCTCAGCTCGGCGATCTCGACGTGGATCCGCTGGTTGCCGAACCGGCGCTCGAGGTCCTGCGCGACGCTCTTCGCCTTCCTCGCGTCGCGCGCCACGAGCGTCAGCTCCGCTCCGCGCGCCGCCAGGGCCTCTGCGGTCGCGAGGCCCAGCCCGGACGTCGCTCCCGTGATCACGATGTGGCGATCGCGCAGATACGCCGACACGGGGTTCCAGTGCCTGCGCGCCGCCCCGTAGCCGAAGCGCGTGAAACCCAGCATGCCGGGCACCACCAGCCTGTCGGCCAGCACTGTGCCCCAGGTGGCAGGCGGCGGGTCGAACCGGTCTTCGAGCGCCCGCTTCATGCCGGCCATGGCGCTCTTGCCGACACGATCCATCACTCCCGGGAACCTCTTCAACAGGCGGGCCAGTGGCGCGACGAATTCGAAGGTGGCGACGTAGCGGACTCGCGTGCCGTCGGCGGTCCGCTTGAAGAAGATTTCTTCCCGCGCCGTGAAGGGTTTCGAATCGACCGTCATGAGCAGGCGACGGTCCGGCTCCCACTCGACCACGGAGTAGCGCAGCGAAAAGCCCGCCTTCATGTCGATCCGGAACTGGCTGCCCACGCCCAGCGGGCCTTCGGTCGAGCGCACGCCGCGCGCCACGGCCGGGTCCCATTCCTCGATGCGGGAGAACTCGGAGATGTAGGCAAACACTTCGTGCAGCGGCCGCTGCACCTCGATCGTCTCGTCCAGCTGGATCGTCCTGGTCATGCTCGTCTCCGGAAGAGGGAAAGGCGGCCGGCGCGCTGAGTGCCTGACCTCAATCTGGCGCTGAAATCGTGGAGCAGGTCACCGCCAACTTCCCGATGCCTGCCACTCTACGAACTACTGGAGCTGGGAAAAAATCGTCAAATCCCCGGGCAAGCAACGTATCTCTGCCGGCGAGTGACCACAGAATTCACCGTCGGGGCCCATCAGCATGGCTTCCGGCGAACAGATCTTGATACGCGTCGCCCTGTAAGTAGAGATTTCGTCGTACTCGACATGCCGGCCGGAATAGATCTTTGGAAACAGCCTGAGCAAACGACTGCGTTTCAGCTTTCTGAGAATAGTCACGTCCAGCAAGCCGTCATCGATAACCGCTGCGGGTGCGATCAGAAAATGCGTGCCGACAAAGCGGCTGTTGGAGATCGCGACAAAAATATTGTCACTTCGTACGACCCTGTCGTCGATTTGCATCTCGAGCGGATAGCTCTTGAGCTTCAATACCTGCCACAGGGTCCCCAGTGTGTAGGACCGCTCGCCCAGAAACTTCAGTTTGTGTCCCGTCAAACTGGCGTCCACTGAAAATCCCATCAACACGATATTCAGAAAGTAGTAGGACTTGTCAGCGGATTGCACGGAGGCGACATCGACCTGACGGGTGTGTCCCTGCATGAGGATATCGATCGCATCGGACCATGCGCCCGGTTGCAGCCCCAGCTCGCGCGCGAAAGGCGTTGCCGGTGCCGATGGGCAGGATGCCAAGTGGGATACGCGCAGATCGCGGGTGCGTGTAAAGACCATTCAGAACTTCAAAGACCGTGCCATCACCGCCCGCCGCCACCAGGCCATCAAAACCCGACAGGTCGGCGTTTGCCACCAGCTCCTTGCCATGACCCGGATGGGTGGTCGGCATGAACGTGGTATCAATGCGCTGGCCCGCAAATTTCGCCTTGATATCCGCCAGTTTCTTCAGCGAACGGCCAAATGCTGCGTTGGGGTTGAAGATGATCAGCAGCTTCAATCGGACGGGCTTCCATGTCGTTGCTATGGGTACGCCGATCGAACCCAGTCCCGACTCGCTTCGCAAGTCGGTCCGTCCGTGGCACCACTCGACGTCCTGAGAGTCCAGGTCTAATGCGGGTGCATCAATTGCAGCAAGGCGACGAATTCCGGATGGTCGCGCAATGAGACGAGATCGGGGTCGTTCTGCATCCAGCCGATGTTCGTGTACCCGGCGTCGACGGCCTGGCGCAGCGCGTCGATGGCACGGTCCGATTCGCCGAGACTCACATACAGGCATGCCGCGTTGTAGAGCATCACCGGATCCCCCGGGCTGAGCACCAGCGCCTTGGTGCCCTCACGGACGGCCTCTTCCTTGCGACCGGCCGAGCCAAGCTTGCTCGCGTAGATCAGTCGCGCTCGCGCATCGTCGGGATTCTGCAGCAGGTAATTCGGCATGATCTCGAGCAGGCGACGATTGACCGCTGTCGCCTCCTCGTGCAGTCCGAGACCCATGCAAGCTTGTGCTACGTCCAGGTGCCCCGCATAGAAGCTCGGCTTGATTTCAGCCACCCGCCGGAAGAGTTCCAGCGCCTGTTCGAGCCTGCCCTCGGTGAAGTAGATCCGCCCGAGCGTCCAGTGCGCGATGAAATCGTCTGGATCGATTTCGATCGCCTTGGTGCACGAGGCGGCTGCCTCGTTCAGCTTGCCCCACAGGAAGTACGAGAGCCCCATCGCCCGGTACGCCTCGGAGAGGTTGTTGTCGTACATCAGGGCCTTGAAGCTCAGTTCCTGCGCCAGCTCCCGGTAACGCTCCTCGCGGGCGATCAGCTGGTACATCTGCCCGTAGGCGCTCGAGCATCCTGCGTAGGCGGCCGCGTAGCGCGAGTCGAGCTCGATGGCCTTCTCGAAGAGCTGGATCGCGTATTCGACGCTGCGCTTCGTGAGCCGGTAGAGCTGGTCCTGGCCGCGAAGGTAGAGGTCGTACGCCTCCGCATTCAGCGTCGGCCGCTTGGTCAGCGACAGCTTTTCCGAGAACGTGAGCTTCAGCTTCAGCGCCTCGACGATCTGCTGCGCGACCTGCTCCTGGATGTCGAAGATGTCGTCGAGCTTGCCCTTGTAGGTGTTGCCCCAGAGCTGCAGGTTGGTTGCGACGTCGACCAGCTGGACGGTGACCCGCACCGAGTCCTGGAACCGGCGTACGCCGCCGCCGACGATGTACCGCGCGCCGAGGGCGGCGCCGACCGCGTGGATGTCCTGCCCGCGACCCTTGTGCTGCATCGAGGCCCAGCGCGAGACCAGTTTGATCTCGCTCACCAGCGACAGCCTTGCGATCAGCTCTTCGGTCAGCCCGTCGCTGAAATAGTCGGTCTCCGGATCGGGGCTGATATTGTCGAACGGCAGTACGGCGACCGATCCGCCGTCGGGGAGGGGTTCGGCCCCATGCGCTGCGAGCGCCGCGCCGGCCGTGGCGGGCGGCACTTTGGTGCCACTCGCGACGGCGGCCTGCGGCGGCGTGATCTTCACGCCCAGTGCGTCCAGCGATTGCAGGATGGCCTGCAGATTTTCGCCCGGATCTCCGTGATAGAACTCGATGTGCTGGATGCCGGCGAGCGGGTACTTGAGGCCGATGGGGATCGTGGTCGGCTCGAGGTGCACGGGCAGGATGTGGCCCTTGCGTTCGCTCGTCAGCATGACTTCCTTCGCCACGTTGTGCGAGCTGACGGCCGATGGCGACACCATCAACAGCAGGACCTTGGCGCCCTCGAGGGCGCGAACGATCGACTCGCCCCAGAGCGCGGCACCGTCGATGCCGCCCTGGTCGATCCAGATGTTCACGCCTGCGGCACGCAGCTTGCCGGCGAGGTCGAGCACCCGCGCCTTGTCATCGCGCGAGTAGCTTAGGAAGACGTCTGCGGTCTGAGCCAAATTCGTGCCCTATTGCGTCCAATATCCTGTGGAGCGGGCAGGGTGGGCCTTGCAGCCACTTCGGGCCGACAAGGCTAGCGGATCTGCGGCAACGTGAGAAGGATTGCGCCGGAGCGATGTCGTCCTTGAGATGCCGCAGTGGTCAGGTTCGCTGGACCTGCAGCCGCGGGAATCTTGTGGGACCAGGCCTGCCCGGGCCAGCATCGCGGGGCAATTGAAGCAACGAGCGCACAGACTAACTTATTGATTCAATTAAAGATCCTAACCGCAGCCCTGATTTGAAATCGGCGCGTCGATGGTTCGATTGACCCGGATCGGCTTGGGCCGATTCTCGCCCTTCGGGCCGCTGCGCATTCGCCGGCGCGGGCCGTCCAACGCCGACACGACAGGCGTTGTGTTCGTGAGCGCATCGAGCCCCACGCATCACGGATTGTTGCGTACTCCGTCCGTGTGTCCCTGGCTTGCGAGGACCTCGGCCAGCTTCTGCTGGGCGGTCGCGTTCTTCGGGTCCGCCTTGATCGCTGCCTGCAGGTTCGTGATGGCTTCGTTCGCGCGGCCGAGCTGCCACAGGACGATCCCGAGCCCGGTGTAGGTCTGGGTGTTCGGGCTTATCTTAATGGCCTTGCGGAGATGGCTCTCGGCCTCCGCGTACCGGCCGCTCCGTGCGAGCGATGACCCGAGATTGTACTGCGCCGACGCCGAACCGGGGTCCAGCTTGACCGCCTTGCGGTACATCTCGGCGGCCTCGTCGGGCAATCCCTCGCGTTCCAGCACGAAACCGAGGTCGTTGTAGATCGCGGGCTGCGCCTTGATCGCGAGTGACTCCCGATAGTGCGCTTCAGCCACTTCGAGTTCGCCGCTGTCGATTGCGGCGAGGGCCAGGTTGTTGTGTGCCTTCCAGTGTTTCGGGTCTACCGCGAGCGCCTTCTCCAGCGCGACGACCGCCTCCTTGCTCTTGCCCTGCTGGAACAACGCGAATCCGAGTGCGTTCAGGAGCTCGACGTTCCCGGGCGCGACGTCCAGGCCTCGCTGGTAGGAACGGACCGCGCCGGGATAGTTGCCAGTTCGTTCGTTCGCCATACCCGCGCGAAGGAAGGAGTAAGCGTCGAGGAACTGTTCCTTGATCTGTGCGATCGCTTCGGCGGGCAGCGGAACGAACTCCGGGATGTTGGCGGCGCGATCACTCCCGGTGAAACGCTCGAGCAATACCGGGGGCGTGGACTCGCCCTTCTCATCGATGTGGGTCAGGAACAGCTGCGTGTAGGCGGTGTTGGCTTTTGAAGAGAAGACGAGCCAGCGGCCGTTGGACGACCAGCTGTGCCAGGAGTTCATGCGGGGCGTGTTCGCGCGCAGGCGTCGAGCCTCGCCCCCCGCGGCCGGGATGATGAAAAGCTCGCTGTCCGGCATCAGCAGCATGTAGTTCTCGGCCTTGCAGAAGATGATCCACTGCCCGTCCGGGGAGAACTTCGCGAAGTAGTTGCTCTTCCCGTTGTGCGAGGCGCCCTCGATCGGCTCGGCCCTTCCTCCCCGGCCATCGTTGAACGGAACCCGGTACAGATCGAACTTGAACGGTTCCTTGTCGTTGACGAACTCGGGGACATCTTTTTCGCTCAGTAGGACTGACGTGGCGTTGGCGACGACATCCTTCTTGTATGCCTTCGTCCGGGCGAAGACGATCGACTTGCCGTCGGGGCTCCAGATCGGGTTGCTCTGGACGTACTCGGGGTCGTCGGCGCCCGGCAACTGCTTGAAAGCACCGGTCTGGGTGTCGTAGACGACGAGAATGCCCTTGATCGGGAAGAAGAGCTGCGAAAACCAGATGTCTGGCGTCGCCACGAACACCGCGCGGTCCTTGACCGTGCTGATCACGTAGCGGCCGTCGGGCGAGACCCGGGAGAGGAGCCCGAATGTGGCCTCGCCGTCGCCTTTCTTGTAGTCGCTCCAGGTGATGATCTTCTCGTCGTTCAGCACCATCTGCTTCGATACCGGCAGGACCGCGTAGGCTCCCTTGTCGTTGCCGTAATCGACGTCGAGGCCCAGGACCTTGCCGTCGCCAGAGAATGAGTGGCAGTTGCCGCAGACCGGCAGGTTCTCGAGCACGATGGGCGGCGCGGTTTCTGAGTTGACCGAGCCGAAGCGCCAGCGGATGCGCGACGGGTCCTGCACGGCGGAGAGAAATGGGAGCGGAACCTCGCGATAAAAAATCGAGTCCCCCACCGGGTCCGTGGACGTCCGGATGCGTACGGTCGAGGAGGAGGCGGCCCGCGCGTCCGGGCCGAGGCCGACGATGGCTACCTGCGCGTCTCGCGCAACGCTGCTCTGCTTGATCTTCGCCCAATCCGTCTCGGAGGGGCGCCAGCGCGGCTCCGTCGTGGGGAATCGCAGCACCTCGCCCGTGTTATCGAACCGAACCAGGACCGTCCACGTCTTGACGCCCTCGGTCTTGTCGCTCCAGACGAAGGTCGGGGCGACGATCTCCGGCGGGAAGAGCGTCTCGTCGAGGGGGTACTTGATTTCGATGGCGCCGGCGGACTTGCCTGGGAACGCGAGCGGTGCCGGTGCGGACTGCTTGCCGCAAGCGCTGAGGGCCAGCACCGCAGCGAGCAGCAGGCAGATGCCAGCGGGGGAGGTCGTGCCTCCTGCGCATACTCGACTTCTGTATCGTGGGTTCATTGGCGGGCGATCGTGGGTGGCTGGTCGAGGCGTCGTCAAACGTGCCGCGGGCGACAGCCATTTACCATAAGGCCGGAAAATTGACACCCGTGTTTCATTAAAGCAAGAATCGACAGCCGGTGGGGGAATCGGCGCCGTCGCGCATTGCGCGCGGCGAGCCTGACTCGAAGAAACATGGGCCAGCCACGGGCCCGGAGATCAAATCGAAAATGAATCTACGTCACATCTGCGCGGCGGCTGGAATCGCTGCATTCATGGCCGCGGCTCCGTCCAATGCGGCCGTGCTGCGCGTGTTTCCGACCAATTCCAGTGCCAGCGACATCCAGGCTGCGATAGACAAGGCCAAGCCGGGCGACACGATCCTCGTCGAGCCGGGGACGTACAGGTTTACGCCCGGCAATGCGCAGAAGTGGCAGTACGGCCTGCGCATCAAGACGCACAACCTCCGCCTGATCGGCAAGGGCGCAAACCGGGCCAGGTTCGCCTCGTTTACACCGGCCCGGAGGAATACGGGGACGTTGTTGGCGCGGGAGTCTATGCGGCTCCTTATGTCGACGAAATAATGGCTGTGATGTCGACGTCGGTGGTCGTGGTGGTGGTCCTGACGACCAGGCGAAGGCGCAGGCCTGCAAAGACGCCACCATCGAGGGCTTCTACATTCGGGGATTCACTGTCGAGGGATTTCCACGCAATGGCATCCAGACGCGCTGGGTGGACGGCTTCGAGTTCATCCGGAACGAGTCGAAAAACAACCTCAACAATGGCATTTACCCGACGCTGTCTGCAAACGGCCTGGTCCAGAACAACGTTTCCTACGGCTCGCTCGATACCGCGATGTGGGTGGCGGGTTCCGAGAACGTTCGCGTCATCGGCAACGAAGTCCGTGACAGCGTGATTGGCTTCGAGATCACGGTCTCAAACAATGTCTGGGTGACTCAGAACAAGATCCACAACAACACGTTGGGCATCGGCCTGTTCCATCCAGACGGCGCCGGGAACCCGTCGAAGGCCCGTCATGGCCAACTGGGTGATCGAGCAGAACGACGTTCGCGACAACAACGCGCCGAACAGGGCCGATCCAGACACAACGTTCCAGGGCAGATTGCCGCCGGGCATCGGGATCCTGGTGTTGGGTGTCTCCGACAACGTAATCGCCAAGAACGTCGTTGCGAATAATAAATACGTTGGGATCGGGGTCCTTGGTTGGTGTACTGCCAACCAGGCCGATCCGAGACTCTGCCCTGATAATGATTCAACGCCGGGTGAGGATCCCTCCGTAGCCCGCAACCTGGTGTCCCTGAACAAATTGAGCGGCAACGCAACGCTACCGCCGGAAATGTGGCCTCTGCCTCTCCCGGCCGTGGACATTCTTTTCGCGCAGACGCCGGAACTCGGCGAAACAGGGACTGGCAATTGCTTCGAGAAGAACAAGCCCGCTGGCTTCACGTACTTCTCCACTGAGAAGGGCAGCTCCCCACCGACGGCTGCAAGAAGCCCTGAGCCAGGGCAGCAGCGTTTGATCCAGGCCGCCCGACGTCCCAAGGACGTCGGGCGGCACTGGTTCACGGCAGGCTGAGCTGACCCCGGGTACTGTGCGAGCATGAAGCCAGCTCCCGCCGCCGTTCACAGGGTCGAAGTGTCTTCCCATCCCGTTTCCGAAACGATCGAGACGCACGGTTGCTCGGTCGTGCTGCGTCGGGTTGAAGGTCCGCACGCACGGGAACTGTTCCTGCACTGCCAGCCTCCACCTGGGGTGGCGGAAGCGAGCCTGCAGGCCGACGCGATCTATCGCGCGATCCTCCACGTTCTCGAGGCCGAGCGAGGCAGCTTCGGTTCGGTCGTCTCCGAGACGATCTTCATGCGTAATCTGCGTGCAAATGTCGAGTCCGTCCGGGAGGCGCGGCGTCGGGTTCTCTCCGCGCATGCGGGCGCGACTCACAGGCCCGCCACCACCGAGATCGAGCAACCCCCGTTGAACGAGCGCGCCTGCCTGGAGGTCCTGGTGCAGGCCGTCCTGCCGAACGAATCGCCGGCGCGATTCGATCAGATCGAGGCCAGGGCCGCCTGCGGCTGTGCCGAGTGCGCCCGTGCGCAAGGCTTGCGGGTCCACGTCGGCGACGAGATCCGGTTCCATGCCGCCGCGCTGTGCGGGCCTGGTGACACGGCCTTTGAACAGACGCTCGGCATGTTCGGCCTCGCCGAAACACTGCTGCAGCAGGCTGGGATGGAGTTTCGCGACGTGGTGCGCACGTGGATCCATCTGCGAGACATGGACCGCGACTACGGGGATCTGAATCGGGCACGGCGTGCGTTCTTCGGGGCGCGGGGGATCGATCCGGCCCCGGCCAGCACCGGCATCGGCGGCGGGCCGGCCGCCGAGGCGACATGATCTGTGCCTCGCCGTCTACGCCGTGAAGGCGGGACGCCCACTCGTGCGTACCGTGATGACCTCGCCGACGCTCAATGAAGCCGCGCAGTACGGCGCCGACTTCGTCCGCGGAATGAAAGTCGTGGAGGCGAACAAGGTCGCGCTCCACGTCTCCGGGACCGCGAGCATCGACGAGCACGGCAATACGGCGCACATCGGTGACTTCGAGGCCCAGGCGGACCGCATGCTCGTGAACATCGCGGCGCTGCTCGAAAGGCAGGGCGCGGGCTTCGGCGACGTGGTTTCCGCGATCACCTACCTGAAGCATCCCGCGGACGCTGCGCGCCTTCGGGAGAAGCTGCACGCAGCCGGCTTCGAGGGGTTCCCCCATGCGTTGGTCGCGGCGCCGATCTGCCGGGCGGACCTCCTCTGCGAAACCGAGGCGCTGGCCGTGCTTCGCAAACCTTGAACCGTAGCCGTTCGTCCATCCAGCGACACTCCTGCCACGGCACTTTGCGTCTCCTGAGAGGGCCCGAGAGTGTTACCCATGTGCTCGGAATGGACTCTGGACGCCAACTCATGGGTCAAGTCGGCGACCGCTTTGGCATACTTGGCTTCATGCCCTTGATCAAAGCCTTTCGCCGGGCGGTAGCGGCCGGCGCCTGCGGACTGGTGCTCCTCACGACACCTGCAGTTGCGGCGGCGCCCGCTGCTCCTGCGCCCGTCGCAGTGGGCCGGCCTTTGCCGGACGTGGTCATGGCCGGCCTGAACGGTCCGCAGCGATCACTTTCCAGCTACCGCGGCCGCCCGCTGATCATCAACGTGTGGGCCAGTTGGTGCGGACCTTGTCGCGCCGAAGCGGCTTCGCTCGAACGCCTGTCGTGGAGTGAGGCCGGCAGCCCGTACGTCGTGATCGGCATTTCGATCGACGATGACCGGAACGCGGCCTTGAAGTGGCTCAGGCACTCGAACGCCACGGTCAGTCACTACATCGACTCCAGGCTGACGTTGGAACACATGCTTGGCGCCACGACCGTCCCGCTCACGGTGCTCGTCGATGCGGGCGGTCGTGTCGTCGCAAGGTTTCGTGGCGCCCGGCAGTGGGACAGCGCCGAGTCGATCAGGATCATCGAGCGAGCATTCGCCGGTACCGGCCGCCCAACGCCGACACGTTAGGTCTGGTGGGATCGGGTCCCTCACTGTTGCAGGCGGTTGTACTTTGCGAGCACCGTGCGCAGGCGATCGTGGGGGAGTTCGATCGCGCGGTGACCCTCGAATCCGTCGGTGGTCCGAGCTGCAATCAGCGCGTTGACGATGGCCTCTTCGGTTGCCTGAACGGTGGCCGTGAAGAACGGAGTGATGCGCTCGTTCGGTAGCATCGTGAGCGCCGGGAGGCCCTTCGCGTCGGCCGCGCCCGGGTTCGCGGTCGAGAATGCGATAAAGATGTCGCCTGAGCCGTTGCCAGCCACCGCGCCGGTGCGGGCGATACCCATCGTTACGCGCCGCGCGATGCGCTCCAACTGGTGCGGTAGAAGCGGGGCGTCGGTCGCCACGACTACGATGATCGAGCCGAGATCGCGGTCCGTGCGCTTCGGCGCCAGAGTGGCATAGGCCGGCTCCTCGGGGATCTCACGGCCGACAGGTACGCCGGCCACCAGCAACTCACCGCGGCGTCCGAAGTTGGCCTGCACCAATACGCCCACGGTGTAGTTGCCAGCATCGTCTTTCACCAGACGCGACGCCGTGCCAATGCCACCCTTGAATTCATAGCAGATCATGCCGGTGCCACCGCCGACATTGCCCTCGACAACCGGCCCGCCGCGCGCCGCGTCGAGTGCCGCGTAGGCATTCTCGGTCTTCACGTGAAAGCCGTTAATGTCGCTCAGCCAGCCGTCCCAGGTCTCGGCGACCACAGGCAGCGACCACCAGTCGCTCTTGTCGAAATCGTAGTGCTTCAGCGCCCAGCCGATCACCGCGTCGCGCACCACCCCAACGCTGTGGGTGTTGGTGATCATGACCGGGCCATACAGCAGGCCAGACTCCTTCACCCATGTGGTGCCGGTCATTTCGCCGTTGCCGTTCTGGCTGAACCAGCCTGCGAACACGGCGTCGGTCGGGCTGCGCTTGCCACGCGGCAGTACTGCGGTGACACCGGTTCGCACCACGGGCTCCTTGCCGCCCGGTGACCCGGAGACGATCGTGCTGTGACCGACCTCGACGCCGCTCACGTCCGTGATCGCGTTGAGCGGTCCCGGTCTTCCCTCGAAGGGTACGCCGACGTCACGGGCGCGCGGTTCGGCTGCAGAGGCGCTCAGGGCAACCAGGCCTGCGACGATCCAGGCTGCGGTCCAGTGCGCGAGGCGATTCATGGGATAGTTCCTTCGGGCCGGCGAGCGGCGTCCAGCCTACCCGAGACGCTCCGTCGGGCAAAGCGCGGCACGACCGTACTAAGCATTACCCCGAATTGTGGGGCGATCCGAACGGTTCACCCTACGCGAAAACTGCCAAGCAGTGGGAACCCCATGTCCACGAGACTCGATCTCTCCAGAATCACCCTGATGGACGCCCTCGATCTTGCCTCCCTGATCGAGTTCGAAGCGCATAAGCGGTACACGGAATTCGCCGAGTCATTCGGCAGCCGTGGCGTTGACGACGCCGGCGCAGTATTCCGCTCCATGGCCGTCAACGAGAACAAGCATTGCGAGGAGATTGCCGAGCGCCGGCTCGCACTGTTTGGCGACAAGCCGGCACAGGTCAAGCTCGATGACATCTTCGACGTTGAGGCCCCCGACGTCTGTGACGTACGCTGGGGCATGTCGGTGCTCAAGGCGTACCAGCTGGCCTTGTACTCCGAACAGAAGGCCTTCGCCTTCTACGACGAAGCCCTCGAACACGTGGACCAGCCGGAGGTCAGGGCGCTGTTCGAGGAACTGCGGGATGAAGAAGACGAGCACGTTAGAATGCTGGTGAAGATCATCGCGAAGCTGCCGCCGTCGGCCGCGGTCGAACTCGAGGACGAGGATTACGATCCGAACCGGCCGGCTCGCGACAGTTTCGAAGTCTAGCCGGCCGTTCTCGTCGGGTCGCGGGCTGGGCGATCCTCGCGGCCCGGCCAGGCAGTGGCCGGGATTCACGCGCTACCGCCAACCTCAAATTACGGTCCAGACGTGCCAGACGAAAGCAGAATCGATTCACGCGACCGGGTGCGCCGCCTGGCGTCGCTGGAAGAGCAGCGCTTCGACATCATCGTCATCGGCGGCGGCGTCACGGGTGCGGGTATCGCACGCGATGCCGCGTTGCGCGGGTACTCCGTTGCACTGCTGGAGGCCCGCGACTATGCGAGCGGCACCAGCAGCCGCAGTTCCAAGATGATCCACGGCGGCCTGCGCTACCTGCCACAGGGGCAGATTGCACTGGTCAGGGAGGCCGCCCTGGAGCGCCAGGTACTGCGGCGGATCGCTCCCCACCTTTCGAAGCCATCGCGGTTCCTGATTCCGTCGCGGTCCGCGGCAAGTACGGCCATGCTTCGAGCCGGGATTTGGGTTTACGAGAAACTCGGCAGGGTGCCGGCGGCGGAGCGTCACTCGGTTCTGAACGTCGCGGAGCTGGCGCGATGCGAGCCCATGGTGAACACGGATGGACTGCATGGCGCGGTCGCCTATACGGAGTTCCTGACGGACGACTCCCGACTGGTATTGGCGAATGTTCGATCCGCGCAGGCCGCGGGAGCGACGGTCGTCAACTACGCGGCGGCTGACGGGCTGCTGCAGGAAGCGGGGCGCATCGTCGGCGTGACTGTCCGGTCGACGCTGTCAGGCGAGGATCGCCGGGTGCGCGTGATGGGACGACTGGTCGTGAGCGCGGCAGGTGTCTGGGTGGACGAGGTCCGCGCGCTCGAGGAGGGCCAGACGGATGCTCGCCTCGTGCTGAGCCGAGGCATCCACCTGGTGCTGCATCGTGATCGCCTGCCGGTCAGGAGCACGATCATCCTGCCCACGGAGGACAAGCGCTCGGCGTACGCAGTGCCTTGCGGCGGCTTTACCTACCTGGGCACCACGGACGTCTTTCACGATGGGACGGAGTACTGGCCCACGTTCGACCGCAAGGACGTGGACTATCTGATCGCAGCGGCCGAGCGGAATCTCCGCACCGCGGCGATCACCGACAGCGACATCGTTGCCTTGTGGTCCGGCATCCGGCCGCTGATCTCGCAGCCGGGCAAGAAGGCCAATGAAATCTCGCGGAAGGACGAGATCTGGACGTCACCCGCCGGCCTGGTCTCGGTTGCCGGCGGCAAACTGAGCGCCTATCGCGCGATGGCCGAGCACGTGGTCGATCTCATCGCGACGCGGCTGGAAAAGCCGGCGTTGCCATGCAGCACCGCGAATCAACCCCTGCCCGGCGGGGCGCGGACTCTGGGTGCCGGGGACATCGTCCGCCTCGGTCCCGACGCCGACAAGGCCGAACGCCTGGCCCGCCTGTATGGCGATGAGGCGGCCGCGATCGTCGCAGACGGCGGAGACGTGGCGGCCGAAGCCCGCCACGCGGTGACACACGAGGGTGCCTTGACGCTGGAGGACTACTGGGTGCGTCGCAGTGCGCGCGCCTGGTTCGACGAGCGCGCGGGACTCGACTCACTCGAGCCCGCGGCGCATGCAATGTCGGCGTTGCTTGGCTGGAGCGACACTGAACGAGCAGGACAGGTTGAAATGTGCAGGTCGCTGGAGCGGCAATCGCGCAATGCGCTGGCCGAGTCTTCAATCGCGGGCGTGCGCGGAAGGAGTGTGGCGTGAGACGTTGGAACGGTTGGGGCGACGAGAGCATTGCTGCTTCATTGCCACCCGGCGCGGCCGCCTTCATGAGTGAGGCCGTCGGACCCGGCACGGCTCCCCGGGACGCGACGCTGCAGGAGGTCTGTGAGCGCATCGACCGGGAGCTGCCCTCGCGCCTTGCGGCGGCAGGCGCACGTCATCCGCTCATCTCCGTGAGCACCGAAGACCGTTTGCGTTCCGGGGTGGGCCAGAGCCTGGGGGACTGGATTCGCCTGCGCTTCGGCGACGTCGGTCGCCTGGCGGACGGCGTCGCCTGGCCCGAGACTGGCGGGCAGGTCCGCGAACTGCTCGCCTGGGCGCAGCAGAACGATGTCGTATTGATCCCCTGCGGTGGCGCCACGAGCGTTGCCGGACACCTGGACGCGCCTTCGGGCAATCGGCCTTGCGTGACGCTCGACATGCGTCGCATGAATGCGCTGTTGGAACTCGACGAGACCTCGCAGCTCGCGCGTTTTCAAGCCGGCGTGACGGGGCCGCAGCTGGAGGCGGCGTTGCGCGCCAGGGGCTTCATGCTCGGCCACTTCCCGCAGAGTTTCGAGTACGCGACGCTCGGTGGCTGGATCGCGACGCGCTCCTCCGGACAGCAGTCGCTGCGCTACGGACGAATCGAGCAGCTGTTTGCGGGCGGCACCGTCGAAACGCCGCGGGGTACCCTGGCGATTCCACCGTTCGCCGCCAGCGCGGCCGGTCCCGACCTGCGCGAGTGGGTGCTCGGTTCCGAGGGACGCATCGGCGTGATCACGGAAGCCATCGTGCGGGTCAGCCGCCTGCCCGAGGAGGAGCGATTCGTGGGCGTGTTCATGCCCAGCTGGGACGCCGGAGTGGTCGCCGCGCGCACCCTGTCGCAGACGCGGGTCGCGCTGTCCATGCTTCGCCTGTCCAACCAGGTCGAAACCATGACCACGCTCCGCATGGCCGGGCACGCCGGGCAGATTGCATGGCTGGAGCGCTTCCTGGGCTGGCGCGGTGCCGGAGAACAGAAATGCCTGCTGATGCTCGGCCTGACAGGCACGCGCGCGCAGGTCGAGGCCACGTGGCGGCAGGCCAGGGCCGTGCTGCGTGCGCACGGCGGCGTCTCGACGGGCACGCTGCTGGGCAGCAAGTGGGCGGAGAAGCGCTTCACCGGCGTTTATCTGCGCAATACGCTCTGGGATGCCGGCTACGCCGTCGACACGATGGAGACGTCGGTGCCGTGGAGCTCGAGCACTTCGACCATGCAGGCGATGGAGGCCGCGGGGCGCGAGGCCCTCGCCCGGCTCGGCGAGCGCTGCCATGCCTACACGCATCTTTCACACGTGTATGGCACGGGCTCGAGCGTGTACAGCACATTCGTCTTCCGCATCGGCGCGGACCAGGCGACCGCGTGGCAGCGCTGGACGGAGCTCAAGCGTGCGGTGAGCGACGCAATCGTCGCGAACGGCGGCACCATCAGTCACCAGCACGGCGTCGGCCGCGATCACGCGCCGTATCTCCCGGCCGAGAAGGGACCGGTCGGGATGGCGGCGCTGAAGGCAGCCTTTGACTGCTTCGATCCGCAGGGCATCCTGGCCAACGACAACCTGACCGGTCCGCGGGCGTGAGCGCCCAGCGCGAACTGCTCCTCGCCATCGACTGCGGCACGCAGAGCGTGCGCGCACTGCTGTTCGATCTCGACGGCAACATGGTGGCCCGCACGCAGGAGCCCCTGAAGCACTATTGCGTGCCTCAGCCGGGATGGCTCGAGCACGATGGCGAGGGGTTCTGGCAGTCCGCGGCGGCCTGTTGCCAGGCCTTGTGGATACGCGATCCCGGCTGGAGAGAGGCGGTGCGCGGTGTCGCAGTGACCACCCAGCGCGCCTCGGTCGTGCCGGTTGATCGCGATGGACGGTGCCTGCACCCGGCGCTGATCTGGCTCGACAAGCGCCGCGCGACGCAATATCCACGCATCAAGCCCTGGTGGCGGCTGGCAATTGCACTGGCCGGACAGGCAGGCACCGTCAAGTACTTCCAGCAGGAAGCCGAGGTCAACTGGCTGGCCCAGCACGAACCGGCACTGCACGCTTCGACGCACAAGTTCCTGCTGGTTTCGGGCCTGCTGAATCACCGGCTCACGGGTCGGTTCGTCGACTCGGTCGGCTCGCTCGTGGCGTACCTGCCGTTCGATTCGAAGCAACACCGCTGGGCCGTCGCCTCCGACTGGAAATGGCAGGCGTTGGCGATTCGGCGCGAGCAATTGCCGGACCTCGTGCCCGTGGGGACTGTGCTCGGCGAGGTCACTGCCGCCGCCAGCGCCGCGACCGGCATCCGGGCCGGCACGCCAGTGATCGCCGCTGCCGCCGACAAGGCCTGCGAGATCCTGGGCTCGGGCGCCCTGGTGCCGACCATCGGTGCGCTCTCCTATGGCACGACGGCGACGATCAACGTCACGACGCCTCGCTATGTCGAGGTCACGCCGGGCATGCCGCCTTACCCGGCCGCCATGCCGGGCCAATACAGCTGCGAAGTGCAGATCTTTCGCGGTTACTGGATGGTCAACTGGTTCAAGGAACAGTTCGGTCACCCGGAACGTGCCGCGGCCGAGACGCTTGGCGTGACTCCGGAAGTGCTGTTCGACGAGCTGGTCGGCACCGTTCCGCCGGGATCGATGGGCCTGATGCTGCAGCCCTACTGGAGCCCGGGCGTAAAGCAGCCTGGCCCGGAAGCCAAGGGCGCCGTGATCGGCTTCGGCGACGTGCACACGCGCGCACATCTTTACCGGGCGATTCTCGAAGGGCTCGCCTATGCGCTTCGCGAGGGCCGCGAGCTGATAGAAAAGCGAACTCGACTGCGTCTTACTGAACTGCGCGTCAGCGGCGGCGGCTCGCAGTCCGACGCAGCCATGCAGCTCACCGCCGACATTTTCAATCTTCCGACCGCGCGCCCGCATACGCACGAGACGTCGGGCCTGGGTGCGGCTATCGACTGCGCGATCGGCCTGGGCCTGCACCCGGACTTCAACCAGGCCGTGGCGCGCATGACGCGCATCGGTCGCCTGTTCGAGCCCATCGCCGCGAACGCTGCAACCTACGATGCGCTGTACGAGCGTGTCTACAAACCCATGTACGCGCGCCTGGCGCCGCTTTACACGGAAATACAGCGGGTCACGGGATATCCGCGTCTCGATTGAGTCCATTCCCGCATGACGGGTTCGCGCTCGCCGGCTGACGCGGTGCAGCCGTAGGTGCGCCACGCGCCGGCTGACCATCCGCGGCCCATCCGGACGCGCTTGCGGTCAGGCCGCGTCGAGGAAAATGCCTGCTGAATTAGGTACATATCGCTGCCCGGCGATGCGCCCGGATGGCCGCGACTGCCTTAGATTGCGACATGGGGATTCGCCTCGTCGACAGACTGCGCCGTCGCGACAGCCTATGAGGATCGATCGCTACATCCACGACGAGCGCCTCACCTGGAGCGCTGGCTTGCGTGCTGCTGTCGGTCGCGACATTGCACGCAGCGGGCATCGTGGGCCTGCTCACCGCGCGTCCTCCGGACACTTCCTCCGATGCGCCTCCACTCTTCCAGGTCAGCCTCGAGCGGTTGCCGCCGCCCCCGCTGCCGCGCGCGGAGGAACCCGAACCCGTCGGGGGCCAGCAGGACGAGGTCAAGACAGCGCCGCGCAAGACGCGACCGGTACCGATCCTCGTGGACACCCCGACCACGAACCCCGTCCCGCCCGACACGCAGGTGAAGAAATACGCGATGGGCGACGAGCTGCTCGAAGGCGAGCCGGGCCCGCCGAGCCCGCCCGGAGCGGAAGTGGATGGCGCCGGCGGGCAGGCGCGCGACGAGCCGATCACGCATACGAAAGTCGCGCTGCTGCGCATGAAGCCTCCGATCTACCCGCCACGGTGCCTGCGGGCGGGTACCGAGGGCGTGGTCAAGGTCCGCGTACTGGTGGGCGAAGACGGCTCGCCCCAGGAAATCACGCTCGCGAAGTCGAGCGGTGACTCGGCCCTCGATGAAGCGGCGTTGACCGCCGTGCGCGACTGGATCTTCGTGCCTGCCATGCGCAACGGCCTGCCGGCGCGCGCGTGGGCCGTCGTACCGATCGAATTCAAGCTGATCAATTGAAGGGAGCTCGACATGCACCCCACTGAAGCCCTGACGACCATGAGTTTCGCCAACTTCCTGAGGGAAACGGATGCCATCGGGGTGTTCGTCTTCGGGCTGCTGGTGTTCATGTCCGTCGTCTCGTGGTATTTCATGGTCATCAAGTTCGTGCGGGTCGCGCGCATCCGTACGCGCTCGAACCACGTGGTGTCTTCGTTCTGGAAGACCCCGACGGACCAGGCCATCCCGTTCCTCGAGCAGCAGCCGGACTGGGAGCCCTTCTCGAAGATCGCGCTCGACGCCGAGTTCGCGATGAATCACCACGACCAGCTCACCGAGGACCGGCTCGCGGGCACCCTGCACCGCGCGGAATTCCTCGACCGCGCGCTGCGCAGCGCGATCAATCGCGAGATGGAGCGCCTGGAGACGGGACTCACGTTCCTCGCCACCGTCGGCAGCACCGCGCCGTTCGTCGGCCTGTTCGGCACGGTCTGGGGGATCTTCCACGCGCTGGTGCGGATCGGCGCAACGGGTGAAACCTCGCTCGACCAGGTGGCGGGCCCGGTGGGCGAGGCGCTGATCATGACGGCGCTCGGCCTCGCGGTCGCGGTGCCGGCGGTGCTCGGCTACAACCTGCTCGTGCGCAGCAACCGGGTGATCATCGCCAGCTTCCACGCCTTCGCCGAGGACCTGCTCGCGTACCTGACCACGGGCGCCCGGGTGCCGTCGTCGATGGACCACCACCGCGCGCACGCCAAGAAGGCAGCCTGATCACGATCGGAGAATGTCATGGCATTCAGCGGACTCGGCGGCAGCGGCCAGCCACACACGCACCCCGATGGCCGAGATCAACACCACGCCACTCGTGGACGTCATGCTGGTGCTGCTGATCATCTTCATGATCACGGCGCCGCTGCTCGCGCACAAGATCAAGATCGACTTGCCGCAGGCTTCGACCGTGCTGCTCGAGGAGAAGCCGGACACCATCGTGATATCGCTGCTGCCGGACGGGACGATGTACCTGAACGACGTGCTCATCGACCGCAAGGCCATGCTGGAGCGGCTGTCGTCCGAGGCGCAGCGCAAGCCGCAGCCGGAGCTGCACCTTCACGTGGACCGGACGACCCAGTTCCAGGTGCTGGCGAGCATCATGGCGGACGCGCAGAACGCCGGCATGGTGAAAGTGGGCCTCGCCACCGAACCCCTGAAGGACCGGCCGAAGCCGTAGCAGCTGGAGACACGCATGCCGTTGACCGTGACAATCGAAATCTCCGACCCGGAGCTCGATCACTTCCGGTCCGTGATGCATCGCTCGCGGGCACGCGCCGCCGAATGTACGCCCGAGGAAACTGCGGCCGCCGCGCGCCGTGCCGTGGCGCGCCTGGCATCGGGCACGCACTCGCCTTTCGTCGCGAAACGACTGGGCAAGGTCAAGGCCCTGGTCGGCATGCTCGAGGACGAGGAATGGCAGCTGCCGCAGCCCGAGCGCAGCCGCGTCCTGGAGGGGCTCGCCTATGTCGCCGAGTCGCACGACCTCGTGCCCGACGACGTGCCGGTCCTGGGCCTCGTCGACGACGCGATCATGCTCGAGCTCGTGCTGGGCGAATTGCGGCACGAACTGGAGAGCTACGAGGAATTCGACGAGTTCCGCAGGGAAGAGGCCGCGAGGCGCGCCGCAGCCGGATCGCACAAGGCTGTCTCTCGCGAGGACTGGCTGGGTTTGCAGCGGCGCGCGCTGCACGATCGGATGAGGGAGCGCAGGGACCGCGACCTTGAACGCGGCGGGTCGGGCTTCGAGCTGATCACGCGGCTTTGAGCGCCGCGGCGGCGTCAGGCGCGGTGCAGGCGTACCGGCAGGCGTTTGGATCCCCAGGTGCCGGGCCGGGGCGCGAACACACCGGGCAGTTTCTCGCCGCACGCCGCGCAACAGCCTTCGGCCGTGAGGCCCCAGTGGCCGAGCTCGAACCAGTCGCGCTCGATCAGCAGCGCGTGGCAGCGATGGCACCAGGTGCTGCCGCCGGCACGGTCGTGAACGTTTCCCGTATAGACGTACCGCAATCCGTTTCGCATCGCGATATCGCGCGCACGCGTGAGCGTGGCGGCAGGCGTCGGGGGGTGGTCGCTCATCTTCCAGTCGGGGTGGAACGCCGAGAAGTGCAATGGCACGTCGGGGCCGAGCTTGTCACGGATCCACTGCGTCATTTCGTCGATCTCGGCGTCCGAGTCGTTCTCGCCCGGGATCAAAAGCGTGGTGATTTCGAGCCAGACCCGCGTCTCATGCTTCAGGTAGACGAGCGTGTCGAGCACTGGCGCCAGCTCGGCGCCGCAGATCTTCCGGTAGAAGCGCTCGGTGAATGCCTTGAGGTCGACGTTGGCGGCGTCGATCGACGCAAAGAACTCGGCCCGCGGCTCCGGGCAGATGTAACCGGCGGTGACCGCCACGGTGCGCACGCCGGCGTCATGGCAGGCGTCCGCGACGTCTATGGCGTATTCCATGAAGACGGTCGGGTCGTTGTAGGTGAACGCCACGCTGGCGCAGCCGAGCCGGGTCGCGGTTGCCGCCAGCTCGCGCGGCGAGGCCGAGTCCGCGAGCGTGTCCATCTCGCGCGACTTGCTCATGTCCCAGTTCTGGCAGAACTTGCAGGCCAGGTTGCAGCCTGCGGTTCCGAACGAAAGCACCGAGGAGCCGGGCAGGAAGTGGTTCAGCGGCTTTTTCTCGATCGGGTCCACGCAGAATCCGCTGGACCGCCCGTATGTGTACAGTTCGATGCCGTCGCGCTCGCGGCCCCGCACGAAGCACAGCCCGCGCTGGCCCTCGTGCAGCCGGCAGAGGCGTGGACAGACGTCGCATTGCACGCGTCCGTCATCGAGGCGCGTCCAGTAGCGCGTGGGGGTGGGGGAGAGGTCGCTATTCATACGATTGACGCCCATCGTCCTCGAGCGGGATATTGGTTTCGCCCCGGTGCGTCACCACATTAGGGAGGTATTCGAACTGCCACGGAACCAAGATGTTGAGCCTGGACAGTGATAAATCAAGGATACGGCCGCCCGCGGTGGCGGGGCTCTTCTATCCCGCGAATGCGAATGAGTTGCGACACGACGTGAGCGGCTATGTGGATGCGTCTTCGCCGCAATCCGTGTCGGGTCCGCCGAAGGCGCTCATCGTGCCGCACGCCGGATACCAGTATTCCGGGCCTGTTGCCGGTTTTGCCTATCGGCGGCTGCGCGACGGGTCCGCGAGCATCCGTCACGTGGTTATGATCGGGCCGAGCCATCGCGTGCCGATACGCGGTCTCGCGGTGCCGTCAGTCGACTGTTTCGCCACGCCGCTCGGCGATGTGCCGGTCGACGTGGCCGGTCGCGAGCGGCTGCGCGAACTCGGGCTGGTCGCGATCTCCGATGCGGCGCACGCCGCGGAACACTCGCTCGAGGTGCAGTTGCCGTTCCTGCAGGTGGTGCTCGGCGATTTCGACATCCTGCCGATCACTGTCGGCTTCGCTGAAGTCGAGCAGGTGGCGCGCGTGATCGACGCAGCCTGGGGCGGGCCCGACACGCTGGTGCTGGTCAGCTCCGATCTAAGTCACTACCACACGTGGAATCAAGCGCGGCAGCTCGATGCCGAGACGACGCGTTCGATCGTGGCTCGACGCAGTGACCTGCCTGACGAGCAGGCCTGCGGCGCATGTGCGATCAACGGGCTCATGCAGGTCGCGCGCCGACGTGGCCTGACCGTCGAACTGCTCGACCAGCGCAATTCCGGCGACACTGCCGGCGATCGTTCGCGGGTCGTGGGGTATGCCAGCTATGCCCTCCACGAAACTTGATCCTGGTGCGCGGCAAGCCGTGCTGCGCGCTGCCGCGACCTCCATCGAGGCCCACCTGGGGCTCGTCGAGGCTGCGCCACCGCAGGCGGCCGAATTGCGTGGCGCGCTTGGCGAACCGCGCGCGAGCTTCGTCACGCTGACGATCGACGGCGAGCTCCGCGGCTGCTGCGGCACGCTCGAGCCCGCACGACCGCTGTTGCTGGACGTCTGGGGCAATGCCCAGGCCAGCGCGTTCCGCGACCCACGCTTCCCGCCGCTGACTGCGCGCGAGTGGCGGTGGTCGAGCCTGGAGGTATCGTTGCTGACGCCGTGCGAGCGAATGGTGGTCGCCACTGAGCAGCAGTTGCTGCTCGAACTGGTCCCCGGACGCGACGGACTGGTGCTCGAGTGGCGTGGGATGAGGGCCACCTTCCTGCCGAAGGTCTGGGAGAACGTCGCCGGTCCGCACGATTTCCTGCGCCGACTGAAGGAAAAAGCGGGACTACGTGCGGATTTCTGGGCGGCAGACGTCCAGGTCTGGCGCTACGAAACCGAGATCCTGGCGGCGGAGTGCCCGGCAGTGCTCGACGCTGGCCAGGCGATCTGACAGCACGGCGACCCGGCATTGAATCGGCTGCCGGTGCAGGGCCCTCGCCCTGCGGGCATGTTGTGCAAGTCAGGATTCGCTCGCGCCCAAAGAAACCGGGGTCGCCGGCAATGCCGACGACCCCGCTGTCGGAGCCCTTGCTTCGGCCGCGACCCCGAGAGGCCGCGCCTGGCGGTTCGCTATTCGAGCTCGATCTTGTTGTAGACCGTCTTGACGCCCTTGATGCTCCGGGCGATCTCGCCAGCCTTGATGCGGCTCTTCTCGCCATGAATGAAGCCGCTCATCAGCACCTGGCCGTTGTAGACGTCGGTGTTGATGCTCCAGGCCTTGGAGGCATCCTCTTCAGCCAGCTTCGACTTGAGCGTCGCCTGGATCGTCGTGTCGTCGATGGCCTGCCCGGCCGAGCGATCCTTCTTGATGACGACGAGCCCGTCATGGACCCTGGTCACGCCCTTCACGGACTTCGCGGCAGCGATGGCCGCGTTCTTCTCTGCCTGCGACTCGAGGAAGCCGCCGAGACAGACCGCGCCCTTGGATACTTCTACGTTGATGGCGGTGGACGACACGCCCTTCGTCTCGATCAGCTTCGCCTTGACCGAGGTGGCGATCGCCGAGTCGTCTACGGTCTCGCCGGTCGTCTTGTCGGCATAGGCGGGCGCGACGAATGCCAGGCAGGAAAGCGCGGCCAGAATCGTCAATTTCACCTTGAACATGGGTAACTCCTCGCTTGGTGGGTGCCGTCCGGCGCTGAAACGGCCCCGGCGGTGGATGTAGCTTAGCCGAACCAACGCCCCGGTGGGTGCGCTGGTCGTCGCTTATCCCGTGAATTTCACGATGATTTTCTTGTTCTTGTCGGGCCACTTGTAGACGTGCTGGTTGCCGCTCGCCGTGCGAACCACCGTGTTGCCTTCCCCGTCCTTGAAGTGATTCGCCTTGTCTGTCGGAGCCAGGCTGAACTTGCTGCCGTTCCGCAAATCGATGTCCACATAGCCCTGGCGCTGCGAGAAGGTGCAGGGTCCCGTTGCGTTCTTCTTGGTGTCGCCGTCCTTTACAAGCTGGCACATCGCTTCGGCAGTGTCGGCGCGAACGCTGCTGGTCAACGCCAGGGCGGCGATGATCGACATCGAGACGGTGGCGATACGGAATCTTGTCATGAGCACACTCCACGTCGGAAGGTTTTGGGGGGGCGAAAGCAGGCAAGGCGGCCCGGAAATATATTCGAGCCGCCGGTCGCCGGCTATCCGTTTAGCGAAAAGCCGTGGCTGCTTCAAGCGCGGTGGACCGACTGATGAGTTCGTCTGCCGGAAGGATCGCACCCGGTTGCAGGGCGCTTCCAGGAATGCGAGCGCAAGTTGTTGACTGGAAAAGGCTTCTCGTTTGGACACCTTATGCGTAAAGTAGAGAAACGACGCTCTCGCGATCCGCGGGATTGATTGCTGATGGACGAGAAGCATGGGTCACGAAAGTTACAGTCGTGAGGAAGACATCGGCGGCTCGTCCAATCGATCCTTCGGGTTCGTTTTCGCAGCGTTCTTCGCGCTGGTCGGGCTGCTGCCGCTGATCCTCGGGAGGGCACCGCGCACCTGGGCGTTCGGGTTCAGCGGCATCTTTCTCCTGGCCGCGCTTCTCGTCCCGTCCGTGCTGGCGCCACTAAACCGTCTCTGGATGAAGTTCGGCCTGCTCCTGCATCGAGTCGTGAGCCCGATTGCGCTCGGGATCATGTTCTTCCTGGTGATCACGCCGATGGGATGGTTGATGCGGGCGTTGGGAAAGGACCTCTTGAGGCTGCGCCTTGATCCAGATGCGAGCAGCTACTGGATAGAGCGGAACCCGCCGGGCCCGGCTCCCGAGACCTTCAAGGATCAGTTCTAGTCGCGAAATCGTAACTGCTGCCGGAGTGCTGCAATGAGTCTCCCCGCCGAACTGTGGCGTTACATGAGGGTCAGGAAGAAATTCTGGCTCCTGCCCATATTGCTGACGATGCTCCTGCTCGGCGGCCTCCTCATACTCGCCAAGGGCTCGGCGATCGCGCCGTTCATCTATACGATCTTCTAGCCCCGATGCACCTGCTCGGAATCTCGGCTTTCTACCACGACAGTGCCGCGGCAATCCTGAACGACGGCGAGATCGTGGCCGCGGCGCAGGAGGAGCGTTTCACCAGGAAGAAGCACGATCCTGCCTTCCCGAAACACGCGGTCGAATACTGCCTGCGGGAGGCCGGCATCGGGCTTGACCAGGTCGAGCTGATTGCCTTCTACGACAAGCCGCTGCTCAAGTTCGAGCGGCTCATCGAGACCTACCTCGCGTTCGCCCCGCGCGGCTTCAAGAGTTTCAGCATGGCCATTCCGGTGTGGCTGCGCGAGAAGCTGTTCCTGCACGACATGCTCACGCGCGAACTGGCGGAGCTCGGCGGCATACCGAGGAAGCAGTTGCAGGATCGGTTCGTGTTCTCGGAGCACCACCTCTCCCACGCGGCCAGTGCATTCTTTCCGTCCCCGTTCGACGAGGCCGTCGTCCTGACGATGGACGGCGTGGGCGAGTGGGCGACGACGTCCGTCGCCCATGGACGAGGCAACCAGCTCGAGGTTCACAGGGAGATCCATTTCCCGCACTCGCTCGGGCTGCTGTACTCGGCCTTCACGTATTACACCGGCTTCAAGGTGAATTCCGGCGAGTACAAGGTCATGGGCCTTGCGCCCTATGGCCGGCCGAGGTTCGCGCAGACCATTTACGAACATCTGCTCGACCTGAAGAGCGACGGGACCTTCAGGCTCAATCTGGAGTATTTCGATTACTGCACCGGCCTCACGATGACGAACGAGCGCTTCCACGCGCTCTTCGGCGGGCCGCCGCGCAAGCCTGCTGAGCGACTGACCGAGCGCGAGATGGATCTCGCCGCGTCCGTCCAGGCCGTGACGGAGGAGGTCGTGCTGCGCCTCACGAGGTCCATTGCGAGGGAGGCGCGCAGCAGCAACCTTTGCCTCGCTGGCGGCGTGGCGCTCAACTGCGTCGCCAATGGCAAGGTCCTGCGGGACGGGGCTTTCCGTGACATCTGGATCCAGCCTGCCGCCGGAGACGCGGGTGGCGCGCTGGGCGCAGCGCTGGCCGCAAACCATCTGCACCTGGGCCGGCCGCGGCCGGCGATGAACGGCCGGCGACCGCATGAAAGGCGCCTATCTCGGCCCGGCTTTCAAGCAGGCAGACATCGAGGCACGTCTCACCGAGGCCGGCGCGAAATTCGAGGTCATGTCGGATGAGGAAATCGTCCAGGCCTCGGCGCAGGCCCTGGCCGACGGCAAGGCGCTCGGCTGGTTCCAGGGCCGGATGGAGTTCGGGCCGCGCGCGCTGGGCGGTCGCTCGATCCTCGGCGACGCGCGCTCCGCGGCCATGCAGTCGGTGTTGAACCTGAAGGTCAAGTATCGCGAATCGTTTCGCCCGTTCGCCCCGTCCGTGTTGCGGGAACACGTCGCCGAGTGGTTTGAACTGGACCACGACAGCCCGTACATGCTCCTCGTGGCCGACGTGGTGGAGAACCGACGCGTGGCGATGACGCCAGAGCAGGAAGCCTTGTTCGGCATCGAGAAACTCAACGTGCCGAGGTCCGACATCCCTGCGGTGACCCACGTGGACTACTCGGCTCGAATCCAGACGGTACACCGCGACACCAATCCCCGGTACTACGCGCTCATATCGGCATTCCATGCGCTGACGGGCTGTCCGGTGATCGTGAACACCAGTTTCAACGTGCGTGGCGAACCGATCGTCGGCTCCCCCGAGGATGCGTTTCGCTGCTTCATGGGCACCGAGATCGAGCGGCTTGCCGTTGGCAACTGCTGGCTTCGCAAGGACGACCAGGACCCGCGCCTGAAGCAGAATTACGAAACCGCGTTCGAGCTGGACTGAACGCGCATCCGCTGCGGATGTGGACGCCGGAGCGGCGTCCTCGAACCCAGCTCACGCGGGGCTATGGAGTGCCGGTCCCGGCAGGTGCTCTGCCAGGTGACGGCGCTGCAGCAGGCGACCTTGCGAGTGCATTGGCGACGACCCAGTAGCCTGCGGCATTCAAGTGATTCCAATCCCTGGGCCCGTGGATGAATTCCGCCCGGGCCGCGGACTGGAGGTTTGCGGTTGGGTCGACAAACCCGAAGTGATGTCTGTCGGCGAAGTCGGCGATCGACTGCCGGATCAGTCGACTCTGGATCGCGTTGTCCCGGGTGGTCGTGAAGACAGGACGCTTCGTGTGGTAAGTCTCGATGCGAATGGGGTCCTGCCACTCATAAATCGTGGCTGCCGATGGCAAATAGACAATAGTGACCGGAGTGTCGGGAAGGTATCGACTCAAGGCCAGTACCGATTCGTAAAAGACCTGCAATGGAACATCCAGATGGCCCGCCAGTTCGGTTGCCGCACCCTGCGGATTCCTTGGGAACGGGCGGACCTGATGGCCGACGAGTGCATGGTTGCGCTGTACAGGCCCGGGAGTCGCAGGCACGACCGGGTTCTCCGCGGCGCCAGATGCTCCCTCTTGTCCGCCATCGCCGTCATCTTCCTGTGATTTCCTGGAACCGCCCTTTCCGCTTCCCGACACCGCGCGACCGAGCCTCGAGATCTCTCCCGAAAGCAGGTCAAAGAGAGGGAAGTGCGCCTCCATTCTTCGCCGCCGCTCGCCGTCGGGATGGGATATCTGGTTCTGGACGAACAGTGCGACGGATTCGCCCTCCCTGGCGCGGCGCAGGTGATTGACGTTGTTGTTCAGGTCATTGCCCTCGTAGAACGCGAACAGCAATGCCTTCGGCTTCTCGACGCGTGGAAGAAGAAAGGAGTCCTGGAACATGCTCATGCACAGCTTCAGTTCCTTCGCGGCGTTGATGCTCCCGAAGCCACCGCGCCCAAAGACGAAATAATTGCCATGGGTGAGTGACCGGAGCTTGGGAAAGATCCCGTAATCGCGTTTGCGACCCAGGAACTCGTCCCCGGATCCCGCGGCATAGGAATCGCCCACGACGGCAACCCAGTCCTCGAAGGTCTCGCCGTGCGTGCTGTGATAGATGGTCTGGTAGCAGGGATCGACGTATTTCAGGAATGTCCGCGGGAAATAGGGCTGCGTGAATACACGCGGGGCGAAGGCAACCATCAGGAAGTTGATGACCGTGAGCAGTGCCACGGTGATGGCCAGTGAAATGAGCCCGTCTCGCAGCATCGATGTCGAGCGGCTCATGTCGAATCCTGCAAGGCGGCGAGCGTGGCGGTGACTTCGTCAGCGCCGGATTCTTGACTGGACAGTTCGGTGGGTCAAGAAGCGGGAGCGGCGGGGGAGTCGCTTCGCTTGGCCGGCCGCGGTCCGTTCCGCGCCGGCAGCGGCGGGCCCCATGGGTACGCAGAAGCCACTATGCCGACCGGCACGCTGCCGGGTACACTGGACGTCCATTCGATGATCATCGAAATATGAAAGCGACGACCGTCCTGCAATCGCTCGCGGCCCTTTCGCAGGAACACCGCCTGGGGGTCTTCCGGGCCCTGGTGGTTGCGGGCAGCGCGGGCTCGACGCCGACCGCGATCTCGAAGCGCGTGAAGGTGTCGCCGGCAACGCTGTCGTTCCACCTCAAGGAACTGCTGAACGCAGGGCTCATCACGCAGGAGCGCAGCGGCCGCCACCTGATCTATCGCGCGGATTTCCAGCGGATGAACGACCTGCTCGCGTACCTGACGGAGAACTGCTGCCAGGGGGAGCCATGCGCGACTCCCGTCCAGGCGGCCCGCAAATGCTGAGTCGCCACCCATGACCACGAACGTACTGATCCTGTGCACGCACAACTCGGCCCGAAGCGTCCTGTCCGAGGCGATGCTGAACCACCATGCGCGACGCCTTGGCGCCGATGTGCGCGCCCACAGCGCCGGCAGCGCACCGAGCGGCCGGATCAACCCGCTGGCGTTGGCGGTGCTTGCCGACGCCGGCGTCTCGACCGCGGGTGTGCGCAGCAAGAGCTGGGACGAGTTCTCCGGCGCGGACGCCCCACGGATGCGCATCGTGATCACGGTCTGCGACAGCGCCGCCAGCGAGGTCTGCCCGATCTGGCCCGGCAGTCCCGTGAAGGTTCACTGGGGCTATCCGGACCCGTCCAATGCACCGGGCGACGAAGCCGCCCGGCGCGCGGCGTTCGACCTTACCCGCCAGGCCATCGGCTACCGGATGCTGCAGCTGCTTGGATTGCCGCTCGAGTCGATGGATGACGCGGCGTTGCAGGCTTCGCTTCTCGGTATATCGCGCTCCTAGGGTCGATTCTCATGAGCACGGTCGCAAGCAGGCTCTCTTTCCTGGATCGGTACCTGACGGTCTGGATCTTTTCCGCCATGGCGCTCGGCATCGGCATCGGCTGGTTCGTCCCGGACGTGGAGGCGTTCGTCGACTCGTTCAGCGTCGGCACCACGAACGTGCCGATTGCGCTGGGGCTCATCCTGATGATGTACCCGCCTTTCGCCAAGGTGCGTTACGAGGACCTGCCTGACGTATTCCGGGACCGCAAGGTCCTCACGCTTTCGCTGGTGCAGAACTGGCTGGTCGGGCCGGTCCTGATGTTCGTGCTCGCGATCACGTTCCTGCACGACAAGCCCGAGTACATGGCGGGCCTGATCCTGATCGGGCTGGCTCGCTGCATTGCCATGGTCATCGTGTGGAACGAGCTGGCGGGCGGATCGACCGAGTACGCAGCCGGGCTGGTGGCGTTCAACTCCATCTTCCAGGTGCTGTTCTACAGCCTCTACGCGTGGATCTTCGTCACCGTACTGCCGCCGATGTTCGGCCTTCACGGGTCGGTCGTCGACATCTCGATCGCGCAGATCGCAAAGAGCGTGTTCATCTACCTCGGTATACCGTGCATCGCCGGTGTGCTCACGCGCGTGGTGATGCTGCGTTTCGTCAGCAGGGACTGGTATCACCAGCACTTCGTCCCGATGATCAGCCCGATCACGCTGGTGGCGCTGCTCTTCACGATCGTCGTGATGTTCAGCCTCAAGGGCAAGCTGATCGTCACGATCCCGATGGATGTCGTGCGCATCGCGATCCCGTTGCTGATCTACTTCGTCGTGATGTTCCTGGTGTCGTTCGCAATGGGACGGCGCTCCGGCGCCAACTACCCGAAGTGCGCGACGCTGTCCTTCACGGCCGCGAGCAACAACTTCGAGCTTGCAATCGCGGTGGCCGTCGCTGTGTATGGAATCAACTCCGGGGCGGCGTTTGCAGCCGTCATCGGTCCACTGGTGGAAGTCCCGGTGATGATCGCGCTGGTCAACGTCTCGCTCCGTCTGCAGCGCCGCTGGTTCAGCGGTGCCGGAGCCAGGCAGGTGCCGGCCGGAACCTGAGGCAACACGAGGAGAACACGATGAGCAGCACCGACATCAAGGAAATCGTGAAGGAACGGTACGGTGAGGCGGCGCGCAGGGTCATTGCGATCAAGGCGGAGGGGTCCTGCTGCGGAGTTGCACCTGCCGGCGCAGATCCGATCACGGCCAACCTGTACGACTCGGCGCAGACCAGCGACCTGCCCGAGGCGGCGGTGCTCGCGTCCCTGGGCTGCGGGAACCCGACTGCGCTCGCCGAGCTGAAACCGGGCGAGGTCGTGCTCGACCTCGGCTCGGGCGGTGGCATCGACGTGCTGCTGTCGGCGAAGCGGGTCGGGCCGGCCGGCAAGGCCTACGGACTGGACATGACGGACGACATGCTGGCACTCGCGAACCAGAACAAGCGCAAGGCCGGCGCGGTCAACGTCGAGTTTCTGAAGGGCGAGATCGAGCACATCCCGCTGCCGGACGCCTCTGTCGACGTGGTCATCTCGAACTGCGTCATCAACCTGTCTGCAGACAAGGACCAGGTGCTGCGTGAAGCGTTTCGCGTGCTTAGGCCAGGCGGCCGCTTTGCGGTGTCCGATGTCGTCACCCGGGGAGAGATCCGGCCCGAGATCCGGCAGAGCGTTCTCGCCTGGGTCGGTTGCGTCGCGGGTGCTCTCGACGAGCAGGTGTATCGCGAGAAGCTGTCGGCGGCGGGTTTCGTGAAGATCGACGTCGAGCCCACGCGGCTCTACGGAGTCGAGGATGCCAGGGAGTTCATGGCCGCCAACGGGCTCGATCCTGCCATCATCGGACCGCAGGTCAACGGCAAGTTCATGAGCGCCTTCGTGAGAGCGGAGAAGCCCGGTGCGCCAAAACCGTGACGCATCCCCGGGTCTTTGCCCGCGGGGTTGAGCGCACGGGCCCCGTGACGATAGTTTCGCGAAAGGGTAAGCTTCGCGCCGCCCAGGCCCGGCGCGGCAATTGCCGGTCGGCGTGGTTCGAACACAGAGGCAGGCGGGCGAACTCTTGATGCGACGTCGGAAGATCCAATCGATGACGATGGCGTTGTGCCTGTTGGCGACGCTCTCTTCGGCGTCCGCCGTGGCCTCAGCCAGGGTCCAGTCGAAGCCCCGATCCAACCCGGACCTGCGCTCGAACGCCTTCTACATCTTCGATGAGTCGGGCTCGAAGGTGCTGGCGGCGCGCAACGAGGGGATCGCCGCGCCGATTGCCTCCATCACCAAGCTGGTGACGACCCTGGTGGTGCTCGGGGCGGGCCAACCGATGACCGAGATGATCACCATCACGCGTGACGACGTGCGGGAAACCCCGGGCAGCAACTCGCGCCTCGCGCCGGGCGCCAGGCTGAGCCGGGCCGACCTCGTCCACCTCGCGTTGATGTCGTCCGAAAATCGGGCAGCACACGCGCTTTGCCGGACGTATCCGGGCGGCATGCAGGCTTGTGTGCGCGCCATGAACGACAAGGCGAAGTCCCTCGGCATGAAGACGGCGCGTTTCGTCGAGCCGACCGGGCTTTCGAGCGACAACGTCTCGAGCCCTGCGGACCTCGCCAAGCTGGTGCGGGCGGCGGCGGCGAACCCGACGATCCGTCAGTATTCGACCGATCCTGATCACACCGTGTACATCAGGGGGCGGGCGGTCGAGTACCGCAGCACCAACTCACTGGTCAAGAAGCCCGACTGGCAGGTCAGGGTGCAGAAGACAGGCTACAACGCCGAAGCCGGCCGCTGCCTGGTGATGCAGGCGGTCATTGATGGCCGCGACGTGGTCATCATCCTGCTCAACTCCTGGGGCAAGCTCACGCGCATCGGCGATGCAAACCGCGTCCGCGACTGGATGGAGTCGGGCAGCCCGCACACTGCGGGCTAGGGACGACCGGAAGACTCCGTATCAGCCCGCCGCCGAGCGAGGCCACAGGTCCGCAGTTCGATAGCGACCGGTGGCGGTGAGATCGACGCTGGCAGCGCGTTCCGTCCGCAGTCGTGCGCGGCGCGCCATGAACGGCGTCTTCTCCACGATCTCGAGCGAGGTCGATTTCGCGAACAGGAATCCCTGCCCCGCGACACAGCCGAGGTCCAGCAGTGTCGCCACCTGGTCCTCGTTCTCGATGCCTTCCGCGACGGTCTCGAGTCCAAGCGTGGTGCCGAGCATCACGACCGCGCGCGCAAGCTCCGGGCCTCCATCCTGCTCGGTCAGCCGGCTGACGAACGCACGATCGATCTTCAGGATGTCGATCGGGAATCGATGCAGGTAGGACAGGGACGAGTAGCCCATGCCGAAGTCGTCGATGGCGAGCCGGACCCCGAGCGCCTTCAACTCGCGGAATCGTTCCAGGTTGGCCTCGGTGTTCTGCATGATCGTGCTCTCGGTCAGCTCGATCACGAGGTTGCCCGGGTCGAGGCCCGACACCGCGAGCGCGTGGCGCACGTCCGCAACCAGGTTTCCCTGCTGCAGGTGGCGTCCCGAAATGTTGATCGCCACGCGCAGTCCATTGCCGGCCGTGACCGACTCGCTCCACTCCCGGATCCGGGTGCACGCGTCGACGAGCACCCGACGTCCGAGTTCGATGATCCGGCCTGAATCTTCGGCGATCGAAATGAAGTCGCTGGGCATGACGATGCCGCGCTGCGGATGATTCCACCGCACCAGGGCCTCGACACCGAGCAGCTCGCGGCTGGTCAGGTCGACGACCGGCTGGAACTCGACGAAGAACTCCCGTCGCGCCAGCGCAAGATCAATATCCTGCTCAAGCCGCAGCCGGTCGTGCAGCTGTTCCTGCATCTGTGGCTTGAACATCGCGAAGCGGGCCTTACCGGCCGCTTTCGCGTTGTACATGGCGATGTCGGCGTTGCGAAGCAGCTGTTCGGCATCGTCACCGGGGCGCGAGCAGGCGACGCCGATGCTGGCGGTCGATTCGGTTTCCCTGCCATCGAGCAGCAGCGGCTTGTTGAACGCCGCGGTGATCGGCGTTGCGATGCGTTCGACGTCCGACTCGCTGCGGATCCCTTCCAGGAGAATCGCGAATTCGTCGCCACCGAGGCGTGCAACGGTATCGGACGGCCGGGTCGACTTGACCAGCCGCTGCGCTGCCGCCTGGAGCAGCCGGTCCCCGGCATCGTGCCCCAGGGAGTCGTTGATGTTCTTGAAGTTGTCGAGGTCCAGGAACATCACCGCAACATGCTGCTCCGTGCGCTGGGCGAGCGCCAGCGCATGCTCGACGCGATTCCAGAACAGGCTCCGGTTGGCAAGCAGCGTCAGAGGGTCGTGGAATGCGAGCTTGCGCAGCTGCTCTTCCAGCGCCTTGCGCTCGCTCACGTCGCGGAAGTTGAGCGCGAGCCCGGCAATCGCCGTGTCGTCCATCAGGTTGCTGCCGACGCACTCGAGGGTGCTGCGTCGGTCGCCGCTCTCGACCACCGACTCGATCGGGCCAATGACGCGGCCGCGCGTTGCGGCCACCTCGGCAAGGAATGCGGTCAGCCGCTCGCGGTCTCCGTCGGCCCACAGGTCGAGGATATTGCGTCCCACCAGGTCGTCCGCCGGAATCGCAAAGGTGCGCTCGGCGGCGCCCGACGCGAACTGGAGGTGGCCGTCGGCGTCGGTGATCACGATCACGTCGGAGGCGTTCTTGATCAGGGACGCGTAGCGAGCCTCGACGATGCCGGCGGCCCGGCGCTCCCGCAGCACCGCGTCGTCGCGCGAGAGCACGCCCTGGCGCACCATGACGAGCGAGGTCAGCACGAAGATGACGACGGTCATGAAGTTCACGGGGCTCGCGGCAGTGCTGCTTTCGACGTAGACCATCACCAGGAACGACGTCATCATCGCGATGTATGGCATTCCCTGCATGAGCGCGAGGCTGAGCGCGCCGGGGGCGCGCCGCGCGGCGGGAGCACCGCGAACCTGTTCGCGTGCGGCGGCTGTGAGCCAGATGTAGCACGACAGGTAGATCGCATCGGAGACGCTGCCCGGGGCATAACTGCCGTCCACCTTCGACATGGCCCAGACGATGTCGGCCAGCGACATGCACGAGAAACCGAGGGTGAGCAGCATCACCACGCGGCGGGGGATCGGCGTGGCGCCGGAGTGCATCAGCAGGACACCGAATATCAGCAGCATGACGCAGTTGAGGCCGATGTAGCTCTGCGCCAGCACGTACTTGAGCACGTCCGGGTCACGCTGGGCGGCTGCGGTGGGCGCGATGACGCAGAACCAGAAGAATGCGCCGAAGCCCAGCATGAGAATGACCGTGTCGAGCCCGAGCCGGGCCCATTGGACGCGAACGGCAGCGGCGCGGATGACCGTCAGTACCGCGGCGAAGACCAGCGGATAGAAGCAAAGGAAGAACACGTCGCCGATCGACGGGAAGGGATCGATGTCGAACAGCCAGTAGGTCGAATTCAGCAGGTTGCCGGCACTGTAGACACCGAGCGCCGCCGTAAGCAGCCACCAGGTACGTCGTGCCGCCTGGTCGGAGGTGCGGCGGGCTGCAGCCCCCGCGAGGATGGTCACGACGATACTCGCGACCGAGTCGGAGTACAGGTTGAAGATGTCGACGGCGGGCCACCCGCTGCCGTCGAGGAGGTTCACCAGGATCGCTACGACAACGTAGGCGACCAGCGCAACGGAAACCGCGCCGGTCCAGCCCGCGCCGAACTCCTCACGCTTGTTCACGCCATCGTCTATTGGCCGAACTGGCGACATATTCTTGTTCGTGGCGTCTCCCACCCGCAGTGGCCGTTGCATACCAGGCACATCTAGCCTGACCCAGCCGGGATCCAACTGTGAGCGACGTCCGAGAACCTCAGCCACGTCCGTGACGTGGTTCACAGACCAGCCTCTGGCCGGCCGCAGGCGGCCTGGTCGCGCCGGACCAGGACGAACCGAACCAGGGGCCGAACTGATCGACGCGCACGACGCCGCGTGCGGCAAGGACCCTCGTCAGGTCGCGCCGATGAAGTCCTTCTTGCCGATGGGCACGCCGCAGTGACGGAGGATGGCGTAGGCGGTCGTGCAGTGGAAATACACGTTGGGCTGCACGTACTCGAGCAGGTAGGGCAGGCCCTGGTAGGTGACGTCGCCGGTCGGACGCTTCAGAACTACGCTCTTTTCCTCGGTTCCGTCGATCTGCGCGGGTTTGAACCCCTCGAGGTACGCAATGCATTTCTCGAGACGCGCGATCAGCTCACCGAACGTCGCTTCCTTGTCCTCGTAGGTCGGGATGTCGACGCCGGCCAGGCGCGAGACGCAGCCCTTGGCCATGTCGGTGGCGACGTGAACCTGGCGCGTCAGCGGAAACATGTCGGGCGCCAGGCGGTAGTTGAGCAGCACGGACGGGTCGATCTTCCGTTCCGCAGCATACGCCTCGGCCTTCTTGAGGATGGCGATGAGATTCCGCAGGTTGCGGACGAACACTGGGACCGAGGCACGGTACATCGAGATCTGCATGGTTGTCTCCTGATCAGGAGCGAAGTCTAGCCGCAAGCGCGGGCCGATGTGGATCCGAGTCGCGCAGCGTGATCCAGAGTCGCAGGAGATGACGCTTGCGGTCCGCTTCGTCGAAGTCCTCGTAGTCGGTTCGTGCGTGGATGACCGAGTGATTCGAGAGCAGCTGGATGTCACCGGGCTCGAGGTCCATGTCGATGAAGAACTCGGGTGACGCCGAGATCTCGTCGTACAGGTCGAACAGCTCGTTCTCGGCGTCGGTCAGCGTCACGCCCTCGTGACGCTGCGACGTACGGAAGTACTCCGAATGCCAGAATGTCCGGAGGACCCCTCCGGCATGGCGGCACGGCGGGACGGGCAACGTCTTCATGCCGTTGGCCTCGGCCTCGTCGCGCGTGTCCAGCATGAACGGCTCGAAAAGCCTCGGCGCGAGATCTGGCCGGCGGTGCAGCAGCTCGTTGTAGACGCTCACGGACGACGCGATGCGGCTCAGCCCGCCGGATCGCGCTTTCCGCAGGCACAGGAGGCCGACCATGTCCGCGGCATCGCAATGGAACGGGATGTTCTGCGTCGTCAGGTACTGGCGCACGTAGCGATCACTCCTGTCTGCGCCGGTGTCTCGCACGTGACCGAGGAGATCGCCCTTGCGGTTCTGCGCGCCGGGACAGCCAAGGTGCTGTCCGAGGCCCCAGAAAAATATCGAGGACTCGTCGACTGACCACGCGTCGACCGGCACGCCCGACACGACCTGCAGTCCGCGACCGTTGGCAACTTCGTTACGCCACGCCGCGATCTTCGTCGCGAGCGTCGGCAACGGGAAGTCGCCGGTCGTCATCGCAGCCATCGGCAGGTTCTTCGCTCGCCAGAGCGAGACGGCACGAAGGACTTCATCGATTTCGCCAGCGCTGAGCTGGACTCGCCACGGTAGGTTCTCGAGGTCGCGACGCTTCCAGGCTGCGGGCGAGATTACGGGCGAGCGGGCGGGGGCTTCGTGCGGACGATCGAAGTACCGCAGGGTCTGCTGGAGGAACGGGAGATAGGTGACTGCACTCATGCAAACCTCTCGGGCGACAGGAATCCAATCGGCAGATCCGTCCGGCCGTGGAGCGCAAGGTCGGCGAGCGCATCGCCGAGCGCGGGCGCGAGCTTGAACCCGTGGCCGGACAGCCCCGCCGCGAAATGCGTACGCCGCGAGCCTCGGCGGGTACCGACGAGAAACTGGCCGTCCGGCGACATCGTGTACAGACAGGTGGCGGCTTCGACCAGCTCGCCGGCCAGACGAGGCGCGATGCTGCGATACGCTGTTCCGAGACGTTTGATGTCGTCGTCGTCGACCGGGGCGGCGCCCAGCTCCGGCTCGACGACGTCGCTGGAACCATGCAGCCCAACCTTCGGGTAGCGTGACAGGGATGGCGCGCCGTTCACGTCCACGGGTGCCCCCGGATCCGGCGCGAGCCCGTAAACGTGTCGCAGGCCGGGCCCGCGATCGTACAGCCAGCATGGCATTGCCGAAGCGTCGACGCCGGCCACCGGCGCGAACCATGCCTGCACCTGCCGGGTCACCGTGAGCAGGGGTGCAAGCTCCGGCAGCAGGCGCGACGTCCACGCTCCGGCGGCGATGATCACCGCCCCGGCCCGCTCCGTGCCATGGTCCGTCTCCACCGACACACCGGTCGTGTCCTCGACAATACGCCGCACGAACGCGCCGACACGCAGTTCCGCAGCACGTGCCCGGGCCACGCGTATCGATGCGTCCACCGTCGCTTCGGGACGCACGACGCCGGCGTTTGCCTCGAATGAACCGATCGCATCGCCTGCAAACGAAAACCATGGGAAACGGGAGCGCAGCGCCGGGGCGTTCAGCGCGTCAACGGCCAGTCCCCAGCCCTGCGCGGAGCCGAGCGACCCCAGCACGACGTCCGATCCGGGCGGCCCGACGACGAGCATGCCGCAGCGATGGAGCAGGGACGCCGTGGATTCACGCTCGAGAGACTCGAAGCGCGCCGTCGAATGGCGAAGGAGGGGAACGTAGTCCGGATGCTCGAAGTAGGCGTGGCGGAAGATGCGGGATTGCCCGTGGCTCGAACCCCGTGTGTGCGCCGGTGTGTACTGCTCGAGGCAGAGTACACGCGCACCGGTCTCGCTCGCTGCCCGCAGCGCCGAGCTTCCCACGGCGCCCGCGCCGACCACGATGACGTCCCAGCTGCTCATGGCGATAGCAATCGTATCAGCAGGTCCCCGTCCGCCGCCCCTGTATGCAGCTCTTGCCTGGATGCAACCTGACTTTACCCTGCTCCACGCAGGCTGCCCGTCGTCTTTGGCCTTGACGTCGCGCTCGAGCGTATCGGCGACCACAAGCCGGACCTGCCCCGGGCATCGGCGAACGGTCGCTGAGTTGCGGCTTGCGCCGCCATGCTCGATGGAGCATGGTTCGCGTTCGTCGGTGGAGGAGCCAACATGAAGATCAGTTCCCTGGGGCACGTGGTGTTGCGAGTGAGGGACCGCGAGCGGGCCGAACGGTTCTACGGCGGCGTGCTCGGATTGCCAGTCTGCGCCCGATTCGACGAGGGTGGCCTCAAGATGGCGTTCTTTACTCTCGGCAATCATCACGATTTCGCCGTGATGGAAGTCAGCGGGGAGGGCAGCAGCCACAGCGAGTCCGCCGTCGGGTTGCATCACGTGGCGTTCAAGATCGGCGACAGCCTCGCCGAGCTGCGCGAGGCCAGGGCGAAGCTCGACGCCGCGGGTGTCGCGACCACACCGATCGACCACGACGTCACCAAGTCGCTGTATTTCGCTGACCCCGACGGCAACGGCATCGAGGTCTACGTCGACGTGTCCGACGCCTGGCGACGGGAGCCGCAACGCATCGCGCAGGTTGCGCCGCTCGAGCTGTAGGTCCGCGCCGGCATTCGACGTGAAGGGCGGGCCAGAATGAAGGCGATGGTCCTGCTCGAGACGGGGCCGTTGTCGGCTGGCCGTGACCCACTCGTCCTTCGCGACGTGCCGGTGCCACGGCCCGGGGAGGGCGAGGTCCTGATCCGGGTCGCCGCGTGCGGCGTGTGCCACACCGAGCTCGACGAGATCGAAGGCCGGGCGCCGCCGCTGCGCCTGCCGGTGATACCCGGTCACCAGGTTGTCGGCCAGGTGGTTTCGCGCGGCGCCAAGGTGACCGGAATCGATGTCGGGCAGCGCGTCGGGGTCGCCTGGATATTTTCGGCCTGCGGTCACTGCGAGCACTGTGTCGCCGGCAGCGAGAACCTCTGTCCCGAATTTCGAGGCACCGGGCGGGACGCCGACGGCGGATACGCCGAATTCATGACGGCGCCGGCGGAGTTCACGCACCCGATCCCCGAAGCGCTTGCCGATGCCGAGGCCGCTCCACTCCTGTGCGCGGGAGCGATCGGCTACCGCGCGTTGAAGCTGGCCGGCCTGCGCAATGGCATGCGCCTGGGTCTCACGGGCTTCGGTGCCTCGGCGCACCTGGTGCTGCAGATGGTCCGTCATCGCTGTCCGGACACCGAGGTCTACGTCTTTGCCCGTCGACCGGAAGAGCGCGAGTTCGCGCGAGAGCTGGGCGCAGTCTGGGCGGGCGACACGACGCAGGTGGCGCCTGAGAAGTTGCACGCCATCATCGACACGACGCCGGCCTGGTTGCCCGTGATCAGGGCCCTCGAGAACCTCGAGCCGGGCGGCCGGCTGGTCGTGAATGCCATCCGCAAGGAGGACGCGGACCGGCAGCAGCTTCTCAACCTGGATTATCCGCGGCACCTGTGGATGGAGAAGGAGTTGAGGAGCGTGGCCAACGTAGCGCGCAGCGACGTCCGGGACTTCCTTGCCCTCGCCGCCGGGATCCCGATTCGCCCGGTGATAGAGACCTACGCGCTGCACGAGGCCAACTGCGCGCTGCGTGACCTCAAGCTGAAGCACGTGCGGGGGGCCAAGGTGCTCTGTGTCCAATGAGGCAAGCGCCGTGCCGGAAGTCCGGGTTGCGGTCCACTAGTGGCTCGCAGTCGCCACGCGCGCGGGTATTGGAGGGTTCGCGCTCGACGCGCGGGACTGCGATGCGCCTGATCGCGACCTGCCCCGAGGAGACCAAGCCCGCCCTCGTGCGCGAACTCGAGGTCCTGGGCGCGACCGGCATCGTCCCCGGGTTTCGTGCGGTGTCGTTCGAGGCGAGCGAAGCGCTCTTTTATGAACTGCACCTCAAGCTGCGAACCGCGAGCCGCCTCCTGCGGGTCATCAAGGAGGTGCCGGCGAAATCGCCTGCGATGCTCTACTCGCAGGCCAGGCGCATTCACTGGAACGAGCTCTTCGAGCCGCACGGCTTCATGGTGGAGAGCCTCGGGGCCGACACCGACGGCATGCCGCCGAAGCAGGTCATCACGCAGGTGCGGGAAAGCATCCGCGACGTGTTCCAGCGCAGCGAGGGTCGTGTACCCGAAGTCGACGTGGTCGAGCCCAGGGTGGTCGTCGTTGCGCATCTCGCGCGCGGCCGCTGCATGCTGAGCCTGGACACTTCCGGGAAATCGCTGCACAAGCGCGGATATCGCGAGCAGGGTCATCCCGCGCCGCTCAAGGAAACGCTTGCCGCGGCGATCCTCATCATGGCCGGCTATGACGGCACGCAGCCGTTCCTGGACCCGATGTGCGGCAGCGGCACGCTCGCCATCGAGGCGGCGATGATCGCGGTCAACAAGGCACCGCGGATTCATCGCAAGAAAGGCGAGTTCTACTTCGAGTGGTTGAAGGGATTCGATCGCGATCTGTGGCGGACGACCCAGGAGCGGGTGCGAGCCGAGAAGCTTGACGCTCCGCCCGCGCCGGTCGTTGCCTCCGACATCGATGCCCGTTTCGTCGCGATGGCGCAGAAGAGCGCGCTGAAGGCACGGGTCGAGAAGTACATGACGTTCGCGACGCGCCGCTTCCAGGACGTCGAGCCCCCGGCCGAGCGCGGGATGCTCGTGACCAACCTGCCGTACGGCGACCGCATCGGCAGCAGCGAGGGCGACATCCGGATTCTCTATGAAGAGGTGGGCGACACGCTGAAGCAGAAGTTCAGCGGCTGGCAGGCGGCGATCCTGGCTGCCGAGGCTTCACCGTACAAGGCCATTGGCCTGAGGCCCAGTCGAGCCATACCGCTGATGAACGGCAGCATCCCCTGCAAGCTGCTGCTGTTCGACCTCTACGCCGGGAGCCGGCGCGCGCGGTGAAAACGATCCGCGAAGCTGGTGCCTGCGACCATGGGTGGGCCGCTCAACGCAGTCCGATACGCTGCACCAGTTCGGCGTAACGAGGATCGACCCGCAGCGGCTCGTAGCCGGGGTCGAGGTGCAGGTAGATGAGGCCCGCGGAACGCGCCTGGTAGGCACGTTCCAGCGCGCCGAAGGCCTGGTCCAGGTGGCCGACGGCGGCATGGCCCATGGCCAGGTACTCGGCCCGCACGTACTGCTGCCGTGATTCGGTCTCGAGGCGTGCGAGAATCTCCTCGGCCTCCTCGCGGCGGCCGAGCGCAGCCAGCGCCCGGACGATCAAAGCGTCATAGGAGCGCACGGCGGTGTCGAGGCTCTGGCCGCGCTGGAACCAGTCGAGCGCCGTCTCCGCATCGCCCATCGCGAGATAGGTGGAGCCGACGAAGATGAAGCCGCGACCGTACTTCTCGTCGATCTCGAACGTCTCCTCGCCCTGTTTCAGGGCGGCCTCGTAGTCCTTCCCGTAGAGCAGCAGGCGCGTGGCCCAGCCAAAGTACTCGACTCGCAGCGGGTCGAGCTCGAGTGCGCGACGCACGGATTCGTAGCCCTCGCGCAGGCGACCCACCAGCGGCAATGCGGTGCCGAGCACCCAGTGCGCCTCCGCGTTGTTGGGGCTCAACGCCACCGCACGCTCGACGTGGCGAACGCCTTCCGCGAACTTCCACTCGTGCCAGCACAGCACCTTGCCGATCGAAATCATCGCGTCCGCGAGTTCGGGGTCGCGCTGCAGCGCGCGCTCGGCCGCCGACTTCGCACGCGGGTAGGCGTCGTCGGGTGCCACCCAGTCGTCCGCGAGGTCGCACCAGACATCCGCGATGCCCGCGTACGCTCGCGCGAATCCAGGGTCCTGCAGGAGCGCGCTCTGGAAGAGATCGTAGGCCTTGCGCAGGCCCAGCTCGGTGAACTTGTTGAAGTGAAAACGACCCTTGAGGTAGGTCGTGTATGCATCGAGGTTCTTGGTCGGGGCGACCACGGCCGCCTCGTTACCGGTCAGCCTCAGCTTCAGCGCCTCGACGATCGAGCGCGAAATCTCGTCCTGAACCGCGAAGATGTCCTCGAGCTGCCGGTCGTAGGTCTCCGACCAGAGCTGGTATCCGTTCTCGACGTTCACCAGCTGCGCCGCGATGCGGATGCGGCTCCCGACCTTGCGCACGCTGCCTTCGAGCAGCGTGGTCACGCCGAGCTTCTCGCCGATCTCCCGCGCATCGACGTCCTTTCTTCCCTTGAACGCGAACGAGGATGAGCGTGAGGCCACGTGGATGCCCGGCACCTTGGAGAGCGCGTTGATGATCTCCTCGGTCATGCCGTCGCTGAAGTACTCGTTCTCGGGATCCGCGCTCATGTTCGCGAGCGGCAGGACGGCGATCGCGGTCGCTGCAGGCTTCTTTTTCTTCGCGCCGAGCTTGGCCTCGAGCGCTTGGCAGAGCGAGCGGAAGGCCGCGTTCTGCGGATCCTCGCCCCAGGCGTCGAGGTCGGTGGTGTGGACGGCCCGGAAATCTATCGGCAGGCGCGCGTTGTCGAAACGCACCGGGACCAGCACGCCGCGGTCGGCGGCATCGCGCGCCTCGCCGCGCACCCAGCGCGAATCGACGGACGCGGCCGTCCAGACCACGAGCAGGGTCCGGGCGGCGTCGAGTTCCTTCGAGATCAGGGAATCGAACTCCTCGCCCGGCGTGATCGCCGGGTCCCACCAGATGGACCAGCCCTCGGCCTCGAGCGCGGCCACGAGCGGCGCGACACGCGCCTTGTCCTGTCGCGAATAGGAAACGAAGATATCAGCCAAGGACCACCCCTGAGTCGCCTGATTTCACTCTAGCACAGCCGATCGGGCCAACCGGAACTGCGCCGCCGGAGTCAGGTTGCCGGCTTGCCGCAAGTCTTCGCTGCGCGAAGGTCGTCGACCGACAATGCTTCCTGGCGACCGCCTGGAAGCGGGGGTCGCAACGGATCGGGTCCAGGGCCGGGATCATCATCGCCCAGTCGAGTGTACCGAATGGCTCTGCGGAGATTTCGCTCGAGATAGTCGAGCGCGAGGTCGGGCGCGCCGAGCAGCATCAGCAGCGCGGGCATTTCGGCGTCGCTGAAGATGTTGCCGCTGCCTCGTTCGAGGTAACTGCGCACCGGGAATGCCGCGAGGCGGCGCGCCAGCGCCTGGCGGTCGCCGCGTCCCTCGAGCGCCTTGATGCACCTCGGCGACGAGCGGCAGGGCACTGGGATTGCTGAGTTCCGCGGCCCGGGCCAGGAATGGTTGCGCCGCCTCCGGATGGCCGTTCAGCAGTTCCGCAAATCCGATGCGGATCTGACACCCGTAGTAGTCCGGATCGAGTGCGACGATCGGCTCGCAGGCCTCGCGAGCCTCGGTGTAGCGGCCGACGGTCGTCAGTGCGTAGGCAAGGTTCTCGGCGACGACGAGAGATCGCGGATCGAGGGTGGTTGCGCGTTCCAGCGACATGAGGCCCGCCACCGGATCGCCTGCGGCCATCGTCGCCGTGCCCAGCCATTGATGCGCGGTCGCAAACGACGGCCGCAGTGCGATCGCACGCTGTAGCAGAGCTCGCGTGGCCGCCCGACGTCTCTCGTATCCCGCGACGCTGCCCAGTGCGGCGTATGGTTCCGGCAGCGATGGATCGAGCGCCAGCGCCATCTCGGCGGCGTCGGTCGCCCGGGCATTTGCATCCTCGTAACTGATCCGGGCTGAGTAGTCGGCGATGACTCCGTAAGCGAGCGCAAGTCCGCTGTATGCGGACGCGTACGCCGGGTCGGCGGCGATCGCGGCCTCGAACTCCTTGATCGCCTGGAAGAGCTCGGCTTCGCGCCTGCGTTGCCAGAGCGCGATTCCACGCAGGTAATGGTCGTGAGCCTGGATGCTCTTCGTGCCGGCGCTCGGACCCCGCCCTGGCCCGCGCCGCCGAGCTGCACTTTCATCTTCTCGCCGATCGCGCGGGCGATTTCGTCCTGTATCGCAAAGATGTCCTTGAGCTCGCGATCATAAGTCTCGGACCACAGGTGAAACCCCGTCTTCGCGTCGATCAGCTGCGCCGTGATTCGGACCTTCTGGTCCTGTCGCCGAACGCTGCCCTCGAGCACCATGCGCACCCTGAGCTCGCGCGCGATGAGCGGCACCTCCTTCTGCTGTCCCTTGAACGCGAACGAGGACGTGCGGGCCGCTACCTGCAGTTCCGGCGTGCTCGCCAGCACGTTCAGGATCTCCTCGCTGATGCCGTCGGAGAAGTAGTCGGACGCGGGGTCGCCCGACATGTTGACGAACGGCAGCACGGCGATGGAGTTGTCCGGGGCATCCTGCGGGTGCTCGGCGGCGGTTGAAGCCGTGGTTGCGGCTGTGGTTGCAGCGGCCGTCGGCGGGGTTGCCGCGGGCGCCATGGCTGCACCGAGGTTGCTCTCGCGGTCGTAGCGCCAGAACATCGCGCCGCCCACCAGGAAGAGCAACGTTATGATCGCGAGCTCGGCGGCGGTGACGCGCTGCTGGCCCCGATCGCCGTGGTACCACGCGATCACCAGCACGATCGGCAGCCCGATCAGCAGCCCGAGGGTCGCGAGCGGTTGCAGCATCGCCGGCCAGTGGAAGGTGGCGGTGGCGTAGGCGAGGCCCTGCAGCAGGCCCCAGGCGCCCGCTCCGTATGCGACGCCCCACTGCACCACCTTGCGGCGGCGAAGACGGACCCAGAGGCTGTCGACGTCGGCGTTGTCCATTCCGAATGTGTCCCTCTCGGTGCGGCGGAACTCTACCACGGCCTGCTCAAGCCGCTTCGTTCAGGCTTTCCCTGGCCGGGCCGCGTGATATCGTCCTGTCCCGACCGGCCTCGACTCGCGCAGCCATGAGCGAATCCCCCCCTCCGACCTCGCCGCCCGAGCAGGGCCGCGTGCCTCGCACGTCGCTCGCTGCCACGTCGGGATTCATGCGCTGGTTTCCGGGGCTCGTCACTCTGCGCAGTTACGAGCGGTCATGGCTCCCGCGCGACATCCTCGCCGGCCTCGTGCTCACCACGATGCTCGTGCCGGTCGGCATCGCCTATGCCGAGGCGTCGGGCGTACCCGGCATCTATGGTCTTTACGCCACCATCGTCCCGTTGCTCGTCTACGCGCTCTTCGGCCCGAGCCGCGTCTTCGTGCTGGGCCCGGATTCCTCGCTCGCGGCGGTGATCCTGGCGGTGGTGCTGCCGCTGTCGGCGGGTGACCCGCATCGTGCGGTCGCGATCGCCGGCGCCCTGGCCGTGGTGTCGGGACTCGTGTGCATCGGGGCGGGCCTCGCACGCCTCGGGTTCATCACCGAGTTGCTGTCGAAGCCGATCCGCTACGGCTACATGAACGGCATCGCGCTCACGGTCATCCTGAGCCAGATCCCGAAGCTGTTCGGATTCTCGGTCAAGGCGGACGGACCCGTGCTCCAGGCCTGGGGCATCGTCAAGCAGGTGCTGGCAGGCAGCACGAATGGCACAACGCTCGCCATCGGCGGCGGCGCGCTCGCGCTGATCCTGGTGCTCAAGCGCTATCCGCGGGTGCCGGGCATCCTGATCGCCGTCGTTGTGGCGACGCTGGTCGTTGCGCTGTCCGGTGTACATGCCGATGCGGGCGTGGCCGTGCTCGGTGCGCTGCCACAGGGCCTGCCTTCGCTGGCCATTCCGCTCATCGGTTTCGGCGACCTCGTGCCGGTGATCACCGGCGGCATTGCGATCGCGCTGGTTTCGTTCGCCGACACGAGCGTGCTTTCGAGGACCTACGCAGCGCGCCTGCGCGCCCCGGTGGACCCGAACCAGGAGATGGTGGGCCTGGGCGCCGCGAACCTCGCGGCCGGGTTCTTCCAGGGATTCCCGATCAGCAGCAGTGCATCGCGGACGCCGGTCGCGGAGGCGGCCGGCTCGAAGACGCAGCTTACCGGCGTGGTCGGCGCACTGGCCATCGCGCTGCTGCTGGTGCTGGCCCCGGCCCTGCTCGAGTACCTGCCCAGCACTGCGCTCGCCGCGGTCGTGATCGCGTCCGCCATCGGGCTCATCGAGATCGCCGACCTGCGTCGCATCTACCGGATCCAGCAGTGGGAATTCTGGCTGTCGATGGCCTGCTTCGCGGGCGTGGCGCTGTTCGGAGCCATTCCGGGCATCGGCCTGGCGATCGTGATCGCCGTGATCGAATTTCTCTGGGACGGGTGGCGGCCGCACTTCGCCGTGCTGGGGCGCGTCGACGGCGTCCGGGGCTACCACGACATCACTCGCTACCCGCAGGCGCAGCGCATTCCCGGTCTGGTGCTGTTCCGCTGGGATGCGCCGCTCTTCTTCGCCAACGCGGAACTCTTCCACGACCGCGTGCTCGACGCGGTCGCGGCGTCGCCGACGCCCGCGCGCTGGGTCGTGGTCGCGGCGGAACCGGTCACCAGCGTCGACGTCACCGCGGCCGACATGCTCTGCGAACTCCAGGATGCACTGCGCGCGGCAGGCGTCCAACTCTGCTTCGCGGAGATGAAGGACCCGGTCAAGGACAAGCTCAAGCGGTTCGGGATCTTCAATCGCTTCGGCGAGCAGACCTTCCACACGACCGTCGGCGAGGCCGTGGAGGCGTACGTCGCGACTCACCCGGTCGAGTGGGTGGACTGGCAGGACCGGATTCCGTAGCGACCGGCGTGCGCCTGCCACGCGGTCCGTGCCCGCCGCGGCAGCCGGTCAGCCGGTCGGGACGCGGTCGAGGTATTGCCACAGGGGGCCGCGCATTCCGTATTTTCGAAGCACGGCGAATGCCTTTTCGTTGAAGCGGATGCCGAGCTTGGGCACGATCCAGCGAGGCTGTCTCGCGGCACGCAGGCGTATCCGTTCGTAGATCTCGTCGCGGAAACCGTGCGGCTCCGGGTGTCTGCCGGCATCCGTGGATCTCTTCGTCGTCCACCCAGACGAACATCACCACCGCAAACGGATCGAGGTCCTCCACGAAGTCGAGCGTCTGCTCCACCTGCTCGAGGGTCTCGCCGTCCGTTCCGAGGATGAACGAATGGCAGTCCTTGAGGCCGTGGGCTTTGGCGATCGACGCAAGCCGCTTGATCTTGTCCGTATGGAAGCCCTTGCGCAGGCGATCCAGGACCTCGTCGCAGCCGCTGTCGGAACCGACCTCCATGCCGGTGGACCCGGCGCGCACCATGAGGTCCGCGAGTTCCTCGTCGAAGGCGACGGGGCTGATGTAGCTCGTCCAGGGCGTCCTGTTCCCGCGTGCCTCGAGTTCCCGGCAGATCTCCTTGGCGTGGCGCGGCGGCAGGTTGAATACGCTGTCCACGATGAACAGGTGATCGACACCGGAGCGCGCGCCGATTTCCATGAACTCCTCGGCAACCCTGGCCGGCTGTCGCATCCGGGTCTTCCGGCCCTCGAGCAGCGGGTAGGTGCAGTAGGTGCAGTGCAGGGGACAGCCTCGCTTGGTCTGCAGCGACTCGGTGCCGTAGTCGCTGTAATAGCGCGGCGAGAGGACACTGCGATCGAGCGGCGGCAGGTCGTCCAGGTCCAGCATGTCGGCGCCGCTGCCCGAAAAGCGCAGTTGTCCGTCGCTCCAGCTGTAGAGCCGCTCCACGTTCTGCAGAACCGGCTGCGCGCGTTCGAGTTCCTCGACCAGCCGCGCAAAGGCGCGTTCGCCCTCGCCGGCGATACCGTAATCCGCGCCGAGGTCCTCCATCAGGGCTTTCGGCGTCACCGAGAAGCCGCCACCGCCGAGCACGACCGGTGCGGAGGAATTCGCACGGACCGTCCGGACGAGCGCACGGTATGCATCGAGGTTGGCCGTGATGTCCGTGTAATCCATGTTCTGCAGGTTGCGCAGCCCGATCGCCACGAGATCGGGCCGATGGTCGCGCAACCTGCTCGCAACGGCCTCGAGGGGATCGGGCTCGAAGCAGAGGTCCCAGAACAGCTTCTCGTGACGTTCGGGCGTGGCGGCCATCACGTGCAGCATTCCGAGCGGGATGACGGCGTCCGGCATGTTCTCGCGGTTCGCCGAGATGAATGCTATGCGCATCGCAGCGGCGGCCCAGCCGTCAAGTCCTGCCGGGTCCGGCGCCAGGCCGGTTCGCCAGGCCGGCGCTCGTCGGCCGGAACATTGCACTCACGCCTGCGAGCCGGCGCAGGAAGCTGAAAAACCCCCCGTACGCCCGCTCCGGGAACCGCCGCACGCGCACCCGGTACTCGACGGCGAAAACCGCGCCGACGATGACGTAGTTCAGTACGTTCGCAAAGAGCGACCAGGTACTCAGCGGGACGGTGACACGCGGATCCAGGCCGGCGCTGAGCAGCAAGCCGCCCGGGCGCGCCAGGGCCGCCAGGACGAGGTTGATGGTCGCGAGGCACGCGAACAGGACGGTCCAGGTCAATGTCAGGCTTCGTGCGTAAGCAGCGACGTCGCTGGAACTGTCTTCTGGAGGCCCATGAAGCAGGATGATTGCCCGCTCGATCAGCGGGGTCCGGCCTTCCTGCAGGGTGCTCCCGAAGACCCATGCCATGAATGCATTGATCAGGATCGGCGGCAGGAACAGCAGCAGCAACGTCTGGCCTGATCTGGCCGCCTCGTACAGGCCGAAGCCTGCGGCGAGGAGCAGCACCCACGCCAGCGGGCGGCCATTGCGCAGGCCCGGGAACAGCACGATCACGGCGAGCAGGCCGATGCTGGCCGCGATCAGCGCTGGCCGGCCGCTGAGCACCGCGAAATGCGCGAGCAGCGGATACGAGGCCCCCATGAGGATCATCGGGAGCAGGCTCTTGTGTCGGGTGGCTCCGTTGTTCGCTGGTGTCGTCATGGTCGAAGCGCGTTGCAGATTAGCATGCAGTCGCAGCGCGCCGGCCACTGCTCGCGAGGTCCAGCACGATCGGCCACTCCCGCGCTCGGGGCAGCGGCCATTCCATCGTATTGACCAACTCGCAAATCGGCGTGGGGGATTCGTGCAGGCGTACGACGGCGAGCCGCAGTTGCGGCCGAGGCGCAAAGACCGTTGCCCGCCAGGACTGCGTGGTCGGGATTTCCGCGCGCCGCGCGCCGGAGCAGTCGATGAAGCGACACAGCCTGAGCGCGTCTGCCAGGTGCAGCTGGAGCGCCTTCGCAAACGCCTCCTTGAGCGTCCAGAGTTCATAGAACGCCGAACCCAGGTCCGACGGGTCCTCGAGCGCAGCGAGGTGTGCGCACTCGTCGGCGGAGTAGGCGATGTCCGCAAGCGCCCGGAAATTGCGCGGCGCCAGCCACTCCAGGTCGACGCCGACGGTGAGCGACGCGGGCGCCAGGGCCAGGGCTGCAAACCCATGGCTGTGTGAGTGGCTGCTGGCGTGTTCCTCCGACACCGTGACGGCGCCACGCAGTGCACGGCTCGATTCCCAGTCGTGCCGTCGGCGCGACGTATGAATGGCCGCCCACGCCGCGCGGTCGGCATCGTCCAGCGTTGCGGGGTCGAGCCGCTGGGCGGCGTCGGGTGTGGCCAGCCAGACCTCGGTGGCACCGGGCAGGGTGGGTGATGCCGCGGCACGGCTCATGCGCGAGTCCCGACTTGCATCGCTGGTCCGACCGCCTCATCTTCGGAGGCTGGATGCCGGCCTGGACCGGCCGCAAGCGCAGGGACCCCGCACAACATGGGCGATCGGCGGACGTATTTCTGGCGGATCCTCGTCACCGGAACCTGCTTTGCCCTGTTCGGCATCGGTGGGCTCATTCTAGGCCTGGTGGTGTTCCCGGCCCTGTTGCTGTGGCCGGGCGAGGCCCGGCGGCGCGCCCGCACGCGTGCTCTCGTCCAGCGCGCGTTCCGGCTCTTTGTCGCCACCATGAGCGGCCTGGGAGGCATCGGCTACGAGTTCAGGGGCGCCGAGCGCCTCGGTCGCCCAGGGCAGCTGATCATCGCGAATCATCCGACACTGATCGACGTCGTGCTCATCGTCGCATTCACGCCCGCCCCGGCGTGTGTCGTCAAGGCCGCCCTGTTCGCGAACCCATTCACGCGTCGGGTCGTCCAGGCGGCGGGTTACATAAGCAACCTGCCGACGGACGCGATGATCGAAGGGGCCGTGGCCAGCCTGCGATCGGGTGACTCCCTGGTCATGTTCCCCGAGGGCACGCGGACCCGGCCGGGGCAGGCGATGCACTTCCATCGCGGAGTGGCGCGTGTCGCCGTCCAGGGTGCGGCGGTGCTCACGCCGATCTACATCAGCGTCGACCAGCCGTTCCTGCACAAGACCCAGCCCTGGTACCGGGTGCCGCCCCGTCGGCCGAACCTGCTCATCGAAGTCGGTGACGACATCGACCTCACGCCGTTCCGGCACGAGCTGGCGCCGAAGGCGTCGCGCCTGCTCAATCACTGGCTGCTGGCGCATTACGAACAGGAGCTGGCAAGCCGCCGTGGTTATAATGAACCACACGGTCAACGGCACGGAGCCCAGGACCGGGATCCGGACGCACGCCCTGCGAGCTGACCGGGTCGGCGGATCGGGTGGGGGCGCATGCAGACAACAGACGAAGTACTGGAACAGATCAGGTCGGCGCTGTTCGAGCTGTTCGAGGTCGAGCCCGTGCGGGTCACGCTCGAAGCCAGGCTCAACGAGGACCTCGAGATCGACAGCATCGATGCCGTCGACCTGCTGGACAGGTTGCGCAGGCAGACGGGCCGCAAGATCTCGGCAGACGATTTCCGAACCGTGCGAACCGTCGGTGACCTGGTCAATGCGGTCCACGCCGTCCTGCAGGCGTGAGCTGAACCCACCAATGCCATGACCGGGCCGTCATGGATGCCGGTGATCGGCGAACTTGCACTCGACGCAGACTCGCAGTCGCTGAAATGCAGTTTCCTCGTCCCCGCTGACCTGCCGATCTTTCGCGGTCACTTTCCCGAAGTGCCGATCGTCCCGGGCGTCATGCAGGTGGGCTGGGCAGTCGAGTTGGCGCGTGCCCATGGCCTGGTGACCGGTCCATGCATGGGGATCATCACCGCCAAGTTCCGACGCCTGTTGCAGCCGGGCATGCGCCTCGAGGCCCGGCTGGCGCGCAGCGCGCCGGCGGGGCGGTTGCATTTCGAGTACGAGTGCGAAGGCGCCGTGGTCTCGACCGGCCGCCTGCAGTTCGGGGGCGGCCATGACTAGCGTCTGCGCCCTCGTGCCGGTCTATGACCACGAGCGCGCGGTGGGGGCCACGGTCGCAAGCCTCCGGGCGCACGGCCTGGCCGTCATCCTGGTGGACGATGGCTCTGGTCCGTCCTGCGCGGCGGTGCTGCGTCGCCTCGCGGCGGAGGATTCCAACGTGCACCTGCTGCGCCTCGCCGTGAACCAGGGCAAGGGCGCGGCAGTGATGGCCGGCCTGCAGGCGGCTGCGGACGCCGGGTTCACGCATGCCCTGCAGATCGACGCCGACGGGCAGCACGATTCGAGCGACGTGCCGCGATTCGTGGCGGCAGCGGCGTCCGAGCCGCGAGCCGTGATTTGTGGCCGACCGGTCTTCGACGCGTCGATCCCGCGCAGCCGTCGCTACCTGCGTTACCTGACGCATGCGATGGTATGGCTGAATACCTTGTCGTTCGACATCCCGGATTCGATGTGCGGCCTGCGTGTCTACCCATTGTCGATCGTGCTCCCCGTCATTGCGGCGAAGCCGCCCGGCAGCCGCATGGATTTCGACGTCGAGGTGCTCGTTCGCCTGCACTGGATGGGTGTTGCGATGCGCTGGATTCCGACACGTGTACGCTATGCCACGGATGGAATCTCCCATTTCCGGCTGGTGCGGGATAACTGGCTGATCACGGTCATGCATACCAGGCTGTTCTTCGGCATGCTGCGCCGCGCCCCGCGGCTGGTCGCGCGCCGGCTGCGCGCCGCCTTCGCGCCGACACCCGGGGTGGCCACGTGAGAATGCAGGGCGCGCTGTTCGCCGACGTGGATCTCGAGGTCCGGTTCCACGACGTCGACATGGTCGGAGTCGTCTGGCACGGGCACTACCTGCGCTACCTCGAGAACGCCCGCTGGGCACTCATGAACCAGATCGGCTATGGTCTCGAGCGGATGGTCGAGTCGGGGTTTGCGTGGCCCATCGTGGAATTGCACACCAAGTACATACGCCCGTCGCGCTTCGGAGACCGCCTTCGCGTACGCGCGTCGCTGCTCGAGTGGGAGAGTCGGTTGACGCTGAACTACCTGGTCACCCAGCTGGACGACGGCGCGCGCGTGGCACGAGCACGCACGGTCCAGGTTGCCGTCCACGCGGCGACCGGCGAGTTGCAGTTCGCGACGCCTCCTGACTTCGTGGCATGCGTCCGGGCGGCGCTGGCGGCGGGGAACGCGTGAGCCCATCACGATTTCCTGCTCCTGCCGACCTGATCTGCCACCGGGGAGATGCGCTCCTGCTCGACGAGATCTCCCATGGCGACGACAAGCGACTGGAGGCGCGCGTCCTCGTGCGCCCGGGCACCGCATACAGCGATCACGCCGGGCACCTGCCGGCCTGGGCCGGGCCTGAACTCATGGCGCAGGCGATCAGCGCCTTCTCGGGTCTGCGCTCGCTGCGCGCGCGCGGCCGGCCGGCCCCGATCGGCCTGCTGCTCGGCGTACGATCCTATCGGGCCACCGTCGGGGAATTCCGCTGCGGCGAGGCACTGCAGGTCGAGGTGACCGAGTCGTCCGAAGACGAGGACGGCATGGCCGTGTTCGATTGCAGGATCCGCCGGGCGGGCGACGTTGTCGCCTCGGGGAGGCTGACCGTCTTCCAGCCGCCGGACGACTCGTTCCTGGAGCGGGAGTGCGCGCGCAATGCCTGATCGCGCAACGGTGCTGGTCACGGGATCCAGCCGCGGCATCGGTCGCGCCATCGCGCTGCGCCTGGCCCGGGACGGGTACGACATCGTCGTGCACTGCCGGACGCGCGTCGAGGAGGCCATGGCCGTCGCCGCCGAGGTCCGCACCATCGGGCGCCTGGCGCGCTGCCTGCAGTTCGACGTCGGCGATCGCGCGCAATGCGCCGACCTCATTGGGGCGGACATGGAGCAGCACGGCGCCTATTACGCCGTGGTGTGCAATGCGGGCCTGGCCTACGACACGGCGTTCCCAGCCATGAGCGGGGAGGCCTGGGACTCCGTGATTCGCTCGAACCTCGACGCGTTCTACAACGTGCTGCAGCCCGTGGTCATGCCCATGGTGCGACGCCGCGCGCCCGGAAGGATCGTGACGCTGGCGTCCGTGTCGGGCCTGATCGGAAATCGGGGCCAGGTGAACTACAGCGCGGCAAAGGCTGGAGTGATCGGGGCCACCAAGGCTCTCGCCGTGGAACTCGCCAAGCGCAGGATAACGGTCAACTGCGTCGCCCCGGGGCTGATCGAAACGGACATGTCGAACGAGCACGCTCCCATCGAGGAGATCCTCAAGGCAATCCCGGCCCAGCGCATGGGGACGGCGGAGGAGGTGGCTGCCGTCGTGTCTTTTCTCGTCTCACCGGACGCGGCCTACGTGACGCGCCAGGTCATCGCCGTCAATGGAGGCCTGTGCTGATGCGACGCGTCGTCGTCACGGGCATGGCGGGGATCTGCGCCCTCGGGTCGGATTGGCCGACGATCGAGGCCGGGCTGCGTGCGCGGAAGAATGCCGTGCGCCGGATGCCGGCCTGGGACAAGTTCAAGGATCTCAACACGCGGCTGGCGGCCCCGATCGACGGCTTCGAACCGCCGGACCACTGGAATCGCAAGCAGCTGCGCAGCATGGGGCGCGTGTCGCAGCTGGCAGTGCGAGCTGCCGAGCTCGCGTTCACCGACGCGGGGCTGCTTGGCGACCCGCTGCTGCGCTCGGGCCGCGTGGGCATCGCGAGCGGCTCGTCGGTGGGCAGCACCGCGGCCATCGGCGAATTCGGCGAGTTGCTGCTGACCGGCAATTCAAAGGGGCTCAATGCCAACTCCTACGTGAGGATGATGCCGCACACGACGGGCGCCAACATCGGCATCTTCTTCGGCCTGCGGGGGCGGCTCATCCCGACCTCGACGGCCTGCACCTCGGGCAGCCAGGGCGTCGGCTTCGCCTATGAGGCGATCAAGCACGGTTACCAGGACGTCATGCTCGGTGGCGGGGCCGAGGAGCTCTGCCCGAGCGAGGCCATGGCATTCGACATGCTCTACGCGACCAGCCAGCGCAATGACGACCCCGGTTCGACGCCTCGTCCCTATGACCGGGACCGCGACGGGCTCGTGATCGGCGAGGGCGGGGCGATGCTCGTTCTCGAGGAACTGGCACACGCGCGCGCGCGCGGCGCCCGCATCTACGCGGAAGTCGCGGGTTTCGCCACGAATTCGGACGGCTCTCACGTCACGCGGCCAGAGGAAGAGACGATGAGGGTCGTGATGGAGCTGGCCCTGCGCTCCGCGAATCTCGAGCCAGCGGCCATCGGCTACGTGGACGGCCACGGCACGGCCACCGAGCAGGGCGACATCGCCGAGACGCGTGCGACCTCCGCTCTGTTCGGGTCGCGAATGCCGATCAGCTCGCAGAAGAGCTACCTCGGTCACACGCTCGGTGCCTGCGGCGCCCTCGAATCGATGTTCAGCATCGGCATGATGCGCGGCGGCTGGTTCGCGCCGACCCTGAACCTGGAGAACGTGGACCCACGCTGCGGCGAGCTCGACTACATCGTCGATGCCGGCCGCAGCATGGAAGTCGAGTACGTGATGAACAACAACTTCGCGTTCGGCGGCGTCAATACCTCGCTGGTATTCCGGCGCTGGACTGACTGAGGCTGGGGTGGCGGAAAGCGCGTCGCTTTCAGGTCCCGCGGCCGACCTGAGGCCGCTGATCCGGTCGAGCCGCGACGCCCTGACCTCGGGACGTGTCCTGGCGCTCGCGGGGACGCTCGCCGCTGAGTTACCGGCGGGGCCCGCGGCACTCAACCTCTGTGAACGCCGCGACAACTTCCTGATCGGCTTCCTCGCGCTGCTGTTGCGCGGCCAGACGTGCCTGTTGCCCCCCTCGCGAGCACCGACGGTCGTCGCGGAAGTGATGCGCGAGCATCCGGGGTCCCATGTGCTGGACGATGCGACCGTGGAGCGGTGTCGCGCCTCGGTCCAGGCATCGCCACGCGATCTGCCGCATATCCCTCCCGACCGCGTCGTCGTCGTCGGTTACACGTCCGGGACCACGGGCAGACCGGCTGCGAACCCGAAGACATGGGGGAGTTTCGTAGCATCGTCTCGACTGAATGCGCAGCGACTGCGGGAGACGCTGGGTGATGAGCAGGGGAGCGCACTGCCGTGGATAGTGGCGACCGTCCCGCCTCAGCACATGTACGGCATGGAAATGTCCGTGCTCATGCCACTGCTGGGCGGCATGGGGGTCCACGCCGGGCATCCCCTCTATCCGGCGGACGTCGCCGCAGCGCTCGAGGAGCTGCCCGAGCCGCGCGTGCTGGTCACCACACCCGTGCATCTGCGCGCCTTGCTCAAGTCCGGGATGCAGCTGCCACCGCTCGGCGCTGTCGTTTCTGCCACTGCACCGCTGTCACGTGAGGTGGCGGTCGCGGTGGAGCGACGATTCAACACGACGCTGCTCGAGTTCTTCGGGTCGACGGAGACCTGCGTGATCGCATCGCGCCGGTCGTCGCGGGAGTCTGCCTGGAGGCCCTATCCTGGCGTGACGATCCTCCCGCTGGAAGAGGGGACGAGGGTAGGCGCGCCGTGGTTTTCGGAGGAGGTCGTTCTGCAGGACGTGCTGGAACTGCAGGACGATGGCAATTTCGTCGTGCGCGGACGCAACGCGGACATGGTGGAGGTCGGCGGCAAACGAGCTTCGCTCGCGGACCTCACGCGCCGCCTGCTGGCCGTGGAGGGTGTCTCGGACGCCGTCGTCTTCCAGCCTGATGCGACTGGCGCCGAGGGAGTGCAGCGCCTGGCGGCCCTGGTCGTGGCGGAGGGCCTGACGGAAGCGGACGTCCTCGCGCGACTCGCTCCAGCGATGGATCCGGTCTTCCTGCCGCGTCCGCTCGTGTTCGTCGCAGCCCTGCCTCGCAACGATGTCGGGAAGCTTCCGCGCGACCGGTTGCTTGCAGCCCTGCGGCGTTGAGAGATCGCAGGTGCCGTCGCACCGTGCGTCAGCCGCCGTGAATGACCTCGATTTCGACCAGCAGCTCGGAGCGGCAGATGTCTGCGGCCAGGACCATGATCTGTGAGTCGGGCCCGAAGTGAGCCCGCAAACCGCGCTCCAGCTGCGCTGCGTCACCGCGTCGCCGCACGTACGCCTTCACGAGGCTGTCTGCGCCGAGCTTCGATGACGGCAGGTGCCCGGCGGCGTGCGCCCGGTGCATCAGTGCATCGATGTTCACCAGCGTCTCGCGCAGCTGCGCATCGAGGTCGCCCTCGTGCAGCGAGGCATGCCCCACGATGCTCGAAGTCCCCGAGACCAGGAACAGGGGACCTGGAACGACCATTGCCCTCGAGAAACTCGGCGCGGCCGGCCCATAACTTCGCGGGTAGTGGTATGCGCTCACCTGGCGGGGGTTCTCGATCGCGGTGCCGGGTTCGCGCCCGGCAAACCAGCACACCTGCAGCGACCGCGGTCCGCCCTGCCTGCCGACCGCAGAGGCAGCCGGATAACCGATGACAGGCGTCATTCCGCCGATGGCCGCAAACGCGCGCGCACGACCGAGGCAGAACTGGCGGTAACGCTCCTCGTCGCCCTGGCCTTCATTGATCCCGGTCATGAAGTTCCAGACCCGCCAGACGTGACGATAAGGGGAGTCGGCTTGCAGCCGGAGCAGCCCCAGGTACGCCGCCTCCGCGGCCTCGAGGATTCCGCCAACGCGGCTCTCGTCGATACTGAGCCAGCCCGCGAAGTGGCTTCCGTCGTCCACGTGTCGTATCGGTCCGGCCGTGCCGATGCGTGCGCGCCCGCCGCTCCGCCAGACTTCGACTCGGGCCGAGCCGGCCATGGGCTCGAGGTCGATGCGCAGGACGCGCGGGTCCTGGGGGCACGGCGTGTCCGCTCCAAACACCACGGCGGTGAGGACGTCGTCATCAAGCGACTCAAGTGGGCCCGGCGCCGCATAGGTGGCGCGCAGGCGAGGGCCGCCGGACGGATCACGCGGCATGCTACGCGGCATCCTGGCCGGTCGTACCACCCGAAAACCTGGCCCGAGCCTGCCTGCGCCGCATGAAGAAGCTGCGTGCCTGCTCCTTCATGTCGCCGAGCGCGGTTACGAAATAGATGAACTTGAACAGGCGCAGCCGCCAGTGCACGCCGTTGTCACGGAAGACGTCGCCTGAAAGCATCGAGATCATCGCCTGCTCGAGCTGCCAGTCGTTTCGCGGATTGGCGAACAGCTTGCGCATGGCCGGTGAGGTGAAGCGGTAGATGAACCACGACATGATCCGCAGGCCGCGCACGAACCCGCGCTCGTAGCTGCGCTGCAGGGACCGCTCCCGGCCCGGATTTCGCAGGGCGCCGTCCACGACTTCGGCCGCCACTTCGGCACTGTGCATGGCGAGATAGACGCCGCTCGAGAATATCGGATCCACGAAGGCGAAGGAGTCGCCCGCCATGACCCAGCGCGGGCCGGACATGCGCGTGCAGGCGTAGGTGTAATTGCCCGTCGCATGCAGGTTGCCGACGACTTCCGCGTGCTCGAGGCGTCGCCACAGGTCCGGGATCGAGCGAAGCGTCTGCATCAGGAACTCGCGCTGGTCGCCCCGGCGTTGCTTCAGGTAGTCGGGCCAGCAGACCGCGCCGATGCTGGTCACGCCGCCTCGCAGTGGGATCAGCCACACCCAGCCTTGCTCGAACCGGTAGATGCTGACGTTGCCATGGTCATTTCCCGGTCGCCGCTCGACGCCGCGGAAATGAGCGAAGAGCGCTGCGCTCTGGTGGCGCCTGCTCTTGCGCTTGAGGCCCAGCGCGGTTCCGACCAAGGTGTCGCGTCCGGTCGCGTCCACGAGGTAGCGGGCGGTGCAGCGAAACGGCACGCCTTCCTCGGACCGGCCCTCGACCGTGACAGCGTCCCTCCCAGTCTCGAATGAGGTCACCTTCTGGCCCTGGAACGCATGGACCCCGTTGGCCGTGGCGTTCCTGAAAAGCGCCGAATCGAATTCGTCCCGGCGGACCTGGAAGGCGTGAGCCCAGGTCGGGTCCAGGGCGCGCTCGAAGCTGAATACGTAGTATCCCTCAGCTCCGGGGGTCGGAAAGTCCGCGCCGTACTTGAGCACGCCGATGTCGGCAATGTCGTCGAGGACGCCGAGCCGCTCCAGGATCGGCAGGTTCATCGGCAGCAGCGATTCCCCGATGTGGAAGCGGGGATGCCGGTCCTTTTCCAGGAGCGTGACCGACCATCCCTTGCGGGCGAGAAAAGTCGCCGCCGTGCAGCCCGCGGGACCGCCGCCCACGACGAGCACGTCGCATGCCGACGGGGGGGTGGCGCCGGGATCCTGTTCGCTGATCGACACCTTCGCGCTCCATGGCTCGCCGCAAGTCGCATGATACACTTTCACCGATAACCCGATTTCGCGCGAGCGACGGCAAAACATGGCTCAGCTGCAAACGCCCGAAGAGAAAGAGCTTGCCGGACTGATCGTTTCTGCGTTGAACCTCGAGGGCGTGGACCCCGGCACGATCGACCCCGACGCCCCGTTGTTCGGGGCCGGGTTGGGTCTCGATTCCATCGACGCGCTCGAACTCGCGCTGGAGATTTCCAAGCGCTACGGCGTGCAGCTCAAGGCCGAGGACGAGGACAACAAGCGGATCTTCGCCTCGCTTCGCGCGCTCTCAGCCTACGTACAGGAGCGGCGCGCGACCTAGCGTCGACGATCATCGGCGCTTCGAGCGGGTCGCCCGGGTTTCATCATCAGTCGAGAGGGACCTCTCGTGAAAAACAGCAGACTGCTTTCGCTTCTCCTGGCCCCGCTACTGGTTCTGATGCTGACGGCTTCCGCGGTGCTGGTTGACCCAGGCCCGATCGCCGTCCCTCCCGGGTTGTCCGAAGCGGCCGTCGCGAAGGCGATCAAGCTCGGCGTCGCTCAGCGTGGCTGGGTCATTACGCGTACCGACCCGGGCTACATGGAAGCCACGCTGCATCTTCGTACGCACGTGGCGACCATCAGCCTCAAGTTCGATGCCCAGCAGATCGAGATCCACTATGTGTCGAGCGAAAACCTCGACTATGAAGTCGACCACGGTGTGCGCCACATCCACGGCAACTATCTCAAGTGGGTGAACAACGTTGTGCACGACATCAACATCCAGTTGCTGGCTGCCACGCCGGACGCCACGAGTTCCGCTACCGGCTGACGGAGCATTGCCCCGCAGGCGCGCTTCCTGCACGGGGAATGGCCTGTGCGCTCAACCAGGGTCACGATGAAGCCGCTACGGGTCACGAGTCATTCAATCGCCTGCGCCGCGGGCATCGGACTGCCAGCGCTTTCCGCCGCCCTGCGCAATGCGGCGAGCGGCCTGCGGCCGAATGACTTCGGCGAATCACCGCTCCCCACCTGGATCGGCCGGGTTGCCGGCGTCGAGGATGTGCGGCTGCCGGGCCACCTGCTCGAGTGGGACTGCCGGAACAGTCGACTGGCCTGGATGGGACTCACCTCGGATGGCTTCATGGAGCGTGCCATGGCTGCGCGCGATCGCTACGGTGCGGACAGGGTGGCGCTGGTCCTCGGCACCTCGACCTCCAGCATCGGGGCGACCGAGGAGGCGTACCGGAGGTTGCTGCCGGATGGCCAGTACCCGGAGGACCTTCGACGCCCGATGGCGCACACGCCCCACTCGACGGGCGACTTCGTCCGTGCGGCGCTCGAGCTCGAGGGCGTGGTGGTCACGGTCGGGACGGCCTGTTCGTCGAGCGCCAAGGCGTTCGCGCAGGCGGAACGACTGATGCGGCTGGGCATTGCCGACGCCGCGATCGTGGGCGGCGTGGACTCGCTGTGCGGGAGCGTGCTGTTCGGGTTCAATTCGCTGGAACTCGTCTCGCCGGAGCCCTGCCGCCCCTTCGATGTGTCCCGGCGGGGCATCAGCATTGGCGAGGCGGGCAGCTTTGCACTGCTGGAGCGCGACGGCGAGCGAGGGCCGTGGCTGCTGGGTTACGGAGAGTCCAGCGATGCCCATCACATGTCGTCGCCCCACCCGCTGGGCCTCGGGGCGCGACTCGCGATCGAGGCGGCGTTCGAAAGTGCGGGCTCGACGCCCGACGTGGTCGACTACATCAACCTGCACGGCACGGCCAGCCAGAGAAACGACGAAGTCGAAGCGCGCGTGGTCGCGGAGCTCTTCCCGGCGGCAACGCGCGCCAGTTCCACCAAGGGCTGGACGGGTCACACGCTGGGGGCGGCCGGCATCGTCGAGGCCGTCATCACCTTCCTTGCGATGGAAGGCGGTTTCGTACCCGGCACGCTCAATGCACGGGAACTGGATCCGGCCTGCGGCCCGCAGGTCCGGCGCTCGAACGAGCCCGCGGACGTGCGGGTCGCACTCAGCAACTCGTTCGGCTTCGGCGGCAGCAACTGTGCGCTGCTGTTCGGCAGGGACGCCCATGCCTGAGTCCAAGGCACCTCCGTACACGGCGTTCGTGGAAGGTGTCGCCCTCTGGGCGCCGCGGATTCCAGGCTGGAGCATCGCTCGGCCCGTGCTGCGCGGCGAGAGCGAGGCCCAGGTGCAGCCCGCGACACGTCCTGCGCCGGTCATGCTTGCCCCGACGGAGCGCCGGCGGGCGCCCGACACCGTTGCGATCGCGCTCGAGGTCGCAGCCGGCGCGTGCGCGAACGCAGGTGTCGATCCCAGGGAACTGGCGAGCGTCTTCGCGTGCACCGAGGGTGATCTCGCCATCAGCGACTACATGAGCGAGACGTTGGCGCGCACGCCGACGCTGATTTCGCCGACACGTTTTCACAACTCCGTCCACAACGCCGCGGCCGGCTACTGGACGATCGGCACCGGATGCATGAGGCCGTACACCGCGCTCAGTGCGCACAGGTACACGTTCGGAGAGGGGCTGCTGGAGGCGCTGGTACAGGCGGAGTCGAACGGACGAGCCACCCTGCTGGTGGCGTACGACATCGAGAGCCGCGGTCCGCTGGCGACAATGGCGCCGAGCCGGGGCATCGTCGGTGCGGCCGTGATCGTGACGCCGACCGCCGGTGCCCGCTCGCTGGCGCGCATCGGCTGGTCGACTGCACGCGGGACGGAACTCACGGCACCCTTGCCGCGCAATTCAGATCTGGTGGCGGGCAATGCAATGGCAGCCTGCCTGCCTTTCTTCGAGGCGATGGCCATCGAGGAGGACCGTACGGTGCGGCTGGGATTGAACCAATCCCTGTCGCTGGAAATACATTTCGAGTTCCCGACACGGGACGATGGGAGATGACCATGAGAAACTGGATGTGTGCGATGCTGGTGCTCGGGATCGCGGCGACGGCCCTTGCCGAGCCGCCGGAGAATCCTCCGCCGACGAGCGCGTTAGCTGGCTACGACAAGTACGAGTTGCTGCCCATTGCCATGGGCCCGCCGTACGCGGGTGACGAGGGCAAGGAGAAGGCAAAGACCAAGATCCAGGACTACATGACGGCAGAGACGGGCCCGATCATCGCCCAATGGAACACGGATGCCGCGGGCAGCACGCGCGGCCAGTCACTGGTCATCGAGCCGCGCATCGACAAGCTCAAGGTCGTGAGCACGGGCGCCCGGATCTGGGCTGGCGCGTTCGCCGGCGATTCGTACGTCGTGCTGAAAATGAAGATCGTGGAGCAGCCGAGCGGGACGGTGCTGGGCGAGCCGATGTTCTACCAGCGCGCCTCCGCAATGAGCGGCACCTGGACGTTCGGCGCGCAGGACAAGGACATGATGCACAGGATCGTGGTGCTGGTGAACAAGTACCTGCAGTCGAACTACAAGGAAGCGGTCGGCGGCCCGACGGGATATGACAAGGACTAGTTCGGAATCGGCAAGGACGGGACCTGGCTGATGCAGACCGACGTGGCAATTCTCGGCGGAGGACTGGCGGGACTCAGTCTCTCGCTGCAGCTCCGGCAGCGTTTCCCGGACCTCGGCATCGTCGTGCTCGAACGACGCCGGCATCCGGTGCCCGAGGCGGCGCACAAGGTCGGTGAGTCCTCGGTCGAAATTGCGGCGCACTATTTCGATACGGTGCTCGGCCTCAAGGATCACCTGACCAGCCGGCAGTTGAAGAAATTCGGATTCCGGTTCTTCTTCTCGGAGGGTCGCCGCGACATCGACGCCGTGACGGAAATCGGAGTCAGCCGGTACCTTGCCACGCCCACCTACCAGATCGATCGAGGCATATTCGAGAACTTTCTCGGGGAGAAGGCGCGCGAGGCGGGTGTCGAGTTCGTCGACGGCGTCAGCGTGCGCGACGTCGATCTGTCCGGGGACGAAGGTCCACACGTCATCCGCTGCGTGCGGGAGGGAGCCCCACTCGAGCTCACGGCACGCTGGGTGGTGGACGCGTCCGGTCGTGCCGGCATCCTGAAACGCAAGCTCGGACTGGCGCTCGAGAACGATCACGACGTGAACAGCGCCTGGTTTCGAATCGGCAGCCGCATCGACGTCAACGAATGGTCGGACGACGTTCCCTGGCGCGAGCGCTGCGATCCCCCGCACCGGTGGCTGTCGACCAACCACCTTGTCGGCGAGGGCTACTGGGTCTGGCTCATTCCATTGGCGTCGGGTTCGCACTCGGTCGGCATCGTGGCCGACGAGCGGATGCACCCGCTCGAACGCATCAGCAGCTTTGGCCGGGCGATGGAGTGGTTGCGCGAGTTCCAGCCAAGGCTTGCGGACGACATCGAGCCAAAGCGTGAGCTGCTGCAGGACTTCATGTTCCTGAAGCATTTCTCCTACGGCTGCAAGAAAGTGTTTTCCGGGGCGCGATGGGCGTTGACCGGGGAGGCCGGCGTGTTCCTCGATCCGTTCTATTCCCCCGGCGGCGACTTCATCGCGATCGCGAACACCTATGTCACGGAGCTCATCGCGCTGGATCGCGCTGGCCAGCCGGTCGGCTCGTATGCGCGCATCTACGAGCAGTTCTTCATGTCTTTCTACGACAGCACCATGTCGCTGTACCTGGATCAGTACCGCATTCTCGGCGACCCGGCAGTGCTGCCGGTCAAGGTGATCTGGGACTACACCTTCTACTGGGGCGTGCTCTGCCAGCTCTTTTTCCAGCGCCGGCTGACCGACCTCTCGATGCTCACCAGCCTGCGCGGCGAGCTGCAGGGAAGCAGGGAACTGAATCTCGCAATGCAGGCGTTCATGCGGGAGTGGTCGGCGCAGACCACCCGGCACAACCGGCCGGTACTCCTCGACCAGTCCCGCCTCGCGTGGTTCGTCGAGCTGAACCGGGGTTTGTGCGACTCGCTCGACGACGACGGGTTCAGGGAGCGTATCCGTTCGACGACCCGGCAGATGCGGCAGCTTGCGGCCGAGATCGTGGCCACCGCCACGGCCGAGTGCCCGGGACTCGATGCGCGCGCGGTCGTCGCGTTGCTTGGCGGGTCGTCCCCGGCGGCTCCGACCGGCATGCTCTGCGAAGCGGCCGCCTGATCGCCCGCGCCGATGCCTCACTCGCCATTACTGCTGCAACTGGTGCTGATCCTGGGAACCGCCCGGCTGCTGAGTCTCGTGCTCAGGCGCCTCGGGCAACCGCCCGTGATCGGCGAGATGACGGCCGGCATCGTGCTGGGCCCCATCGTGCTCGGGGCGCTGTTCCCCGTGTGGCACGCAGAAGTCTTCGCGCCGGCGAGCCTGCCGGCGCTCGATGGCCTCTCGCAGGTCGGCCTCGTGCTTTTCATGTTCATCGTCGGAGCCGAGCTGCGGTTCCCGCACGGCGCGCGCCCGCAACTGGTTGCCGCAGGGTGGATCAGTGCGATGTCGGTGCTGGTGCCGATGGCGTTCGGCCTGGTGTGCGGCCTCGCTGCTTTACGGCGAGTTCGCTCCCGTCGGAGTCGGGTTCCTGTCCTTCGCGCTCTTCATGGCCTCGGCCATGTCGATTACCGCATTCCCGATCATGGCCCGCATCCTCAAGGAGCGGGGCATGACTCACTCGTTGATCGGGCGCCTTTCGCTGACGTCCGCAGCGCTGGCCGACGTGCTCGCCTGGATCATGCTGGCGATCGTGGTGGTGCTCGAGGACTCGCGTGGCGACTGGGGTCGCTTCCGGGAGATGCTCCTCGGGTTGCTCGCGCTGGCGACGGCCCTGCTCGTCGTCGGTCGGCCATTGCTGGCCCGCATGGTGGCCCGCTTCGCACGCGACGGGCGCCCGGAGGGCCCCATGCTCGCAGTGCTGCTGATCGGCACTTTCGCCTGCGCCTATGCCACGAAGTCGCTCGGCGTGCATCCGGTGTTCGGTGCCTTCCTGTTCGGCGCCGCATTGCCACGCGACGACAGGCTGCTCGAGGCCCTGATCGAGCGCGTCGAGTACATCGCGATCATCGTGCTGATGCCGGTGTTCTTCGCATTGGCCGGGCTCAACACGACACCGTCCGCGTTCGTCGGCACCGGGCTCACGGCATTGATCATCGTGCTCGTAGCGGCAGTGGCGGGGAAGCTGCTGGGCGGTGCGGCGGGCGCCCGGATCGCGGGCTACCCGTGGCGCACCGCCTTCGCGGTCGGGTCGCTCATGAACGCGCGCGCGCTGATGGAACTGATCGTCATGAAGGTCGGTCTCGATGCCGGCGTGATCGGCCAGGACCTGTTCACGATGCTGATGGTCATGGCGATCCTGACCACGTTCATGACCGGCCCGCTGCTCACCCTGTTTGCCGGCAGGGGCGGCGGTCAGTCGCCGGACGCCGCCGAGACCACGGCCCGGCCCTGAGCGAGCAGCGTCCCCGCGTGGACCACGCGGAAGGAATATTGCCAGGCAGACTCGCTGGCCTGGATGCGACGTGCCTCCACGTGCAGTTCGCCATCGAGGTCATGCACGAAGTCGCGGTGGAGCTCGACATCCCTCAAGGACACCAGCAGGCCGGGTGATGCTCTTCGGCCGCCTGCCTGGGCCACGAGCCCGCCGTGCACCGCCATCGCCTGCGCTCCGTATTCGCACAGGTGAATCGAGCGCAGGCCCGAGCGGTCCGCGAGCGGATTCGCCGGATCGCGATGCGTGCTGGTGGCCAGCGTGACGCTGGACTCGTCCCAGTGCTCGATGCGCTCCAGCAGGCACATGGCGCCCGCATGCGGGATGAGCCGGGCAATGCGTGCGTCAACGGCCATTGATCTTCGCGGCCCGGGGGCGCGTCAGCAGCAGGGCCAGCACGAAGTTGCCGACCACGCCTGCGGCAACGGTGATGCCGATGGCGCGCAGCACCGGCATGGTCGAGAGCCCGAGCAGCGCGAAGACCAGGAAGGTCGAGAGCGAGCAGACGATGACGGCGTGCAGCGTGCGTCGCTGTTCAGCCGGGTCGTCCGCCGCGTGCTCGAAGAAGAGCGCGTAATCGAGTCCGAGCCCGGCGGCCAGCACCAGTGCGATCAGGTGGAAGAGGCTGAGCGATACGCCGGCCGCGTGAAACAGCGCCACGATGACCAGGTTCGTCAGGATCATCGGCGCCAGCACGCGACCGACGCGCGACGCGTCGCGGAGCGCGACGAATACCACGATGACCAGCAGGACGGCCGATATGGCCAGGCACCAGAGAATGCGTTCGCGCTGGTGTGCGACCAGGTCCTCGGAGGCCTGCTTGAGATCGAGCAGCGTGACCCCGGGGGTGCCTGACACGACCTGCGCGAGCGCAGCGGGGTCGCTCAACCCCGCGAGGGTGACGAGGCCGGTCCAGTGGCCATCACGCTCGAGCAGCAGCGATCCGACGCGCGTCTCGAGCGGCGTCCCGGCGAGGTCCGAAGGGCCGAGCGCGGCAAGGTGCCGGGCGCGTTCGACGTCTGCAAGGAAAGGCGCGAAAATTCCGGCCTTGAATGGGGTCGTGCGCAGTGCCTCGGCGAGTGCGGACTCGAGCTCGCCGGGCTCCGGCAGCGCGGCCCGGCGCCGTTCCTGGGTCGACTTCGGCGGCAGATAACGCGCCGGATCGTCGAAACCGCCCAGTTGACCGCGCGTCACCATCGATTGCAGTTCAGGCTCGAGCGCCTCGGCCTTCTCCAGCACGGATTGTGCGTCAGCGCCTTCGATGACCAGCAGGTGTCGTATGTCGGGCGCGCCCAGTTCCTTGCGCAGTGCCGAATCGCGTTCGAGCAGGACTCGCGGGACCGGAGTCAGTGCGCCGAGGTTGTTCTCCCACAGCGGTCGCGGCGAGAGCGCGAGGTAGACCATGCAGCCGCCCGCGATCGCGACACCCAGCCACAGTGGTCGCGGCAGTCCCGCGATCGCGTGCCAGAGCCGGCCGAGCAGCGCGGAGTCGGCGGCGTCGCGGCGGCTGTCGGGTACGAGTTGAGGCAGGAGGAACCGCGTGGTCAGGCCCGCCACGGCGAGGCCCGTGACGGTGAATACCGAGAGCTGGGCGAGGCCGCCAACGCCGGAAAACAGGAACGCGAGATAAGCGACGCACGTGCTCGCGACTCCGGTCGCGAGCGTCGGCCACAAGGCGCGCACGCTTATCCGGGCATCGAGTCCGCGATGCTGGTGGCTGAAGAGGTGTATCGGATAGTCCTGGGCCACGCCGATCAACGTGAAACCGAAGGCAAGGGTAATCCCGTGCACCTGGCCGAAGATCGTCCCGACCGCGGCCAGACCCGCCACTCCGGCGCTCACGAGCGGCAGCAGCCCGAGTACGAGCACGGGAACGCTGCGGTAGGCCACGAGCAGCAGGAGCACTATTCCGATGGCATCCACGGTGCCGATCAACTGCGTCTCGTCCTGCATGCGTTCCTGGATCAGCACGGAGAACGCCCCCGGCCCACTCGCCTCGAGCCGCAGGTTGGGCGCGGTACGCGAGCCTTCGAAGGCCCGCTGCAGGGCATCGGCCGCCCTTCGCTGCCCCCGCGGGTCGAAGCCCGGCGCGCGTGTCTCGGCGACGAGCAGCGCCTCCGTGCCGGCGGGGTCGAACCAGACGTCGTACCTGAGCTGTGGTTGTCGCGCCGGCAGCCACGAGTCCGCGAGTTTCAGCAGTTCGAGCGTCGGGTCCCGTGGCAGCCAGGGCTCCAGGAACCCGGCGGCCGGTGATGAGAGATCGCGCAGGCGCTCCTCGAGTTGCGCGTGCAGGTAGGCGGCATCCAGCGTCGAGTGATCCAGCGTCGGCGACAGCAGGTAACGGTAGGCAAGCAGCGACTCGGGAATCGCGTCCAGGTTCGAGTCCCCGTTTGCGACCAGCCGGAATTCGCCGCTGCTGCGCAGCGCCGCGGCGAGTGCCCGTGACGTGTCGGCGGCCGCCTGCGGATCCGGGCCTGAAATCGCCAGCAGCAACATGCGCGAGGCGGGGCCTTCCCCGATCTCCTCCAGGATGAGGCGCTCCTGCTGCGTCCGCGGGGAAGGCATGAACAGCCGCAGGTCGCTGCCGATGACGAGGTTGCGGTTAACGATCCATCCAAGCATCGCAACGGTCGCGATCCAGGCGACGAGCAGCAGTCCTTTGCGGGCAGGCGTCATCGAGTCAGTGTCCCGTGCTCCCGGTGCACCAGGCTTCGAGGGCCTGGCGCTCCGGCGGTGCGGGGAGGTCGCCGGGCCCTGCCACCCCGAGTGCCATCAGGCTCTCGTCGCCGTCCGGTTCGTGCAGGGTGAAGCACCGCGGACGATCCTCCGCACCGTTCACGACGATGTTGGACAAGCGCCGCTTCAGCTTCTCGTTGCGCGGCGTCAGCGTGATGTCCCACCGGGCGTCGGACCCCGAGACGGCGACGACGAAGTACTGCTCGAGCATCGGGCGGTCGCCCTGGAGCAGCGCGCCGAAGCTGGCCAGCATGCCGCGAAGTTCGGGGGCTCGATCGAGCGAAAATTGCCGTGGCTTGCTGCCTGCGCGCTCCACGGATACGTTCTCACCCTGCAGCACGGTCACCTCCTGGTACGGTGATTCCACGCGACGCACCAGGGCACCGTCCGCCTGGTGCTCGAGGTGGCCGGAGACCAGGATCGGCTTGTCGAGCAGGCTCGAGTAGCGGACCTCGACGAAGCTCGTCGAATCCGGCGCTGGACGCGCCAGTCGTGCAAGCAGCGTATCGAGGTCGGGATCAGCCGCGCGCAGCGGCGTCGCCGCCAGCGTGAGCGCGATCATTGCCAGACGGACGGTCGTTCCAGAAGTCATAGAAGTTGAACCAGTTGTAAGGCGCGATGCGCAGCAGGGCCGCCAGCCGGTCGGCGAAGTCCTGCACCACCTCGCGCAGCTGTTGCTGACGCTGCCTGCGGTCGATCTGCAGTTGCTCCGTGAGTAGCTCGAAATGAAGATCGTACCGCTTGCCGCCACGGTAAAGGCCCGCGCACAGAACGATGGGCACGTGCAGCGCAGCGGCGATCTGCCAGGGCGCGGTCGGGAATTGCGCCGGCTGGCCGAGGAAGCGCACGCTGGCCGTCGCGTTTTCCGGGCGCCCGCGATCCCCCAGCATCGTCACCAGTGCACCCTGGTTCAGGGCGGCGCCGATCTCCAGGGCGACCGCGGTGCCGTCCTTGCGGGGATTGATGATGCCGGCTGCGATGGCCGGGTTCAGCTGCTTGAGGATGGCCGAGAGGGCGGGGCTGTGCTCGGCATCCAGGACCACGCGCACGGTCACGTCCGGGCGCAGGGTGCTCGCGGCCCGCAACGCGTCGAAACTCCCGACGTGGGCGCCGATCAGCAGCACGCCCCGTCCGAGGGCCATCGCGTGGTGGAGTTCCTCCATGCCGATGACGCGAACGTCGAAGCGCGACATGTCCTCACCGAGGAAATAGACGCGATCGAGGGTGACCCCGGCGAAGGTGTGAAAATGGCGCGCAACCTCGAACCACGTCGGGGCACGACCCAGCACGCGCGCCAGGTAGGCGCGCGAGGCACGGCGCTCGGGGCCGCGCCGGATCATGAAATACGCAGTGATCGGAACCAGTACGGCCCGCGCGACGGTGCGTCCAAGACCGAGTGCCACGCGCACCAGCAGGCGCATGGCGAAGCCGCTGCCGCCCTCGGGGCGTTCGAGCCACGCGTCCGTCACGTGGCCGGCTCCGTGGCGCAATCAAACGCGCCCTTCGCAAGCGCCGCGCCACCGCGATGAACGGCGAACTCGAGCCGCGGTGCCCGCAGCACGAGGTCGATCTCGGCAGTTTCCTCCGGCCTCAGCGGCGCGAGGAACTTCGCGTATGCCAGGCGCTCGACATGGAAGCCGGCGCCCAGCCAGGCCTGCGCGGCCGAGATGACCGCATCCAGGATCATGACGCCAGGAACGATGGGATTGCCGGGAAAGTGGCCCGCCAGCGCAGGATGCTGCGCTGGCACGCGGAGCGTTGCAGCATGTCTGGTCTGTGCGTCGTCAGTCACGATGGGAAAGCGCGTTGAACAGGCTCCGTGAAGCATGGACGCTTCATGCCGGCTATTCCAGCTTTACGACCTCGCCCTGGAACGTCACACCGGACATCAGGGCTCCGCTGCCGCATTCGTATTCCGTCTCGCTCGAAACCTCGTGCTTGTCGTAGTAGCTGCGGATGTTGATGACGGCGTTTCCACCCAGCTCGGCCGCGCGCTGCTGGAACGAGAGCATGGCCGACAGAAAGGCCCATTCACAGGCTTCCTTGTCGGTCTTGTTGGTGCCGTTCGTCTTCTTGTTGCTGGTGTAGACACCGAAGGACGTGGCCACGGCCGGATGGGCACTGTTGCCGAAGAAGAACTGGACCCCGGCCAGCCGGCTCCGGGCGTCAGGTGCGGCCATGGCGTCCGCGATCGGCCACATGACCTTTGTGTTGCGCGCCATGCTCGAGTTGGGGGCCGACAGCGCGGCAACCAGAATCAGCATCGCAAGGTAGAAACGTGTATTCATCGTGATCTCCCGCTCCAGTATTGTCCGGATGCTGCAGTCTAGTGCTGGGGAGGAGAAGGCGCAGCAGGCGCGTGGTCCCACGGCGCGAGGGACTTCAGCAATTCTTCGAAGTTGTCCTTCAGGCGCTTGATCGCGTACCACTGCGCGGTGGCGACCGCGGCTTCGGCCCGCGCGAGCGGCAGCAGCTCGCTGCGCCGCGCGCGTATCCCGGCGAGGGCGGCATTCGCATCGGTCGGGTCCTTGATCGGTGGCGCGATCGACCTGCGCAGGTAGCCCCTCATCGAACTGACTTCAGGCTGCATGTTTGCCGGGATGAGCCCGTTGACTACGGCGGGATAGTCTCCCTGCATGCGCGCGACCTGGGACAACAGGACCTGGGGCGCGGCGTAAGCGCTGGAAATATCACTCGCGAGTCCGGGGTCGCGAAGAAGCCTCAGGTCTCCAGTGTCCCGTAACGACTGGAACTGCGCATCACTGAGCCAGGGCGCGGCGGAAGCGGCGCTCTGCGCGAAGGCCATCAGTAGTTGCTCGACGTCCGGGACCGGCGCGTCGGGATGGTCCAGGAAAGCGAGTACGGTCTCGAGAGCTGCCCGTTTGCGCGTGAGCATCCGGTCGAGAACCCGATCGATGGTCCAGAGGTTCTGATGCACCTCGGCGGCCAGGTCGGACAGGTGCTCGTTGGCGATCCTGAGTTCTTCCCGGTCCTGTCGCCAGCCGTCGACCGCGAGGGCCACCAGGATGCCCACCACGACGACGAAGAATTCCGCCGCCAGACTTTTCCAGCTGACCGCACCGTGAAGTTTCATCGAGCGAGGATAAGCGTCGCGCCAAGGCCTCGCAAATGCGTGTTCCGCGCCACCGTTGTCGCGTTGCCCAGCCGCGGGTCGGTCATCATCCGGAAAATGCATGAACCGGCCAAGAATATGCGGTGATCATTCGCGCCCGTGTCCGTAGCCTTCGACTGCGCTCCCGGGAAGAGACTCTGACCGAACGTCGGTAGCGCACCAGGCGACAGGAAGTCGCCGTCTTCGCCGGAGTCGCTGCAGCCGCGGCGTTCCGCGCCGACAAGGAGGTCCGATGCGCATCGTCCAGTGGTCTCGCAGTCATGCGATGGGATTTCGCTGCTCCAGCAGGCCGTGCGGTGACGGCCTCGGTGTGGCGGGCAACATGGCGGCCGCCGGTGCGGCGCTCACGCTCACGTTCCTGAGCGGTCTCGGTTGGGCCGGCGAGTCGACGCCAGCGGGTGACGCCGTCGCGATCGTAGAATCGACCGCCGTCCCGGAGCTGTCGGCGCCCGACGCCGGCGTCGCGCAGGATGCTGCGACTACGGCGGCGGTCGCGGCCACCACCGCCGCGGGTCGCACGCCCGGGTCCTTCGGTGTCTCGAGCTCGGGCGCGGCAACCTACCGCATCCCGATCTGGACGCCGCCCGGCGTGGGCAGCGTCGACCTCGATCTCGCGCTCGTCTACAACAGCCGCGGCGGCAACGGTGTGATGGGGCAGGGATGGTCGCTGTCCGGCCTCTCGGCGATCAGCCGCTGCAATCGAACCATGGCGCAGGACGGCACACCGGCCGCGGTCTCGAACACTCCCACCGATCGCTACTGCCTGGATGGCCGGCAGCTGAAGCTCGTGAGCGGGTCCTATGGCATGCCGGGCTCGGTGTACGCGACGGAGATCGAATCGTTCTCGAGGATCGTCGCGAACGGGTCCGCGGGCAACGGACCGGCCTCCTTCACCGTCACGAGCAAGAACGGCCTCGTCTACGAGTACGGCACGACCGCCGACTCGCAGGTGTATGCCGGCGCGACCGGGACCATTCGCACCTGGGCGCTTACGCGCGTGCGGGACCGGGCCGCGACGACGAGCGGCAACAGCATCGACATCGCCTACACGAACGAGGCGCGGAACGGCTCATACACCAACGGCACGTATCGAGTGGCATCGATCAGCTACCCGTCCACTGCGAGCGGGCAAGGCCCGTTCTATCGCGTCTCCTTCAGCTACTCCGCACGGCCAGCGACCGACGTGGTTTCGGGCTACCTCGCCGGAAATCGAGTCCAGGAACTGAACCAGCTCGATTCGATCTCGATCAGCAGCTACTCGACCGGTACCACGATCAAGTCGTACGGCCTGACCTATGCGCAGGGCAACTCTAGCGGGCGTCTCCAGTTGCGCAGCGTGCAGGAATGCTCGGCGGTCGCCTGCCTTGCACCTACGACCATCGGCTACCAGCAGGGCGCCGCAGGCTGGAACGCCTCGTACGTCGACACGGCTCTTAAGGCTTCGTACAAGGCCGGAATCCTGCCGGTGGATCTCAACGGCGACGGATTGACGGACCTCCTCTACCCGGTGGGCCTCGGCAACGGCCTCATGAGCTGGTGGGTGGCGTTTGCCCGGCAAGGCGGGTACGGCACGCCCGTCAGCACCGGTGTGAGTGCCGACGCCGGCCTGAAGCTCATTCCCGGCAGGTTCCTCGGCAACGGCCGCTCGCAGTTCCTCATTCCGCAGGGCAGCTACTGGACGCTGCTCGACTACAACGGTTCGATCTTCCAGCAGGCGAACACAGGTCTGCTGACGGGCGGCGAGTTCGCGGCCGCAGACATCGACGGCGATGGTCTCGATGACCTCATCTCGATGGCCACGAGCCCGGCTGTGTCGATCCGCGTGCGGAGAAACACCACGCTTCCGGCCCCCGGGCCGGGGCTCGTCTCCTTCGCGCCCACCGGCGACACGGCCTGGACGGTCCCATCGACCCGGCAGAGCCGGATCTGGGACTCATTGAAGGTTGCCGACTTCAACGGAGACGGGCGCGCGGACTTCGCGATGCACAGCTTCGTCACCACGAAGCGGGGTGGCGCATGGCTGACGCCGCTGCTCTCGAACGGCTTTGGCGTCCCGTTCACGGTCGGAGTCGAGCGGGACTTCTGGATGGACGCACCGTTGACATTCGGCGACTGGAACGCCGATGGCTGCTCGGACATCCTGCAGGGCGCGAGCGTCTTCATCTCGAACTGCGCCGGCGATTTTACCGGCATCGCGACCGGCGCGGCCGGGCTGGTCTACGACTCCAATGGCAACGCCGCGCTGATACCGGCCGACTGGGATGACGATGGCCGCACGGATCTCATCTATCTCAGCTCCTGGGGAGGCTCGGGAAACAGCTGGTATGTCGTGCGTTCCACGGGCACGGGGGCTGCGTCCCCGGTCGCGACTGGCATCACCGCGCCAAAGTCGACCGCGTGGTTCGTCCTGGATGCCGATGGGGACGGACGGGCGGACCTTGGGTTCCGGGACGACAACCACAACGGCGACATCCGCTATCACCTGCGCAGGTCGCCCGGCGCCCCGGCGGACCTGGCCACTTCGTTCACCGACGGCTTCGGCATGTCGCAGGGCCCGAGCTACGTCTCGATTACTGCGGGCAACCATACCAGGCACTCGGACGCGGTGTTCCCCGAGGTGGACTTCGGCGGCCCCCTCTACGTCGTCAGCCAGTTCACGGCATCGGACGGTACGGGCGGCACATACAGGAAGCTGTTCCAGTACTACGGCGCTCGCGTGCACCTGCAGGGACGCGGCTTCGAGGGTTTCCACTCGCAGCGCGTCTACGACACGCGCAGCGGCACCTACACATTCGATTACCTGCAGCGCGCATTCCCGTACACGGGCCTGCACACGCAGCGCGTCGTCTGGCAATCGAACCTCTCGTCGAAGGTGAGCGAATGGAAGGCGACCGTCGGCCAGCAGGTGCTGGGCCCTGCGGGTGCGGAGCAGCGCGTGTTCCCGTACCTCGCGAGCGCCACCGACTCGCGCTACGAAGTCGGCGGCGCGCTTGCCGGGACGCTCGTTACGCAGGTGACCGAGACCTACGCCTACGGTGACGGCCAGGGCAATCGCACCGAGGTGCGGCGCACCGTCACGGACAAGGATCCTGGCTCGCCGTTCCTGAATTCGAGCTGGCAGACCACGACGACCAGCAGCTTCGCGAACGACACGACCAGCAATTGCCTGGGGCTCCCGACTTCGACGGCCGTCACGCAGTCAGCACCGGGGCAGGCCGCGCAGACGCGCACGACCGCGTACTCGGTGGACACGGGCCCGTGCCGGATTACGCAGCAGGTGCTCGAGCCGGGCTCGCCCACCCTGAAGGTGACGACCACGCTGGCGTTCGACGCCTGCGGCAACGTGAGTTCGCTGCAGGTGGTGGGCTCGACGCCGGCCGGTTCGCCCATGCAGGCGCGCACCACGAGCTTCGGCTACGGATCACGCTGCCAGTTGCCCGAGTCGATGACCAACCCGCTCGGCGAGGTCACGAGTATCGGCTATCAGTACGACTTCGGCGTGCCGGTCACCGTCATCGACTCGAACAACCTCACCACGAGCTGGACCTACGACGATTTCGGCCGACGCGTCCAGGAGACGCGCCCCGATCAGACGACCACCTCGTGGTCCTTCGAGTCCTGCACGACGGGTCCGTGCTGGGGCGCGAACGACCTTCGCTTTCATGTCTACGAGACGTCGAAAGGTGCGGCGGCCGATATCTACGACCAGCGCGAACTGCTCTACGACGGGTACGAGCGGCTGCGCTCGAGCCAGTACATGCGGGTGCTCGGGGCATGGACGACCGAGACCTTCCTTTACGACAGCCTCGGCAGGTTGATCACGCGCTATCGGCCAACTTCCGGTGGTGGCAACGGCTACGCGACGTGGACCTACGACCTGCTCGACCGCGCCACCTCGGCGAAGCTCGTCCAGCCGAACGGGACGGTCGACCGGACCGCTACGTTGGGCTATTCCGGCCGCACGCTGCGGGTGACCGACACGCTCGGCAGGACGCGCACCAGGGTGGTGGATGTCGCGGGCCGCTTGCGACGGGTGACCGATCCCGCGCCCGGCGGCACCACCGCATACGAGTACGACGCGTTCGGCCAGCTCAACCGCGTCCAGGATGCGATTGGAGCCGTCTCGAGCGGCACTTACAACCTGCGCGGGTTCCGTACGAAATGGGCCGACGCCGACCGCGGCACGTGGACGTTCGCGGGGAATTCACTCAACGAGCTCGTCTCGTGGATGGATGCGCGCGGCCAGTCGTTCAGCGCGACCTACGATGCGCTCGGACGGCTCGTGTCGCGCACCGAGCCGGACGGGACCAGTGCCTGGACCTGGGGCAGTTCGGCGGCTGCTCACAACGTCGGCCGACTGCAGTCGGCCACCGGCTACGGTTACACCGAAAGCCTCGCCTACGACGGCGTCGGGCGGGTCGCGAGCCGCACGATCTCCACCGACCAGGCCTACCAGTACGACTACACGTACAACTCCATTGGAGCGCTCGACACGGTCGCGTATCCATCGAGTCCCGTGCCCGCGGGCAAGAGCGGTGCACGGTTCCGGATCCAGTACGCGTACAGCTACGGTGCGCCGGTCCGAATCACCGACGTCACACAGTCGCCCGGCACGGTGCTCTGGTCGCTGAATGCGGCCAACGACTACTCGTCGGCGACGTCAGAGACCCTCGGAGCGAACCTGCTGTCGGTAGCGTCCGGCTACAAGGCGTGGACCAACGAATTGACGAGCCGCCAGTCCGGGCTGCTGCCCGCGACGAGCAATCGGCAGAACCTTGCCTACCAGTGGGATGCGGGAGGTAACCTCACTCAGCGCCAGGACCTCAACCAGTCGCTCACCGAGTCGTTCGCGGTCGACGCGCTCGACCGCGTCCAGTCCTCGACGTTGAACGGCGTCGGCAATCTCGCGGTTTCCTACGACGCGTCCGGCAACGTCACCGGCCGCTCCGACGTCGGCAGTTACAGCTACGGTGACACGGCACACCCGCACGCAGTCACCACGGCTGGCAGCCACACCTACACTTACGACGCCAACGGCAACCAGATCACACGCGACGGCGCGTCGCAGGCCTGGGCATCGTTCAACCTGCCGGTGCTGCTTGCGCAGTCGATCGGTGGCACCACCTACCAGAGCCAGTTCAGCTACGGTCCGGATCACCAGCGCTGGAGGCAGATCGCCTCCTACAGCAACGGCACCGAGACCACGCTCTACGCGGGCGGACTGCTCGAGAAGGAAAACACGACCTCGACGGGCAAGACGTACTGGCGACATTACGTCCCGACGCCCTCCGGCATGACGATCGTCGTGTCGCGCAACTCGGATGCCACGACCTCGACCGCATACCTGCTCACCGATCATCTCGGCAGCAGCGACGCGACACTCGACGCGAGCGGCAACGTGGTCGCGCGCCAGGGCTTTACCGCCTTCGGTGCGCGGCGCGGTGGCGACTGGAGTTCGAGCGCCACGCCCGACTGGGCAGGCATCGCCAACACGTCCCGCCGCGGATACACGGGGCACGAGCACCTCGACAATCTCGGGCTCATCCACATGGGCGGACGGGTCTACGACCCGCTCGCAGGGCGGTTCATGTCGGTGGATCCGGTGGTTGCTGACCTCGGAGACAGCCAGACGATCAATCCCTACGCCTACGTGGGGAATCGACCACTGGTCTCGACCGATCCCAGCGGGCTCTGTCTCGATGGTTGCGTGATCGAGACGATCATCTTCCAGGCTGCAGCCAGCGCGATCTTTTCGTCCATCCTGGCTGGTAACGATCTGCCACGGCCGCCCGCGACCGTGCTGCCCGGCCAGTCGGCGCAGACCGGCGTGGGCATGTGTGGCCCGGGCCAGTCGACGCCGGCTTGCGGCGGATGGGTTCTCTATGCGGGGGCGCCTGGTGCCCGCGCCAGTGCCGTGCCGAGTTCGACGTGGGTCAACGAGCCGGACGCTGGCGACCAGCGTGCCCGCGAAAACCTCGAGCAACTGTTCATCGATCTTGGGACGAACACGGTCGATGTGCTGATCCTTGGGCCTTACCACGACGCCCGGGGCAGCTACGACGCCGCCCGCCAGGGGGACTACTTCGTCGCCGTCCTCTACGCCGGCATGACGGTCTGCGACATCGCGAAGGAGTGCCAGGCCGGGAGCTTGCTGTTGAAGCCGGTGGCGCGGGCGGCCAAGGGCCTGAAGAAGGTGGGGAGGGCGTCGGGAGAACTGGCAAGGGCCGATCCTCATGCCGTACCCACAGAACTCGCGCGTGTAGTCGCCGGCGATCGATCAATTACGACCCTCGGACGCCCCGGCGCAGAGGATGTATTCGTAGTCGCGGCAGACGACATTGCTGGAATGAACGCGGCGCAACTCGCTGAGCGGTTAACGATTCCGCCCTCGGATGCGTTTACGATAGTGCGATTTCCGACGCCGCCGACCGGAATCGCATCGCCTGTGTTCAGAACAAATCCTGGATTTGTGCAGGGAGGACTCACCCGTGGTGGAGCGCGAGAGTTCATAATTCCAAACGGTCCGATACCGTCGGGCTCTAAGATCACCGTGGTAGGACCATGAAGCTGCGACCTGACGAGACCGACCTCATCGGCACCTGGTTTGTAAGTGGTAACGCGGTTGCCAGCGACGTGACGGCGCGGCGAATTGATCTGTTAGTTCGCGAGCACTTGCGAAGGCTTGGCACGGATTCCTCCGGGTGGGATACGCTGTTTGAAGACCCGGCCGACGGGCGCCTCTGGGAGTTGACATATCCCCAGAGTGATTCCCATGGTGGTGGTCCGCCTCGCCTGACATATGTCGATCGGGAAATCGCGCGGCGCAAGTACGGTAATTTGGGTGACACTGTGTAATGCTGGATTGGAAGCGTGTCTTCGTCCGAAACCCAAGCCGCAGCTGAGCTTGCCAGGCTGCGGCTCATAGTCAAAGGTGCCCGCTCTTCACGCCCCCGTAACAATTGCCGCGCAGCATGCGCAGGCATGAAACGCGGAGGGCGCATGAACACGACACCAGACGGTACTGCGGCGGGTTCGTGGATGAAGCGGGCGATGCTGGAGGATTCCTCCAGACCGCACCCAGCTGGCAACGGCGGCACGGCGGCCAGCCCGCCATCGAACCGCCCGAGCCAGGGCTGGGATCCCTACGAAGTCTGGCTGACCCGCATCGAGCGGCCGCGACGACGACGCGAACTCTTCCCCGCGGCCTGAACCTGCAGGCGGTGGCGCTGGCGTGACGGTCGAGCCACGTGCCGATCGGCCCGAGGCGGGGATCTCGCGGCGCACGCCGCGTTCAAATTGACCGGCGTCACCAAAGAGAAGAAGCTGCACCCGTCGAAGACACGGGGGACTGAAAATGAACGGATCCAGGGCATCAATGCTTGCGATCGGTGCGTTGCTCGCAGTCTCGCTCACGGCGTGCCAGAAGCAGCCGACTGCGGCGCCCGCGGTCGACACCGCGGCGATCGCCGACACGATCAAGGCAGACATGCAGAAGCTCGTCGGGGAGATCAATGCCCACGACGCGGTGAGCGCCGTGAAGCACGACGCTCCCGACTACCTCGGCATGTTCCACGGCATGCCGAACGTGAAGGGCCCCGACGAGGACCTCGTGCTCACTCAGCAGCAGTTGGCCGATCCCGCCCTGCAGGTCGTCATTTCGAACGAGGTCGTCGACGTGGCCGCCGCGGGCGACATGGCCGTGTTAATGGCGAACTACGTCATGACCTACACCGACCCGGCAACGCAGCAACCCGCCACCGAGAATGGGAACTGGGTCGTGGGTTACAAAGTGCAACCGGACGGCTCGTGGAAGATGGCATGGGGCGTGATCTCCGATATCGGCCCCGCACCGGCGGCGCCGGTCGCAGCGGATGCCGCTGCAGCCGCGACTCCGGCCGAGCCTGCTGCCGCGGCGACGAACTGATCGACCCGGTGCGTTGACAACGAAGGCGCCCGCGTCGTGCAGGGCGCCTTCTTTTTGCGCGATCATGGCAGGCATGTCGAGGCTGACTGCGATACATCTGGCGATTCTCGCCCTCGCCTGCACGGGGCCGGTTTCGTCCGCGTCGGATCGGCCGCAGGCCGGGGAATCGCAGGCGGTGCTCGTCGGTACCGTCATCCACGTGTACGACGGTGACACGGTGACGGTGCGGCTCGATTCGGGCCCCATCATCGTGCGCCTGCATTCCATCGATACCCCGGAACACGACCAGCCCTGGGGGCCGCAGGCGAAGTCTGCGTTGGCAAGCCGAGTCCAGGGGCAGCCGGTGTCGCTCAGGGTCGTGACGCAGGACAGCTACGACCGCCTCGTCGCGGATGTCTTTCTCGGCGACGAGAGCATCAATGCATGGATGGTGCAGCAGGGCGACGCCTGGGCCTATCGCCACTACCTCGAGGACGGAATCTACTGCACCTGGGAGGGCGAGGCGCGCGCAGCGCGTCGCGGAATCTGGAGCCAGCCGCCCGACACCTGGCGCGCGCCATGGCAGTGGCGGGCGGCGCAGCGGGGAGAAGCGCTTGCGTACAGCGACTACAGCCACGAGACCGTCGCGAACTGCATCGCAGCCATGCCGTCGAGCGCATCGCAGGCAATGGGTGGCGCAGCAGCGACCGCGGCCAGCGGCAGGCCGGCCCCCGCGCAGGCACCCTCCGGCGACTGCCTGATCAAGGGAAACATCAGTTCGAAGGGCCGGATCTATCACCTGCCCGGCAGCGAGTCCTACGAGAAGACGCAGATCAGCGAATCGAAAGGCGAGCGCTGGTTCTGCACGGAGTCCGAGGCACGAGCGGCCGGATGGCGACCAGCGGGGAGTAATGAAGCGGCGAAGCCGTGAGTTTCGCGCCGGCTACTTCGTTGCCGCGCCGTTCAATCTGCACACCGTCGCCGCGCGCGCGTCGCCCGAGCCGAGCTGCTTCACGATCCGTTCGAACTCGGGCCTGCAGCGGATGGCGTCGAGGAATGGGTCGGCTGAAATCTGTCGCGCCGCGCTGGGCGCCCGTGTTGCCATTTCCTGCAGGCGCGCCAGCGCGAGGTCCGGCCGGTCGGCCGCGATCAGCCAGTAGATGATGCCGAACTCGTCGAGCGGTGAAACCTGGGTTGGATTGTAGAATCCGTCCGGCGTCGCGGCCAGCCGTGCCGCAAGCGGCTGCGGGTCGGCCTTGCCTTCGAGCGCATCCATCAGCTGGTCTACGTATGCGAGCGACGCCGACCCGCGCGGCTCGGCCAGCGTCCTCAGCGTCTTGCGGGCCGCGGGGTAATCCTTGCGGGCCATCTGCGACATGAAAATGATGGACAGGCAGGTCGGGCGAACGTGCGGGTCCGAGAGGATCTTCGTGCACTCGGCCTCGGCCTCGAGATTGCGGCCGGCCCGTCGGAGGCTTTGCGCGTAGTCCTGGCGCACGATGGGCGCCCTGGGATCGAGCTGCACGGCTCGCCTGGAGGCCGTCAGCGACTCCTCCACTGCGCCCGCGTTGGAAAGTCCGTAGCCGTACCACTGCCAGGCCGTGGCGTAGGACGGCGCGATCGCGACGGCCCGCTCGAAGAGCACCCGCCCGTCTGCCCACCGCCCCTCATAGAACGCGGTGTTGCCGAGTGCCGCATAGGCTTCGGGCAGCATCGGATCGAGCGCCAGCGCGTGTTCCGCTGCGTCCCGGGAGCGCGGAAGCGCCACCGAGTCGGGTGTGCCGAACCAGTCGGGTCGCAGTGATTCCACGAGTGCAACGCCGGCCCAGGCCTTGGCGAACTTCGGGTCGCGCGCGATCGCCTGCTTGAAGAGTCGCTCCGCCTCGTCGAGGTTGGCCTGGCCTCGTGCCTGCCAGAGCGGGAGGCCCTTGAGGTACAGCTCGTAGGCCCCTAGATCCGCGGTGTCTGGCATCGCGGGTCCGGCCGCGTGGATCGCGCCGAGCTTTACCTTCAGCGCATCGGCGATGGCGTGCGCGATCTCGTCCTGGATCGCGAAGATGTCCTTGAGTTCCCGGTCGTAAGTCTGCGACCAGACGTGAAAGCCCTTGTCGGCGTCGATCAGCTGCGCGGTGATGCGAACCCGCTCGCCCTGCTTGCGCACGCTGCCCTCGAGAACCATGCGCACCTTGAGTTCACGCGCGATGTCCGGGACTTCCTTCTGCTGGCCCTTGAACGAGAACGACGAGGTGCGCGCAGCCACGCTCAGGTCCGGGATCTGCGCCAGCGAGTTCAGGATCTCCTCGGAGATGCCGTCGGAAAAATACTCGTTCTCCGGGTCCTTGCTCATGTTGACGAACGGCAGCACGGCAATCGAGTTGGCGGATGCGGCTGCTGCATCGTCGTGCGCGGACGTCGTTGTTGCACTGGCGGCCGCGGCCCCAGGCTCGCTTACGCTGGCGCGGTCATAGCGCCAGAAGAGCCCACCGCCCAGCAGGAACAGCAGCGTGATGATTGCGAGCTCGGCGGCAGTGACGCGCTGCTGGCCCCGATCGCCGTGGTACCAGGCGATCACCAGCACGATCGGAAGGCCGATCAGGAGCCCGATGGTCGCGAGCGGCTGCAGCACGCCTGACCAGTGAAACGTGGCGGTGGCGTAGGCGAGGCCCTGCAGCAGGCCCCAGGCACCTGCGGCGTAGGCGACACCCCACTGCACGACTTTGCGGTGGCGCAGGCGCGTCCAGAGGCTCTCGACTTCTACGTTACCCATTGCGACTGCGTCTTCCCGCTGGCTCGCCTGCAGTCCCGGCGAATTGCCGAGCAACATAGCACAGCGCGCCTGTCGGGCCGCGCCGAAAAGCCAGGCCCGCCGCCGCTGAATCAGGGCTAACCTTGTCAGCGCCGCTCCGCCGCCGCCTCGACTTTCTCCATCAGCCGCAGGATGTTCCCGCCCAGGATGCCCCTCACCTCGTCGGGTGAGTAGCCGCGCTCGAGAAGGGCGGTCGTGAGCTTCGGCAGGCTGGTCACGTCCTCCATCCCGTAGGGCATGTTCGCGCCGTCGAAGTCCGAGCCGAGGCCGACGTGGGCGGGGCCGGCGACCTTCGCCGCGTGTGCGATGTGGTCCACGATCTCCGTCCATTCCACGCGTGGCAATCGTCCCGCGGCAACGCGCTCACGCGTGAGATCGCTGCCCGCGAGGATCAGGCAAGCCTCGGCCTCGCCGCAGCGCTCAGCGGCCTCGGCGTCGATGGCCTTGTCGATGCGCCCGTCGTCGGCCTTGATCGCGGTGGCGAAGGGCTGCGACAGGAATCCCATGTTGTAGTTCACCTGCATCACGCCGTCGTGGGCCGCGAGGTCGCGGATCATGCGGTCGTTCATGTTGCGCGGAACGCGGCAGAGCGCGCGCGCCGAGGAGTGCGAGGCGAAGACAGGTGCCTTGCTGATCGCCAGCACGTCGTCGAAGGTGGCGTCCGACACGTGGGAGATGTCCACCATCATGCCGAGGCGGTTCATCTCGCGGACCACGTCGCGACCGAAGTCGCTCAGGCCCGCGTTCTTCGGCGCGTCGGTGGAGGAGTCGGCCCACTCGTCGTTCACGCTGTGGGTAAGCGTCATGTAGCGCACGCCGAGGTCGTAGAAGCGTCGCAGGTTGGCGAGGTCGTTGCCGATCATGTGGCCGCCCTCGACGCCCATCAGAACGGCGATGCGTCCCTCCGCGGCGGCGCGACGGATTCCGTCGGCGGTCGTCGCGAGCACGAGATCCTCTGGATGTGCCGCCACCTGGCGACGCACGGCCTCGATCTGGACCAGCGCCTGGCGCACGGCTTCCGCGCCCGTGGTCGTGCCCGGGATCCAGATCGAGAAGAAGATCGCGTCGAGCCCGCCCTCGCGCATGCGCGGGATGTCGATGCTGCCGTCCGGGTGACGCGTCCCCAGGTCGAAGGCCGGGTCGAGCATGCGCTGGGTCGTGTCGTCGTGCGTGTCCACCACGATGGACTCGAAGTGCAGCTTGTGCGCGGCCTGCGGGTCCACGGGGGCTGCGCCGGCGAGGAGTGGCAGGCAGGCAAGGCTGGCGGAAACGGCGGCGAGGGGCTTGTGCAAGTGGATCTCCGGTTTGACAGGCGTGCCCGGCGCGCGCCCGGCGGGAGCCCGGGGGACTACCTGACCGGCGTACGCGCCCGGATTCCGAGGCGCATATTCAAAGCGGGAGTACCCCCGCGTCAATGTGATGTCCTATGATGGCCGCCCGCGCCGCCGGCTGGTGGCCTCTACCTGGTGGGATCACGATGGCCATGAATCGCGTCGCGCAACTCATTCTCGTTGTTTCTGCCGTACTCGGCAGTGCAGCGGCTCCGGCGGCGGACTCCGCCAAACCCCCGTACTCGCCCTACGTCACCGCGAACCAGCCGACCCGGGTGTACTTCGGCGACACGCACCTGCACACCGCGGCTTCGTTCGATGCCGGCGCCTTTGGTGCACGGCTCACGCCGCGCGACGCGTATCGCTTCGCGCGGGGCGAGGAAATCAAGGCGTCGAGCGGGCAGCCGGCCCGCCTCTCGCGGCCGCTCGACTTCCTGGTGGTCTCCGATCACTCCGACAACATGGGTTTCTTCCCGGACTTCTTCGCCGGCAAGCCGGAGCTGCTGGAGGACCCGCAGGGCAAGAAGTGGTACGACATGATCAAGTCCGGCCAGGGAGAGCAGGCCGCGCTCCAGATCATCATGTCCTTCTCGCAGGGGACGTTCCCGAAGGACCTCATGTACCTCCCGGGCACGCCGGCCTACAAGGCGGCCTGGCAGGACACCGTCGCGGCGGCGGAGCAGTACAACGAACCGGGGCGTTTCACCGCCTTCATCGGCTACGAGTGGACGTCGAACACCGGCGGCAACAACCTGCACCGAAACGTCATCTTCCGCGACAACGCCGACAAGGCGAACCAGGTCGAGCCCTACACGACGCAGAAGCCGCTCGGCAGCGACAATCCGCGCGACCTGTGGAAGTGGATGACGGCCTACGAACAGAAGACCGGCGGCCGCGTGCTCGCCATCGCGCACAACGGCAACCTGTCGAACGGCCGCATGTTCCCGATGATCGAGTCGTTCACCGGCAAGCCGGTCGATCTCGAGTACGTCGAGCAGCGCGCGAAGTGGGAACGCCTGTACGAGGCAAGCCAGACCAAGGGCGACGGCGAGACCCATCCCGCGCTCTCGCCCAACGACGAGTTCGCCAACTTCGAGCGCTGGGACTTCGGCAACCTCGACGCGAGCGTCCCGAAGACGCCGGACATGCTGCAGTACGAGTACGCGCGCATGGCACTGAGGAACGGGCTCAAGCTCGAGAGTGAGCTCGGAACGAACCCGTACAAGTTCGGCATCATCGCGAGTTCCGACGCGCACACCGGCCTCGCGGCCATGGAAGAAGACAACTTCTTCGGCAAGACCACGCCGCAGGAGCCGAGCCCCGAGCGCATGACCAAGGTATTCGTCGACAACCCGAAGACGAAGATCAAGGTCATGGACTGGCAGGTGAGCGCGTCAGGCTATGCCGCTGTATGGGCCGCCTCCAATACGCGCGAGGCGCTCTGGGACGCGATGCAGCGCAAGGAGACCTACGGCACGACCGGGCCGCGCATGGTGGTGCGCTTCTTCGGCGGCTGGAACTTCGACCCGGCCGATGCCCGCACGCGCAACCCGGCCGAGGCCGGCTACGCGAAGGGCGTGCCGATGGGCGGCGACCTGGCGAAGGCACCTGCCGGCAAGGCGCCGACCTTCCTGGTGGCGGCGCTCAAGGACCCGATCGGCGCCAACCTCGACCGCATCCAGGTCGTGAAGGGCTGGCTCGACGCGAAGGGCGAGACGCACGAGCAGGTCTACGACGTCGTTTGGAGCGGCAACCGCAAGCCGGGCAAGGACGGCAAGGTGCCGCTCGTCGGAAGCACCGTGGACGTCGCGAATGCGACCTGGACCGATACCATCGGCGCGCCGGACCTCATCGCGGTCTGGAAGGACCCGAAGTTCGACCCGAAGCAGCGGGCGTTCTATTACGCCAGGGTGATCGAGATCCCGACGCCGCGCTGGACCGCGTACGACGCGAAGCGCTATGGCACGAAGCCGCTGCCCGGCACGCCCATGACCGTGACGGAGCGCGCCTACACCTCGCCGATCTGGTACACGCCGTAGGACAGGGAACGCGGGCCTCCCCGCTGGCCGGGGCTACTTCTGCAGCATCCGGTGCACCGCCCGATCGGCCATGACCATGATCGGGATCATGACGTGGGTCGATGCACTCGTGGGCATGACTGAGCCGTCCATCACGTAGACATTGTCCAGGCCGTGGACCTTCAGGTTCTGGTCCACGACGCTCGTGGCTGCAGTGAGGCCCATTCGGCACGTGCCCTGGTTGTGGGCCGACGTGAAGCTCGTATACCCGGGGGCAATGGGGAACTGGTCCACCTTGGCGAGCTGGTCCGGGCTGGACAGGGCCGGGAACACCTGGTTTCCGAAGATGACCTCCTTCGCGCCCGCCTCGAACAGCAGCCGCCCGAGCTTCCGCATTCCGTCCTTCAGTCGCAGCTTCCACTCCTCGGCCATGACGTAGTCGATCTTTGGCACGACGCGGCCGTCCTCGGTCCACTGGTAGCTGACTTCACCCGACGGCTGGTCCGGTACCAGCAGCAGGCTCACCGAGGTGTGTCGCATGAGCGACGCGTAGCGCTTCAGTTCCCGGCCGAACGCCGGGATTCCGACCTCGACCGGGCCGATCACGCCGCCGATGCCCTCGAATCTGAAGCCACCGAGACCATGCTCGGGCGTGTTGCGGTCGAACTCGCTCACGTCTATCGATTGCGGCGCGCCACGCCAGGGGACGATCTGCTGCGAGTCGTCGAACACGCCGAGGACGCCGAGCTGAGGCTGCAGCGTGAGGTTCCTGCCGAGCTGCGGCAGCCCGCTGTCGAAGCCGGAGCGCTGCAGGATGGCTGGCGTATGGATCGAGCCGGCCGCCAGCACCACGCGTTCGCAGTCGATGGTCAGCGGGAGGCGAGCCTTGCGCGTACCGCGTTCAACGGCCGTGCAATGCACGCGGTACTTCGGTCCGCCGAGCCGTTCGAGCCGGTCGCAGCGCATGTCCACGTAGACGGTCGCTCCCTTTTCGATCGCCCATGGCAGGTAGGTGAGGTTCGTGCCGAGGCGTCCGTCATAGGCGCAGCCGATCAGGCAGTAGCCGCTGCCCACGCAGCCCTTGCGATTGGACTCCATCACGCCTGCTTTCCAACCGAGCTTCTGGGCGGTTTCCATCAGCAGCAGGTTGTTGCGATTGAGGATGCCCTTGCGGTTCGGCTTTACGTTGAGATGTTCCCGGACCCGCTTGTAGGAGTCTTCAAGGCTGGCCTCGGTCACGTCCCTCGTTCCGACGATGCGCTGCCAGTGCGCGAGCACCTCGGCCGGGATCGGCACGCAGTCGGAGGTGTTGATGACCGTGCCGCCGCCGTAGCATGAGCCCTGCGCCACGTTGATCAACCCGTCGCTGGTCATCTGCTGCCCGCCGTTGCGGTACAGCATCGGGTACATGTCTTCTTCGCGCTGGTTGAACTCGCTCGCGACGTGATAGCCGCCTTCCTCGACCACGATCGTGTCGAAGCCCGCCGCGGCGATGTGATATGCGGCAACGCCGCCGCCGGAGCCCGAGCCCACGACGACCGTGTGCGTGCTGAGCGCGAGTGGCCTGGTGATCGAAGTACCCTGGACGATCATTGGCGCTCCTGCAGCAGCTTCGGGCCGTCGTAACCGGTGAATTTCCAGGTCGCGTCGAGCGTGTAGAAGTGGCTGACGCAGAGGAACTTGAGTGCCAGGTAGACCGAGGCGGGCAGGCCCGGGGCCGCCAGCATTCCCGCGAACACCGCCTCCCGGTCCGCCGGCGCGAGCGCGGTGAACGTCCCTGTCTTCTTCGCCAGCCCGGGCGCCTGTTGCTCGACGAACGCGAGCGCCCCGCGGACGCCTGTCACGACGTCGGGGTGCAGTCGCGGCAGGTAGCTGTCGATGCGACGCGCAAGGTCCACGTCGACGGCGCCCATTTCGAACGCGCCGCCGCGCGGGACCATCGTGTCCGCGACGGCTGCAAGCACGGCGTATTCACCGGACGAAAGCACGCCGGGCGTGTGTTCTGTGGTTGTCTTGTTTTCGGCGGCAACGAGCGTACTCGCCACGAGTGGCAGGGTCGCCAGGGCGCCCAGCGCCTGAAGTCCGCGGTTCAGGAATGTCCTCCGCGCAAAGTCCGGCAATTCTCGGCTGTCCATGGTTCCCCCTGTCCGTGTGCTGCGGCTCGTGGGACAAGCGCATGTCGAGTGTGCCGGAAAAGCACCTTGCCGTGTGGCGAACGTCACAGTGGTCACGGGATATCCTGCATTCGAAGGACCCGATAAGGAAACCTATCACCGTGTCGCAAAACATTTTCAACAACGGCGTCGTTCGCGATCGCGAAATGCTGGCCGGCCACTGACCGGCCTGAGACTATTCAGGATCGGCCCCGCAGTTCACCCATCGGGTACACGTCATGAAGAAGACCATCGCTGTCGCTCGCCGCCTTCCGCAAGCCGTGCTCGATCAAGTCAGCCAGTTCGGCGAGGTCGTGGTAGCCCCGACCGACGCGGGCCTTGATAAGCCGGGCCTGACGGCACTGATGCGGGACGCGGACGCTGCGCTCGTGACCGGGCTCGACGCCGTTGGCGCGGAAGTCATCGCGGACTGCCCGAAGCTCCGATTGATCTGCAATATCGGTGTCGGTTACGACAACATCGACGTTGCCGCGGCCAGTGCTCGCGGCATCACCGTCACGAATACGCCGGGCGCGATGGACGATGCGGTTGCGGACCTCGTCTTCGGGCTGATTATCGGCGTGGCGCGGCGGCTGCACCAGGCCGACGCGTTCGTGCGCGGCGGGCAGTGGACGCCGGCGAACCCATCGGCCTTCGGCCTCGGGCTCGACGTGAGCCGCAAGACGCTCGGCATCATAGGCTTCGGACGCATCGGCAAGGTAATAGCCCGGCGCGCGCTCGGCTTCGAGATGCGCACGTTTTACTGCAATTCAACTCGCGTGGATCCAGGCATCGAAGCGGCACTGAGTGCGACCCAGGTGGACATGGATACGCTCCTCGCGCACTCGGACTACGTGGTCGTGCAGGTGCCCTACGCGGCTGCAACCCATCACCTGATCGGGGCCGCGCAGCTGGCGAAGATGAAAAAGTCGGCGGTGCTCATCCATGCGGGTCGGGGAGGAGTGGTGGACGACGCTGCGCTGGCTGCAGCGTTGAAGGCAGGCACGATCACCGCCGCCGGACTCGACTGCGTGGAAAATGAGCCTCACGTGAACCCCGCGTTGCTCGGCTGTCCGAACGTGCTGTTCACGCCGCACATGGGCAGCGCCACGGCTGCCACGCGCATGAACATGGTCATGATGGCATTGAAGAACCTTGCCGTCGGCCTTCAGGGCGGGATGCCGCCCAATGCCGTGACTACGCGGACCGCCAGTCCTCCTTGATCATGTCGGCTCCCTTCTCGCCGATCATGATCGCGGGCGCCATCGTGTTTCCGCCGGGAATGGTCGGCATGATCGAACTGTCGATGACCCGCAGACCCGCGAGCCCGTGCACGCGCAGCCGGGAGTCGACCACGGCGTCGGTGCCATTGCCCATGCGGCAGGTGCCGACCGGGTGATAGTTGGTGCCGCACCTGGCTGCGGATCACCTCTGCCCAGTCGTCGTCGGTCCTGCAGTGTGCCGTGATGAGATCCCGCTTGATGCGGTCGCGGAAGGTCGGTGTCTTGAAGAAGTTCGCGACCCGCTTCACGCCCGCAACGTGCGTCGCAAGGTCGTCGGGGTGAGAGTAGTAACGGAAGTCGATCAGCGGCGCATCGGAGAAATCGGCGGAAGCGAGCTTGACCGTGCCGCGGCTTTTCGGGCGAAGGAGCAGGACGTGGGGCGATATGCCGTGCTTGGCAACGAGCTTGCGGCCGTGGTCGAGCGCGATGGCGACGACGAATTCGTACTGGATCTCCGGTCGCGGTGAATCCGGCGAGAGCCGCAGGAATCCGTTGAACTCCGCGAAACAGCTGGTGAGCATTCCTCGCCGCTCGCGCCTGTAGCGGCCCACCCATTTCGCCAATTGCAGGGCGGACGTCGGCGAGATCCCCAGCAGATTCGGATCGGCCGGGATGTGATAGGCAAGTATGAAGTCCAGGTGATCCATCAGGTTCGCGCCCACGCCCGGCAGGTGATGGACGAGCGGGATGCCGTGGGCCTGCAGGTCGCCACCATCACCCACACCGGACAGCTGCAGCAGCTTCGGCGAGAGAATGCCGCCGCAGGCCACGATGACTTCGCGGCGGCAGCGCACCCTGCGTCGGACGCCATTCGCGATGACTTCGACCCCGACGGCCCGCTTTCCCTCGAAGAGGACGCGCGTGCATTCCGTTTCGGTGAATACCCTCAGGTTGGCGCGCTTGCCGAGGTGCGGTCGTATGTACGCCTTGTTGACGCCGAAGCGCTCGCCTTCCTTCATCATGACCTGGGAGGTGTTGTAGCCCTCCTGCTCCGCGCCATTGAAGTCGGGATTGAAGCGCTCGCCGGCTTCCGCGCAGGCCCGCTTGAAGAGCTCGTGGTAGGGATTGTCGGTTCGCAGGTCCTCGACCCAGGCCGGGCCGTCGTTGCCGTGGTACTCGTTGCGGTGCGCCTGGTTGTTCTCCGATTTCCGGAAGTACGGCAGGACGTCCGCATAACTCCAGCCAGTATTTCCAAGTGCCGCCCAGTCGTCGTAGTCGCCACGGTGGCCGCGCATGTAGATCAGGGTGTTGATGGCCGTGCCGCCACCGAGGCCGCGTCCGAGGGGGTGAAAGTCCCGGCGCCCATTGAGTCCCGATTGCGGCGTGCTCGAGAAAGCCCAGTTGTTCGCGTTCCTGCGGGGACCGAGGACGATCGTACCGATGGGGGTACAGTCACCGACGATGCCGGCCCTGTCCGGGCCCGCCTCGAACAGGGCGACGCTGGCTTCAGGGTCTTCGGTCAGGCGGCTCGCGGTGACGCAACCGCCGGGACCGCCGCCCACCACGATGTAGTCGAACTCCGTCACTTGAACCCCTTGCTGCGTATGCGTCCGGGCACCTTATGCCGAGTTGCGGCCTGCGTCACCCGTGCTGCCTCGCCCGGAGTGCAGTGATAAGCAATCGTATCGGCGCTTCTACATAATCTATGGTACGGGTCGCCTGCTCGAATGTGCTTAACTCAGCGGACATGCGGCCGCAGCGGGAACCGGCGACCACGGCAGCCGCGGGCCCGGAGGACGAACATGAACGCAACGACGCCCCTCGGCGCGGCCAGCGCCGCCGAGCCGACGATTCCATCGGAGTTCATCGACTGCTTCGAGCGGCAGCGCGGGGCCCACCTGGCCCACCCGATGCCGGATTACGAGGAGCGCGTTCGTGATCTCAAGGCCATGCATCGCCTGCTGGTGGAGAATCGCGACCGCCTCGTCGAGGCGGTCAACCTCGACTATGGCAATCGCTCGAGATTCGAAACGCTGTTCGCGGAGTGTTTCCTGAACCAGGAAGGCATTCTCGATGCGACGAGGCATCTCAGGCGCTGGATGAAGCCGCAGAAGCGTCGACTCGACATTACCCAGTATCCATTCGCGCGCGCTCGCGTGATCCCGCAGCCTGTCGGGGTCGTGGGCATCGTGGTGCCGTGGAATTTCCCGATCTCCATGGCGTTTGCGCCGCTGACGGGCATCATCGCCGCGGGCAACCGCGCGATGGTGAAGATGTCGGAGAACTCGAACCATCTCGCGCGCTTGTTGATGCAGATCTCGCCGAAATACCTGCCGGAGGACAAGCTCAAGTTCTTCGAGGACGGCAACGGGCGCGGCCCGGCCTTCACGACGCTGCCCTTCGACCACATCTTCTTCACCGGCTCGCCGCAGACCGGCAAGGCGGTGATGGCGAGTGCTGCGCGAAATCTGACCCCGGTCACGCTCGAACTCGGTGGCAAGTCACCGGCGGTCGTCGCGCCCGACTATCCGGTGCAGACTGCTGTCGAACGAATCATGTGGGTCAAGCTGCTGAACGCTGGCCAGATCTGCACGAACGTGGATTACCTCTTCCTGCAGGAAGACAAGGTGGAGGACTTCGTCCGGCTGGCGCGCAAAGTGGTAAATGAGCGCTACCCCGACGTCAACGGCAACGACTACACCTCGATCATCGACGAGCGGTCCTATCGCCGCCTCGAGACCACGCTCGAGGACGCGCGGCGCAAAGGCGCGCGGCTGGTCAACCTCGTCGAGGGCCAGAAGCCCGACCGCGCGCTGCGCAAGATGCCGCCGCACCTGGTGCTCAACCCGACGGATGACATGGAGATCCTGCAGCGTGAGATCTTCGGGCCGCTGCTCCCGATTCGCACGTATCGGACGCGGGAGGAGGTGGCGGAGTACATCAAGGCGCGTCCGCGCCCGCTGGCCTTCTATGTGTACACGAACGACAAGCCGCTGCAGGAGTGGTACATCACTCACGTCATGTCGGGCGGCGTGACTGTGAACGACGGCTTGATCCATGCAGGCCTGCACAGCCTGCCGTTCGGCGGCATCGGCAACAGCGGCATGGGGCACTACCACGGGGTGGAAGGCTTCACGACCTTCTCCAAGATGCGGCCCGTGTTCTACCAGGGACCTATTCGGCTGATCAACCGCATGATGCCGCCCTACGACAAGGGCGCGTTGAAGTTGCTGAACTTCATGCTGCGACTGAAATCCTGACGGAGACGCTCCATGAATGTCGCGCCGGTGACTTCCGCCGACTACCGTCGGCTTGCTGAGAAGCGCCTGCCGCGATTCCTGTTCGACTACGTCGATGGCGGGGCGAACGACGAGCGCACGATGGCGGCGAATGTCGCCGACCTGGCGGCCCTCCGCGTTCGTCAGCGCGTGATGCGCGACGTGTCCGCCATCGACACATCCACGACCCTGGCTGGCCAGGAGGCGTCAATCCCGCTCGCGCTTGCGCCTGTCGGCATGGCCGGCATGTTCGCGCGCCGCGGAGAAGTCCAGGCGATGCGGGCGGCGGACCAGGCGGGAGTGCCGTTTACGCTCTCGACCGTGGGCATCTGCCCGATCGAGGAGATCCGCGCCGCGGCAGTTGGGCCGTTCTGGTTCCAGCTCTACATGATGCGCGATCGCGAGGTCGTGCAGCGCCTGCTGGCGCGCGCCAGGGCCGGTGGCTGCACGGCCCTGCTCTTCACCGTGGACCTCGCGGTGGCGGGGCTGCGATACCGTGACTTTCGTAACGGCATGCTTGGCCGGGACACCCTGCGTGCGAAGCTTGCCAAGGCCTGGCAGCTGGGTACGCGGCCGGGGTGGATCACGGACGTGGGCCTCCGCGGCAAGCCGCACAGCTTCGGCAGCCTGTCCGACGTTGTTCCCGACCCCACGGATCTGCACGCCTACAAGGCCTGGATCGACGCGCAGTTCGACCCGACGGTCAGCTGGAAAGACATCGAATGGTTGCGTGGCATCTGGGACGGCAAGCTTTACATCAAGGGCGTGCTCGAGCCGGATGACGCGCGCGCCGCCGTGGACGCCGGCGCCGACGGCGTGGTGGTGTCGAATCACGGCGGGCGCCAGCTCGACTGCGTCGCGTCCTCGGCCTCGAAATTGCCCGGGGTCGTGGCCGCCGTGGGTGACCGGGTCGAGGTGCTCGTCGACGGAGGTATTCGCGGCGGGATCGACGTGCTCAAGGCCGTGGCGCTGGGTGCGCGCGGCGCCTTGATCGGTCGTCCCTGGATCTGGGCGATGGCCGGCGCTGGTCAAAAAGGCCTTTCGGACCTGCTCGCCGGCTTCAAGCTCGAACTGCAGGTGGCGATGGCCCTCGCAGGCGTGGCGCGCATCGCCGACGTCGATCGCGGCGTACTCGACGCCTGAGGCGAAGATAGCCAGGCCCCCGGAGAACACGATGACCGAAAAAACTTCGAAAAAGCGCAGCGACATCATCTCGGGTAGCGCGAGCCCGATCATGAATATGTTCCGCAAGGGCCTGCTGCACGGGGCGGGTTTCAACACCGACAAGCTCGCGACCCGGCCGCTGATCGCGATCGCCAATTCGCACACCGAGCTCACGACGGGGCACTCCCACCTCGACCGGCTCGCGCGCAAGGTGCATGACGGCATCCTCGCAGCGGGCGGCGAATGCGCGGAGTTCAACGTGCCGGCGCCCTGTGACGGCGTCGCCATGGCCCACGACGGCATGCGGTTCGTGCTCGCCCAGCGCGACCTCATCGCCGACATCATCGAGACGCACATCCGGTCGCAGCCCTACGACGGCATGGTCGTGATCGCGGGTTGCGACAAGATCAATCCGGCCGTGATGATGGCGGCGGCCCGCCTCGACATCCCGGTCATCTATCTGTCGGGCGGGCCTGGACAGATGGACATCCGCAATGCGGCTGGCCAGCGAAATTCCATCGACCACGGTGACTACGGCGACGACCCGCTGCTGCTGATGAAGACGGCCACATGCTCCACCTGCGGAGCCTGCGAGATCATGGGCACGGCCAACACCTTCCAGTGCCTCGCGGAGGTCTTCGGACTGTGCCTGCCCGGCACCAGCAACATCCCCGGCTGGCACAGCGACAAGCTGGACGCAGCGCGGCGGACGGGGGAGCGCATCGTCGCGATGGTCAAGGAAGGGCTGAATGCGCGGCAGATGTTCACGCCGGCAGCGTTCACCAATGCGGTCCGCATGGCGATGGCCATCGGCGGGTCGACGAATACTGCCCTGCACCTGCCTGCGATTGCGCACGCGGCCGAGGTGCGCCTGACCATGGCCGATTTCGAAGCTGCCGGCGACGTGCCGACGCTGCTGGCGGTCAGCCCGAATGGTCCCTACGGCATCCAGGACCTCTGGGCGGCAGGCGGGATGCCGGCGGTGCTCAAGCAGATGGAGCGCTTCCTGGACACCAGTTGCATGACGGTCACCGGCAAGCCGCTGAAGGCCACCATCGATGCCGCGCGGGTCGTGAACAGCAGCGTCATACCGCCCGTGGAAAAGGCGTTCCGCGCGACAGGCGCGATCACGGTCCTGCGCGGGAACCTTGCGCCTGACACCGCGATCATCAAGCAGGCGGGCGTGGACCCGTCGATGATCCATTGCAAGGGTCCAGCCGTGTGCTTCAACTCGGAGGAGGAGGCGCTGCAAGCGATCGCCGCGGACCGGATCAAGCAGGGTGACGTCGTGGTGCTGCGCTACCTCGGCCCGAAGGGAGCGCCCGGCATGCCCGAGATGTTGGGTGCCACGATGGCGTTGAAGATGAAGGGCCTGAAGAAGGCCGCGCTGGTCACCGATGGCCGGTTCTCCGGCGCGACTTCGGGACCCTGCGTTGGCCACGTCTGTCCAGAGGCGAGCGACGGCGGGCCGATTGCGTTGATCGAGGACGGCGACCTCGTCGAGATCGACATCCCCGGCCGCGCGCTGACGCTGCACGTGGATGAGGCCACGCTGGCCCGGCGAGAAGCTGCCTGGCGACCGTACGAGCGCGAGGTCCCGCACGGTTTCATGCGTCGCTATCGTAGGCACGTGCGCCCCGCCTGCGAGGGTGCGATCCTCGACTGACCTCACGCCCTGCAATGACCGGCTGTTCCCGCGACGGGCGTCAGGGCCGGTTGCGCCCCAGTTGCTCGTGGGCAGTGACCCATTCGTCCGCGAGCACGGCGCAGCCGAGCGACACGTCGCCTGCGAGCACCGTGGCCGCGACGATCTCAGCGAGCTTGTCGGCCTTGCCCGTCCCGTAGCAACCGAGCACCTCGAGGCATTCGCGCTGCGTCGGCAGCCCGGTGCCGCCACCGTAACTGGCGACGATCAGCGAGGGCAGGGTGACCGACCAGTAATAGTCGCCGTTGTCGAGCAGTTGCGCGTAAGTGATGCCCGCGTGTGACTCGGCGACGTTCGCCACGTCCTGGCCGCAGGCGATGAACATCGCCGCGATGCCATTCGCGGCGTGCGGCCCGTTATAGGCGCTGCCCGCCATCAGCGATCCCGCGTTCGACACCTGCCGCGCCCTGAAGAGGTCCCGGGTATCGACGCGCATCAGTCGCGCGAGAACGTCTTTCCTGAGCACGGCTTCGGCCACGACGCGCCGGCCTCGGGTCCGGAGCGTGTTGACTGCCGAGTGCTTCTTGTCCGTGTCCATGCTCCCGGACAGCATGTATTTCGGACGCCCGGGGTATGCCTCGCGGATCCACTCGCAGGCAGCGTGCGTGGCCTTGCCGGTCATGTTCTGGCCGGCTGCGTCGCCGGTCGTGAAGTTGAAGCGCAGGTACAGCATGTTCGCGAGCGCGTATTGCTCGATCTCGACCAGCCGGCCGCTGCGCGTCGTGGACTCGGCCGCGGCGCGCACGCCGTCGTGGTTCCGGGTGAGCCACTCGCCGAAGTCACGCGCCTCGCGCGCGGTCCCGAACATGAATACGGGCGCGCGCTGCATGGAGCGCTTCACGACGGTGGCCGTGACGCCGCCACTTTCGGCGAGCACCCGCATGCCGCGGTTGTAGCTCGCGACCAGCGTGCCCTCGGTGGTCGCCATCGGCACGAAGAAGTCGCCCTTGGCATGCTCGCCGTTGACCCGGAGCGGCCCGGCGATGCCGACGGGCACCTGGGCGACGCCGGTGAAGTTCTCGATGTTGCCGGGCAGCAGTCCCGGATCGATCGTGTAACCCTGCACGTGAGTGAGGGTTGCCCCGGTCCTGCTGCGCAGGAATTCGGCCCGTTTCGACGCCATCTCCTGTGTGTGGTCGGCGGTGGGGTCGCGAGGAATGCGGTCTCGGTCGGCGTTGGACATGGATCCTCCGGTGTGCCGCTCCAGCCGGTCCGCGGGCGGCCAACGATTATTGCAACATTCGCGCCCGCCCGGACGCCAGTCACCGGTAAACTGTCGAACATTGAAGTCGGACTCGTGACATGACCAAGGCAGTGCTCGGGATCATCGGCGGCTCCGGAATCTACGACCTTCCAGGCCTCACGGGCCTCGAGGAACGGCGCATCTCGACGCCCTGGGGCGAGCCGTCGGACGCGCTGCGCTTCGGGCGCGTGGGCGCGACCGAGGTCGTGTTCCTGCCGCGTCACGGGCGGGGCCACCGTCACTCGCCGTCCGACATCAACTACCGCGCCAACGTCGACGCCATGAAGCGCGCCGGGGTCACGGATCTCGTCTCGTTTTCGGCGTGCGGGTCCTTCCGGGAGGAGTTGAGCCCGGGCACCTTCGTGCTGGTCGATAATTTTGTGGATCGCACGGTGCGCCGCGAGAGCAGCTTCTTCGGCGCCGGCTGCGTGGCGCACGTGCCGTTCGCGCACCCGGTCGGCCCCGCACTGCAGGACCTCGTGGCGCTGGCGGCCGAGGCAGAAGGCATCCCGTTTCGCCGCGGCGGCACTGCCGTCTGCATGGAAGGCCCGCAGTTCTCAACGCTTGCCGAGTCGCTGGCCTACCGGGCCGCGGGCTTTGATGTGATCCACATGACCTCGATGCCCGAGGCCAAGCTGGCCCGTGAGGCGGAGATCACCTACGCGGTCGTCTGCATGGTGACCGACTACGACTGCTGGCACCCGACCCACGACTCCGTCGAGGTCGCCACGCTGCTCAAGGTGATGGAACAGAATCGCGGCAAGGCGCAGCGGCTGTTCGCGCGGCTCGCGAAGAACTTTCCGGCCGAGCACATCCCCTGTCCAGTGCGATCGGACCGTGCGCTCGACGGCGCTATCCTGACGCAACCCGAATGGCGCGACCCCGACCTGATCGTGAAGCTGGACGCCGTGGCCGGGCGAGTGCTCCGGAGCACGTGACGTGAGGCCACGTGGCAAGCTCGTGCCCCGGAGGTCCTGATGCGCATCCGCGGCGAACCCTGGCGCAGCATTTTCGTCGCGGACGACGGCTGGACGGTCGCCGTGATCGACCAGACGCGCCTGCCGTTTTCCCTCGAGGTGTGCCACCTGCGCACCGTCGATGACGCGACCCGTGCGATCCGCGACATGATCGTGCGCGGCGCGCCGCTCATCGGCGTCACGGCCGCATACGGGGTGGCGTTGGCCATGCGCGTCGACGCCTCCGACGCGAGCCTGCAGGCCGCGCTCGCGCTGCTCGGCGGGACGCGGCCGACGGCGGTCAACCTGCGCTGGGCCCTGGGCCGCATGGCCGCGGTGCTCATGCCCGACAGGCCGGCGCATCGCGCGGAACGTGCATACGCCGAAGCGGCGAGGATCGCGGACGAGGACGTCGCCGCCTGCGCCGCCATCGGCCGGCACGGCGCGACGATCATCGAGCAGCTGAGTTCAGCCGCGGACCGGCGGCCGGTGAACGTGCTCACCCATTGCAACGCCGGCTGGCTCGCCTGCGTGGACTGGGGCACGGCGCTCGCGCCCGTGTACGCGGCCCACGAGTCCGGGATCGCGGTGCACGTCCTCGTGGACGAGACGCGGCCGCGCAACCAGGGCGCGTCGCTCACCGCGTTCGAGCTGGCCGCCCATGGCATTTCGCACGAGGTCGTCGTGGACAATGCCGGCGGCCATCTCATGCAGCGGGGTCGTGTGGACGTCTGCATCGTCGGCAGCGATCGCGCGACCCGCAGCGGCGACGTAGCGAACAAGATCGGCACGTATCTCAAGGCACTTGCTGCCCGCGACAACGGCGTGCCGTTCTACGCGGCCCTGCCGACCTCGACCATCGACTGGAACATTTCCGACGGCTTGAGCGAGGTTCCCATCGAGGAGCGGTCGGCGCGGGAGGTCACGCACGTGCGTGGACGCTCGGACGACGGGCAGGTACTCGAGGTCGAGGTGGTGAACCCGGGCAGCGCCGTCGCGAACCCAGGCTTCGACGTCACGCCGGCGCGTCTCGTCACGGGCATCATCACGGAGCGCGGGATCGCGAGCGCGAACGCGCAAGGACTGCTGTCCCTGTACCCGGAGAAAGCGAGAGGCGAGGCATGACTGCTGGACAGACGGACGTACGCGCGGAGATCGTCGCGGCATCACGGGCGATGGATGCGGCGGGCCTGATGCCCAACAAGTCGGGAAACGTCTCGTGCCGGATGCCTGGAGGATTCCTGGTCACGCCGTCGGGCATTCCCTATCGCGAACTCGATCCGGGACAAGTCGTGGAGTTCGACGAGCACGGCACGCCGGTGCCGGGCGGGCTGCGGCCGTCCTCGGAATGGCGGATGCACGCCGCGATCTACGCCTGTCGTCCGGACGTCTCGGCGATCGTGCACACGCACAGTCCTCGTGCGACTGCGCTCGCCTGCGCGGGACTCGGCATTCCGGCCTTCCACTACATGATTGCGCTCGCAGGCGGCGAGATCCGCTGCATGCCCTACGCGACCTTCGGAACGGCGGAACTCGCGGCCAGCGCGATCGCGGGGCTCGAAGGACGGCGTGCGGTGCTGCTCGCCAATCATGGCGTGGTGGCGGTGGGCCCGACGCTCGCGGCCGCGCAGGCGGTCGCGCTGGAGGTCGAGAACCTCGCGACGCAGTACCTCGAACTTCGCGCCGCAGGAATGGAGCCCAACGTGCTCGACGACGCGGAAATGGCGCGGGTGATCGAGAAGTTCACCGACTATGGGCGGATCGGACCGTGAGCCGCGCCTTGTCCGACGTCCGTGCGGCCGCGACCCGGATCGCGCCCTGGGTTGCTCGGACGCCGGTGCTCACGAGCCGTACGCTCGACGGTCACGCCGGCGCGAAGATCTTCTTCAAGTGCGAGAACTTCCAGCGCATCGGCGCCTTCAAGGCGCGCGGGGCGCACAACGCGGTGCTGTCGCTTCCCGCAGATTTGCTGCCGCGCGGCGTCGTGACGCACTCGTCGGGAAATCATGCGGCGGCACTCGCGCTCGCGGCGCGCAACGTCGGCACGCGCGCGTACATCGCGATGCCCCGTGGAGCCCCGAAGGCCAAGGTCGCTTCGGTCCAGCGGCTGGGTGGTGAGATCGTGTTCTGCGAGCCCACCTTGCCGGCGCGCGAGGCCTGCTGTGCCGAGATCCAGGAGCGCACCGGAGCCACGCTGGTTCACCCCTACGACGACTGGCAGGTGATCGCCGGGCAGGGCACGGCCGCGCTGGAACTGATCGAGGAGATATCGGGGCTGGACGCGATCGTGACGCCCGTCGGCGGCGGCGGGCTGCTCGCCGGCACGGCAATCGTGGGCTCGGAACTCGGTGTCGACGTTCACGGCGCCGAGCCCGCCGCGGTCGATGATGCATATCGCTCGTTCGTCAGTGGCACGCTCCAGCCGCCCACCGGTGGCCAGACGGTCGCCGACGGGCTGCGCGCCTCGCTGGGCGAGCGGCCGTTCGCCGTCATCCGGCGAGCACGTGCGGGGCATCACGACCGTTTCCGAGGAGGAGATCGTCGCGGCGATGCGCCTCGTCTGGGAGGTGATGAAGATCATCATCGAGCCGTCGAGCGCGGTGCCGGTGGCCGCGGTGCTCAGCGGGCGCATGCCGCTTTCGGGAAAACGCGTCGGCGTGATCCTCACGGGCGGCAACGTGGACCTCGACGCGCTGCCCTGGAGGTAGCGCTCCCGCGGGCCGCGGCCAGCACGCAAGAGCCGCTGCGGATCGATCCGCAGCGGCCCTCCAACGTTCAGGGAATCTCGCGCGATGCGCTCGGGCCGCCGAGCCGGATCTCGGCTACCGGCGGAATCTCGATCGTCGCGATCCCTGCCGAGGCGAGCGCGGCATTGAGGCGCGGCAATTCCTGCTCCCGTATCGACTGCCACGCCGCGAGCGCGCGGTCGAGCCGCGCGGCCGTCTCCGCGACGGCGCGCCGCTGCGGATCGGTGGGCGCGCGGTCGGTGGATTCGACGTCGGTAGCGACGGAACGCAGCACGCCGCCGATGGCCAGGAGATTCAGGTCGTCGGCGCGGTCGCCCGCGCCGGAGTTGAGCGGAGTAAGGTGTTTGTCGAACTCGTCGAGCGCCCTGATTGCCTCTGAGTTCTTCGGATTCTCCTTCCGCAACTCACCCGTGCGTTCGCCGAGGTACTCGATCTCGGCGGCGCCCGCGTAGTGCTTCTCGAGCAGGGCCTGGAGCTCGCGCGACAGCGCGAGCGCCGAAGAGAGCGCGGCCGCATCCACCGGCACGCGCGGATCCATGGCGACGGTGAGCGGCGCCGACTGCTCGCGACCGTCCACGCGCAGCACCACCCGATATTCGCCAGGCGCGACCACGGGACCCTCGGGAACGACCGGGACGCCCATGCCGTAGGCGGTCGAGATCGAGTACTCGTACTCGGTCGTCCGTGGGCGCGGGTAGCGCAGGTCCCACACGAAGCGGTGCATGCCGGCGGTCGCGGCGGGCAGTTGTTCCGACAGGATCCAGTCGGCGTGAAGTAGCGCTCCGCCTCGGCCGGCGGCGGCGCGGCGGCGCTCGAGTAGCTGCGCACGATCGCGCCCGCGGCATCGCGGATCTCGATGTCCACGCGGCTCGCGTCCGTGGGCAGCCAGTAGTCGATGACGGCGCCCGTCGGGGGGTTGCGCCCGGCGGGCGTCTCCTTCGGCAGCGGCGTGTCGCGATTCTGGTTCTTGCGCAGCCGAATCGCCGTCGCCGGCGCGTAGAGGTGCGCCGTCGAGCCCGCGGCACCGTGCTGGCGCAAGGGCGAGACGTCGTCCAGCACCCAGATGGCGCGTCCCTGCGTCGCGACGATGAGGTCGTTGCCGTGCACGGCAATGTCCCGCACCCAGGCGACCGGGAGGTTGCGCTGCAGCGACTGCCAGTGGTCGCCATCGTCGAAGGACACGAACACGCCGGTGTCGGTGCCGGCGTAGAGGAGGCCCGCGCGGACGGTGTCGGCGCGCACGACTCCGACGAACCGGTCCCGCGGCAAGCCGGCCGTCACGAGCGTCCAGGTCGCGCCGTGGTCGCGCGTGCGGTAGACGTATGGGCGGAAATCGTCCTGTCGATGGTTGTCCACCGAGATGTAAGCGGTGCCCGGCGTCGTTGGCGAGGGCTCGACCGTGGCGATCTTGGCCCAGGCAGGCACGCCCTTCGGCGTCACGTCGCCCCAGGACTTGCCACCGTCGCGCGTCACCCGCACGACGCCGTCGTCCGTGCCCACCCAGATCTCGGAGTTGTCGCGCGGCGAGAGCCCGATGCTCCAGATGACGCCGTAGCCGCAGGCGCGAGCGCGTGCGGCGTCGAGGTCCCCGCCGCAGTCGCGTGTCCCGGCCTTTGCGGCGCTCAGGTCCGGACCCAGTCGTTCCCAGGTCGCGCCCTGGTTGGTCGAGCGCCAGAGGTACTGCGATCCGAAGTAGAGCGGGAACGGCGCGATCTTCGACATGGCGATCGGCGTGATCCAGGAGTATCGCTGCTGGAAGTCCGTCGGGCGCTCGCCATAGCTCGAGATCGGCCAGGGCGTCACGTTCTGTACTTCGCCGTTCCGCGCGTTCCAGCGCGACAGGCGCCCGCCGAGGCCGGAGCCGTAGACGATGTCCGGGTCCCGCGGGTCGGGGATCTGGTAGTCGCGCTCGTCGGCGCCCACGGGTTCCCAGTCACGGAAGGTGATCGAGCCGTAGTCGCTGCGGCTCGCGATGCGCACCGTGCCATTGTCCTGCTGCCCGCCGTAGATGCGGTAGGGGAACACATCGTCCGTGTGGATCTTGTAGAACTGCCCGGTCGGCTGGTTGTACCAGTCGGTCCACGTGCGCCCGCCGTTCAGCGTGATCGCCGCGCCCTGGTCGGCGCCCGTGATCATGCGCTCCGGGTGCGCCGGGTCGATCCAGAGGAAGTGGTAGTCATCGCCGCCCGGCGCCCCCTTGACGATGTCGCACTTTGTGCCCGCCGCCGCGCAGCGGTGCATTCCGCGCCCCATGACGTACACCGTGTCGGGATCCCCCGGCACGGACGTCAGGTGGCCAAAGTAGCTGTTGACGTACTCCGGGTTCGAGCTCACGTGCTGCCACGTCGAGCCCGAGTCGTCGGAGCGATACAGGCCCCCGCCGGACACCGCGTCGATGAGGGCCCACACGCGCGTTCCCTTTGCGAGCGGGCTCGTCGCCAGGCCGATGCGGCCAAGCGCGCCCGTGGGCCAGCCACTGCCCTCGATGCGCGTCCAGGTGACGCCGCCGTCGGTGGACTTGTAGAGGCGGCTGCCGGGGCCTACGTCCGGCGAGAAATAGGCGAGCCACGGCCGGTAGCGCACCTGCCAGGTCGAAGCGAACACGACGTCCGGATTCGCAGGGTCCACCGCGAGGTCCACGGCGCCGGCGTCCTCGCTCACGAAGAGCGTGCGCTGCCAGCTGCGGCCTCCGTCCGTCGTGCGGTACACGCCACGTTCGTCGTTGGGTCCGAAGGTCGAGCCGAGCGCAGCGACCCACGCCACGTCGGGATTGGCCGGGTGCACGCGGATTGCGCCGATGTGGCGGCTCGTCCCGAGCCCGAGGTGCCGCCAGGTCCTGCCTGCGTCGTCCGAGCGATAGACGCCGTCGCCCACGGCGATGTCGTACCGGCTCGTGACCTGTCCCATGCCGGCGTAGATGACATTCGGGTCCGAGGGGGCGACCGTGAGTGCGCCGACCGAGGCGGAACCCACGCCGTCGAATGCGGCGCGTCCAGGTCTTGCCCGCATCGTCGGTCTTCCAGACGCCGCCGCCGGCCGCGCCGAGGTAGAACGTGTCGGAACCGTTGCCTGCGCCTGCGGCTGCCGTCGCCCAGCCGGCGCGGAAAGGCCCCACGAGCCGCCACTCGAGCGAGGAGGCGACGTCCATCGTCGGTGCTGCTGCGCCTGCATGGCAGGTGACGAGCAATGCGACCAGGCCCGTGGCCCGGCGGATCAACTTCTGCATGGTTCGATTTCCTGGATCGGTGCGCGAATCGTCAAGTCTACGACGTCGGGCCGACCGACTCACGGACTGCGTGCCGCGAGCGCACCCGTGATGCCGACCGGCCGGCCGACCGGATCGATGAGTACCCCGGGATTGAGGATGCCGCGCGGGTCGAGCCGGGCCTTGGCTGCGGCGAGCGCTTCCCGGTAGAGCGGCGGCGACTCCTGCTCGTAGCCGCCGCGGTGATCGCGGCCCACCGCGTGGTGGTGCGTGATCGTGCCGCCGCGACTCGTGACGGATTCGTTTGCCGCGAACTTGATCTCCCGCCATGCGGCGAGCGACGAGGCGAGGTCGCCCCGGGCGCTGCCGAGGGCCGCGTAGGTGAAGTAGGGCGCCGGCCCGTCGGGATAGACGTGCGTGAAGCGGCAGGAGACGCTGCCCGGCCGTCCGGTCGCGCGCAGGATCGCGGATTCCACGTCCTCGCGCACTCCGCGATAGAAGGCGTCGAAGCGGTCCCAGGTGATGGCCGTCTCGAAGGTGTCGAGGATCGCGCCAGCGCCGACCATCGGGTCGCGCCAGTACGGCATGCGGATGAACGCGTCGCGCCAGGCGCCCGCGGCGCCCTTGCGATGCTCGCCGTCCGCATCCGTCGCGGTGACCTGCATCGAGCGCTCGACCGCCGCGGCGTCGTATTCGCCGCCGAAGTCGCGTGCGAGTTCGAGGGCGCGATTCATCCACGCGCCGAGTTCGTGGTCAGCGGACTCGAAGCCCAGCACCAGCATCGGGCTCCGGCCGTCGCCTACGTGAGTCCACGCCACCTCGGCCGGGTCGAGCAGCCGGCAGTTGGTCGGATTGAGGCCCGACTGCGACAGCGCCCGCACGCAGTTCACGGCTGCTTCGAAGCCGGCGAAACGCACCGAGGCCGAGGCGCGGAATCGCGGGCGGTCCTGCAGCCGCATCCAGGCCTCGGTCACCACGCCGAGCACGCCTTCCGAGCCCGCGACCAGCCGGTTGGGGTCGGGCCCCGCGCCGCTGCCCGGCAGCCTCCGCGTTTCCATCACGCCCGATGGCGTCAGCATCCGGACCGCCTGCACGAACTCTTCGATGTGCGTGTGCAGCGTGGCGTAGTGCCCGCCGGAGCGCGTCACGATCCACCCTCCGAGCGTCGAGAACTGGAAGCTCTGGGGGTAGTGCCGCAGCGTGAGCCCGTGCGTGCGCAGCCCGCGCTCGAGGTCCGGTCCGAGGATCCCGGCCTGGATGCGCGCCGAGCGGCTCGCGCGGTCCACTTCGAGTACGCGATCGAGTCGCTCGAGGTCGAGCGAGATCGACGCGTGGTAGCTCGGTCCAACGGCAGGCTCGACGCCGCCGCACACGCTCGAACCGCCGCCGTAGGGAACCACCGCCACGTTTTCGCGACTCGCCCAGTCGAGAATGTCGGTGATCACCTGCTCGTCGGCCGGAAACGCCACCCAGTCGGGCGGATTCGGCACGTCGCGGTTCCACATGCGGACGGAATCCGCGAACGACTTGCCGTAGGCGTGCGACAGGCGATCGTGCGGAGCATCGGAAAACGAATCGACGAGGCTCGCCGGCGGACGGATGCGTGGCGCTGCCAGCGTGAAGTCCGCGGCGACCGGCGGCACGGGCAGGCCCGTGGCCGCGAGTTCGAGGCGCGACATCATTGCCCTGATGATCGCGACTTCGGCGGGCAGTAACTCGTCGCCTTCGTTACCCCAGCCCCAGAACCGGCGCCGTGGCCTCAAGGAACCCGTCGTGTTCATGAATGTGCCCTCGAGCGCGCGCGGCAATTGGCCAGTCCGGCGCAAGCGGCGCTCACGTCGCCGGCGTCAGAGGCGGTCGGTCTCGCGAACGAAGCCCACGACGTCCTGGCGGAACTTCTTCATCGACGGTTCGTGCAGGTACATCATGTGCCCGGCGTCGAAGTAGTCCATCGTGATGCGCTTTCGCGCCTCGGGCGTGATGTCCAGGTGCGCCACGTCGTTCTTGGTCGCGAGCCAGGGCGTGGCGAGGTCGTAGTAGCCCTGCAGCACGAGCACGTGCAGGCCCGGGTTGTAGGTCATCGCCAATGCAAGATCCGGCACCGTGTTCGGCAGCGGCGACATCCAGCCACCTTCGCCGGGCCGCTTGTGCTGCCAGTCCCACTTGATGTCGAACGCCGAGACCACGTAGTTCTCGTCCTTGCCGAACTTGAGTTCCGAGTGCAGGTAGTCGAGGAACGCGGCGGTGTAGGCGGGCGCGACCGCCGGGAAGAACGGGTCGTAGTCCATCGTCTCGGACAGCGGGTTGACCGCGGGGCCGACGAAACGCGAGTCGATGCGGCCGGCGATCAGGCGTTGGCTGCGCTTCAGTTCCTGCAGGAACTGCGGGTGGCTGACCCGCAGGTCGGCCTTCTCCCAGTACTCCGCGGTCGTGCCGGTGTAGGCGGCGAGCTTCGTGGCCACCGCCTTCTTCTCGGCGTCCGAAATCACGTAGCCGCGCATGAGCGCCGGTGCGTACTCGTCGTAGGCGAAGCGCTGGACTTCCTCGAGGTAGGCCGGCAGCGAGGCAGGCTTGTTGGGAATGGCATCGTGGTACCAGGCCGTGGCCGCAAAGGTCGGCAGGTAGAGCACGTGCGGGAGGTCGATCTCCTCGCCGTCGATCCCCGATCCCGCGTTAAGGAACGGGGAGACGAGCACCACGCCGTTCAGGTCCATGCCAAGAGAGTTCTGCAGGTAGTAGGAGAGGCCCGCGCTGCGCATGCCGCCGTAGCTCTCCCCGAGCAGGTACTTCGGCGACGCCCATCGCCCGTTGTCCGAGACGTAGCGCTTGATGAACTGGCCGACCGACTTGATGTCCTGGTCCACCCCCCAGAAGTCGGTGGTCTTCGCGTCGCCCAGTGGCTTCGAGAAGCCCGTGCCGACGGGATCGATCATCACGATGTCGGTCACGTCCAGCACGGTGTAGGCATTGTCCACGCTCACCGACGGCGGCGGGGGTGCGTAGCCCTGGTCGTTCACCACGACCCGACGCGGGCCCATGATGCCCATGTGCAGCCAGATCGAGGACGAGCCGGGGCCCCCGTTGTAGGCGAACATGATCGGCCGCCTGGAAAGGTCCTTGAATCCGTCGCGCGTGTAGGCCGTGTAGCCGAAGCGCGCGATGGGCTTGTCCTTGTCGTCCTTCATGATCAGCCAGCCTGCCGTGGCCGTGTACTTGACGACCTGGCCGTCGATGGTGATCTGGTGCTGGGTCACCGAGGAGGCGGGTTCGACGGACTCATCGGAATCCGCCTTGCTGTCAGTCTTGCCCTTTTCTTCCTTGTCATCCTTGTGCTCGTCCTTCGCGAGTGCCGGGCCGCCGACGACGAGTGCCCACGCGGCGAGCGCCGCGACCAGATGCCTGTACATGGTCCGATCCCCCTGTTTCCGAGGCCGCAAAGGACACCCGATTCCACGGTGGAATGCAAATTCCACCTCACGGCGGTCGCGACGGCCCGCGCCCGCGGTCAGGGGCGCACGCGCCGGCGCACTTGCAGTCGCGGCCTGAGCCGGACTCAGCCCTCCAGCACCTCGAAATGCAGCCCCGCGTGCTTTTCCAGGCGATCGATCAGTTCGTCTCCGAAGATCGTCGCCGGGGTCCAGAATCCGCCCTTGACCTCGGATTTCGGGACGTCCAGCGCAAGCATGGCAGCTGCCTGACCGAGGATCTTCGACGTCGAGCCGTAGCCCGGATCGCCCTGGCCCGTGACCTTGGTGCGGATCGAGCGCCCGTCCGCGGTCTGGCCGAGGAAGCGCAGGTCGTAGTAACCCTTCTTCTGCGCCGCCGGGCTCGGGCCCGTGCCGGGCGCGGGCAGGACGAAGCGCTCGAGCGCCGCGCGCAGCGGTGCGATCGAGGCGGCGAGCGCGAAGCCGCCCAACCCCGCGGCAATGCCGGCCGCGATCGCGCGTCCCTTGACGCCGCGGCCACCGAGAACGGCCTCGTCGTAGCGGAAGTCGGCACCGTAGGCACCCTTGCTGAGCGCATTCGTCCGATGAACGATGCGGACGTTGATCGCGCCCATGACGAACGGCGCGACCCATGCCTGGAAGTCGGGGTCGTACTCCGCGAATTTCACGTTCGGCTGGCGGGCCTTCGAGCCATGGCCCTTCGGACACAGCGAATACGGGATTCGCGAGTTCCTTGCGCAATTTCGGGTCGGCGGAGGCTTCCCGGAAGGCGTTCATGGCGCTGGCCACGGTCCCGCCGGAGAATCCCCCGGTCATGGCCTTGACCCGCAACTTCACGCGCTCGCAGGGCTGCCCGAAGCGCGCGCGGGCCTCGCGCTGCAGGAAGTGCACCCCGAGGTCGGACGGGATCGAGTCGAAGCCGCAGCAGTGAACGATGCGGGCCCCGGACTTCCTGGCCGCGGGCTCGTACTTTTCCAGCATTCTGCGGATCCACTGCGGCTCGCCAGTCAGGTCGCAGTAGTCCGTGCCGGCCTCGACGCAGGCCTTGATGAGCGGCTCGCCGTAGAGTGCGTAGGGCCCCACCGTGGAGGCGACCACCCGCGTACCGGCGCACATGGCGCCGAGTGCCGCCTCGTCCGCGGCATCGGCCACGATCATCGGCAGCCTCGCAGCACCGGGTCCCAGGGAACGGCGCAGTTCCTCGAGTTTCGCCTTCGAGCGTCCCGCGATGGCCCAGCGCAACCGGCCGCGAAGGCCGAATTCCTCGTACAGGTAGCGGGCGAGGATCTGCCCGACGAAGCTCGTTGCACCGAATACGACGAGGTCGTGAGTCCTGGGGGCGGCGGTCATGACTTTCTCCGGGACGCGGATCCGGTCAGCATGGCATAGAATTCCCCCCTGGCGCACCCGCCCCGGACAGCCGCATGCAAGTCGAAGAAATCTATCGAAACCTGAAGGACAAGCTCGGCGACGTGATGCCCGAGGGCGAGATCCTGCTCAAGGCCGAAGTCGCGGCGGAGGTGCATCGGCTCAAGATCGAGCGCGACGCCGTCATCCTCGGCCACAACTACATGGAGCCGGCGCTGTTCCATTCCGTGCCAGACTTCCAGGGCGACTCCCTCGAACTCAGCCGTCGCGCCGCCGAGACGGACAAGTCCGTCATCGTGTTCTGCGGCGTGCGCTTCATGGCCGAGACGGCGAAGATCCTGAACCCGACCAAGACCGTGCTGCTGCCCACCGAGAAGGGCGGCTGCTCGCTCGCCGAGAGCATCACGGCGGCCGACGTGCGCGCGCTGCGCGCGGCGTATCCCGGCGTGCCGATCGTGACCTACATCAATACCTACGCGGACGTGAAGGCGGAGTGCGACATCTGCTGCACCTCGAGCAACGCAGTCGCGGTGGTCGAGTCGCTCAAGTCCGATACGGTCATCTTCCTGCCGGACGAGTACCTGGCACGAAACGTTGCGCGTGAAACCGGCTGTCACGTCATCGTGCCGAGCGTGCTGCCGAAGCCAGGCGCCGCAAAGGTCGGCAGCGACGTGGAACAGGTCATGATCGCGTGGAAGGGCCGCTGCGAGGTGCACGAGCTCTTCACCCCGGCGGACGTGGACGACGTGCGACGGCAGTTCCCGGACGTCATGATCCTCGCGCACCCGGAGTGCAGCCCGGACGTGGTCGAGAAGGCGGACTTCTCCGGCAGCACGACCGCGATGATCAGGGCCGTCGAGAAATCGAACGCGAAGCGCTTCCTGCTCCTCACGGAGTGCTCGATGGGCGACAACATCGTCGCCGCGAACCCGGGCAAGGAAATGCTGAGGCTCTGCAGCCACCGCTGCCCGCACATGAACGAGATCACCCTCGAGCACACGCGCGACTCGCTGCGCGACATGCGATGGGTCATCGAGGTGCCGGAGGACATCCGCGTCCGCGCGCTGCGCGCCGTGGAACGCATGCTCGCCGTCGGGCCGAAGGTCGATTGAAAGCCGCGGTCCACAGCGACGTCCTGATCCTCGGCTGCGGCATCGCCGGGGGCACGGCGGCGCTCGAGCTCGCCGACGCGGGCCTCGACGTCGTCATCGCGACCCGCGCGCAGGAAGCCACCGAGTCGAACACCTACTGGGCGCAGGGCGGCATCATCTTCCGGGGCGAGGGCGACTCTCCGGACCTGCTCACGCAGGACGTGCTCCACGCGGGCGCGGGAATCTGCCGCGAGCAGGCCGTCGAATTGCTCGCGCGCACCGGCCCCGACCTCGTGCAGTCGGTCCTGATCGACCGGTTGCGGGTGCCCTTCGATCACCGCCCGGACGGCACCCTCTCGCTCGGCCGCGAGGGCGGGCACTCGCTGCCGCGCATCGTGCACTCGACCGACTCGACCGGCCGGGCCATCGAGGATGCGTTGATCGCCGAGCTGGAACGCAATCCGCGGGTGCGGTTCCTCACCGGTCACACGGCCGTGGACCTGCTCACGCCCGCGCATCATGGCCGCGACCGTCGCGCCGTGTACGATCCCGTTTCCTGCGTCGGGGCCTACATGCTCGACCAGGCCACCAACGAGGTCGTCCGCTGCTTCGCGCGCGCGACCATACTGGCCACCGGCGGCCTGGGGCAGATCTTCCTGCGCACGACCAACCCGGTCGGTGCGCGCGGCGACGGTCTCGCGATGGCCTACCGCGCGGGCGCGCGCGTGATCAACACCGAATACGTCCAGTTTCACCCGACGGCCTTCTACCACCGCAACGCCCCGTGTTTCCTGATCACCGAGGCGGTCCGCGGCGCCGGCGCGCGGCTGGTGGACGACCGGCGCACGCCGTTCATGGACCGCTACGACCCGGAGTGGAAGGACCTCGCGCCGCGCGACGTGGTCTCGCGCAGCATCCACGCCGAGATGCTGGCTCGCGGCGTGAAGAACGTGTACCTCGACCTTGCCTCCTACATTCCCGCGGAGCGCATCCGTGCCGAGTTCCCCGGGATGTACCAGAGCTGTCTCGAATACGGGATCGACATCACGCGCGACCTGCTGCCGGTGGTGCCGGCCGCTCACTATTCATGCGGCGGCGTGTGGGTGGACGAGAACGGCCGCAGTACGCTCGACCGCCTGTACGCGATCGGCGAGGTGTCCTGCACGGGCGTGCACGGTGCCAACCGCCTCGCGAGCACCTCCCTGCTCGAAGGTCTCGTGTGGGGGCATCGATCGGCGCGACACATCGCCGAAAGCCTCGAGCCGCGCAGCGCGGCGCTCTTCGACGACATCCCGCCCTGGCAGCCGACCGGCGCCGAGGCCCCCGATGCGGCGCTGGTCGCGCAGGACGTGACCTCCATCAAGCACATCATGTGGAATTACGTGGGGCTGGTGCGCACGACGCGGCGCCTCGCGCGCGCGATCAGCGACTTGAGGAACCTCGAGGTCGAGATCGAGCGTTTCTACCGTGCCGCTGCGCTGTCGGACGAACTGATCGGGCTGCGCAACGCGGTCCGCGTGGCGCTCATCGTCACGCTGGCGGCCTGGGAAAACCGCGAGAGCCGCGGCTGCCACTACCGCGAGTAGCGTGCCGCCCCGTCAGAGCAGCCGCATCGCCTCGCGCACCGTGAATGCCACGAGCACCAGCGACCCCAGGTTGAAGATCGCGAAGCGCACGACGATGCGGTTCACTGTCGCCTGCACCAGCGAGTGCACGACACGGATTCCGACGTACGCCCAGGCGAGCATGAGCGCCGTGTGGTCGTTGCCGCCGGTCAGGACGGCGAGGAACATGAGCGCGTAGAAGACCGTCGGCTGTTCGTGAAGGTGGTTGTAGTTGTCGGCCTTCCAGCGCACCTCGGGAGGCAGGCGTTGCGCCAGCGCGTCCGTAGTCGCCGCCTCCTGCGGGTCGATCCCGGCGGCTCGCATCGCCGGAATCCGGGTCGCATACATCCACGCCCACATCGCGAACGTCCACGCGACGAGCGCGAGCACCGGCAACAGGAATTCTGAATTGGTCGGCATGGTTCCCCCCGCTTGTGTTTCTGTGTGGTCGCTCCGGCCCGACGCGGGCCTCGGCTTCGGCCTCAACCCTTGCCTCGGTCCCGCTCTTCGAGCTTGCGCTTCGCATTCGCCCCGTTGGCCAGGATGCGCTCCTCGTGTTCGGCCGGGCAATGCCCGTCCATGAGCAGCTTCAGGCAGGCCTCGAGCGACTCGCGATAGCGCCCAACCCAGTAGGCGTGGATCGAGAACTCGTCCAGCAGGCTCCACTTGTAGACCGCCGTTTCCACGAACAGGCCGTCCGCGGGCGCCCGGATCTTGAGGCCCGATTTTGCGTACCGGTAGCCTTCCTCGTAGCGCTTCTTCTCACGGCAGTAGCGGGCCGCGCCGTGCAACGCCTCGGCCCGGCGCGGAGCCGCCTTCGCCGCCTTCAGGTAGGCGTCGATGACGTCCTGCTCCTCGTAACCGAGCTGCTCCTTGAGCCGTGCGGCCTCGAGCAGGCTCACGAATACTTCGTCCTGCCAGTAGCCCATCTCCGCGCGGGCCAGGTAGAGGCCGAGAGCCTTCTCCTTGTAGACCGCTGTCGCGACAACTCTGCGCCAGGTAGAACGTGTAGCGTGACTTGAGGAACGGGTCGGTCTCCGTGGCCAGCGCCTGCTCGAGCACCGCGGCATCTCTCGCGAACGTCGCTGGATCGCGCCGCCTTGCGCCATCGAAATGCATCCGGTTGACGAGCGGCAGCTTGCCGGCGGGACCCGAACCCTCGCAGGTCAGGAACTCGTGCAGTACGCCCCGGTAGTGCCAGGGGCGGGCGTTGCTCACAATCTGCATGCGCTGGTAGCGGATTGGCGGGTGGTCGATGTCGATGTAGTAGGCGTCGGCCGTTGAGCCTGGGCAGCTTGTAGCCCTTGGGGATCTCGAGCACGTCGTCGGCGTCGATGATCAGCGAATAGTCGGCATGCGGCCTCGCCAGCGCGAGGGCCTCGGACCGGTTGTGTGCAAAATCGCGCCACGGCCGCTCGTGAAGTTCCCCGGGCAGGTCCTTGAGGTGCTCGCGAATGATGTCCTGCGTCCCGTCCGTGGACCCCGTGTCTACGATCACCCAGTGGTCGATGAGCGGCCGCACCGAATCGAGGCAGCGGCGGATCACCGGCGCCTCGTCCTTTACGATCATGCACAGGCAGAGTGTCGTGCGGCGGGACATTCGGGCAGCGAGGTTCGTGTGGACAGTCCGAGGATATTGGCATAAGACTCCGCTGTCACGCCGGGGAGGTCCCGATGAAGAAGATCCTGAAGATCCTGGGCTGGACGACGCTTGCGCTCGTCCTGGTCGGCGCGTACGCCGGGTATCGCATCGTCTGGGGGCACCCGTTCACGATCAACCAGCTTGCGAATCGGCAGGCGCTCTACTTCCTGGCCCGTAACCCGGAGCTCTTCACTACAGTCGGCATTGCCGACGGGACCATCTTCGACCGGCACTCCGGCAAGCTCGCTGAAGTCGGGGTCGGGAAGCGCGACTCGGATTACGCGTTTGCCGAGCAAGTCGCTCGAGGAGGTCAAGGAATTCGACCGGGCGAAGCTCGGCCCCCAGGACCAGGTCACCTACGACATCCTGCTCGATTTCTACGGGTCGCAGGTCGCGTTCAAGGCAGTTCGACTGGCTGTCGTCCGAGGGCATCTACCCGATCAGCCCGATGTTCGGCTCGCAGGTGCAGCTCGCGAGCTTCATGCAGAGCCAGCACGTCATCAAGAACGAGAAGACTGCCCGCAACTACGTCTCGAGGCTCCAGGCGATGGGCGGGAAGCTCGATGCGCTCACCGGCGAGATGCAGCGCCAGTCCGAGGCGGGTGTGGTGCTGCCGCGGTCGCTGGTCGATAAGTCGCTGGTGGTCATCAACGACACGATCGCGCCGAAGCCCGCGGACAACGCGTTGGTCACGACGTTCGTCGAGCGCATGAAGTCGGCGAAGGACATCGATGCGGCGGCGCGCGAGCGCTTTCGCGACGAGGCGATCGCCGCGGTCACGAACGGCGTGTATCCCGCCTACCGGCGCATGGCCGACGCGCTGGTCGAGCAGCGCCCGAAGGCGGACGCGACGGCCGACGGTGTGGGCCGGCTCCCCGACGGTATCGCCTACTACCAGGCGATGCTGAAGCAGTTCACGACCACGGACTACACCCCTCTGCAGGTTCACCAGATGGGCCTCGACGAGGTCGCGCGCATCACGGCGGAGATGGACACGCTGCTCAAGGGGCAGGGGATGGTCGAGGGCACGGTCGGCGAACGCATGGCCGCGCTCGGCAAGGACCCGCGCTACATGTACTCGAATGACGACGCCGGCCGCCGGCAGGCACTCGCCCGTTACCAGCAGATCCTGGACGAAGTCGCGGCCCGCATGCCCGAGTATTTTCGCACCATCCCGCCGGGACGCCTCAAGGTCGAGCGTGTGCCCGCGTCGTCGGAGAAGGGCTCGTCCGGGGCGTATTACGAGGCGGCGGCGATGGACGGGTCACGCCCGGGCGTATTCTTCGCGAACCTGCGCGACATGAGTGAAGTGCCGCAGTGGTACATGAAGACGCTTTCGTACCACGAGGGCATTCCGGGTCACCATTTCCAGATCTCGACGGCCCAGGGGCTGAAGGACATGCCGCTGATCCGCCAGCAGCCGATCTACACCGCGTACGTCGAAGGATGGGCCTTGTACGCGGAGCGTCTCGCCGCCGAGATCGGCATGTACAAGGACGACCCGCTCGGCGACCTCGGGCGCCTGCAGGAGGAAATGCTGCGTGCGGCGCGACTGGTCGTGGACACCGGGATTCATGCCAAGGGCTGGACCCGCGAACAGGCCATTGCCTACATGGTCGGGGTCACCGGCAAGACCGAAAGCGACATGACCTCCGAGGTCGAGCGCTACATGGCGCTGCCGGGGCAGGCCTGCGCCTACAAGGTCGGGCAGCTCAAGATCCTGGAGCTGCGCGAGAAGGCGCGCGCCGAGCTCGGTGACAGGTTCAGCCTCAAGGACTTCCACACCGTCGTGCTCGAGAACGGCGCCGTGCCGCTGACCGTGCTCGAACGCCTCGTCGACGAGTGGATCGCGAAGGTCAAGGCGCAGGCTTAGGCGTGCCGACGCCCAGGCGGCGAACGCGCCGAACTGCAGCCCGATCACCTGGTCCACGGCCGGGATGAACGCGTCGAGCTTGTGCGAGGCGTCGCCGCTCACGCGGTAGGTCACCGTCGCCTCGGTGCCGCCGGAAGCGGTCGCGTTGAGTTTCACTGTCAGCACGCCGGTGACGGCCATGTCCTGCAGCGGCCCCAATGCGCCGCGGATCCTGAGCAGCTTGCCGGGCTGGGCCATCACGACGCGCCCGTGCTCGGCACTCGACTCTCCCCAGTTTTCGCAGAAGCATCCCCCGGCCTGGGCCTCCATGCGCAGGTTGGCGCGGTTGCCCGACCAGGTGTGATCGGAGGGCCACCAGAGCTCGGGGTGGACGAGGACGCTCCACGCTGCCTGCGGCGACGCTGCGACCTGGAAATGGTGCTCGACGATGGCGCCGTCGGGCGAGGTCTGCGTGACCGCGGCCGGTGCGGCCATCGGCAGGAGCAGGGCGACCGTGGCGACAAGCAAGTGGCGGTTCATGGCTGGAACTCCTCGATTCGGCGGGTCGGTTGTCCCGTCGGCCAAACGGGGCGAGAGTACGGCTGGCGAATACCTTGTCCGATGCGGGTCAGGTCCGGCAAGCGACGCTGCGGAAATTACAGAAAGAGAAGAAAAGGTTACCAAAAGGCAATCATCCTGAGGCCCATGGGCGCATGGTTTAGGCTGCCGCGACCAGCGCGAATTTGCCGTCCGAGCCACTTCGAGGAGCTGCACGATGAACGCCGTCACCCTGCCGAGCACGCCTGTTTCATCGATCGATCCGAAGCCTTCGCAGCTCGGCGCCGAGCTGTCGGCGCAGGAACTCGCGATCGAGACCGGTCGCAGGACGCTGCATGGCAACGCCAGCGACCGTGTGCTGCGCATGTTCGACGCGATCCGCGCCTACGGCAGCCCGCGCGTCACAGTCGACCGGGCCGTGTATTTCACCGAGTCGTTCAAGACGACGGAAGGCCAGCCGATGGTGCTGCGCTGGGCGAAGGCCCTCAAGCACATCACCGAGAACATCCCGGTCACGATCTTCGACGACGAACTCCTCGTGGGCCGCCCCAATACCTGGCTCGGCCGCTACGGTCTCGTCTACGGGGAACTCGACGGCAGCCTGCTCAAGGCGGCGGTCGAGGTGTGCGCCAGGCAGAAGGGACAGAAGGGCGCGGTCGTCGTGACGGACGAAGACCAGCGCGCCATCGAGGACGTGCTGCACCCGTACTGGAACGGCAAGGACTTCGGCACGTCCTTCGTGCGCGCGCTGCCGGAGGAGACACGCTTCTTCTTCTTCGGGCCGGATCGCAACAATGTCGCCAATGCCACCGGCGTCGGCATCTGCTCGGCCGTCTGGCGGCATTCGCAGAACTGGGCCCACGATTTCGCCAAGATCCTGAACAAGGGCTGCGCCGGCATCAGGGCGGAGGCCGAGGCGCGCCTCGCCGCGATCGACGACCCGCACGACGTGGTCGAGAAGAAGCCCTTCCTCGAAGCCATCGTCATCACCTGCGACGCGATGACGACCTGGGCGCGCCGCTACTCGGGCTCGCCGCCGAGATGGCTGCGCGGGAGACGAACCCGCAGCGCAGGCGCGAGCTCGAGGAGATCGCCGCGGCCTGCGCGCACGTGCCGGAGCACCCGGCGCGCAGCTTCCGCGAGGCGCTGCAGGCGCAGTGGTTCGCGCAGATGTTCTCGCGCCTCGAGCAGAACATCGGCGGCCAGGTGAGCCAGGGCCGCATGGACCAGTATTTCTACCCCTTCTACAAGAAGGACCTCGAGGAGGGCCGCATCACCAGGACGGACGCCGAGGAACTCCTGCAGTGCCTCTGGCTCAACATGATGCAGAGCACGGAGGTGAAGTTGTCGCCGACCGCGGCGGCGAGCATGGAGGGCTTCGCGCATTTCGAGCAGATCACGATCGGCGGGCAGACGCCGGACGGCCGCGACGCGACCAACGAACTTACGTACGTGATGCTCGACTCGGCCCGGCCGCTGCAGTCGAGCTATCCGGAGCTCGCGGCGCGCATCCACGCCAATACGCCGGAGCGCTTCCTGCACGCGGTAGTCGAGGCGATCAAGGACGGCAAGGGCACGCCGAAGGTGCTGAACGACGAGCAGATCGTCCCGTTCTACCTTGCCAACGGCGCGACCGTCGACGGAGGCGCTCGACTACGCGGGCTCCGGCTGCATCGAGTCGCGGCTGGTGAACCGCGAGACCCAGGTCACCGGCAATGCCATGATCAACTACGGCGCGGTCGTCGAGATGACCCTGCGCGACGGCAAGATCAAGATCTGGAAGGACGCGCAGTTCGGCCTTCGCACCGGCGATCCCCGGCAGTTCAAGACCTTCGATGACGTCTGGCAGCGCGTTCTGCGCCCAGCTCGAGCAGGTCGTGCGCCACATCATGACGCAGCAGTACGTGGCGCTCGAGCTGAAGCCGCGGCACTTCGCGGCGCCGTTCGCCTCGATGGTGCATGACCTGGCCACGAAGGAGTGCATGGACCTGCACCGCCACGGCGCAGCACATCCCGGGCGGCATGGACCTCTCCTGCATCGAGTCCGTGGGCAAGGGCACGGCCATCGACTCGCTCGCCGCGATCAAGCACCTGGTCTACGACACGAAGAAGCTCACCTGGGACGAGCTGCTCGAGGCGATCGAGTGCAACTGGGAGGGCAGGGAGGCGATCCGCCAGCTGTGCCTCAATGCCCCGAAGTACGGCAACGGCATCGACTGGGTGGACCAGATCGGCTTCGACATCGAGCGCTTCATCCTGGACTTCATCCACCGGCACCCGAAGCCGCACGGGCAGTCATTCATGCTGCGCTGCATCCCGGTCACGATCCACGTGCCCGACGGGCCGCGTCGTCGGCGCGACGCCGAGCGGCCGTCCCGCGGGTGAGTACCTGTCCGAGGGCATTTCGCCGTCGCACGGCATGGACGTGAACGGACCGACGGTGTCGCTCCGTTCCATGGCCCGGGCCCGCTGCCTGGGCTACAAGGAAAAGGCGGCCGACCTCATCAACATGAAGTTCACGCCGCAGACGGTGGCGGGCGAGGAGGGCACGCGCCGGCTGATGCAGATCATCCGCACCTGGTGCGACATGAAGCTCTGGCACCTGCAGTTCAACATCCTGAACCGCGTCCACACTGCTGGCTGCGCAGAAGGACCCGGAGAAGTACCGTAACCTCGTGGTGCGCATCGCCGGCTACTCGGCGTACTTCGTGGATCTGTCGCCGATGCAGCAGGCCGAGATCATCGCGCGCACCGAGGAGCAGATGAACTGACCGGGGCGGGCTGAACCATGAACGCGGTCACCGGGCTCGTCTTCAACATCCAGCGGTTCTCGACGGATGACGGGCCCGGCATCCGCACGACGGTGTTCCTGAAGGGCTGCCCGCTGCGCTGCAAGGCCTGCAGCAATCCCGAGGGCCTGAGTGCGAAGCCGCAGCTCATGTACCGCGCGTCGAAGTGCATCGGCGTGGCGCAGTGCGGCTACTGCCTGCCGAAGTGCCCGGAAGGCGCGATCAGCGCCGGCCCGGACGGCAGGGTCGTCGTCGATTTCGCGAAATGCACCGGCTGCGGCCAGTGCGTCGACGTGTGCCCGTCGAAGGCGATGGAAATCGCCGGCCGGCGCATGACGGTGGACGAGGTGCTCGCCGTCGTCGAGGCGGACGAGGCGTTCTACGCGCGTTCCGGCGGTGGCATCACGCTGTCGGGCGGCGAAGTCCTGCGCCAGGGAAAGTTCGCGCGGGCCCTGCTCCAGGAAGCGCAGCGACGCGGCCTCTCGACGGCGATCGAGACCTCGGGCATGGGGCGCTGGCAGTCGCTCGAGGCGCTGCTGCCATTCCTCGACATCGTCCATTACGACATCAAGTGCCTCGACTCGGAGCGTCACCGCCGGTTCACAGGGGTCCCGAACGAACTGATCCTGCGCAACTTCCGCAA
>CAVSDW010000008.1:0-6490 GCA_963726665.1 uncultured Gammaproteobacteria bacterium | reverse complement strand
ACGCGATGGAAGGCTGCGCCTGTTTTGCGCCGATGCGGACCACGACCTCGGGTCCGTCGCCGCCATGCCCCTCACCGTCGGCGGCAGCGCCGACTACAACGTCGAGAATCTCGCTGCCGCGGCGCTCGCCGCGGCGGCCATCGGTGTAACGCCCGCGGAGTTGCGGTCGGTGTTCGCCACGTTCGGCGGTGATTTCGCCGACAACGCGGGCCGGCTGATGCGATTCGACGTGGGTGGCGTGACGGTGCTCGTCGACTATGCGCACAACCCCGCCAGCCTCGCGGGCCTGTTGCGGGTCGCGCAGCATCTGCGGCGAGGCAGGGGGCGGCTCGGCATGCTGCTGGGGCACGCCGGCAACCGGCAGGATGCGGACATCGAGGACGTCGCCCGCGTTGCTGCAGGCTTCCAGCCCGACCTCGTGGTGGTGAAGGAGAACGAGGCGCACCTGCGGGGCCGCGAGCCCGGCGAGCTCCCGCGCATCATCCGCGCTGCACTGGTCGCGCACGGCATGCCGGAGTCCGCGCTCGCGCTCGGCGCGAGCGAACTGGACGCCGTGCGCCGCGCACTCGACTGGGCCCGACCGGGGGACGTGCTTGCGCTGCCGGTGCATTCGGCAGCGGCTCGTGCCGGGACACTGGCGATGCTCGGCGCAGGTGCGCTGTCCACCTGACCGCGCTCGCGCCGGGACAGGACCGGCGGTCCGACCATCAGGTCGATGACCGGACTCCGGTGCCCGGATTCAGGGGCTCTTCTTGCGTCGCGTGAAGAACCAGATGAGGCCCACGGCGACTGCGATGGCGATCGCGTACCCGAGGATCGGGTTCGATATGCCGAGCAGCCGGCTGACCATGCCGCCGAGGAAGGCGCCGCCCACGCCATAGGCCATGGTCTTCCAGATGCTCATGTCGTCCCGGCCCGGCAGCAGGAAGCGTGCAAGCGCGCCGATGATCAACCCGACGACTGCCAGGATGACCAGGAACACGACGATACCGACGGTGGTGCCAGCCGCGACCGCGGCGGTGGATTCATTCATGTCTTCTCCCCTGTGTCTTGTCGAAGCTGCAGCCGTCAACCGCGACACCCGGACTCCGGAACGCCGCGACGGAGGCCATGTATAACGCCAAGTCAGTTTGCCGCAAGCCCGCCTCGATGGCCAGTCGCGGGACATGGACGCGGCGCCGGGCTAATCTGGCGCCCCCTCCGTTGGAATGGTGAGTCGATGCAGCCGCTGGAAATCCGCGTGATCAAGGGCGAGGACGTGCGACGGCTCCTGCCGTACGGCGACTGCGTCGAGGCCGTCGCCGAGGCGATGCGGGCCGTGAGCGCCGGCCGGACCATCATGCCGTTGCGACAGATCATGCGATTGCCGGGCGGGCAGGGCGCACTTGGGACCATGCCGGGATACCTCGGGGATCCGGAGTGCTTCGGTATCAAGCTGCTGTCCCTGTTCCCGGGGAATCCCGCCGTCGGCCTGTCGTCGCACCTGGGCCTGTACATGCTGTGCGAGGCGCGAAACGGGCGCCCCATCGCGCTGCTGGAGGCGTCGGTGCTCACCGCCGTCCGCACGGCCGCGGCCAGCGTAGTCGCGACCCGCGCGCTCGCGCGCGCGGACTCGAAGGTGCTCGCGATCATCGGCACGGGCGAGGAGGCGGTCTCGCACATCGAGGCATTCCAGGCCGTGCGCCCGTTCGAGCGGTTGCTGGTATGGGGACGGAATCCCGTGGCCGCGCAGGGGCTCGCGGATCGGGCGAACGGCGTGGGGGCGCGGGACGTGCGTGTCGTGCCGAGCGTGCGCGAAGCGCTGGCTGAGGCGGACGTCGTCTGCACCGTCACTTCATCACCGCACCCGTTGCTGTTCGGCGCCGACGTCCGCCCGGGAACGCATCTCTGCCTCGTCGGGGCGTCGATCGCGTCGTGCAGCGAGGTGGACGACGACTGCGTCGCGATGTCGCGATTCTTCGTGGACTACCGCGCCAGCGCGATGGCGCAGGCCGGCGAACTGCTGCACGCGATCGGCGCGGGCGTGGTTACGGAAGCGCACATCGTGGCGGAGATCGGCGAGGTGCTGGCGGGAACTTCGCCCGGGCGACGCTCGTCGTCGGAGGTGACCGTGTACAAGTCGCTCGGTGTGGCGGCGCAGGACCTCGCCGCCGCGTCCCTCGTCTATCGGCGCGCCGTGGAACTCGGCGTCGGCACGCTGGCGCCTATCTGATCTCGAGTGCCCGCCACTGGCCTTCGCGACGCGGATCGGCGCCGCCTTCCAGCGAGCCTCCGTCACGCACGATCACGCCGTGCAATCCCGATTCCTCGCCGCGTCCGGCCTTCACGACCACGCCGCGCGCAGCGAGCGCAGCCAGGACCTCGGGCGGGAACTTCGTGACCTCTCCGTAGAAATCGGTGCCCCGCGCGTACAGGTTCGGCAGGTCGATCGCCTGCTGCATGGTGAGCCCCCAGTCCAGCAGGCCCACGATGGTCTTCGCGTCGTACGTGAGGATCGCGGAACCGCCGGGCGAGCCGAGCGCCGCGAGGAAACGTCCGTTACGGTCCAGCACGATGACGGGCGACATCGAGGAGCGCGGCCGCTTGCCCGGCGCCACGGCGTTGGCGACGGGCTTCCCGTCCTCCACGGCCCGGAACGAGAAGTCGGTGAGCTGGTTGTTCAGGAAGAATCCGTCCACCGCGCGACCCGAGCCGAAGATCGATTCGACGGTGGTCGTCATCGAGACGACATTGCCGTCTTCGTCCACGACCACGAAGTGACTGGTGCCGGCCGCCTCGTTCGTCGCATCGCGGCCGAGGCGCGCTGCGAGTCCGGGCGGCACGCCGGCCGCGGGCGCAGGCCCCGCCATGCTGCCGATCAGTGCGGCGCGCGTCGCAACGTAGCCCGGGTCGAGCAGGCCTGCCACGGGGACCCGCACGAACGCCGGGTCTGCGACGTACTGGTCGCGATCGGCGTACATGAGGCGGCTGGCCTCGGCGAACAGGAACCACGCCTGCGGATCGGACGGGCCGCGCGACGCGATGTCGGTCTGTCCGAGGATCGCGAGCATCTCGAGCAGTGACACGCCGCTGGAGGGCGGCGGTGGAACGCACACGACGTAAACGCGATACGGGCGGCACAGGGGCTCGACCTCGTGCGGGCGGTAGGCCGCGAGGTCTGCGGCGGTCATCGTGCCGGGCCGGGGTTCCGCGTGAGTGCGCGTGGCGATCTGCGCGGCGATCGGCCCGTCGAGCAGCGTGCGAGGTCCGTTGGATGCGATCGCACGCAGCGTCTGCGCGTACGCGGGATTGGTCAGCGTGTCGCCCGCCTGCACCGGCGTTCCGTCGGGCCGCGAGAAGAGCGCCCGCGCGTCCGGCAACGTTGCCTGCGGGACGTCGCCGCCGGCAAATCGAGCCAGCCGTTTCGGCACGCTGAAGCCCTGGTCGGCCGCGCGCGTCGCGGTCCCGAAGAGGTCGCGCCACGGCAAACGGCCGAAACGCTCGTGGGCCAGTCCGAGCATCGCGATCGCGCCCGGCGCACCGGTCGAGCGGCCGCTCGTGACCGCGTCGGCGTACGAGAGCGGTTTTCCGTCCTCGCCGATGAACATGTCTGGCGTGGCACCCGCAGGCGCGGTCTCGCGCCCCTCGAAGGCCGTAATCTTGCCGGTCTTTCCGTCGAGGAAGACGAGGAACGCACCACCGCCGAGCCCCGAGCTCTGCGGCTCCACGAGTCCGAGCGCGGCCTGAACGGCGACCGCGGCGTCCACCGCGTTGCCCCCATCGCGCAGGACAGTGAGACCCGCTTCAACTGCGAGAGGGTTTGCCGCGCCGACCCCCGCTCGGGACTTTGCCCGCGTCGCGGCTGCGCGTGCGTTCGTGTCGTGGGCGTCGGGCGCCGGGGTGTGCTGGCACGCGACCAGCGCGATGGCGGACGCCAATACGAAGCTGGCGGCAATGCGAGCCGTTCGGGTCATCATTCGTACCTGGGGCCGGGACAGGGTCGCTAGCTTAGCCCGGTTCGCGGACGGCTCAGTAGACCCGCGAGCCATCGACCCAGGTCGAGATCACCTTGATCGTGGGCAGCTTCGCAGGCGCGATCGAAAGCGGGTCGCCGCCGAGCACGACGAAATCGGCACGCATGCCCGGGGCGAGGCGGCCCACCTCGTGCTCCATGAAACCCGCCCAGGCCGCGTCGGAGGTGAATCCGCGCAGTGCCTCGATGGCCGTGAGGCGCTGCCTCGGCATCCAGCCCCCGGGCGGCCCTCCATTGAGGTCCTGTCGCGTCTCGGCGGCGTACAGGCCAAGCCGCGGATCCGGCGACTCCACCGGAAAATCGGAGCCGAGCGCGATGCGCACGTGCGCGCGCAGGAACCGCTGCCACGCGTATGCGCCCGCCAGTCGCTGCGATCCGATGCGGGCCTCCGCCCAAGGCATGTCGGACGTGGCGTGCGTGGGTTGCATCGAGGCAATGACGCCGAGCTCCGCAAAGATCGGAATGTCGGACAGCTCGACGACCTGCGCGTGCTCGATCCGCCAGCGGTGATCGCTGCGTGCCTGCGCCCCGAGCGCAAACGCGTAGTCCTCGAGCACGATGCGATTGCCGCGGTCGCCGATGGCGTGGGTCGCGACCTGCAGCCCGCAGTGCCTTGCCTTAGTAATCCCTTTCACCAGCGCGTCCGGGGCGGTGACCAGGATCCCGCGGTTGCGCGGATCGTCGGCGTAGGGCGCGAGCAGTGCCGCGCCGCGTGATCCGAGCGCGCCATCGGCATAGAACTTCACGCCCGGCATTCTCAGGTGACCGCCGGGATGGCGGTACGCGCCGCTCCGGCACAGTTCGTCGAGCGCAGCACCTTCCCCGTCCGCATAGGCGACGACCCTGAGGGTGAGAGCCCCCTGGTCCGCGAAGCGCTGGTACAGCCGGAGATCGTCGAGCGACGTGCCCATGTCGTGCACCCCGGTCAGGCCCACGCTCGCGGTGGCCGCAAGCGCGCGCCGCAGTGCCTCCGCGCGGGCCGCGTCGTCCGGGGGCGGCACCAGGGAGCCCACGAGGTCCGTTGCGGTGTCCACGAACACGCCCGTTGCCCGGCCGGCATCGCGCAGGATTCGACCGCCCGCTGGTTGCCAGTCGCCACCGAGGTCCCGGCGCACCAGGCGCATGGCGGCGCTGTTGGCCCAACCCGCGTGGCCATCCACGCGCTCGAGCCAGACCGGCCGCGTCGGAAACGCCGCGTCGAGGTCCGCAGCCGTCGGGAATTCGCGTTCCGGCCAGTCGTTCTGGTCCCAGCCACGCCCGAGCAGCCATGCGCCGGCCGGCAGGCTCGCAGCGAAGGCGCGCAGGCGTTCGATGATTTCGCCCTTGTTGCGGGTGCCGACGAGGTCGGCCTCCATCAGCGCGAATCCGAGTCCCATCAGGTGCGCGTGAGCGTCGATGAGCCCCGGCACCACCGTGGCGCCCTGCGCATCATGGACGGGAAATCCAGGGGCCCGCGCCACGACTTCGGCGCGCCGCCCGATGGCGATGATTCGCCCGTCGCCATTCCATGCCAACGCCTCGGCAGCCGGGCGCGCACCGTCCAGCGTGTGGATGCGCGCGTTGATGAGCACGCCTGCGCCCGCATGCGCAGCGACCATGCCAAATAAGCTGGCTACCAGCAATGCGAGCAGGAATGTCGGGTGCAGCGCCCTGATTTCCCAGGTTCGCGGTATCGTCGTCATCGTGCGTGTCGATCTGCTGTCTGCGGGTTTCAGTCCGGGACTCCACTCCGCCGGAGACCGTCGCCCGGGTGGCGCGACATTGTATGCGCTGCCGGAGCCCGCTTGTGCACTGCTATTCTGCGGGACCCGCGCACCTGGACGGTCGGCTTGGGCAAACAATCGAGGACGTGCGTGCTGCCATTCTCCGAAGCCTGCGAACGAAACAAGGAACCCATCCTCGAGATCCTGCGCCCTTGGCTCGCGGATTGCTCTCGCGTGGTGGAGGTCGGTGCCGGGACCGGTCAGCATGCCGTTCACTTCGCGCGTGAGCTCGCGCACCTCGACTGGCAGCCCACCGACCGCGGGGAATACCTGCCGGGCATCCTGGCGCGCATCGCCGCCGAGGGGACGGCGAATCTTCGCTCGCCGGTGGAACTCGACGTGATGCAGGGCGAATGGCCGCCATTCGCCGCGGATGCGGTTTACAGCGCCAACACCCTGCACATCATGTCCTGGCCCGAGGTCGAGGCTTTCTTCCGTGGCGTCGGCAGGATCCTGGGAGCGGGCGGCCTGCTCGCCGTCTACGGTCCGTTCCGTTACGCGGGGCGTTTCACGTCCGAGAGCAATGCCGCTTTCGATCGTTCATTGCGCAGTCGTGATCCGGCGAGTGGTATCCGCGACTTCGAGGCCGTGAACGTGCTCGCGGCCGCGCAGGGTTTCGAGCTCGAGGGCGACCACGCGATGCCGGCCAACAACCAGCTGCTGGTGTGGGGACGTCGCTAGGCTGCTGCCGAGTTACCCACGGCAACGGCTGATC
>CAVSDW010000007.1:0-7668 GCA_963726665.1 uncultured Gammaproteobacteria bacterium | reverse complement strand
AGTTCACGTACCAGACGGTGAGCAGGCCCATCAGGACCGGCAGATTCCGCTCGAAGGGCGCCGTGCGGAAGTGCTCGTCCATCTCGTGGAACCCGGCGAGCATCGCGCTGAATTTCTCCGGCCCGATCGCGAGCATGGTGGACAGCCCGATGGCGGAGTCCATCGAGTACCGGCCGCCGACCCAGTCCCAGAAGCCGAACATGTTGTCGGTGTCGATGCCGAACGCGGCGACCTCCGCGGCGTTGGTGGACACGGCGACGAAGTGCCGGGCAACCGCGCGCTCGTCGCCGCCGAGCGCAGCCAGCGACCAGTCGCGCGCGGTACGGGCGTTCGACATCGTCTCGAGCGTGGTGAACGTCTTGGACGACACGATGAACAGCGTCTCCGCCGCGTCGAGGTCGCGCACGGCCTCGGCGAAATCGGTGCCGTCGACATTGGAGACGAAGCGGAACGTCAGGTCGCGCGCGCTGCAGTGCCTGAGTGCCTCGTAGGCCATCACGGGCCCGAGGTCCGAGCCGCCGATGCCGATGTTCACCACGTTGCGGATGCGCCGGCCGGTGTGCCCGAGCCACTCGCCGCCCCGCACGCGCCCGGCGAACCGCGCCATCCGCTCGAGCACCTGGTGCACCTGCGGCACCACGTCGACGCCGTCGAGCACGATCGACGCGCCGCGCGGGGCACGCAGGGCAACGTGCAGCACGGCACGCTGCTCGGACAGGTTGATCCTGTCGCCGCGGAACATTGCGTCGATGCGCCCGCGCAGGCCGGACTGCTCCGCGAGCGCGAGCAGCAGCCGCAGGGTTTCGTCGGTGACACGGTTCTTCGAGTAGTCGAGGAATATTCCCGCGGCCTCGAGCGACATTCGCTCCGCCCGCGCCGGGTCCTGCGCAAAGAGGTCCCGCAGGTGCGCCTGTCCGATCGACTCGCGATGCCTCGCGAGCGTCGCCCAGGCCGGAAGCGCCGTCACGGACCCATCGTCAGTCATGCCGTCTGCCCCTCTTCGCCCTGCGCGCCCGTCGCGCGGGGTGCGGCCGTTGGCCCGCGCGGCTCGGGGCGGCGCCAGCCCACAGCCGGAAGCCGCCGGTGAACGCATTGGCATTGTCGCCCGCGCGGCAGCCGGGCGGCAGTCCCTTCAGCTTCTTCACGTTGCCGCCGCCGATCACCACGTCGTCCGGGTGGAGCGCTGCGGTAAAGCGCTCGACCATGAATGCCACGTGCTCGCGCCATTTCTTCTTCCCCAGGCGCTCGAGGCCGCGCAGTCCCACGTAGTCCTCGATGGTGGACTTCCTGTATGACAGGTGGGCGAGTTCCATGGGGACCACGTGACCGTCGACGACCAGCGCCGAGCCGAGGCCCGTGCCGAGGCCGAGGAACAGCATCGTGCCCTGCACATAGCTGCCCAGCGCCTGCATTGCGGCATCGTTGACCACCTGCACCGGCTTGCCGAAGGCACGGGCGAAGTCGAACCCGACCCAGCCCTGCGCGAGATTGTGCGGCTCGGCAGCGATGCGCCCGCCGAGGACGAGGCCCGGATAACCGATCGACACGGCGTCGAATTTCCAGCCCTTCGCCAGCGCCTTCACATCCGCCACCATTCGCCGCGGCGTCAGGGTGGGCCCGGATTCGAACTCACGGCGCTCCGCCTGACCCGTCGCCAGGATCTTCACGTGCGTTCCGCCTACGTCGATGACCAGTACGTTCATTAGACGCGACTCCCTTTAGCCTTGCGGCGACGGCGACCGGCGACGAGCGCTCCGGCCAGCGCCGTCCAACCTGTCTGGTGCGAGGCGCCGAGGCCCTCCCCGGTGTCGCCATTGAAGTACTCATGGAACAGGATTGGATCGTCCCACGACAGGTGCCGTTCGAACACCCCGCCGCGACCGTCGGCAGGCCGCCGGCCGTCCGGGCCGCGCAGGAACAGGCAGAGGAGCCGACGCTCGAGCTCGTCGGCGACCTGGCCGAGGTCGGCCTGCCTGCCAGAGCCGGTCGGAAGCTCGACCGTAAACGAATCTCCCAGGCATTCGTGCAGGTGGCGAAGGGACTCGAGCGCGAGGTAATTCAGCGGGAACCACACCGGGCCGCGCCAGTTGGAATTGCCGCCGAAGAGGCCTGTCGCCGATTCCGCGGGCTCGTAGTCGACGCGCGCCTCGCCGCCCGGCAGCTCGACCACCAGCGGATGCTCGAGATGGCTGCGCGACAGGGATCGCAGGCCGTACGGCGAGAGGAACTCACGTTCGTCGAGCATCCGCGCCAGCACGCGTCGCAGGCGCGGCCCATCGACCGGAGAGATGAGCTCCGGCCGATCGCCGTCCAGGAAATAGCGCAGGAAGGCCGACAACTGCGGCTTGTTGTCGATGAACCAGCGCGCCCGCGCCCTGAAGTCCGGCAGACGCTCCCAGAGGCGCGCGTCGATCCTCACCGCGGCGAAGATCGGCAGCAGGCCCACCATGGATCGCGAGCGCACCGGGACGGTCGAGCCATCTGGCATGCGGATCCGGTCGTAGAAGAATCCGTCACTGTCGTCCCACAGCTGTTTCATGGCGGAGGCCACGGAGGCGAAGTGCTCGAAGAACTTGAGCGCCATGTCCTCGTAGGAGCGATCCCGGTTCGCGAGCCTGAGTGCGATCTCGAGCATGTTGAGGCAGTACTTCGCCATCCAGGCAGTGCCGTCCGACTGCTCGAGCACGCAGCCGCCCGGCAACGGATGCGAGCGATCGAAGGCGCCGATGTTGTCGAGGCCGAGGAACCCGCCCTCGAAGATGTTGTCGCCGAGCGCGTCCTTGCGGTTCACCCACCAGGTGAAGTTGATGATCAGCTTCTGGAACGCGCGCGCCAGGAAGTCGAAGTCGCGCTCGCCGTCGATCGAGAACACCGCGAGCGCGGCCCACGCGTGCACCGGCGGATTGACGTCGCCGAAATTCCACTCGTATGCGGGCAACTGGCCGTTCGGATGCATGTACCACTCGCGGCACATGAGCAGCAGCTGGTGCTTGGCGGCAGCGGGGTCGGTGTGCGCCAGCACCACGCAGTGGAACGCCAGGTCCCATGCTGCATACCAGGGATATTCCCACTTGTCCGGCATCGCGATGATGTCGTGATTGTCGAGGTGCTGCCACTCCGAGTTGCGCCCGTTGCGCCGCGACTGCGGCGGCGGGATGCCGTCGCCGGCCAGCCATCGCGACACGTCGTAGTGGTAGAACTGGTGGCTCCACACCATGCCGGCGAGTGCCTGTCGCATTACCGCCGCCTCGCCGTCGGTCGCACCGTCGGGCCGGAGACCTGCGTAGTACTCATCCGCCTCGCGCTCGCGCTCCGACATCACACTTTCGAAACCCCGCTCGAGGTCGGGGACGGCCCCGCCGTCCTCGCGTGCGAGGCGCAGGCGGAATTCCACGGTCTCGCCGGCCGCGACCTCGAGCCGGTACCAGCACGACATCTTGGTGCCGCTGAGCTCCGGATTCACGGTCGCGGCGCCGCGAATCACGTGGTCGTTGATCCCGTCCTTGGGAAACGCGGTCGCGCCGGGCGAGCCAAACAATCGCTGCCCGTTGGTCTCGTTCTCGCAGAAGAGCAACTCGGGCGTCCGCCCGTCGGGATGCGGGGCCGGCGACCAGCCGCCAGCGACCGAGTTCCCGTGTCGTCCGCCACGGCTTCTGCCCGGCCCACGCGGATCGCACCGCCCCGATCTCGGGCCGCGGCACGCCGTCGCCCCACGACCAGCGGTTGCGGAACCAGAGCGTCGGCAGCACGTGGAGTTCGGCCGCCTCCGGGCCCGCGTTCGTGATACGCAGGCGCAGGCAGACGTCGGTCGGCGTGGCCTTCGCGTAGTCCGCGGCGACCGCCCAGTACCTGACCCTCGTTGAATATCGCCGGTGTCCGCGAGGTCGAACTCGCGGTCCGCGTGCCCACGGCGCGCGTTCTCCTCGACGAGCCGCGCATACGGAAACTCCGCCTGTGGGTAGTGATAGCGCCAGCGCAGCCACGAGGAGGTCGGCGTGGCGTCGACGTACCACCAGTACTCCTTGGCGTCCTCGCCGTGATTACCCTCGTGGCCGGAGAGCCCGAAGATCCGCTCCTTGAGGATCGGGTCGCGCCCGTTCCAGAACGCGAGCGCGAAGCAGAGCCGCTGGTTCGATGTCGCATAGCCCCGCGAGCCCGTCCTCGCTCCAGCGATAGGCGCGCGAGCGAGCATGATCGTGCGGGAAGTAGTTCCATGCGTCACCGTCCGCGCTGTAGTCCTCACGCACGGTTCCCCATGCACGCTCGCTGAGCCACGGGCCGACGGCTTTCCAGTCGCCAGGGCGGCCTGGCGGCGCCGAATCGATCCGCGCCTGTTCCGCGTTCGACGCGACATGCGGTGCGCTCCCCGCGTCCTTGTTCTTCGGCATCGATCGGTACAACCAGCTCGTCCTGCCCAGCAGTGCCAAGTGTGGCCATACCGAGCCCTCCGGTAAATGGCCGCATGAATCACGGCGCGCAACCAAATGCGCATTCCGCCCCGGCCGCAGCGGAGCGGGCTGGAGTGGCCATGAAAATCATCCTATGCTCACGCGCCGCGCCAGGGTCGATCGCCGGCCCCCAGGACGCACGACCTCGCACCGAGGGGAATACGAACATGCTTGGCTTCGAACTCGACTTCTGGGATTACGTAACGTTCCTCACACTGGTCCTCGCCGGCGTCGCGGGCCTGGTGATCATACTTTGGGTCGCCGGGCTGCCGGGGCGCATCGCCATCGCGCGCAAGCACCCGGACGCGGAAGCCGTGAAGCTCATGGGTTACGCGGGATTCCTGCCGCTCGTACCCTGGATCCAGGCGTTCATCTGGGCGTTCAAGCCCACCGACATCGTCGACATCCGGCGCTTCCCCGCCGAGGAAGCGCGAGCGATCGAGGAAGACATCGCCCGGCTCAAGGGCGAGAAGCCCGCGACGAAGCCCGCGGACGAAGGCGGCACGCTGGCCGGCGCCTGAGGAGGACGTTCCATGCTGTTCGGTTTCGTCCTGCTGTTCGGCTATGCGCTGCTCGTCTGGGCGGTGTTCTTCAAGTTCAAGTGGATGCAGTTCAACATCGTCTGGGGCCTCGTCTCGGCCTCGGTCGGGCTGCACCTGCTGCTCATTTTCATGATCGGGCTCAGGTTCGTGACGCCGTACGCGACCGAGGCCAAGGTCGTTCAGCACACGATCCAGCTCATCCCGCGCCTCTCCGAGCCCACGCTGGTCACGGCCGTGCTGGTCGAGCCGAACGTCCCGGTGAAGAAAGGCGAGCCGCTGTTCCAGTTCGACCGGCGTCCCTACGAGATGAAGGTCCGGCAGCTGGAGGCCGAACTCGCGCAGGCGAAACAGGACGTCCAGGTGATGAGGTCGGAGGTCGATGCGTCAGCGGCCAAGGTGAAGAAGCTGCAGAGCGACCTCACCTATGCGAAATACCAGAGCCAGCTCTCGACCAACCTCGCGACGAGGGGCGCGGGCCCCGAGGAGGACGCGCAGAAGTGGACCGCGCAGGTCGCGGCGGCGAACGCCGCGATCCGGGAAGCCGAAGCCGAGGAAACCCGTGCGCGGCTCCGCTACCAGTCGCAGATCGACGGGGTCAACACCACGGTCGCCTCGAAGCAGGCTGAAGTCGACCTCGCGCGCTATTACCTCGAGAACACGCTCATGGTCGCGCCGGAGGACGGCTACCTGGTCAACCTCCAGGTCCGCCCGGGCATGGTCGCGGGTGAGGTCCGCTTCGGCGCCATCGCATCCTTCATCTGCGATGCCGACCGGTACCTCCTCGCGAATTTCTTCCAGGAGAACCTCAAGTACGTGCAGGCCGGGCAATCGATCGAGGCCGCGATAGACCTCTATCCAGGCCAGATTTTCACCGGCCAGGTTGCGGCCGTGTGGCGCGGCAGTGGCCAGGGCCAGTACCTGCCCAGCGGAACGCTGCCCACGTTCAATTTCGTCCCGGCCGAGATGCCGCAGGGCCAGTTCGCGGTGGCGATCAGGCTCGACGGCGACCAGTCGCGCTTCCCGATTGGAACCCAGGGCCGCGCCGCGATCTACACCAACCCGAAGAGCGGTTTCGCAGTGCTTCGGCGCATCGCGATCCGCACCTACTCGTGGTTCAACTGGCTGTATCCATTCTCCGGCTGATGCGCGCGATGCAACCGACGGGCCTCAGTGCACATGGGCTACCCTCGCGGCGAGGTCTCGCCGCCGCAGTCGCACTCGCCGCGCTTGTGGCCGGCTGCGCACTCAAGCCGCCGCCCGCACACGAGGCAACCGTCAGGGCTGCCGTCACGCACGATACGAAGGTGCCGGATGAGTGGGTCGCAGGCGGCATCGCGGGACCGGTGGCCAACGGCTGGCTGGCCGAGCTGAATGACCCGGCGGCGGCCGCGATCGTCGCCGAGGCGATCGCCAACAACACGGACCTTCGCGAGGCCGCCGCGCGAGTCCAGGCCGCGCAGCAGGCCGCCGTGGTCGCCGGGTCGCGCATGTTGCCCTGGGTAGGCGCCGTCGCCGGCGGCAACGTCACGCACGACGACGGCGGCCACACCAACGAGTCGTCCGAAGCGTATGTCACCGTCGCCTGGGAAGCCGATGTCTGGGGCATGCTCCGTGCGCGCCGTGCGTCCGCAGAGGCGAGCGCCCGGGCCGCCACTCTGGACTACGCATGGGCGCGACAGTCACTGGCGGCAACCGCGGCGCGGCTCTGGTACCTGAATACCGAGGCGAACCAGTTGGTCGCTCTCGGCGAGCAGGCGGTCGCGGTGTACCAGCAGCTCGTCGACCTCGTGCAGATCCGCACCACCTACGGCAAGGTGTCCAACCTCGACCTGGCTTTTACGCGCGCGAAGCTCGAGTCCGCGCAGAGCGACCTTCAGTCGGCGCGTGCCGCACAGGGCGAGGCACGACGAGGGCTCGAGATCCTGCTCGGGCGCTATCCGGCGGCCGAGATTCAAGACGGCAGCCGACTTCCCGGCGTTGACTCCGCCGCCGTCCGCCGACGTCCCGGGATCACTGCTGCTGCGCAGGCCTGATCTGCTCGCGGCGGAGCAACAGGTACTGTCGGGGTTCCGCCAGCAGGAGGCGGCGGAGCTCGCGCTGCTTCCGGGCTTTTCCCTGTCGCTCACCGGCGGCAGGCTCGGCGACCAGGTGATGACACTGCTCGACCTTAATCCCTGGCTCACCGGCGCCGGCATCGGCGTGACGCTGCCGATCTTCGAGGGCGGTCGGCTGCACGCGCAGGTCGCGATCGCGACGGCGGAGGAAGCCGCCGCGGTGGCGCATTACGGCCGCACCATGCTCAACGCGTTCGGGGAGGTCGAGAACACGGTCGCGAACGATGCTCTTTACGCCGCGCGACTGCCGTACGAGGAGAAGGCGCTCGCGGACCGCAAGGAGACCGTGCGCATCTCCAGCATCCAGTACAAGGCGGGCAAGATCGACCTGCTGTGGGTCGGAGAGCTGCAGACCGCCGAGATCAGCAACCAGCAGAACCTGATCAAGCTGGTCACGGCCCAGCGCGCGAACCGCATCCGGATGTACCTGGCGCTCGGCGCGAGCTACGACTCGAGCCCGGCAGCGCAGGTCGTCGCAGCCTCGCCTTAGCGCACGGTCCGGCCGCCAGCGGCCGCGGCGCGCTCGAGTTCCTCTGCGAGGATGGGTACGCCCAGGTTGCACGA
>CAVSDW010000006.1:0-22603 GCA_963726665.1 uncultured Gammaproteobacteria bacterium | reverse complement strand
CCAGATCGCGTCGTGCACCGGCTGGTGAAGCCGGCCGTTGCTCGCGAGCACGGTGCCGCTCTCGATCCCGAACCGGCCGCCGTCGAGCTGCGTGAAGCGGCCACCCGCTGCCTCCACGATCACGGCGCAGGCGCCCACGTCGAGGACGTTCACGTCGGACTCGACCACGGCGTCGATGCGACCCGATGCGAGCAGGTGGTAGTGCAGGAAGTCGCCGTAGCCGCGGATGCGGCTCAACCGGCCCACGAGCCGCCCGAAGGCCGGCCACTGCGGGCCGGTCGCCAGGGTCTTCAGATTCCCGGTCGAGAGCGCCGCGGCCTCGATCTCGGCCACCTCGCTTACGCGAATCGGCCGGTCGTTCAGCCACGCACCGACCCCGACCTCGCCGAACGCGAGCTCGCCGTACACGGGCGCCGAGGACACTCCGACCACGAGCCGTCCGCGGTGCATGAGCGCGATCTGCGTCGAGAACATGGGGTACTCGCGCACGAACGCCTTGGTCCCGTCGATGGGATCCACGATCCAGACGTACTCGGCATCGAGCGCGCTCGTGCCGGTCTCCTCGCCGTAGAAGCCGTAATCGGGGAACTTCCCGGCCAGGATCGCGCGGATCGTCTTCTCGGTCTCGACGTCGGCCTCGGTCACCGGCGACTTGTCGGCCTTGATGGTGATCGCGAGATTGGACTGGTAATAGTGACGGACCACATCCGCGGCGGCACGCGCTGCCTCGAGGGCTGCGGCGAGGTGGATCGAGTGAGCCATGGTGCGGCCTTGAAGTTGGATACCCCGCGCATTATCGCCGTTTTGCGCCCGCCGCGACGCGTTCCGTACGGGCTATGATCCAGCCGGAATGAGCGACCACGAGCGCGCACCCCGCCGCCCTGCCCGTCACGGGCTTGCAGCCCCGCTGCTGCTGGTCGCCGTCTTTTCGCTGCTCCTCACGCTCGCCGCAGGCGCCTGGGTCCTTGGCCTGCCGACGGCGCTCATCGTCCTGTCGTGGTATTTCAAGTACGCATTCCTGATGCTCGACCATGCGGCTCACGGCCGGCCCGGCACGCCCGTGCTCTCGGCCGAGGACGCGAACCCGCTCGGCGAGAGTCGCCCGGTCATTTACGGCGCCGCAATTGCTGCTTTCTACGGTGCAAGCGGCGCACTCGACGCCACCATCGGCGCGACGGCCGTCTCCGCGATCCGCGCGACCGGACTGCTCCTGCTGCCCGCGATCCTCGCCACTCATGTCGTCACGGGCTCCTTCGCAGCCGCCCTGCACCCGTTCGCGATGGCGGCGACGGTGCGCGGGCTCGGGATCGGCTACCTCGCCGTGCTCGCCGCGGCGCTCGCCTGCGGCGCACTCGGCCATTTCGTAGTGTTCGACGCCGGCCACCTCGCGCTGATGACGAAGATTGCGCTCGTCATGTCGCTCGGACTCGCGGTATTCCAGTTGCTGGGCATGCTGATCCACAGGCGCCGGTTCGAACTGGGCTTCGATGCGGACCATGCGCCCGAGCGCCGTCAGGCGCGGGACGACCAGGACCGCGACCGCGAGCGGTCCCGCTTCGTGGACCAGCTCTTCGCTGAGTGCCGCTCCGGTTCGACCGGCAACGCGTGGGCCACGATCGAGCGACGCGCGGGGGATGGTGCCGGGCGGCTGCCGGAACTCGAGTGGATCCACGAACGGGTCGCAGCCTGGCCGGATCCGCGCCTCGCGAATCGCGTCGCGAAGGAACTCCTGGGCCTGCTGCTTGCAGCAAGGCGCAACGGAGACGCGCTCGACGTCGTCCGGGGACGATTGCAGGCCGATGCCGGGTTCCGGCCAGCGACGACCGCCGAGACCATCCGGCTCGCGGAACTCGCGCGGGACGCGGGCGACCGGCCGCTGGCACGACGGCTGCGTGCAATCCTTGACGAGGGCACTCCGGCTCCCTAAGGTGCCTGCACCGAAAGGTGATCCCGCGCTTCTGGCGCGGGAGTACGGGAAGCCGGTCCAATTCCGGCGCTGCCCCCGCAACGGTAGTCGAGTCGAGCTCGCATCGAGCCGGAAATTCCGGCGACCACTGCGCAATGCGCGGGAAGGTGATGCAGGCGGGGCCCTCGCGGTCCACTCGAGAGCCCGGAGACCGGCCTGTCGGACGAGTCCAGCTTCGCGGAGGGCGAGCGGCCGGGTTTACGCCGTTCGCGCGTCGCCCCGACCCAATCCCCCTCGCCGCTGGTGTGTAACTGTCCCTGCGGGCGTGCATGGGGTTCAAGATGAATTTTCGGTCCAGCGTCCTCGTGCTTGCGGCGTCGACGTGTGTAGCAGCCGCTGCGCAGTCGGTGCGCGCCGAGGATGCCGGCCTCATCGACGACGAGATCGTGGTCACGGCCACTCGACTGCCCGTTCCCGAGGCTCAAGTGCTCACGCCGGTGATCGTGATCGATCGCGATACGATCGAGCAGAGCGGCGCGGGCGACCCGACGGACATCCTGCGCTTCTACTCGGGGCTCGAGCTGTCGAGAAACGGGGGCCCCGGCCAGACCGCGTCGGTTTTCATCCGCGGCGCCGACAGCAACCAGACCCTGGTGATGGTGGACGGCGTGCGCATGAATCCAGGCACGATCGGCCTCGCCCCGCTGCAGAACATCGCTCCGTCCATGATCGAGCGCATCGAGGTCGTGAAGGGGCCTCGCTCCGCACTGTGGGGCACGGACGCGATCGGCGGCGTGATCAACGTCATCACGCGTCGCGAGGCGCCCAACGCGTGGACGGCCGAGGTGGGTTACGGCGCGTACGACACCGAGCAGGCGAGCCTGAACGGCGGCATGGCGCTCGGACCCGCGCAGTTCGGCCTCGGCGTCGCCTGGATCGACAGCCAGGGATTCCCGACCCGCACCGATGACCGCGTAGACCGGGGATTCGACAACCTGAGCGGCAGCGCGACGCTGCGCGGCGACGTGGGTCCCGCGAACCTGGCCCTGACCTACTGGCGCGCCGCCGGCACGACCGAGTACTCGGACTACTTTCTCGCGCCCGTCGACCAGGACTTCGCCTCGTCGACCGTGTCGCTCCAGGCCGACGTGCCGCTCGGCAACACGCTCGGCGCGAACCTGACCGCGAGCCACTTCGACGACAGCATCGACCAGAACCAGTCCACGGATTACCTGCGCACGCGCCGCGACACCGTCGACGGACAGCTCAACTGGCGCGTCGCGTCCCAGACCTGGAGCACGGGTGCGATGTTTACGCAGGAACGCGCGAGCAGCCGGTCGTACGGGGACCAGTACGAATCCGACACGCACAACGTGAATCTCTACGTGCAGGACCAGGTCGAGATCGGCCCGCACCGGGCGCTGGCTGCCGTCGGATACACCGATCACGAGACGGCTGGAAATGCCTGGACCTGGAACCTCGAATACGGGTACACGCTGCGCGGCGACACCCTGCTGTACGCACTGGGCGGCACAGGATATCGCGCGCCGGACGCGACGGACCGCTATGGTTACGGCGGTAACCCGGACCTCGAGCCGGAGCAATCGTTCAACCTGGAGGCCGGGGTGCGTCACCGCTTCACGCGAGCGCAGATCGTTTCGATCTCCTGGTTCCGCAACCAGATCGACGACCTGATCGAGTACGTGCCCATGCCGCAGCCCGATGATCCGTATTACGGGATGAACCAGAACGTGGACCGCGCACGCATCGAGGGCGCGGAAGCGGCGTGGGAGTACTCCTCGGCCCCCTGGCGGGCGCGAGTGAGCGCAATCCACCAGGACCCGCGCAACGTCACGACCGGAGAGCGGCTGCTGCGCCGGGCCGAGAACAGCCTCACCATCGCCGCGACGCGCACCGTTGGTCCGGTGGACCTCGGCCTCGACCTGCTCGCGAGCGGCGACCGCAAGGACTATGGCTACCCCGAGCCCGGGACGCTCTCGAGCTACGTGCTCCTGAACCTGACGGCGCGCTGGCGTGCGACCCCTTCCTTGACGGTGGCGGCGCGGCTCGAGAACGCACTCAACGAACAGTACGAACTCGCCGACACGTACAACACGCCGGACCGCGGCCTGTACGTCACGGTGAGTTACACCGTCGGCGCGAGCGGCCAGCCCGTGCGCGTGGCGGAGGTGCGGACCGCGGACACGGCCGCGTCGCGCGGTGCATACTCGCCTTCGACGGACACAGCGCGGATGGGACTTTGATGGGACACCGACTCAGCAGGATCTACACGCGCACCGGCGACGACGGCAGCACCGGTCTCGGCGACGGCCTGCGCGTGCCGAAGGAGCACCTGCGCGTCGAGGCCTACGGTACGGTGGACGAGGCCAACAGCGCCCTCGGCCTGGTGCTGGCCACGATGGGCCTGCCTTCGGAAGTCGTCGAGTGCCTGACGGCCGTGCAGCACGAACTCTTCGAGCTCGGCGGCGAACTGTGCATGCCTGGTCACCGTGCGATCACGGACACGGACGTCGAGCGGCTGGAACGCACGCTGGATCGGTTCAACGACGCGCTGCCGCCGCTCAAGGAGTTCATCCTGCCCGGCGGCGGCCCCGCGGCGGCGGCCTGTCACCTCGCGAGGACCGTGACGCGTCGCGCCGAGCGGCGGACCTGGTCGCTGGCGCGCGTCGAGACGGTTGCGCCCGAAGTCCTCCGTTACCTGAACCGGCTGTCGGACCTGTTGTTCGTGATTGCACGGGTGCTCGCGAGGCACGAGTCGGGCAGCGAAGTGCTCTGGAAGAAGCGGCAGCCCGTCTAGCGCGATCGCGCGGCCCGTTTCGCCCGCGCATCGTCCAGCGACGCGCACACCGCCGCGGCGCCGTCCGCGAGACGCGGCGTCGCGCGAGTGAGCGTATCGGACGACATCGAGTAGATTGCCCCGTCGCGGACCGCGGCGAGCCCGGTCCAGCGACGCCAGAGTGCCCGGGGATCGGCGATCGTGTCGTCGGTGCTCAGGATCACCTGCGGGTCACGCGCAAGCACCGCCTCGAGCGCCACCGGCGGCGCGAGCTGGGGCAGCTCCGCGAACACGTTGCGTCCGCCGCAGAGCTCGACCACCTCGCTGATCACGTGCCGCCCATTGACGGTGTAGAGCGGCTCGTCGTCGATCTCGATGAACACGCTCAGCGTCGACACTCCCGCGTGCTCCGCGCGCAGGCGCCGGATCGCGGCGTCGAAGGCGGAGGCTGACGCGTCGGCGACGGCTGACGTGCCGGCGATCTTCCCGATCGTGCGCAGCGCGGTCGCCACGTCGGCGAGGCGATAGGTCGGGATCGACACCACCCGCAGGCCCAGCGACTGGAGCCGCGCGACGGTTTCGCCCGGTGTGCCGGACGACCACGCGAGCACCAGGTCCGGCCGAAGTTGCAGGACCTGCTCCGCATCGACGCGCCAGGCGTCGCCGACGCGCGGCAGTGCGCGCGCCGCAGCCGGGTAATCGCTGTACTCGACCGTGCCCACGAGCGCGCGCCCGGCGCCGGCAGCGTAGGCGAGCTCGGTCAGGTTGGGCGCGAGACTCACGATGCGCAGCCCCGCCGCGCCCGCGGCCGCCGGCGCAACTGCGCCGAGCGCGATCGCCGCGAGCAGCCACTTCACGATGCGCTGCCCGCGAGCACCAGGACCGCGACGACGGCGAGCCAGATCCAGACGGAACGTGACACGATCCGCCATGCGCCCGATGCCGCGGCCGAATCGAGCGCCTCGGGCGCGACCGCGGACAGGCTCGACTGCAGCGAGGCCATGCCGACCCGGGCGAGCAGATCCTCCGAACGGTCGAGCATGCCCTCGCCGACGCGGTCCACGGCTGCGCGCCAGCTACCCACCGCGTCCTCGAAGCTGCCGGCGAGCGCATAGGCGCCCGCCGCGAGGCGCGCCGGAATCCAGGCCAGCAGCCCGTGGATGAGTGCGAGCGCACTGCCGAAGGTCCCCGACGCGACCGGCGTTCCGTGCCGCGCGGCCTCGAACGCAGCGCGGCGGCGCATGAGGTCGCTCACGCGGAACATCCAGGCACCCGCGGGCCCCAGCACGATGAACCAGAACACGACGCCGAAGATGCGATTGTTCGCCTGCACGAAGATTGCCTGCTCGACCGCCTCACGGAGGCCGGCTTTGCGCCCCGCAGCGTCGGACTCGAGCAGCTCCTTGGCACGCCGCGCCGCCTCGTCGCGGTCGCCGCGGTCAAGGGCGTCGAGGTAGTCGTCGACCTCATCGCGCAGGTCGCGCGGTCCGAAGGACACCAGCAGCACCAGCACGGCGAACGCAAGCTGCAGCAGCCCGAGAAGGTGGCTGCCGAGCAGCGCCGAGGCGAGCGCCACCGGCGCGACTGGCAGCGCGATTGCGATGATGGCCGTGGCGATCAACAGGCCGTCGGGTTTCTGCCCGGCGCCGCCTCCGACCCAGTCGCAGTAGCGGTCCAGCCAGCGCGGCTCCCGCAGGTGCAGGACCGCGGTGAGCCCGTGTTCGAGCACGAAGGCCATGATCAGCGCGATGAGACTCATGCGGGCGCCAACTCCAGCTCGTAGCGCGTCCGTGCACGGAGCAATGGCCAGTCGAAGGCGATGCCTGGATCCGACTTCCTGCCCGGAGCGATGTCGCTGTGCCCGACCATGCGGTCCGGCGACAGCGTCGGGTACGCGCGGCACAGCACCGCCACGAGGCGGGCGAGCGCTTCGTACTGCGCGTGCTGGTAGGCGCTCGCGTCCGTCCCCTCGAGTTCTATGCCCACGGAGAAGTCGTTGCAGCGCTCACGCCCCCGCCAGCTCGAGACGCCGGCGTGCCAGGCGCGCCTCTGGAACGGGACGTACTGGACGAGCTCGCCGTCGCGACGCACCAGTACGTGCGCCGACACCTTGAGCGACGCAACCTCGGCGAAGTACGGATGCGCGTCCGCAGGCAGGGTGCCGGTGAAGAGCGCGTCGATCCACGGCCCGCCGAACTCCCCGGGTGGCAGGCTGATGCCGTGCACCACGATCAGCTCGGGCAACATCCCGGCCGGGCGGTCGTCGCAGTTTGGCGAGGCGACCTGCCTGGCGGCGGACAGCAGCCCGCTCCGGACGTCGAGGTCGGCTCTGGAGCGCTCGACTGGCCTCGCCGTGGAGGTACGCATGTGGCAATGATGCACGCGCGTGGCGGCGCCCGCCACCGCGCGAAGCCTATTAGAATGAGCCGACCCGCCACCACCCGGAACCCGGATGAACACCGCGAGCGACCTCGCCGAGCGCGACCTGCGCGTCGTCTGGCACCCCTGCACCCAGATGAAGGACCACGAGTGGCTGCCGATGATCCCCATCGCGCGCGGCGAGGGCGTATGGCTGCACGGCTACGACGGCCGCCGCTACCTCGACGCGATCAGCTCCTGGTGGGTGAATCTCTTCGGCCACGCGAACCCGCGAATCAGCTCCGCGGTGGCGACCCAGCTCGGCCGGCTCGAGCACGTCATGCTGGCGGGATTCACGCACGAACCCGCGGTGAAGCTCGCCGAGCAGCTCACCGCGATCGCCCCGCCCGGCTTGAGCCGCTGCTTCTACGCCGACAACGGCTCGAGCGCGATCGAGGTTGCGCTCAAGATGAGCTTCCACTACTGGCGCAACGTCGGTCGCACCGGCAAGCGCCGGTTCATCACGCTCTCGGCGAGCTACCACGGCGAGACGCTGGGCGCGCTCGCCGTGGGCCACGTCGAGCTCTATCGCGAGATCTACCAGCCGCTGCTCATGGACGTGATCACCGTGCCCTCGCCGGACGCCTACGCGCGTGAGCCCGGCGCAGGCGAGGCCGACCACGCGCGGCGCATGTTCGCCGCCATGGAGGAAACGCTGGCGAGGCACGCCGACGAGGTGTGCGCGGTCATCGTCGAGCCGCTGGTGCAGTGCGCGGCCGGCATGCGCATGTACGATCCCGTGTACCTGGCACTGCTGCGCGAGGCCTGCGACCGCCACGGGGTGCACCTGATCGCCGACGAGATCGCCGTGGGATTCGGTCGCACCGGCACGATGTTCGCCTGCGAGCAGGCCGGCATCGCGCCGGATTTCCTGTGCCTGTCGAAGGGACTCACCGGCGGCTACCTGCCACTCTCGGTGGTGCTGACCGGCGAGCGCGTGTACGAGGCGTTCTACGACGAGTACGCGCGGTTGCGGGCATTCCTGCACTCGCACAGCTATACGGGCAACCCGCTCGCCTGCGCCGCGGCGCTCGCCACGCTCGCGATTTTCGCTGAGGACCGCGTCATCGAGCGCAATCGCGCGCTCGCCCGGCACCTCGGCGAGCGCTGCGCCCCGCTCGCGGAGCTGCCGCACGTTGCCGAAGTCCGTCAGCGCGGGATGATCGTCGCGGTCGAACTCGCGCGCGACGGCAATCGCGCCACGCCCTACGACTGGCAGGAGCGGCGTGGCCTGCGCGTCTACCGCCACGCGCTGGAGCACGAGGCGCTGCTGCGGCCGATCGGCAACGTCGTCTACTTCATGCCGCCGTACGTGATCGAGCCCGACCAGATCGACGCGCTGGTCGCGACCGCTCGCGCCGGAATCGAAGCCGCGACATGCGACTGAGCCGCGTGTACTGCGAGGCCGCGCTCGTGGCGGGCACGGAGGTCGCGCTGCCCTCCTCCGCCGCGAACCACGTCGCCCGCGTATTGCGGCTGCGCGCCGGCGCGCCACTGGTCGCCTTCGACGGCAGCGGCCACGACTTCCACTGCGAGATCGTCGCAGTCGAGGGCGCCCGGGTGCGGGTGCGCGTGGGCGAGGCTGCGGAGGGACGACCCGAGTCGCCGCTCGCGGTGACGCTCGTCCAGTCCGTCTCGCGCGGCGAGCGCATGGACCTGACGCTGCAGAAGGCGACCGAACTCGGCGTCCGCACCGTGGTGCCGGTGTTTTCCACCCGCAGCGTCGTGCGCCTCGACGAGCGACAGGCGGTGGCGAAGCTCAGGCACTGGCAGGCGGTCGTCATCAGCGCCTGCGAGCAGAGCGGGCGCAGCGTCCTGCCCCGGCTGCAGGCGCCACTCGACCTCGCCCGCTACCTTGCCGAGTCGCCGAACGACGGGCTGCGCCTGGTGCCGAGCCCCGGCGCGCCGGATTCGCTGGCTGCACTCGCGGACACACCGAAACGAGTCGAACTTCTGGTCGGGCCGGAAGGCGGGTTCGAGGACTCGGAACTCGACGCCGCCGCGCGAGCGGGCTTCCGGCCCGTGAGGCTGGGCCCGAGGGTGCTGCGCACCGAGACCGCGGGAATCGTGGCGCTTGCGGTGCTGCAGGCGCTCTGGGGAGACCTGCGCTAGGGGCGGGTGTCGCTGACTTCATTTCGCCGCGCGCGGTGTCCCGTGGCGCAGCCTGGCCCTGCCCCGCTGTTCTCGGGATCAGGACGTCAGGTCTTCGACTTGCTGGAGCAGGTAGAGCACGATCGAGAACAGCATCACGGCGGCGGCCAGGTCCATCACAATTCTCCTTGCTGCGAAGCGTGTGTGCAGCGAATCGTGATGATGAGATGCGGCAGGTGGCCGAAAGGTTGCGACCGCGGCTGCGAGAAAGGCCGCCAGGGTTGAATCCGCGAGCCTCCGGCCCAACATTGCAGGATTCGTTCCACGGCGAGACGAGCGACAGATGGTGAACAGGTGGTCATGAAGTCACTCGGCAGCAGACCGGCCGGCTTGCGCCTCGAGCGAGCCCAGTCTTCGCCGCTGTGGGACGGCGGCGCCTTTCGCAACATGCATCCGCTGCTGCCGAGGCTGCTCAACCGCGACGTGGCGGGGCCGACGATCAGTGCATTCCTGTTCGAGGGCAACCGGCGGACGCCGAGTGCGCCCCTGCCAGCAGTGGATCCAAGGGCCCAGTGGGCAAAGAAGGCGCGCACCGGACTGCGTGCGACGTGGCTCGGGCATTCGACGGTGCTGCTCGAGATCGACGGGGTGCGCGTGCTCACCGATCCGGTCTGGGGCCTGCGCGCCTCGCCGTCCCAGTGGGCAGGCCCGAAGCGCTTCCAGCCCGTACCGGTCCCTGTTCGCGCGCTGCCGCACCTCGATGCGGTGGTGATCTCTCACGATCACTACGACCACCTCGATCATCGAACGATACTGGCGCTCGCGAAGCGGGACGTGCCGTTCGTGACCTCGCTCGGTGTCGGCGCGCACCTCGAGGCGTGGGGCGTGCCGCCGGAGCGGATCATCGAACTCGACTGGTGGGAGTCGTACGCGCTGCCGAAGGTGGACCTCACGGTGACTGCGGCGCCGTCGCAGCATTTCTCCGGGCGCGGCCTGCGCACCCGCAACTCGACGCTGTGGTCGTCGATGGTGCTTCGGTCGCAGCGTCACTCGGTGTTCTTCAGCGGCGATACGGGGCTCACGACCGAGTACACGGAGATCCACCGGCGGCTCGGGCCGTTCGACCTCGTGATGCTCGAGGTGGGCGCGTTCCACCCGGCCTGGGGCCACATACACCTGGGGCCGGAGAATGCGCTCGAGGCCTGGGCCCTGCTCGGCAAGGGCGCATTCCTGCCGGTGCACTGGGGCACGTTCAGTCTCGCGATGCACGCCTGGGACGAGCCCGCGGAAACCCTGGTCGCGCTCGGCCCGAAGCGAGGCGTTCCGCTGGTGATGCCGAGGCTCGGCGAGCCGGTGGAGCCGGCGCACGTGGAGCGGGTCTCGCCCTGGTGGCGCACGGTGGAACGACGTGCTGTGCGCGAGACAGACAAGGAACCAGGCGCGACCGCGATACCGAAGAGCATGCCCTGGCCGCTGGACTGAGGAACGTCATTGAATTTCTGGAATGAACGCTACGGCGCTGCACGCTATTACTACGGCACCGGGCCGAATGATTTCCTGCGCGAGCACTGCAATGCGATTCGTGCGGGTGGCGAGGTCCTGTGCCTCGGTGAGGGCGAGGGTCGGAATGCGGTCTATCTCGCCGAGCAGGGATTTCGTGTCGTCGCAGTGGATCAGTCCGAAGTCGGCCTGAGCAAGGCGGAGCAACTGGCCACCGACCGTCACGTACGGATCGAGACCGTGGTGGCGGACCTCGACGGCTATCGGATCGACCCGGAGCGCTGGGATGGCATCGTCTCCATCTGGTGTCATCTGCCGGCCACGCTGCGGGCGGCCGTTCATGGCCAGGTGGTGGCGGGACTCAAGGCCGGAGGCGTGTTTCTGCTCGAGGCCTACACACCCGCACAGCTCGCTTACGGAACCGGGGGGCCGCGGACGGCGGACCTGCTGCCGACGCTGGCGGGGCTCCGCCAGGAACTGGCCGCGCTGGAACTCGTGCGCGCCCTGGAGCTGGAACGCGTCGTACATGAGGGCGAGGGGCACACGGGCCCGAGCGCCGTCGTTCAGGTCGTCGCACGCAGGCGCTGACGAGGGGAACATCCGCGGCTGACTACAGTCGGCCGCGTCTCGTCATCGGGTTTCGCGGGTCGCAAGGGAAGTCGGGGCCAGGGCGACCGATACAGCTCGCCCTGGCCCTCCGACACGACGCAGATGAAGGGTCAGGCCTTCGCGGCGTCCTTCAGCTTCTTCATCGGACGCACCTTCACCTTCACCGTCGCCGGCTTGGCCTTGAAGGTGGTGGGCTCCCCGGTGAAGGGATTGATGCCCTTGCGCGCCGGCTTCGCCGGAACCTTGCTGACGGTGATCTTCAGCAGTCCCGGCAGCATGAAGGTGCCGGCGCCCTTCCTGCTGATCGAGGCCTGGATCGCGTTCTCGAGTGCGGCGAGCAATGCGCGCGCGTCCTTTGCGGCGACCTGCGCCGCATCTGCCAGGTGAGCGACCAGTGCGGACTTGGTCAGCACGCTCTTGATCGACTGCGGGGCCTTCGGGGCGGCCTTCCGGGCGGGCTTCTTCGCGGACTTCTTAGCTTTTGCCATCGGGGTACGTTTGACCTCGTGATTTGATGAGTTCACGGCCGAACAATAGCGGCCGCGGTGCGAACGTTAGTCCAATGGCTCGTGGAAGCCAAGCGGCACGGTGGTTGAGTTTCGCGGCAGCGGTGACTACGCTGCAGAGGCTCGTCGTGCAAAGAGACCGAATGCCCCACTCGACCATGCAGACCCCGCCCGACGTTTCAGTCATTCCACGTGACGTGCACTTCCAGAGCGAGTGCGCACGGGGGACGGCGTGGCTGGGCGGCGATCCGGTGGCCACGGCGGTGTTCAACGCGCTGTCACTCACCTTTCCCGACGGCGAGCGCCTGTTCATCGACTCGGTGCGCAAGTTCCGGGGCCAGTTGCAGGGGCGGCTCGTCGAGGACGTGCGGGCGTTCATCGCCCAGGAAGCCATTCACTCGCGCGAGCACGCGGCCCTGAATGCGGGCCTCGATCGCCACCACTACCCGGTCGACCGGATCGAGGCCTCGGTGCGTCGCCGCATCGCCTTCCTGCGCAGCCTGGGTCCGATGCGGATGCTCGGCGTGACCATTGCGCTCGAGCACTTCACGGCCATGCTGGCCGACATGTTCGACGGCGACCCGGAACTCTGGGACGGCACGCCGGAGGAGATGGTGCGGCTGTGGCGGTGGCACGCCATGGAGGAGACCGAGCACAAGGCGGTGGCCTTCGACGTGTTCAACGAGGTGACAAAGGACTGGTCCCCGCGCCGGCGCTACCTGTTCCGCGCGCGCGTGATGGCGCTGGTGAGCGTGCATTTCACCGTCAATATCAGCCGGTATGCCGCGGCCCTGCTCAAGGCGGACGGCGTGGGCGGTTTCACGGCGCGTCGACGGGTCCTGTGGTTCCTGTTCGGCCGGCCGGGCCTCTTTCGCAAGCTCGGGCCCCGCTATCGCGACTGGTTCCGGCCGGGGTTCCATCCCTGGGATCACGACAACCGCGCCAAGCTCGAGCAGTGGCGAGCGCAGTTCGGCTGACGAACCCCGCAGAAATCAGCAGCAGCTCGCGCCTCCGTCGACGGCCAGATACTGCCCGGTGACGTGGCGTGAGGCCTCGGAAGCCAGGAACACCACGACGCCCTTCAGGTCTTCCTCGCCGCCGATCCGCTGCAGCGGCGTCATGGCGATCGCCATCTTCTCGAAGTTCGCGAGCAGGCCCGCCGACATCTTCGACGGAAAGAACCCCGGACAGATCGCATTGACGTTGATGTTGTACTTGCCCCATTCCGCGGCGAGCGCTCGCGTGAAATTGATGTCGGCGCCCTTGCTGGTGTTGTAGGCAATGGTGGCCATGCCCGGCGGGTTGCCGGCCAGTCCGGCGACGGAAGAGATGTTGATGATCTTGCCGGCCCGCTTCGGGATCATGACGTGCTTGCCGACGTACTGGCTCAGGAAGAACATCGCATTGACGTTCAGGTTGATGACCTTGTGCCAGGCCTCCGGCGGGTAGTCCTCCGCCGGCGCTCCCCAGGTCGCGCCCGCGTTGTTGACCAGGATGTCGATGGTGCCGAAGCGCTCGACCACGCCGTCGACCAGCGCTGGAATGCCGCCGGTGACGGAGACGTCGTTGGCCACCGTGAGGACCTCGATGCCGCGCGCCTCGAGCTGCGCTTTCGCACCGGCGAGCTCGTCTGCCTTGCGCGCGGTAATGGCAACCCGGGCGCCCATGTCGCCGAGCGCGTGGGCCATCTGCAGGCCGAGGCCGCGCGAGCCACCGGTAATGAGGGCCACTTTGCCGGTCAGGTCGAACAGGTTTCTCGTATTCATATCCCCTCGTCTTTGAACATCCGCGCCGGCTCGAGGCCGGATCCCCTCGTCCTCACGCGCCGTCGGCGTGTCGGTCACTCGGATCCCTCCTCGATGGGGGAGTGTAGCGAAAGTCGCGGCGGTGCCGGGAGCCGGACGCAGGGGGCCTCCCCGGCCGGAGTCACAGCGCATGGGAGGCCGCGGCTCGGGCCTGCGCCGGCAGGCATCAACTTCGTTCCCGGGGTGATCCTGCCGCCCGTCGGGCCTAGACTGTCCGGCCTGTCTGGACCGCGCCGTGGCAAGGAGACCGTCATGCAGATCGCTTCGCTCAAGGACCGCGTCAGCGCGGAGGAATGGCAGCTGAGGTGCGACCTTGCCGCCTGCTATCGGCTGGTGGCGGCGTACGGCTGGAGCGACCTGGTGTTCACCCACGTCAGCGCGCGGATTCCCGGGCCGGAACACCATTTCCTGATCAACCCCTACGGGCTCATGTTCGACGAGATCACCGCCTCGTCGCTGGTAAAGGTGGACCAGGACTGCCGCAAGCTCAGCGACTCGCCGTTCCCGGTCAATCCAGCGGGCTTCGTGATCCACAGCGCCATCCACCAGGTGCGCGACGACGCGGGCTGCGTGCTGCACACCCATTCCCGGGCGGGCGTGGCGGTGAGCGCGCAGAAATGCGGTGTGCTGCCCTTGAGCCAGCAGTCAACGTTCGTGCTGAGTTCACTCGCGTACCACGACTACGAGGGCGTCGCGTTGCGCGACGACGAGAAGTCCCGACTGCAGGCGGATCTCGGCGGCGCCAGTTTCCTCATGCTCCGCAACCACGGCCTGCTGACCGTGGGCAGGACCATCCCGGACGCATTCCTCAACATGTACCTGTTCGAGAACACGTGCCGGATCCAGATCGACGCGCAGGCAGGCGGTGAGGTCATCCACGTGAATCCGGCGATCCTGCAGGGCCTGGCCGCGGTCATGAAGACGGCGACCGCCGGTCAGGGCGCGGACCTGGCCTGGCCGGCGCTGCTGCGCAAGCTCGAGCGCATGGATCCTGGCTACAGGACCTGAAGTCGCCGCAAGCGCATCGGGCCTGGTACGGAGAGCGGCCTGCGGCAGCGGCGCTCAGGCGGCGCGGGTTTCTTCGGCAATCATCCGCTCGATGCGCTCGAAATCCGGGATGAGCGGATATTCGTTCACCATGCGCACCTGGCAGATGACCGGACCCCGCTCGCCGAAGTTGCGTGAGTCGTCGAGATGGATCACGTCGGGACTCAGTCGTACCAGCTGCGGAAACCCCTGGGTCAGGACCGCGAAATGCCCCGCGGCGATCTCGCCCGCAATGGCCTGCATCACGACGATGCGCGTGCGCCCGCTGGCGCGCGGAGGATTGCGACCGCAGGCGGCCTCGAAGGAAATGAGCGGCACACGTCGGCCGCCCCACGCGACGGTTCCGAGGTACCAGGGTGGCGCACCCTCCATGGGAGTGGGAGCCTGGTAGTTGATGACCTCGGTGACGCAGGCGCGCGGCACCAGCAGCCGTTCTTCGGCGAGCGGCACCAGCAGGCAGTAGGTCTCCTCGGGCACGGTGTTCATCGTCTGCCGTTCCTCACGCGGACTCTCGCCGGCGCGCGAGCACCAGCGGTTCGATGGCATCGAGGAGCTGGCTCTCCTGGTAGGGCTTGCCGAGATAGTCGTCCACGCCGAGCTCGATCGCGCGGGCGCGATGCTTGTCGCCCACACGCGAGGTGATCATGATGATCGGGATGTCCGCGAGGCGTGCGTCGTTGCGCACGTGCTGCGCCACCTCGTAGCCGTCCATGCGCGGCATCTCGATGTCGAGCAGCAGCACGTCCGGCGTGTGCTCCTGAAGGAGCGCCATCGCCTCGACGCCGTCCTTCGCGGTCATCACGCGCATCCCGTTGCGCTCCAGGAATCGCTGCGTCACGCGGCGCACCGTGATCGAATCGTCCACCACCACCGCGAAGATGCGGTCGTCGCGCGTCGGACGCACCGAGGCGTCGGCGGCGCGGCTGCGCCACTCCGAGCGCACCAGCGCACCCATGTCGAGAATGATGACGATGCGGCCGTCGCCGAGAATCGTGGCGCCCGAGATGCCCCGCACCGAGGCGACCTGCGGCCCGACGGACTTGACCACGATCTCCCGGCTGCCGACGAGCTCGTCGGTCACCAGCGCGGTCGAGTGCTCGCCCGCGCGCACCAGGATCACCGGCACGGCCGCGTCCGTCTCCGGCAGTTCAGACGGACCGCTGCCGAGGAACGAACCCAGGTGCTGGAATCGGAACAGGTGCCCGCCGTAATCGAACGTCGGCTGGTCCTCGGCCAGGTGCGCGCGCACCTCCGACGCCGGGATCCGCGCCACGCCCTCGACCGTCGCGACCGGCAACGCATAGAACTCGTCGTGCGTGCGCACGATGAGCGCCTGCGTGATCGCGAGCGTGAATGGCAGGCGGATGCTGAAGCGCGCGCCGCGGCCCGGCGAGGACTCGATGAACAGCCCGCCGCCGAGCTTCTTCACTTCGGTCGCCACCACGTCCATGCCGACGCCGCGCCCGGCCTGCTGCGTGAGTCGCTGCGCGGTCGAGAATCCGGGCTCGAGGATGAGCTGCAGCGCCTCCTCGTCGGTCAGGTCCTGGTCCGGCCTGAGCAGGCCCATCAGTCGCGCCTTGGCGCGGATCGCCTCGTTGTCGAGGCCGGCGCCGTCGTCCTCGACCGTGATCACGACCTCGGCACCCTCGCGCTGCAGGCGCACCGCGATCCGGCCGGTCTCCGCCTTGCCGCGCGCGAGACGGTCCTCGGGCAGCTCGATGCCGTGCACGATCGCGTTTCGCAGCATGTGTTCGAAGGGCGGCAGCATGCGCTCGAGCACCTGGCGGTCGATCTCGCCCGCCCCGCCTTCGATCACGAGTTCGGCCTTCTTGCCGGTTTCCAGCGCGACCTGCCGCACCAGGCGCGTCAGCCGCTGCGAGTGGCGCTGGAAGGGGACCATGCGCGTGCGCATGAGCCCGTTCTGCAGGTCGGCGATGATGCGACCCTGCTGCTGCAGCAGGTTCTGGCCTTCCCGGTTGATGTTCTCGAGCAGGCTCTCGATGCTGGCGACGTCGCTCACCGACTCCGCCAATGCACGGGACAGCTGCTGGATGGTGGAATAGCGGTCGAGTTCCAGCGGGTCGAAGTCCGCGCGACCCTGTGTATCGGCCTGGTGCTTGAAGAGGATCTGCGCCTCGGTCTCGAGCTCGAGCTTGCGCAGCTGCTCGCGCAGGCGGGTGACGGTGCGGCCAAGCTCCGCGAGGTTGAACTCCGCCGACGTCATCTGCTGCTCGACCCGGGCGCGGAAGATGCTCACTTCGCCAGCGTTGTTCAGCAGCTCGTCCAGCAGCCCCGCGCTGACGCGCGCGAGCTCGGCGCGCTCCGGCGCCGGCACGGGCTCCCGGCCCGGCAGGACGAACGGGGCGGCGGGTGGCGGCGCGCTCGCCTCGCCTGCTGCTGCACCCTCCGGAGGTTCGACGCCCGCGGCTTGTTCCGGCTCGGGGGTGCGCGGCCACGATTCGGCAGCTTGCCACGCCTCGGCAACGAGCTCCGTCTCCGGTATCGCGGGTTCCGGCAACTCGGCTGGAGCGATCGCCTCGGCTGCAGGCGCGAAGGATTCCTCGACTGTCGCGCCCGCCGCGAACTCCGCCTCCGGAACGAAGACCTCGGGGACTTCCTCCCGGGCAACGGGTTCCGCAGCCGCCTCGGCTGCAGGCAACTCTTCCACCACGGCCGGCGACAGTTCGTCTGCGGGCGCCGGCGCAGTCAGTTCGGCGACCGATATCAGCTCCGGAGCAGGCGCCTCGGCCGACACTGCGGCCGGTACCTCGGCCTGCGCCGCCGCAGCTTCCTGCTGGACGCTTGCCGCGGCCACCGCGCGCACACGTGTGATCAGCTCGCGCGCCGGCGCGATCGGCTGCCCCGCATTCGCGGCTTCCCGCATGTGATGCAGCTCGTCGAGCGCGGCCTGGAGCACGCCGACTGCAGCGCCGTCCGCAGCGATGGCGCCCGACTCCAGCGAGGTGAGGAACGACTCTATTTCGTGGCTCAAGTCGCCCATCGCGCGGATGCCGGCCATGCGCGCCCCGCCCTTCAGCGTGTGCAGGACGCGCTTCAGCTCGGTGATACGGCTGCGGTCCGCGCGATCCTCGATCCAGTTCGCCAGCGAGGAATCCGCCTGCTCGAGGAGTTCAGTCGCCTCCTCGCCGAAGATCGCCGCGATGTCGGCATCGAAGTCGGGCTCGGCCTCGTCATTCGCGAAGATCGCCGCCGGTTCGGTGACGACGATCTCCGGCGCAGGCGACGCGAGAAATACCTCCGGCGGAATCCGCAGGTCGGGTGGCAACTCGGGCATGAGCAAGTGGGGCTCGGTCAGGTCGTGCTCGACGACGACCTGCGCCGGGGTCTCTTGCGCCGGGGTCTCCTGCGCCCAGGTCTCGGTAAGGGTGCGCTCGCCCGCCTCGGCGAGACGCGCAAGCTCCGCGTCCAGCGCACGGTCGAGCGCGTGCCAACCGGCGATCAGCCGGCCGTGATCCGGAAAGAATCCCGTGTCCTCCTCGACGTGAGCCACCACGTTTTCGAGGCTGTACACCGTGTCCCGCAGCAGCAGGAGCCCTTCCTCGGGCAGGCCGCGGCCGTTGTCATAGAGCTTGCGGACATAGTGCTCCATGGGCTCGGCGACCTTGATACCCTGCCGGGCGCCCGCGGTCTTGGCGATTCCACTCAGCGTGTGACAGGCGCGGTACAGGGCCTCGGTCACGGCAAAGGGCGGAACGGCCTCGGCACAGCGCGCGATGAAATCCCGAGCCACGCCGACGTGACCCGCCGTCTCCTTGCGGAAGATGTCGCGCAATACCGGGTCCATTCCGACCGGTTCCGGTTCCGGTTCCGGTTCCTGCGCCGCGGCCGGCTCGGCGAACTCGGCCGGTTCGGCGGGCTCTGATCCGTTCCTCTTCATGCCCTGGCTCGAAGGCCTGTATCTCCGGTGCAACCGGCGGCGGCGGCACCGCCGTCGCCTCGCGGCCCGACAGCGCGTCGGCCCGCGCAGCGAGCGCGGCCGCGTCGACGGGCGCCTCGTGACCGCTCTCCAGTTCGTCCACGAGCATCGGCAACGCCGATACCGCATCACGCACGACCGCCACGATCTCCGGCGAACGCAACAGGGTCTGGCTGATGACCCGGTTCAGCACGCTCTCGACGCTCCACGAGAACTCGCTCACGCGGCGCGCGCCGACCATGCGACCACTGCCCTTGAGCGTGTGGAACACCCGGCGCAGGTCGCGCAGCGCACCCAGGTCGAGCGGGTTCTGCTCCCACTGCGGGAACAGCTCGTTGAGCGCGAGGATGTTCTCGCGCGCCTCCTCCACGAAAAGATGCAGGAACTCCGGATCGACGGTGGTCGCGTCCTCCGGGGCGGGAGCCGCCGCCACCGCGGGCGCGCCTGCGACCGGGGGCGCCGCCTCCAATGCCGGCTCCGACGCCTGCAGAGGCACACTTTCCTGCTGCCCAAGTGACGGGCCAGCCTCGACTTCCGCTTCGCGCGAGGGGTGCAACGACACGACCTTCGATGCGGGCTGCTCGAGGTCGACGAGGCAGCCTTCCGCGCTTTCCAGGACCTGCCACGGGTCCGGGCGGCCGGCCTGCAGCATTTCCATGTAGTACTCGACGGCGACGATCGCGTCCGCCAGGCGCTCCAGCCTCTGCGGCGCGAGCGCGCTCGCATCCGGGCGGACGATGCCCGCGAGTGCGCGGCCGACGCCCTCCATGGTCTCGACGGCCCGCTGCCTGCCGAGCATGAGAAGCCCCGCGGTGATGCCGCGCACCAGTTGCGGCACCTGGTCCAGTCCTTGCGCCTCCGAGGGAGCACCGAGCGCCTGCGTGACCGCTTCCTTGATGCGCGCCATGTTGACGATGCACTCGCGCAACACCGCGTCCTGGACCTGCCGGAATTCCTCGTCCGTGGGCTCGCCGGGCTCGCTCGATGCACGAGCGGCATCGGGCAGGATCAGCTTCACGAGCTGTGAGTCGAGCCCGTCCTCGACCTCGATCAGTGCCGCCGCGATGTCGAGGAGCGCCGCGTCGCCCGGGGGCTCGCGCCGCTCGACGATGCGCATCAGTGATTCGATCTCGCCCTGCACGCGGTCCCTGAGCGCCCCGAGGCCGAGCACGCCGAGCGTGTCGCTGATCTTGCGCAGCATCTCGAGCTGCGGCGCGAGTTCGTCCACCTGGGTCGCGCCGCGACGGACGAAGATGTCCAGCACGTCCTTGACGCGCGTCAGGTCCTCGCGGATCGCCGCCGCCACCGTCTTCATCAGGCGCACGCTGGGCGCGGAAAGCGTCTCGGGCGACGCGTCCACGCGATCGTCGGCAGAGAGCACTTCGTCGAGGTGGAACGAACGGCGCACGCTGGCCACCCGCGCCCCGGACGTGGACGAACGCGCGACGTAGAAGAGCAGGTTGTTCAGCAGTTCGACGGGCGGAGTTTCCGCATAGCGGGATTCACCCTGCTCCTGCAGGCGCCGCAGTTCGCGGTCCACGTTCCCGAGCAGCCGCTTGACCGAGACGTTGCCGTCGATGCCGCCCTGCTGCAGGGCCTCGATCACGGCCCCGACCACCCACCAGAGCTGGAAGAGAGGCTGCGTGGTCGCGGCGGCCTCGAACTCGTGGGCGATGTCGGAAATGGCGCCCAGGGTCTCGGCGACATGCTCCCCGCGGATCCAGCCGAGCAACGCGAGCTGGAACCTCGGGCGCAGCCTTCGCGCGAGTTCGACGACGGACGTGCCGGCCTGCGCGTCGCCGACCGGGTGCGCGGGCTCGTCCGAACGCAGGTTGAGGAGCAGCAGCGTCCCCTCCGAGAGCAGCGCGCTCCCGCGCACCGCCCGCAGGTCGTTCAGCAGCGGGAGCAGTGCGATCGGCACGTCGCGCCCGCCCGACGCGATGCGGTCCACGTAGGCCGGCAGCTGTTCCATGGCGCGCATGAGCGCGTCGAGCGCGTCGGCGTCCACCTTCGCTTCGCGGTCGTGGCCGTCGAGGTAGCCCACGACGTGCTCCATCTCCTCGCCCAGCAGCGAGCCGCCGTACACCTCGGCCATGCGCAGCGCGCCGCGCGCAGCGTGCAGGTGCGTGACGAAGCGATGCAGCGCGACCCGGTCGGAGGTCTGTTCGGAGAACGCCTCGAGCGCCACCCGGGCCTCGTTCAGCTCGGCGGCGACTTCGCGCACGACCATCTGCAACGAGGCCTGGGCCTCGTCGTGGGCAGCGGCAGGCATGGTCCCGGCGATCACCTTCGGTCGTTCCCCATCGTCAGCCCGCGCCGCCGCCGACGCGGCGCAGCCGCTCGACTTCGTCGGCCGCGAGCGCCTCGGGCCTGAGCACCGGGTATTCGCCGCTCACGCTTGCGCCGGCGCCCTCCGGCAGCCGGAACCCCGTCACCGACTTGCGCAGCTGCGTCGCGAGCTCGGCCAGCTTGCCGATGGAGTCGGACGTCGCGGTCGTGCTCTCCGCGGTCTGCGAACTGATTTCGCGCAGCACCTGCATGTTGCGGGAGATGCTCTGCGAGGACGTCGCCTGGTGGCGCGCGCTCGCGGAAATATTCTGCACCAGGCTCGCGATCTGGTTGGACACCTGCTCGATTTCCTCCAGTGCGGCGCCGGCATTCTCGGCGAGCAGCGCCCCGCCCACGACGTCGGTGGTGGTGCGTTCCATGGAGACGACCGCCTCGTTGGTGTCCGCCTGGATGGTGCGAACCAGCACCTCGATCTGCTTGGTGGCGTTGGCAGCACGTTCGGCGAGCCGCTGCACCTCGTCGGCGACCACGGCGAAGCCGCGGCCCGCCTCGCCCGCCATGGACGCCTGGATCGAGGCGTTCAGCGCGAGGATGTTGGTCTGCTCGGCGATGTCGTTGATCAGCTCGACGATGTTGCCGATCTCCTGCGAGCTCTCACCCAGGCGCTTGATGCGCTTGGAGGTCTCCTGGATGTTCTCGCGAATCGCGTTCATGCCGTCGATCGTGCGGCGCACCGCGTCGCCGCCCTTGTGCGCGATGTCCACCGAGTGGCGCGCGACGTCGGCGGAGCGCTCGGCGTTGCCCGAGACCTCCTCGGTCGAGGCGGCCATCGCCGCGATGGACTCGGACGCCAACCGATCTGGTTGGACTGCGCGGACGAGGCCTTCGCCAGATGGGTCGAGAGCGCCTGCGTCTGGCGAGTCGCCGCATCGAGCTTGATGGCGGTTCCGTTGATCGTCGTGACCAGTTCCCGCAGCGCCTCGATCGCGTAGTTGATCGAGTCCGCGATGGCGCCCGTGATGTCCTCCGTGACGGTCGCCTGCACCGTCAGATCGCCGTCGGCGAGGCTCGAAAGCTCGTCGAGGAGCCGCAGGATCGCCTGCTGGTTGCGCTCGTTCTGCATCGCCTGCAGGTCCGATGCGCGCCTCGAGGTGGCGAGCGTGCGCTGCAGGACGGCGACCAGGAGCAGGGCCGCAAGCGCGAGCGCGACCAGCCCGAGCGGCAGCCGCGGGCCGCGAGCAAGGCGGTGACACCCCTGGCCGGCGTGGTCTGCGCGCTTGCGAAGCCGGCGGCCGCCTTGCCGCCGCTCTCGACCAGCGCATTGCCCGCCGCCTGCATCTGCTCGAGCGAGTCTCCGAGCGCGATCACCGAGCGGACCTGCTGCTGTTCGCTGCGGAACACCGCGGCGAGCAGCCGCGCCGCATCGGCCGCCGGACCCTGGGCCGCGACGATGCCGAGCGGGTTGCTGTCCCCGACCAGGCCGCCCACGACCTGGCCCATGTATTCGAGGCTCTCGGCGAGGCGGCGCGACGCCACCTCCACGGATGCGGTCCCGTCGGCCAGCGCCGCAAGGTCCTGCTCGACGGCCTGGGCGCGCAACTCGAACCGGTCGAGCTGCCGGTTGAAAGCCTCGGGACGCGCCGGGCCCATCGCCTTCGCGACATTGGCGGTCGCCGCGAGTACCTGTGGAGTGAGTTC
>CAVSDW010000005.1:0-17445 GCA_963726665.1 uncultured Gammaproteobacteria bacterium | reverse complement strand
GCCAGAAAGCATGAAGGCCTACGCGTGAGCGTAAGCCTTTGATGCAACTGGCGCGCCCGGAGAGATTCGAACTCCCGACCTTCTGGTTCGTAGCCAGACGCTCTATCCAACTGAGCTACGGGCGCGTTGTACTCGACTCGAAGTCTGCTGGCGGAGAGAGAGGGATTCGAACCCTCGAAGGGCTTTTGACCCTTACGCCCTTAGCAGGGGCGCGCCTTCGACCACTCGGCCATCTCTCCGGTGTGCAGAGAGCCGCGAAGGATAGCGGCCCTTCGCGCCCCCGTAAAGCCGGGCGGCACCGAAAGGCACCCAAGTCGTTGATCTTCAGGGGCCTGGGCCGGGACCAGTGCGTCAGGAGAGCGAGTCCTGTCCGTCGCCCGATTTGCCCGGGCGGGCGGGACCGCCGTCCTGTTCTTCGTGCTTGATGCGCTCGAAGATCTCCTCGCGATGAACGGCCACGTCGCGCGGCGCATTCACGCCGACGCGCACCTGGTTGCCCTTGACTCCGAGGACGGTAACGGTGACCTCGTTGCCGATCATTATCGCTTCGCCCACGCGGCGCGTAAGAATCAACATTGCTGCTCCTTGCCCTTGGCCTGTTCCGTGGACGACCGTCCAGACCGGACAACGATAGCGCCTGCGCAAAAAAACACCAGTCAAAAAATGCTACGCGGAATTTTGGTCCAAAGCGACCTCGGCCGCGGTCAGCCGAATCGTGTCAGCCGATGCGTTCGCCGAGCCATGCTGCGACGCTCGCCAGCGCCGCGTCGAGGTTTTCCGGCTGTGTCCCGCCGGCCTGTGCAAGGTCGGCGCGTCCGCCGCCCTTGCCACCGACCTGCTGGGCGACGAAGTTCACGAGCTCGCCCGCCTTGACCTTGCCGGTGAGGTCCGCGGTGACGCCCGCGATCAGCAGCGCCTTGCCCGCGGCGTCTACCGAGCCGAGCACGACGACGGCGCTCCCGAGCTTGTTTTTGAGCTGATCCACCGCATTCCTGAGCGCCGCCGCGTCCGCTCCCTCGACCTTCGTCGCGACGACTTTCGCGCCACCGATGGTCGCGGCGTCGGCCGCGAGGTCGGTGCCCTGCCCGCTCGCGAGCTTGTCCTTGAGCTGCGCGATTTCCTTCTCGAGGCGTCGGCTGCGCTCCACGAGCTGGCGCGCCTTGTCTTCGACGTCATCCCTCGTTGCCTTGAGGGCGCCCGCAACCTCACGCAGCATGTGGTCCGTCTGGACCACGTGGTTGAACGCGCCTTCCCCGGTGACCGCCTCGATGCGGCGCACGCCCGCGGCGATGCCGCCCTCACTCACGACCCGGAACAGGCCGATGTCGCCGGCACGACTCGCGTGGGTGCCGCCGCAGAGTTCGGTCGAGAAGTCGCCCACCCGCAGGACGCGGACTTCGTCGTCGTACTTCTCGCCGAACAACGCCATCGCACCGGCCGCGACGGCATCGTCGTACTTCATGAGGCGCGTCTCCGCCGCAGCGTTCGCGCGCACCTCGGCGTTCACCAGCCGCTCGATCTCGCGGAGCTCGTCCGGCGTCACGGCCGAGTAGTGAGCGAAGTCGAAGCGCAGCCGCTCCGGCGACACCAGCGAGCCCTTCTGCGACACGTGGGTGCCGAGCACCTTGCGCAGCGCCGCATGAAGAAGGTGTGTGGCCGTGTGATTGAGCCGAGTGGCCTGGCGCAGCGCGTGGTCGACGTCGGCCGTCACGTCCGCGCCGACCCGCAGCGCGCCCGACTCGACCCGGCCGACGTGCAGGTGCGACTTGCCGAGCTTCTGGGTGTCCGCGACCGTGAAGCGAACGTCGCCGCTCGCGAGCACGCCGCGGTCGCCGACCTGGCCGCCGCTCTCCGCGTAGAACGGCGTCGAGTCGAGCACCACCTGCCCTTCCTCGCCGGCGCGCAGTTCCTGCACCGGCTCCGTGCCGCGGAAGAGATGGGTGACGCGGCCTTTGCCGTGCTCGCTCTCGTATCCGGTGAACCTGGTCTGGCCTTCGATCTTGACTCCGGCGCGCAGGTCGACGGCGAACTTGCTCGCCGCACGCGCACGCGTGCGCTGCTCGTCCATCGCCGTCTCGAAGCCTGCCTCGTCGATGGTGAGGCCGCGCTCGCGCGCGATGTCGTTGGTGAGGTCGAGCGGAAAGCCGAAGGTGTCGTACAGGCGGAATACCGTCTCACCCGGGATCTGCTTGCCGGAAAGCTTGCCGATCGCGCCGTCCAGCAGCGCCATGCCCTGCGCGAGCGTCTCGGCGAAGCGCTCCTCTTCCTGCCTGAGCACGCGCTCGATGTGCGCACGCTGGCTGTGGAGTTCGGGGTACGCCGCGCCCATCTCCTCGTCGAGCACCGGCACCAGTGCGTGGAAGAAGGGTTCTCGCTGGCCGAGCATGAATCCGTGGCGGATCGCGCGCCGGATGATGCGACGAAGCACGTAGCCACGGCCCTCGTTCGACGGCAGCACGCCGTCGGCCACCAGGAACGAACACGCACGGATGTGGTCGGCGATCACCTGCAATGAATTCGACTTCGGATCAGTTGCGCCGGTGAGCTTCGCCGCGGCCGCGATCAGGTGGCGGAACAGGTCGATCTCGTAGTTGCTGTGCACGCCCTGCATCACGGCGGCGATGCGCTCGAGACCCATGCCGGTATCCACGGAAGGCTTCGGCAGCGGCGTCATCGTGCCGTCGGCCGAGCGGTCGTACTGCATGAACACGAGGTTCCAGATCTCGACGTAGCGGTCGCCGTCCTCGTTAGGCGATCCTGGCGGTCCGCCCTCGATGGCGGGGCCGTGGTCGTAGAAGATCTCGCTGCAGGGACCACAGGGGCCGGTGTCGCCCATCGACCAGAAATTGGACTTCATCCCCATGCGCGTGAGCCGGCCCGGGTCGACGCCGATTTCCTTCAGCCAGATCTCCGCCGCGCCGTCGTCATCCTGGTACACGGTGACCCACAGCCGCCCGGCTGGGATACCGAGCGTGCCCGTGACGAAGTCCCACGCGTAGTGAATCGCCTCGCGCTTGAAGTAGTCGCCGAAGCTGAAATTTCCGAGCATCTCGAAGAACGTGTGGTGCCGGGCCGTGTAGCCCACGTTCTCGAGGTCGTTGTGCTTGCCGCCCGCGCGCACGCAGCGCTGCGAACTCGCCGCACGGACGTAGCTGCGATGGTCCTTGCCGAGGAACACGTCCTTGAACTGGACCATGCCGGCGTTGGTGAAGAGCAGCGTCGGGTCGTTGCCCGGGACCAGCGAGCTCGAGGGCACGACCGCGTGGCCGTGGCCCTTGAAGAAATCGAGGAACGCGGCGCGCAACTCGGCACTGCCCATCTGCTTTCGCGGTTCGGTGGTCTTGCTCATGATTCGGTGTCGTCGCCCGGGCCAAGGGCGGCCCGGATCTGCTCGGCGGAAAACCCGCGATATTGCAGGAATCGGCCCTGTCTTGCACGTTCGTGCCAGTCAGCGGGGCCGGCCGCCCCGAAGCGCTTTCGTCGCGTTTCGCGGGCGATCGCGATCCAGTCCTCGGTAGAGGCGTCGAGCGCGTCGTCGATGTCGGCGTCTGCGACGCCCCGCTCGCGCAGGTCCATGCGGATGCGGACCGGCCCGTGGCCGCGAGCCGCGTGCTGGCGCACGAACTGCCCGGTGAACCGCTCCTCGGAGAGCAGGCGCTCGGCGACCAGCGCCGCCACGACGGCCGCGATCACCTCGGCCGGGTAGCCGCGCTTTCCGAGCCGCCCGGCGAGTTCCGCGCGGCCGAAATCCCGGCCCGCCAGCAGCGCGAGCGCTGCCGTGCGGACCGTCCTTTCGTCGGCCTCGCCGGCCGCCGCGTCAGGCTTCCTCGGCCGCCTCACCCTTGGCTGCCTCACCCTTCTTCGCGGTCAGCAGCTTTGCTCGCAGCGCATCCTCGATCTCGCGCGCCGTGTCCTTGTGCTGCTGGAGATAGGTGCGGGCGTTTTCCTTGCCCTGGCCGATGCGCTCGCCCTTGTAGCTGTACCAGGAGCCCGACTTCTCGATCAGGTTGTGCAGGACGCCGAGCTCGATGATCTCGCCTTCGCGCGAGATGCCGACGCCGTACATGATCTCGAACTCGGCCTCGCGGAACGGCGGCGCGACCTTGTTCTTGACGACCTTGACCCGCGTCTGGTTGCCGACGACCTCTTCGCCCGACTTGATCGCGCCGATGCGGCGGATGTCGAGGCGCACGGACGCGTAAAACTTGAGGGCGTTGCCGCCGCTCGTGGTCTCCGGGTTGCCGAACATGACGCCGATCTTCATGCGGATCTGGTTGATGAAGACGACGATGCTGTTCGAGCGCTTGATGTTGCCGGTGAGCTTGCGCAGCGCCTGCGACATGAGCCGTGCCTGCAGGCCCATCTGCATCTCGCCCATCTCGCCCTCGATCTCGGCCTTCGGCGTGAGCGCCGCCACCGAGTCCACCACGATCATGTCGACCGCGCCGGAGCGCACCAGCATGTCGGTGATCTCGAGCGCCTGCTCTCCGTTGTCCGGCTGCGACACGAGGAGCTCGTTCACGTTGACGCCGAGCTTCTCGGCGTAGGCCGGATCGAGCGCGTGCTCGGCATCCACGAAGGCCGCCGTGCCGCCCGCGCGCTGCACCTCGGCGATCGCCGTGAGCGCCAGCGTCGTCTTGCCCGACGACTCCGGGCCGTAGATTTCCACCACGCGCCCGCGCGGCAGGCCGCCGACGCCGAGCGCGATATCGAGGCCGAGCGAACCCGTGGAAACGGCCTCCACGTCGTAGGTCGCGCCGGCGTCACCCAGGCGCATGACCGAACCCTTGCCGAACTGCTTTTCGATCTGGCCGAGGGCGGCGACCAGCGCCTTCTTGCGGTTGTCTTCCATGTGTCTTTACTCGTTTAAGCCCGAAGGCTCGGTCAGAAGTGGGAATCCGGGAAGGGGCGCATTATTCCACAGCGATTGCGCTCCCGCCGGCCGAAAAATTCATGTGAATCAGCAGTTTCTCGTGGAGCGGGCTCATGGCGTGAGCCTGCCGGAGCGCTTCCGTTCACGTCCCGGGCGGCCAGGCCGCAAGCTCGACGTATCGGGACCCTGACCGATCCGTCAGGGACTGCACCAGAGAGACGCCCCGGACCGGCCAAAGCAGCGGCGCCAGCGGCCCCGGAGGCGGCGCTTGCAGAACCCGGCGCGCGAGCGTCACGTGCGCCCGGAAGGGCCGCAGTTCCGGGGTGAACCCGCGCAGCTGCAACTCGGAACGCAGCGCGTGGACGAGCGCCTTGAGCGGCTCCGGGATCGACCCCGCGACGAGGCACAGCACCTGCGGTCGTTTCCAGTACTCGAGCCTGTCGAACACGATCTCGCAGGCCGGGGCGACGGCGCTCGCCGCCGCGCCTCCCGCGTCGATCACGGCAGGGAGCCTCGACTCCGGGACGTCGCCCAGGAACTCGAGGGTCACGTGCCACTGGTCGGGCCGCTGGAGGCGCCCGTTACCCTGCGGCACGAGATCGCGGACGGCCGCGGCGAGGCCGAGGCTTGCCCTGTCGTCCGGCCAAAGCGCGAAGAAGAGCCGCCTCGCGGGCTCGCGCCCTGCGGAGGGCGCTCCCGGCGTTCCGGTCACGCGTCGAGCACTCCCGCGAAGGCACGGGCCACGGCCTGTCGCCGCACGGCCTCGCGATCGCCCGCGAAGACACGCACTTCCGCGCGAATCTCGCGCTGGTCCTCGCCATCGAAGCCCCAGGCGAGCCAGACCGTGCCCACGGGTTTCCCGGGCTGGCCGCCGTCCGGCCCCGCGATACCGCTCACGGCGATCGAAACGTCGCCGCCGAAACGGTCGAGCGCCCCAGCCGCCATCTCGCGAACCACCGCCTCGCTCACTGCCCCCGCCCGGGCGAGCGTGCCCTCGTCGACCCCGAGCAACGCGACCTTGGCCTCGTTGGAATAGGTCACCACGCCGCCGACGAACCACTGGCTGCTGCCGGCCAGGTCGGTGCAGGCCTTGGCCACCCAGCCGCCGGTGCAGGACTCGGCGACGGCCAGCCTGAGGCCGGCACGGAGCAGGTGCTTTGCGACCCGGTCGGCGAGCGCCCGGATCTCGTCGTCGTTTGGAGATGTCATCTGCAGGATTCTAGTCGCCTCTGGACAGCGTGGGGGTGCCTGCCCTACCGTGGCGCCCCCATCCCGAACAGGACAGATCCAGCATGAAACTGGCCTCCCTGGCACTCGCGCTCATCGTCGCCGCGTCGCCGCTCGCCTCGATCGCCCAGGACGTCACACCGTCCGCGGACGAACAGATCCTGCTGAAGCGGGTCCAGACGAACAAGCGCGGCGTCTACGCCGACTACCTCAAGATGACCGATGCCGAGAGCAAGGCCTTCTGGCCGGTCTACGACGAGTACGAGGCGCAGCTGAAGAAGATAGACGATCGCTACCTGGCGATGATCAACGACTTCGCGGCCAAGTACGACACGCTGACCGACGCCGAGGCCACGCAGATGCTGAAGGAGCGGCTCACGCTCGAGCGCAAGCGGGTCGACCTCAAGGCCAAGTACACGGACAGGTTCGCCAAGGTGCTGCCGGGCAAGAAGGCCCTGCGCTTCGCGCAACTGGAGTCGCGCATCGACAACCTGATGCGACGGAACCTCTACTCGATCATCCCGCTCGCGTAGATCATCCCGCTCGCGCGCTGAGATCCCGTTTGCGCGCTGAACTGGCGCTCGCGGCGGCGGTCCAAGAGTTACATTGCCCCGGAGTCCCGACGCATGAAGAAGAAGATATTGATTGCCCTGGCCGCAGTGGCCACTCTCGGTGCCGCCGAGGGCGCGCTCGCCCAGGCGTCCGGCACGGTGAACATGTCGGAACAGGAGCAGCTGCTCGTCAGCCAGATCCAGACCGACAAGCGCGCCATCGTGCTCTCCACGCTCGGGCTCACCGACGCGGAAGTGGCGGCCTTCACGCCGATCTACGAAAAGTACCAGGCCGAGATGAAGAAGATCTTCACGCGCAGCGGCGAGATCCTGAACAAGTACGCGTCGAACTACGACTCGATGACGGACGATGCCGCCGACGACATCCTCGAGGAAGCCTTCGAGCTGCGCGAAGATCGCAACGACATCCTCAAGGACTATGCCAACCGGCTCGGCAAGAAGCTGCCGGCGACCAAGGTGCTGCGCTGGGTGCAGGTCGAGAACAAGCTGAACACGCTGATCGACTGGCAGATGGCCCAGGTCGTTCCTCTCGCGAAGTAATTCGCGAAGCAATTCAAGGAGAGCAAAGTCATGCGTTTCCAAGGCAAGATACTCGTGGCGGTCGCGCTTGCAGCCACGGCGCTGCTGGCAGGGTGCGCGTCCACCCCCAGCGTCCGCTTCGATTACGACAAGAGCGCCGACTTCGGCCGGTTCCGCACCTTCGGTTTCCTGGACCAGAGTGGCGAGGCCAAGTCGCTGGCAATGCAGACGCTCGAGGCCGCGGCGACCCGCGAGATGGAGGCCAGGGGCTACAAGCTCGCCGCCGCGGATCCCGACCTGCTCGTGAATTTCACCGGCAAGCTCGAGGACCGCACCGACGTGCAGTCCGTCCCGGGCCCGATGTACGGCGCGACCTGGGGTTACGGCGGCTGGTACGGCGCGCCTTACGGCGGCTGGAATTCGCAGCAGGTCACGACCCGGCACTACAAGGTCGGATCGCTGGTCATGGATATCGTCGACCGCGCGAAGCGTCAGGTCGTCTTCCAGGCCGGCATCGAGAAGACCGTGACCAAGGAGATGATGGCCAACCGGGACCAGGCGATCAACGCGGCCGTCACGCGCATGTTCGCGACCTACCCCTTCGTCGCGGGGCAGTCGGCGCCGGTCGCGCCGCCGGACAAGAAGTAATCGCGAACGGCTTGCGGCCCGATCCGGGTTGCCGCAGCCGCCCTCGCGACCGCGTACCTGAACCGGCGCCAGCTTCGCGAGGGGGCTGGCGCTTTCTTTCGCGTAGCATTGTCGGCCAGATGAACACTCCGGACCTCTCCGCCCACACCCCGGTGATGCAGCAGTACCTGCGCATCAAGGCGCAGCACCCCGACGTGCTGCTCTTCTACCGGATGGGCGACTTCTACGAACTCTTCTTCGAGGACGCGCGCCGCGCAGCACGCGTGCTCGACATCACGCTGACCGCACGGGGAACCTCGGGCGGCGAGCCGATCCCCATGGCCGGCGTCCCCGTGCAGACGCTGGACACGTATCTCGCGCGCGCCGTGCGCCGCGGGGAGTCGGTCGCGATCTGCGAGCAGGTCGGCGACCCGGCGAAGTCGAAGGGCCCCGTCGAGCGGCGCGTGGTGCGCGTCGTCACGCCCGGCACCGTCACCGACGACGCGCTGCTCGAGGAGCGGCGTGACACGCTGCTCGCGGCGCTCAGCACGACGGCAGAACGATTCGGGCTGGCGTGGCTCGAGCTTTCGAGCGGACGCTTCCACGCCGTCGAGGCCACCGGAGCCGAGGCCCTCGCGGCCGAACTCGAGCGCCTGCGGCCGGCCGAACTGCTGGTCGAGGAGAACGCGACCTCGCGCGTGCCATCGGGAACGCAATCCTGCATCCGGCAACGACCGCCCTGGCATTTCGAGGCCGCAAGCGCGGAGCGCATGCTCTGCGAGCAGTTCGGGACCCGCGACCTCGCGGGCTTCGGCCTCGCCGGACGACCGCTCGCGGTCGGCGCTGCAGGCTGCCTGCTGCAGTACGTGCGCGACACGCAGAAATCCGCCCTGCCGCACCTGCGCGGGATCCGCTGCGAGGAGCGCGACGAGGCGCTGCTGCTCGACGCCGCGACGCGCCGCAATCTCGAGCTCGACTCGAGCGTCTCCGGGCGCGAGGACAGCACGCTCGTCGACTTGCTGGACCACACGGCGACGGCCATGGGCGGGCGCGAGCTGCGCCGATGGGTGCAGCGTCCGCTGCGGCCACGCGCTCCACGCGAGGAGCGCCTGCAGGCCATCGAGGCCTTCCTCGACACCGGCCTGCACGAAGCCGTTCACTCGCTGCTGCGACGCGCGGGCGACATCGAGCGCATCCTGGCGCGGGTGGCGTTGCGATCGGCACGGCCCCGCGACCTCGCGGGCCTGCGCGACGCGCTCGGCTGCCTGCCCGAGCTGCAGCAGGTCCTGGCCGGCATCGATTCGCCGCTGCTCACGCGGCTTGCCGCAGCGGCGGGCTCGCACCCGGAGGCGCACGGACTGCTCTCGTCGGCGCTCCTGCCGACGCCGGCTGCGATGCTGCGCGAGGGCGGCGTCATCGCCCCCGGCTACGACGCGGACCTGGACGAGCTGCGACGCATCGCCGAGCACAGCGACGAAGCGCTGCTCGAACTCGAGGCGCGCGAACGCGAGCGCACGGGATTCGCGAACCTGCGATTCGGCTACAACCGGGTGCAGGGCTACTACATCGAGGTGAGCCGCAGCCAGGCCGACCAGGTGCCGGCCGACTGGGTGCGCAGGCAGACCGTCAAGAATGCCGAGCGCTACATCACCAACGAGTTGAAGACTTTCGAGGACCGAGTACTTGGGGCACGCGACCGCTCGCTGGCCCGCGAGCGCGAACTCTACGAGGGCCTGCTCGACCGGCTGACCGAACACCTGCCTGCGCTGCAGGCAACCGCCGCATCGCTCGCCTCGCTCGACGTGCTCGCCAACCTCGCCGAACGGTCGATAGCGCTCAGGCTGGTCAAGCCCCGGCTTCTGGATGAGTCCAGGATCGACATTCGCGGTGGGCGGCACCTCGTCGTCGAACGGCACATCGAGGGTCCCTTCGTTCCGAACGACCTCACGCTGCACGACGGGCGTCGAATGCTGGTGGTCACCGGCCCGAACATGGGCGGCAAGTCCACCTTCATGCGCCAGTCGGCGCTGATCGTGATACTCGCCGGGATCGGCAGCTACGTGCCCGCCGAGTCGGCCGCAATCGGCACCGTGGACCGCATATTCACGCGCATCGGTGCCGCCGACGACCTCGCGGGCGGCCGCTCGACCTTCATGGTCGAGATGACCGAGGCCGCGAACATCCTGAACAACGCTACGCGCGACAGCCTCGTGCTGATGGACGAAATCGGCCGCGGCACCAGCACCTACGACGGGCTCTCGCTCGCGTGGGCCTGTGCGCGGCACATCGGACGCGAGATCGGCGCCTACACGCTCTTTGCCACTCACTACTTCGAGCTCACGGCCCTGGCCGAGGAACTCCCGGCCTGCGCCAACGTGCACCTCGACGCGACCGAGCACGGCGATACGCTCGTGTTCCTGCACGCGGTGAAGGAAGGCCCGGCGAACCAGAGCTACGGCCTTCAGGTCGCGCGCCTCGCCGGCGTGCCGAAGCTGGTCGTGGGCGAGGCGCGGCGATTCCTGCACGAGCTCGAGCGCCGCGACCATGCGGCCCGCCCGCCCGCCCCGCAGCAGGAACTCGACCTGCCGCCGCCCGTGGACCCGGCCGAGGCGGCCGCGCTCGCCGAACTCGACGGTGTCGACCCGGACACCTTGAGCCCACGCGACGCGCTTGCGTTGCTCTTCAGGCTGAAGGAAACCCTGCGCAGGCGCCGCTGAGGGCCCGCTCTCCCGGCCGGCGCGCCCGCGACCTATCCGGCTGCAGGGTCCACTGGCTAGAATGCGCTTTCGTGCCCCACTCCCGCGAAGGTCGTGCCGCGTGCCCCGAACACCTCGTCCGCTGTTGCCATGCCTGGCCTTCGCGATTTGCGCGGTTGCGCTCACGGGTTGCGGTCGCGGCAAGCCGCCCGCCGCGCCGCAGGCGCAGGTGATACCCGTTGCGATCATCACCGTCGTCGCGGGCGAGGTTCCGTTCGAGAGCGAGTTCGTCGGTGAAACCGAGAGTTCCCAGGAAGTCGAGATCCGCGCGCGCGTCGAGGGCTTCCTCGAGTCCATCGACTACCGCGAGGGCAGTCGTGTAGCGAAAGGCGACGTCCTGTTCCAGATGGACCGCAAGCCTTTCGAGGCAGCGCTTGCGGCGGCACGCGCGGAGCTGCAGGCGCAGCAAGCCCGGCTCAATACGTCGAGCGCGAACCTCAAGCGCGTCGGTCCGCTGGCGGCCGAGGACGCGCTGAGCCAGAAGGATCTCGACGATGCGCAGGGGTCGCGCGATGCCGCCGTCGCCGCGGTGGAAGGCGCGAAGTCACGCGTGCAGCAGGCCGAGTTCGACCTGAGCTACACGACGATCCGTTCTCCCGTCGACGGAGTCACGAGCTTCGCCCGCAAGCAGCCTGGCAGCTTCATCGCCCCCGGCCCCGACAGCCTGCTGACCTACGTTGCCGCACTCGACCCCATGCGCGTGAATTTCAGTGTCTCCGAGAACGAGCAGCTTCGTTTCACGAAGCTCAGGCAGGAGGGCAAGCTCAAGCCGCCAGCCGACGGAAAATACACGGTCAAGATCGTGCTCGCCGACGGAACCGTCGTGCCGGCGCCGGGGCACGTCACGTTCGGCGACGCGTCCTACAGCAAGGAAACCGGCACGTTCCTCGTGCGTGCGGAGTTGCCCAACAAGGACGGCGCGCTCAGGCCAGGACAGTTCGTGCGGGTGCTTCTCGGCGGGGCCAGGTGGGCGAATGCGATCGAGCTTCCGCAGCGCGCCGTGATGCAGGGGCCGCAGGGCAATTTCGTCTGGGTGGTGGACGCCGAATCGAAGGCTCAGTTCCGCCCGGTGACCGTCGGGCCGCTGACGGGAGACCTGTGGCTCATCGACCAGGGGCTGCAGGCGGGAGAGCGTGTCGTCGTGGATGGCGGAATGAAGCTGGCGCCGGGCGTCACCGTGAAGCCGGTCGAGCCCGGCCAGGTTCCGCCGGGGACGCCAGCGGCCTCCGCCAAGGACTGACCCGGAGCGCGCCGACCCGTGATTTCCGACCTCTGCATCCGGCGCCCGATTCTCGCGAGCGTCCTCTCGATCGTCGTGACGCTGGCGGGCCTCGCCGCGCTCGTGGGCCTGCCCATCGAGCAATACCCGCCGATCGCGCCGCCGCAGGTGACGGTATCCGCCAGCTTTCCTGGCGCTGACGCCCAGACCGTGGCGCAGGCGGTGGCGGCGCCGATCGAGACGCAGGTGAACGGCGTCGACAACATGCTCTACATGCAATCGACGAGTTCGTCGACCGGCCAGATGACGCTCACGGTCTACTTCCAGATCGGCACCGACCCCGACACGGCGCAGGTCCAGGTGCAGAACCGCGTAAACATCGCGTTGCCGCAACTGCCCGACGTCGTGCAGAAGACCGGCGTACGCGTAGAGAAGCGTTCCTCCAGCATCATGATGCTGATCGCCGTCTACGCGCCCGACGGCCGCTACGACGTGAACTACGTCGCGAACTACGCGAACCTCTACGTGCTCGACGCCGTCAAGCGCGTGCCCGGCGCAAACCAGGCGTCGCTCTTCGGCGCGTCCGAAAACGCCATGCGCATCTGGCTGCGCCCGGACCGCATGGCGTCGCTCGGTATCACGCCCACCGACATCCAGCAGGCAACAGCAAGGCAGAATCAGCAGTTCGGCGCCGGCTCGATCGGGCAGTCGCCAACCTCGAAGCCTGTCGAGATCACCCTGCCCGTCGTGACGGAAGGCCGCTTCAACGAGCCGGTGCAGTTCGAAAACATCATCCTGCGCACGGACCAGGAAGGCGCCGCGATCGTGCGGCTCGGCGACGTGGGCCGGGCCGAGGAAGGCCTGCAGAACTACATGATGCGGCCGAGCCTGAACGGCAAGCCGGCCGTATTCATCTCCGTCTACCAGCAGCCCGGATCCAACGCGCTCGAGGTCTCGAAAGGGGTGCGCAGCGCGCTCGAGAGCCTCAAGGCCGGCTTCCCCGCCGGCATCGACTACGAGGTATCGCTGGACAGCACGAAGTTCGTGACCGCCTCCATCGAGGAGGTCGTGCACACGCTGATCGAGGCCGTGATCCTGGTCGTGCTGGTGGTCTACATCTTCCTGCAGAACCTGCGCGCGACGCTGATCCCGACCCTCGCGGTCGTGGTCTCGATCGTGGGCACGTTCGTCGGCATGACCCTGCTCGGCTTCTCGATCAACCTTCTGACGCTCTTCGGCATGGTGCTCGCGATCGGCATCGTCGTGGACGACGCGATCGTGGTCATCGAGGCCGTCGAGGCCAACATGAAGACGAAGGGCCTCTCGGCCCGCGATGCCGCGTTCGCCGCGATGCACGAGGTGTCCGGCCCGGTCGTTGCGATCGTGCTGGTGCTGGCCGCCGTCTTCGTGCCGACGGCTTTCCTCGGCGGCACGACCGGCGTGCTCTACAAGCAGTTCGCGATCACGGTGGTCATCTCCGTGGTCCTCTCCGGTTTCGTGGCACTCACGCTCACGCCGGCGCTCGCGGCACTGCTGCTCGAGGGCTCGCACGGACACCCGCCGCGGATCCTGCAGAAATTCAACGAGTGGTTCGAGCGCCTGACCGTGCGCTATGCATCGGGCGTCCGCTGGGTCCTCAAGCGCGCGGCCCTCGCGCTCCTGGTATTCGCGGCCTTCATCGTCGCGATCCTCGGCATCTTCAGGATGGTGCCCGGCAGCTTCGTGCCGCCCGAGGACCAGGGCTACCTGCTGATCGCCGCGATGCTGCCGGACTCGGCCAGCCTCGACCGCTCGGATGCCGTTGGACGGCGCATCGGCGAAATTGCGCTGGGGCACCCGGCGGTGCAGTTCGCGTCCGTGCTCTCCGGCTACAGCATGCTCGACGGCCAGTACAAGACCAACGCCGCCACGGTCTTCGTCAGCCTCAAGGACTTCAAGGAACGCGAAGGCAAGGACATGTACGTCGATGCGGTAATCGCCGCCATCGCGCCGCAGCTGGCCGGCATCCGCGACGCCGTGGTGATTCCGCTCAATCCGCCACCCATCCCCGGACTCGGCATGCAGGGCGGCTTCGAGTTGTGGGTCCAGGACCGCACCGGGGGCGAGCCGCAGCACCTCGCGCAGGCGGTCCAGCAGGTGGTCGCCGCCGCGAAGCAACAGCCCGGCCTCGCGGGCGTCAACTCGACGTTCAATCCCTCCTCGCGCCAGCTGAGCGTCAAGGTGGACCGTGAGAAAGCGGAAACGCTTGGCGCGCCGATCGCCGACGTGTACGGGGCGCTGCAGTCGCTCTTCGGCTCGCTGTACGTGAGCCAGTACAACAAGTACGGCCGCGTGTGGCAGGTCGTGTTGCAGGCCGAACCGGAGTTCCGCAACAGCCCGGAGGACCTGCGCAACATCTACGTTCGCGGCCGCTCCGGGGAAATGGTGCCGCTCGATGCGGTCACGACCACGCGGTTCACCCGGGGGCCCGACCTGATCCCGCGCTTCAACGGCTTTCCGGCAGCGAAAATCAACGGCGGGCCCGCGCCCGGGTTCAGCTCCGGGCAGGCCATCGCCACGATGGAGACGCTTGCCGCAGACCTGCCAGATGGCTTCGGCATCGCCTGGTCGGGCCAGGCGTACGAGGAGAAGCAGTCCGGCGGTGCGTCGGCACTGGTGTTCGTATTCGGTCTCGTCATGGTGTTTCTCATCCTGGCCGCGCAATACGAATCCTGGTCGCTGCCCGGCAGCGTCATCACGGCCGTGCCGTTCGGGGTGCTGGGCGCGCTGGTCGCAGTCTGGCTGCGCGGCCTGCAGAACGATGTCTACTTCCAGATCGGCCTCGTGACGCTCATCGGGCTGTCGGCGAAGAACGCGATCCTGATCGTCGAATTCGCGATGCTGGAACGGCGGAAAGGACTCTCGATCGTGGAGTCCGCGGTCGAGGGCGCGAAGATGCGACTGCGTCCGATCGTGATGACTTCGCTCGCTTTCACTGCCGGCGCGATTCCGCTCGCGATCGCCTCGGGCGCCGGCTCCGCGTCGCGCCATTCGATCGGCACGGGCGTGATCGGCGGCATGGTCGGCGCGACGACGCTCGCGCTCTTCTTCGTGCCGCTTTTCTACGTGCTGGTGAGCCAGCTGAGCGAACGGTTCTTTCCGCCGAAGCCGCCGGTCCCGCAAGGGCAGCCCGCGGCTGGCGCCCGCAGAACCGGCGCCTGTGGCCGCCCCCAGCGACGCGGGAGGGCATTGAGCCATGCGCCGCATGGCATTGCTGCTCGCCACTGGCACGCTCGTGGGCTGCCTGGGCACGCCCTACCATCGGCCCGACATCGAGGTGCCCGGGCAGTTCCGGGTCTCGGTGGCCGACACGCCGGGTGCTGCGGACACGCAGTGGTGGACGGGATTCGGCGACCCGGTCCTCGACCAGCTGGTGACCGAGGCGCTGGCCGGCAACGACGACCTGCGCATTGCCGCCGCGCGGGTAGATGAATTCCACGGCGCCATGGTCTCGACGCGCGCACCACTGTTCCCGGGCGTGGGCTATACGGCCAGCAGCGGACAGGAGAAGCCCTCACAGCAGGTGGTCGGCGCGGGCAATGACTCGGTGCGGACCGCGACCGCCGGCGGATTCACCGCCGGCTGGGAACTCGATGTCTGGGGCCGCGTCCGCAACCTGACCGCGGCGGCGACCGCCGACTGGCAGGCGTCCGAGGCAGACCGGCGCGCCGCGGTGTTGTCTGTCGTCGGCGCGACCGCATCCGGCTACATTACCCTGCTGTCGCTCGACGCACAGCTGCGCACGTCCGAGGAGACGCTCGAGAGCCGGCGCAAGGCGCTCGACGTGTTCGAAAAGCGCCACAGGGGAGGCGTGATCTCGGGCGTGGAACTCGCGCAGGCGCGCTCCGCGTACGAGGTAGCCGCGGGCGCAGTACCGGTCCTGCAGCAACAGGTCGCGCGGCAGGAGAATGCCCTCTCGCTCTTGCTTGGGCGGAACCCGGGGCCGATTCCACGTGGGCATCGCCTTGCCGATCTCGGCACGCCGGCCGTGCCGGCGGGACTCCCCTCGGACGTGCTCACCCAGCGACCCGACGTTGTCGCGGCCGAGCAGTCGCTCATCGCTGCCAATGCGCGCGTCAGCGCGGCACGTGCGCTGTACTTTCCGACCATTTCGCTCACGGGACTGCTGGGCAGTGCGAGCCTCGAACTCAGCGGCCTCTTCTCGGGCGGCTCTGGCACCTGGAGCTATTCCGGGCAGGTCGCCGGCCCCATCTTCCAGGGCGGCGAAATCGTCGGAGTCAACGAGGTTGCGGATGCTCGCCATGCGCAGCTGCTCGCCAACTACCAGCAGACGGTGCGGCGTGCGTTCGCCGATGTGGACGATGCGCTCGTCGCGACCACGAAGACCACCGAGCGGACACGGGCACAACAGGCGCAGGTCGACGCACTCTCGACCTACGCCCGCCTCGCCCGCAAGCGCTACGAGGGTGGCTACTCGAGCTATCTCGAAGTACTCGACGCCGAGACGTCGCTCTTCAACGCCGAACTGCTGCTGAGCCAGGGCGAGCGTGACCGGCTGCAGGCACACGTTGACCTGTACAAGGCGTTGGGGGGCGGATGGGTCGACTCGGCCGCGGCCATGGCCCCGCAGCCGCAGGCCGTTCCCTAGGCAGCTTGACAACTCGACCCGGACGCCCTGCCGACCGCGCGACGCCCTGGCGTGCTGTCCAGGCTGAAGCAGTCCCTGCGCGAGCGCCCGAAACACCCCGACTTCGATCCGTTTTGCCGTCTCGGACCGGCCCCTCCATGTTGGGGGGCATTCGACCTGTCACGCCGCACTAGAATTGACCGGACTTGACGACGACGCGGCTGGCCGGCCGGCCGATAGTGATCTCGTCGCGAAATCTACCGAAGGCAGCCCATGGCAAATCCCAAGCATCCAACCGTTGTGATCACCGGCGCTTCCTCGGGAATCGGCCGGGCGCTCGCGGTGGAAATGGCCGGTCGCGGATATGTCCTTGGCCTGACCGCGCGCCGCCTGGCACTGCTCGAGACGCTTCGCGATGAGTTGCAGGCAACTCATGGCAAGGGCCTACGTGTCGAGCTCGCGACGCTGGATGTCTGCCAGTTCAGCGGCGTCGGGCCGACGCTGCGCGAGCTCTTCGACCGCCTTGGCGGCATCGACACCATCGTGGTCAATGCGGGCGCCAATGACGTGACGCACGTCGGGAGCGGCGACCTGGACAAGGAACTCAACCTGATCCAGACGAATCTTGCTGGCGCAATCGCGACGATCAATGCAGCCACCGAGCACTTCCTCACGCGCGGCAAGGGCCAGATCGTCGGCATTTCCTCACTGGCCTCGCTGCAACCGATCGCCGGCCAGGCCGCCTACTGCGCAAGCAAGGCCGGCTTTTCGATGTACCTCGACTCGTTGCGCGTCGAACTCAGGCGCAAGGGCATTGCCGTCACCGACATCCTGCCCGGGTATATCAAGACCGACATCGTCGAGGGCGTCGACATCGGAAAATTGCCTTTCGCCATTTCGGCCGGGCAGGCGGCCCGCGAGATGACGAGGCTGATCGAAAGGCGCGTCAAGTCCGGCGTCGTGCCGGCTTTTCCGTGGAAGCTGGTACGACCATTCCTTGGTCACCTGCCCGAGCGCTTCGCGCG
>CAVSDW010000004.1:0-7338 GCA_963726665.1 uncultured Gammaproteobacteria bacterium | reverse complement strand
CCGACTTCACTGCGACGAGACCTGGGCATCGGCGCGGTGGCCGGAAACTGCCTCGATAGGGACGACCTTCCGGTGAGGAATCGCTGCATGATTCGCGAAACCGTGTTTTCGGTGGCTCTCGCGTTTGTGAGCGCCGGCGCGCTGGCTGCGGTTTCGCCTGAAGAAGCCAGCCGCCTCGGCAAGGACCTCACCCCAGTCGGTGCCGAAAAAGCCGGCAACAGCGACGGCACCATCCCCGAGTGGACCGGTGGCCTGACACAGATCCCGGCCGCGTTCGTGCCGGGAACGGGCCTGCGGCCAGACCCATTCGCCGGCGAGAAGCCGCGGCTCGTGATCACCGGGCAGAACGCGGACCAGTACAAGGACAAGCTGTCGGCGATTGTCTACGCGCTGCTGAAGCGATATCCCGACTACCGGCTCGACGTCTATCCGACGCACCGGCCGGTCACGTACCCGCAGAAACTCCTCGACAACGCGGCCAGGAACGCGACGCAGGCCAGGTCCACGGAAGGCGGCCTGAGCTTCGAGGGCGCGCTGCCCGGTTACCCGTTCCCGATCCCGAAGACGGGCAATGAGGCGATGTGGAACCACCTGGTGCGTTACCAGGGTGACGCTACGATCTGCAAGTACGACGCGTTCAATACCGACTCCGCCGGCGTGTCGACGCTCTCGACCAGCGGCATCAGCTACCAGGAGTTCCCGGTCTACACTCAGGCGAACCTCGACAAGGTGGTTCAGTCGACCGACGAGTACTACAAGATCAAGATCAGCTACTTTGGACCGGCCCGCCGTGCCGGCGAGTCGCTGCTCGTCATCGATCACCTGAACCCGCTGCGGCAGCCGCGCAAGGCCTGGCAGTACCTGCCCGGACAGCGCCGCGTCAAGCTGGCGCCGGATATCGCGTACGACACGCCCAACCCGGGCGTGGCCGGTGCCGGCACCTATGACGATGCGTTCATGTTCAACGGCGCGATGGATCGCTACGACTTCAAGCTGGCAGGCAAGAAGGAGATGTTCGTCCCCTACAACGCCTACATGGCCGTCTCCGGTGACGGCAAGGGCACGAAGTCGGCCGACATCCTCGGGCCGCACTTCCAGAAGCCTGATTCCCTGCGCTGGGAACTGCATCGCGTCTGGGTCATCGAAGCGACCCTCAAGCCGGACAAGCGCCACATCTACTCCAGGCGCGTGTTCTACCTCGACGAGGACAGCTGGGTCGGCCTGCTGTCGGACCAGTACGACATGCGTGGCAACCTTTTCCGCGGTGCAATCGTGCCGACCGCGTTCGCCTATGACGTCAAGGCGCTGGGCATCGCGATGCAGTCGGAGTACGACGTGATCGCCGGCATGTGGGTGGTCCAGGGCATGTGCGGCAATTACTACGGCACCAAGTTCCCGGGCCCGTACCCGCCTCGCGAATGGTCGCCGGATTCGCTGGCCGGCGCAGGCATTCGCTGATGACATGAAGTGCCCGGCATGAGCCGGCCGCGAACCGATCTGATCGGGACGAGCAGACAACAACGAGAAGCGCCGCTCGAGCGGCGCCTGGGTGTGACCAGAACACTGGGGTGCCCCGCGCGAGCGGTCGTCAGGGCGCCTCGATTTTTTCAGCGACGCGCGTGAAATGAAGCGCGGCCAGTGGGCGCCTCGCGATGCGACGCGCTTCCACGGCCGGCACGCCCAGGAATCGAAGCATGGCCGTAGCGACGCGCTCCGGCAGCTCGGGGCTCGGCAGTCCGACCCGGCGTCGCATGACCGGCTCCAGCGCAGCGCCCCCGTCGTACTGGACCTCGGTCGCGATGGCGGCGAGCGTCGTGCCGGCGATCGCGAGCAGGGCCACGAGCTCGTCATCACCGGCGAAGCGGCCGGCGTCGATTCCGGCGCGGATGTCGCGCAGCAGCCGTATGCCGAGCCCACGCGTCAGCATTCCCGCCGACAGGCCTTCGCGCAGCAGGAAGCGCGCCCATGTCCGGTCGCTCCGCGACTTGTGCAGCGTGTGCCGCACCGAGGCCGCTATGACTTCCGCGGGATCGTCGACGCCGCCGAGCGACCGGTCGAGCGCGTCGGCGAACTCCACGAATACGAGGTCGATCAGCTCGGCGTGTATCGCTTCCTTGGACGGGAAGTGGTTGTAGAACGAACCGAAGCCGACATCCGCGGCCTCGGTGATTTCGTTGACCGCGACCCCGTCCACGCCGCGGTCGGCCATGAGCTTGAGGGCGGCGTCGAGCAGTTTCGCGTGAGTTTCCTTGCGCCGTCGCGAGCCACGAGCTTCGCGCACTGCCGGCTCTGGGGGGCTGGTGGCGATCTCGCGCCGGGTCACCCGCTGGACGATCTGCGCTGGCTTGGTCCTGGCCATGTTCCGTTGCTCTCCTCGGGCTCGGGCCCATTCGGCGTGGCGCCCCGCGGGCGACCCCGAACTGACTGCGGGGACAATTCTGGCCCACTTGTTGCAATAAATCAATCAGAACTGATAGGATTATCAGCCTCGATAAGGCAGTCACTGTGGTCAGCCGCGGGTGCTGCGCGCACTTCGGCCGCGCGACGGTAGACAGGGCCGGCATTGCGGGGTGGAGAATGACTTCGATATCTACACAGGTCGATGTGCTGGTGGTCGGATACGGCCCGGTGGGCGCAGCCGTCGCCTGCCTGCTCGGAAAGCTCGGCATCCGCACGCTGGTCATCGACCGCTCCCCCGACATACTGCAGATGCCCCGGGCCATCGCACTCGACAACGAGGCGCTGCGCATCCTGCAGCTGGCGGGGCTCCGCGACGGCGCCTTCCAGGTCCGCGCCATTCCCCGCGTACGCTACCTCTCGCCGTACGCCGGTGAGTTCGCGCGCATCAACTCCTGCGGCAGCCTGGACGGCCACCCGAAGCTCGTCACGTTCTACCAGCCGGAACTGGAGCGAGTGCTGCGTGAGTGCGTCGCGGGGCATTCGACCGTCGAGACGGCGACGGGCGTCGAAATGCTCGGGTTCAGCGACCGCGGTGACCGCGTAAGCGCGGAACTCAAGCTGCCGGACGGCACGACGACCATCGTCGAGGCGCGCTACCTCGTGGCCGCCGATGGAGCGGGCTCGATGGTCCGCAAGGCCATCGGCCAGGACTTCAAGGGAAGCACCTATGCCGAAGAATGGCTGATCGTCGATGCCGAGCGCCCGGACCAGGCGCTCGACGACATCGAGTTCGTCTGCGACCCGCGCCGCCCGACCCCGCACATGCCCGCGCCGGGACATCGCGAGCGGTGGGAATTCATGCTGCATCCCGGCGAGTCACGGGAGCGCATGGAGGAGGAGGGCACGGTCCGAACTCTGCTGGCACCCTACGGCAACGTCAGCGACATGACGATCACCCGCAAGGCCGTGTACCGGTTCCACGCCCGGACCTGCGAGCGCTTCAACGTCGGACGCGTGTTCCTCGTCGGCGATGCGGCCCACGTCACGCCGCCCTTCGTCGGACAGGGACTCGTCGCGGGACTCCGCGACGCGGCCAACCTTTCCTGGAAGCTCGCCTGGGTGGTGCGGGGCTCGGCCGCCGAAGGCGTGCTCGCGAGTTACGACACCGAGCGGCGACCGCACGCGAAGGCGATGATCAACCTCGCGCGGTTCATGGGGCACCTGATCATGCCGCGCAGCCGGGTCAAGGCCTTCCTGGTCCACGGTACCGTCCGTACGCTGAGACTGCTGCCGTATTTCCGTGCGTATTTCGACGACCTGCGAATCAAGCCGAAGAACCGCTTCCGCGAGGGACTGTTCGCACCGGGCCGAGGCGCGGCCGGCGCGGTCCCGGGATCGTGGCTGCCGCAGGGCCTGCTGCGCGGAGTGGATGGCGTGATCGTGCTGAGCGACGACGTGCTCGGTGACCGGTTCGTGCTGCTCGGTTGCGGCGTGGATCCGGTCGCGCATCTCGGCGAGGCCGCGCTGCGAACGTGGCTGGCGGCCGGCGGCGGGGTCGTGCGGGTCGAGCCGCGCGGCAGCGAGTCGCGTGGGTCGCCCGCCTGGGAGGACCTGAGCGACGGGCTCGTGCCGGGCGCGGCGCTCGTCGGCCGGGTCCTGGTCGTGCGACCCGACAAGACCGTGATGCACGAAGGCCCGGCGGACGAGTGCGAGCGCCTCGTCCGTGAGTCGCTGTCGCTGCTCGGCGCGCCGGGTTCGCCGGCGCCGATACGGCAGCTTTCCAGCGCAGCATAGACACGAGACGAAGGAGCGATTGCACCGATGCCGAAGCTGAGCACACCAGAGCCCGTGCGCCACGCCGACCCGACGGTCAGGGCGCGCCGTCTCGCTTACCTGATCTGGGAACGGCCCGACCTCGAGCGTGCCGAGGCCTTCCTCACGGCCTTCGGTCTGAAGGTCGTCGAGCGGACGCCGACCACGCTGTACCTGCGCGGCACGGCGGCTGCGCCGTACTGCTACGTCGTCCGCAAGGCCCCGAAGGCGCGCTTCGTCGGGTTCGCGCTCGAGCTCGCGAGCCGGGAGGATCTGGAGCGCGTCGCGAAGACGGTGCCCGGTGCAGGCCCGATCGAGGCACTGGACGGACCTTGCGGCGGCGAAGTCGTGCGACTCACCGACCCGTCGGGCTTTCGCGTGGAAGCCGTGCACGGCCAGCGGCCTTATTCCGCCTTACCGCACCGCGCGCCGCTCACGCAGTTCAACACGGCCGACGCGTCTCCGAGGGTGGACGACACCCAGCGCGTGCCCGTCGGCGCGCCGGAGGTCGTAAAGCTCGGGCACGTGGTCATGGAACTCGCGGACTTCCAGGCCACCTGCGGCTGGTACACGCGGCACTTCGGGTTCATCCCGAGCGACGTCCAGGTGCTGCCCGACGGCTCGCCCGTCGTGACCTTCATGCGGCTCAATCTCGGCGACGTCCCCGCCGACCACCACACGCTCGCGCTGGCGCAGGGCCTCATTGCAGGCTACAGCCACAGCGCGTTCGAGCTGGTCGATGCCGACGCCGTCGGGATGGGGCAGCGCATCCTGCGCGAAAGGGGTTACCGCCACGCCTGGGGTCTGGGCCGCCACATCCTGGGCAGCCAGATCTTCGACTACTGGCAGGACCCCTGGGGCGACAAGCACGAGCACTATAGCGATGGGGATCTCTTCACCGCGGCAGTGTCGACGGGATGCCACGACGTCAGCCGCGAGGCGATGGCCCAGTGGGGTCCGCCGCTGCCGCGCGACTTCACGCGGCCGAAGCTCGGGTTCGGGATGCTGGTGGCGCTCGTGCGCAACCTGCGCCGCAGCCCGGACCTGAACCTGGCCAAGGTCATCCAGCTGGCGCGCCTGTTCGGCTGACCGCCGGAACGCGCGCCGACACAACACCGATACACGCATCGAGGACACCAGATGGCAATCAACGTCGTGCACTACGAGCACCAGGGCCGCGCGGCCTGGGGCGTCCTGCGAGGAGCGCAGGTCACCCCGGTCCGAGGCGAGTACGCGACCACCGGCGAGTTCATCGGCGCGAACAGCGTCGGGGCGCTCGCGTCGCTCCACGGTGGCGAGATCGAAGTCTCATCGGTCCGCGTGCTGTCCCCCGTCACCCGCAACCAGCAGTTCGTCTGCCAGGGTGCGAACTACCGTCAGCACATGATCGAGTCCGGCATGGACCCGGATGCCAAGCACTTCAACATGATTTTCACCAAGGCGCGCAGCTGCATCGTGCCCGCGGATTCGGACGTGATCCGGCCGCGGCAGGTGAAGTTCCTCGACTACGAGATCGAGCTCGGGCTGGTACTCCGGCGCCCCATCAACGGGAAGTGCGTCGTGACCGACGACAACCTGCACGAGTTCGTGGCGGGCCTCGTGATCGTGAACGACTACTCGGCGCGCGACGTCCAGATCCCGCAGATGCAGTTCTACAAGGGCAAGAGCTTCCGCAGCTTCGGCCCGGTCGGCCCTGATCTCTGCCTGCTCGAGCGAGGCGACATGCCGGCGCTCAAGCGCCTGCGCCTCACGCTCACGGTGAACGGCGCCGTCCGCCAGGACGACTCGACGGCCAACCTGGTCTACGGTCCTGCCGAGACGCTGACCGAGCTCTCGGGCGTGCAGGATTTCGCGCCGGGCGACCTGATCGCGACGGGGACGCCCGCAGGCTGCGCGCTCTCGATCCCGTCGCCACTGGTGCTGCGCGTCGTGACGTTCTTCGGCGACAAGTTCCGCTGGCGAATGTTCACCAAGGTGCAGGCGAAGCGCACCCAGTACCTCAAGGCGGGCGACGTCGTCGAGGCGCGGATCCGGACGGAGGACGGCGTCATCGACCTCGGGGTCCAGCGCAACCGCATCGTCGAAGAGGCTGCATGAGCAGGACAGTCGCGAAATCATCGAAGACCCGCCCGGCGGTCCCCGGGGCAGCCGCTGCGGGCAGCAAGCACAAGGCTCCCCGGGCCCACCTGGCCGCCAGCGCGAACAACGTGGTCAACTTCACGCCCGTCACGCCGGATGAGATGCGGCGGCTGTTCGCCGTCGCGCGCGCCTACTTCAATCCCGAGTTCCTCGGGCTCTGGGAACTCGACCTCGAGAAGCCGGCGCTCTGGGTCGGCAACCACACGCTCTTCGGTCTCACCGACGCGCCGCTCATGGTCGAGCACCTGTACACGCAGTACGGCGTGCTGCTGCGCGGCCTCGGCGACCGCGGGCACTTCTCGGTCCCGTACTGGGGCGACATGCTGGTGCGCAACGGCATGGTGCTCGGCACGCCCGAGAATTGCTCGGCGCTCATGAAGTCCGGCGCCCACGTGCTCGTGTTCCCGGGCGGCGGGCGCGAGGTGATGCGCCGCAAGGGCGAGGCGTACCGCCTGGTGTGGAAGCAGCGCACCGGATTCGCGCGGCTGGCGATCGAGCACGGCTACGACATCATCCCGTTCGGCTCGGTCGGGCCGGACGAGGCATTCGACATCCTTTTCGACGCCAACGACGTCATGGGACTTCCGCTCTGGAACCAGCTCGCGGAGCGCTTCAAGCTCGCCGAGCGCACGCGTGGCGGCGACATGATTCCGCCGATCGTGCGCGGCATCGGGCCGACGCTGATCCCGCGGCCGCAACGTTACTACTTCGGGTTCGGATCGCGCATCAGTACGAAGCGGCTGAAGGGCAAGGCCGACAATGCCCGGACGCTGTGGTCACTGCGTGAGCGCGTGGCGGGTGCCATCGAGGGACAGATCGAGCGCCTCCTCGTCTACCGTGAGGAAGACCGCCTGCAGCACTGGAGCGCGCTCAGGCGCTGGCTCGCGCCGCTCAAGCGTCGCAACTGAACCGCCGGGACGACCATGGACACCTTCTGCATGCGTAGCCTGGCCGACATCGAGGCAATGGCGCAGCCGAAGGCATGCG
>CAVSDW010000003.1:0-3992 GCA_963726665.1 uncultured Gammaproteobacteria bacterium | reverse complement strand
TGGCCTCGCGTCCCGAGGAGACGATCTTGGCCGGCGCGAGCGACCCGCACGGACTTGGTCGCTTCGTGGTTGCGCAGGAGCGCAGTCACGAAGCGGCACTCGCCGAGTTACGGGGTGGCCGGAAGCGCACGCACTGGATGTGGTACGTGTTCCCGCAATTCGCCGGGCTGGGGTCGAGCGAGATGTCACGTCGCTACGCGATCCGCAGTGCCGTGGAGGCCGAGGCCTATCTTCGGCATCCGGTGCTCGCGCCGCGGCTCGTCGAGTGCTTCGAGGCGACGCTCGCGATCGATGGGCGAACCGCGCACGAGATCTTCGGCTCGCCCGACGACCAGAAACTGCGCTCCTGCGCGACGCTGTTCGCGTCCGTGTCCCCGCCGGGGTCGGTCTACGAGCAGGTCCTCGCCAAGTACTTTGGCGGTGAGCCGGACGATTCAACGCTCGGGCTGCTGCGCGCCCCGCGCAGGGATGCCTAGGCGCGCGGAGGGCGCGGCCGGGTACTCAGAATGATGACTTCGGGTCCTTGAGGAACTCGACCTCTTCCGGCGTGGACTCGCGGCCGAGCACCGCGTTGCGGTGTGGAAACCGGCCGAAGCGGTCGATGATGACCTTGTGCGCCTGCGCGTACTCGGTCCAGTAGTCGTTGCCGAGGCGTCCGAAAAGTTCACAGGAGAGCGCCTGGTCCTCGCGTTCCTCGCTGTGCTCGAAGGGCATGTAGAGGAAGGCCCGTTCCTCGCTGGTGAGACCCGAGTCGAGCCCCCGGTTGATGGCCTCCCGTGCCAGCCGCCGCGCCAGCGGATCGGTGGCAAACGCGCGCGGCGAGCCCCGGAACATGTTTCGCGAGAACTGGTCGAGCACGACGACAGTGGCGAGCGTGGCGCGCGACGTGGCATGGCCCCCGGCGCCGCCCTCGAGGATTCGCTCGTGCAGCGAAAGGAATCGCGCGCGGATCTCGTCGTCGATGGTGGCGTCCTTTGCGAACCACCGTGCTGCGCCGATCTTCTGGAACCAGAAATCCAGGACTTCCCCGACCCAGGACGGTTCGGCAGCATCGGCCGTCGACTGATTGGCGGTCATCGTTGCTCCCGGGATGCGGATTCGCGCTGTCTATCGCGGTGCGCCGTCAGTCCGGCAGGCCGGCGAGGCGAAGGGACTCGGCCAGCCGCTCGGCGTCGGCGGGGAACCGGTACGGTTCCTTCGACATGTACCACCGGACAGTGAAGGCCGGCATCATGGACAGGCAGTCCGCGACGCCATTTCCTCGCGCTCTCCATGTCGCCGAGCCGTGCATGGCACCCGGCCATGAGCGCGGCCGTGCGATAGGTGTGCACCGGGATGTGGGCGAACATGGACACGGCTTCCTGGTACCGGCCCAGCGCCATGTAGGCCTGCCCGGTCTGGCGCCAGTACCACGGGGGATCGAAATAGGGGTCGATCTGCCGCGCGCGCGCATACCAGGCGAGCGCCTCCTGCGCCCGGCCCACGTAGGTGAGTACCACCCCATGTCCGCCTGGTTCCACTGGTTGGTCGGATTGATCTCCACCGCGCGCTGCATGTGCTGTATCGCCATTTCGTAGGCGCGCCGCTGCAGGCAGACCTGGGCCAGCAGCGAATGACAGGTGCTCTCGCCGTCGTCGAGTTCGACGGCCCGCTTTGCGAGCGCGTAGGCCTCTCCAGCAGCGCCGTCGAGCCGCCGGGATCCTGGCGCCATTTCGCGGCACGCATCACGCGAGCAGTGCATACGCCATGCCGTAGCCGGGATCGATCTCTATCGCCTTCTCGAACAGGCGCGTCGCCTCGGCCGCCCCCTCCGGATCGTCCCAGGGGAGCGCATTGCCGTTCAGCACGCACTCGTAGGCATCGAGGCTCGTCGGCGGCTTGCGCCGCGCGCGTTCGACGTCGGACGACTGCACGCGGCCGACCAGCGTGCTCACGATGGTCTGCACGACCTCGTCCTGGACCGCGAAGATCTCTTCCCGGCCGCGGTCGAAGCGCTCGGCCCAGACCTGCCTGCCCGACTCGGCATCCGCCAGCTGCACGCTGACGCGCACGCGGTCGCCCATGCGCCGCACCGCGCCTTCGACGACGAAGCGTACGTTCAGTTCGCGTGCGACCTTCGCGGGTCCACCGCCGGGCCGCGATATTTGAACGAGGCCGAGCGTGAGCGCACCGAGAGCAGCCGCCAGCGCGACAGCTCCGTGATGATGTCCCCGGTGATGCCGTCGCTGAAGTACTGCTGCTCCGGGTCGCCGCCGAGGTTGGCGAAGGGCAGCACGCAGATGGCTATGCGCGACGGGCCCGTAGTCGGCCCGGGACGAGCGGGGAGGGCCGACGGCCGTGATCGATCCGGGCGCGCCGCCCGGCCAGCGCCTCGATCGCGCGCACGACGTCCTGGAACTGCGGGCTGCCGGCCACCTCACCCGACTGGCCGAGGTCCGTCGTGTGAAAGGCGCGGAAGTCGATCGGCAGCCGCGCGGGCCCGAGCTGCACCGGCACCAGGATGCCGCGATCCGCGCCCTCGCGAGCCTCGCCGCGGACCCAGCGGGATTCGACGGAGTCCGGCGTCCACACCACGAGTACGGCGCGGGCTCGATCGAGCTCGTCCGCGATCAGCCGGTCGAACTGCTGGCCGGGCGCGATGGCGGGGTCCCACCACACCGACCAGCCCTCCGCCTCGAGCGCGGCGACGAGCGGGGCGACGCGCGCCTTGTCGCTGCGGGAGTAAGAGACGAAGACGTCCGCCATGCCGATCCTGTCTCCAGTGGCGTGGATGGTCGCAGTTGCGCCGGGCGGCCGTAGCTTAACTCCGGGCTCAGGGGCGCGTCAGGGCTTCGGCTTGGGCTGGGAGCCCTGCTCGAAGCACGCCCGCCGGCGGCGCGGTCGCCCGTACGAGTCGCCGGAGCGGCCCGGGTCGCCGAGCTTGCTGGCGGGGGTGAGGTGCGGTAGGTTGGCCGCTGACGGGTCTCTTCAATTTTCGACGGCTGCTGGCGCGGCATGTGCGGGAGGCGACGCCTATGCACAATCTCGATCCCGCGACCGTACGTACGGCGCTCGAGCAGCTGGATCAGGCCACGCTCGACCATGCCGCGTGGCACGGGAATCTCATCCGGGCCATCGTCTGCGGGCTCCCGTTCACCCTGGACGAACTCGCCGACGGTGCGCACCATCATTGTCCCTTCGGCCGATGGTATTTCGAGACTTCGCCCGCCTGGCTGCGTGACCAGCCGGCGTTCGCGGCGATCGGGACGGAGCACGAACGCCTGCACCGCGTCGCAGCGCGACTGCTGCGGGATTCGGCGGCCGACGCGCCGATCGTGCACCAGGACTTCGAGGACCTGGTGGCGGGGAGCGCGCGGCTGCGACTCGAACTCGATTCCCTGCGACGCACGGTGCAGGCCGCGCTGCGCGATCATGATGTGCTGACCGGAGCGTACGGCCGCGTCGAGATGCTGCCGGCCCTGCGTGAGTGGCACGAACTTGCCAATCGCCTCGGCCAGCCGTGCTGCATCGTCTTCATGGACCTGGACCAGTTCAAGCATGTCAACGATACGCACGGCCATGCCGTGGGCGACGCCGCGCTGGCCGGCGCGGTCCGATACCTCGCCAGGCAGCTCCGGCCCGGTGACAGGGTGTTCAGGTACGGTGGCGATGAATTCCTGATCGCGCTGCCCGGGGCCGATCTCGCGACCGGCCAGGCCGTGATCAAGCGCGTCCGCGAAGGCCTTGCCAGCGAGCCGATGGTCGTCGGTCGAGGTGACTTCGCGCTCCACGTGACGGCTTCGTTCGGGCTCGCATCGCTGGATCCGGAGGTCAAGGTGGAGGAATCCATCGAGCGCGCCGACCAGGCCCTGCTGCTTGCAAAGACCGCGGGACGAAATCGCGCGATCAGCTGGGATCCAAGCGTCACGACCGGCACGCGACTTCGCCGTCTGTGCTTGAGGACTTCAAGGGATGATCGGCCGGGACCCGGCTGGGGGTCCCGGGACCGAGTA
>CAVSDW010000002.1:0-160533 GCA_963726665.1 uncultured Gammaproteobacteria bacterium | reverse complement strand
ACGACCCGGAGCAGACCTCCACCCAGCGTCCGCCTGACTCCGGGGAGCTCAAACAACCTGAAGACCGCCACGGAAACTTTCTATCTCAGGGATCGAGTCATCTATTTGCACACACCGAACGGGTTTGGATCCGGCCCCGCGCGGCCTGCCTGGCTCTGGATTACAATTCGCTGCCCCGATCTATCCATTCCATGGCCTGCGAGGAACGATGTGAGTCAAATGCAGCAAGACATTCAATTGAAAGCTTGGAAAGAGCTCGCCATCAGCAAGCAGATCCTGATGCGAGCGGCCACGGACGCGCTCGAGCTCGACCCGGAGTGCACGCAGGAAGAGCTGAAGGAAGCACTCGAAGCGGCGCTAAAGAAGGTCGCCAAGGCGGATACCGAGCTCGTCAATGCGAAGAAAGAGGCGACGGCCGCCATCACTGCGCTCGAGAAGAGGTTAGCCGAGGGCGAGCAGGGCCTGGCAATTGCGCAGAAAGCGGCTACCGAGGCGAAAGCCGCGTACGACGGCGCGGTTCAGCAGATGGCCAACCAGCGCGCTGCCGCCGCGACGAACCTGCAGAAGGTAAAGGACCGTCTGACCAAGAGCGAGATGTCGCTCAAGGCGATCAACACGGCACTGGCAGACACGCCCACAAACGTCCTGAAGAAGATGAACACGCTCAAGAAGCAGAAGCAGGAAGAAGCGGATGCGCGTCGCCAAGTCGAGTCCGCGCTGAATACGCTTCGCACCGAGAAGCGCCAGCAGGATCAGAGGTTGGCGGACGTGCTGCGTAGTGGCGCGACCTTGGTGAACCGTTATCGCGACCTGCACGCGCTGTCGCTGAAGCTGCATGAGCAGCTCCAGCCGCTGGTCGAGGATGCGAGGAGCCTGCCGCAGATTCCCGCGCTGGATACGAATCTGCTGGAAGCCATCGAGCAGCCGAAGGAGAGGGAGAGAATGTAAGGCGCTGACCGCTCGAGCCGCGGCCTGCTCTCGCCCTGAACGCGGCTCAGCCCAGTGCGCCGCCGCGCCCACCGCTTTACCAGCTCGTGGAGGCAGCGGGCCTCGTGGAGCGCCAGGCAGTGCATTCTTGATCGTACTCTTCGATTCTATCGAAAGTCCGTATATGGACCCCACCCCACTTTGCCAGCACTCCGTTTTCCGGCGACGAGGTACGACTGCTCACGTATATCCGGCCTCTGTCTGACCTCGATCAGCCGAGGTCGGGCCACGATGGGCTATGCGCGCGCCGGTTCCTCATTGCTTCTTCGGGCTTCTCGCCCGTGGACATTCCCAGGTTATTCCGACGCCGGTTCGACCTGTTCGCCATTCTTCGGAGTACTCGCAACCGCGGTGATGTTCTCCTCTATCAGTCGGGACGCGCGGCCTCAGGCCGCCAGCTGCTCCGGTTCGTAGTTCGTGCCATGCCTCAACATCGCCCAGGCGATCCGAGCCAGTTTGTTCGCCAGTGCGACTGTCGCAACGTTCGGATGCGCACGTTCCGTCAGGGCCACGGCCCAGCGACTGATCCGATCGGTCTTGTTGGGTGCCACGCGCAGCGCGGACCTTGCCCCGTGGATCAGTAGCGTGCGGACATACTTGTCGCCGCGCTTGCTGATGCCCAGTAGCTTCTCCTTGCCGCCGGAGCTGTGTTGCCGCGGCGTCAGTCCGAGCGCAACAGCCAGTTCACGACCATTGCGGTACTGCCGCGCATCACCGACCAGCGCGTACAGCGCGCTGGCGGTCAGCGGCCCGATGCCCGTGAGTTGCTGGAGGCGACCGACCGGCTCGTGCTCGCGAACGATTGTGGCGATCTCCCGATCCAACTCGCGTACCCGCTCGTCAAGCTGCTGCAGATCGCGGTACAGGCCGGCCAGCAGCGCACGGAAGCGCGCCGTCAGGCCATTCTCCGCATCCTCCAACCACTCCGGCACCGCACGGCGCAGCGCGTGCAGTTCGCGAGGCGCCACCAGACCGTACTCATAGACGAGCCCGCGCAGCTGGTTCGCCTTCGCAATGCGTTCCCGGATCAGGCTCGAGCGCACCCGATGCACCGCCTGCAGATCTTGCTGCTCGACGGTCTTCACCGCCACGAACCGCATGCTCGGCCTGCCCATCGCTTCGCAGATCGCCTCGGCGTCGTTCGCATCGGTCTTGTTCGTCTTCACGTACGGCTTCACGAACTGTGGGGCGATCAGCTTCACCCGGTAGCCCTTGTCCTGCAGCACTCGCGCCCAGTGGTGCGCCCCGCCGCAAGCCTCCATGCCGATCTCACAGCCTGGCTCGACATCACGCTCGAGATCCGCGATCCAGCGGGAGCGCTTCAGCCGCTTGCACCAAGCGGCACGCTCTGCGCGATCGACGCCGTGCACCTGGAAGACCTGCTTGGCCAAATCCACACCCACGCGAGTAAGCTTCATGACGACCCCTCCTCATTCCGTGACTGGTGATTTCACACCTCCAGTCTGGCACTCGATGCCGTAGGAGTGGGGAGGGGTCCATCCCATTGCTCCTGGCCGATCCCGGCGGTTGCCGTCCGTCCGCTTTCCCTTGGCGTCGGATCAGACCAGCAGGTCTGTGCATAAGCGTACGGTGAAGCTCAGCCGAAGCCCGAAGTGGTTTCCGCTGCAAAACGGGTGGTCAGATCTCGAATTCGCAGACTCCAGAAGGGGGCGGGCTGCGAAAGCTCGGCATCAAGGCTGTCTCGTTCCCACAAGCATCTGCCTAAGGTTGCCCCTGGTCAGCCAGCTCAGCGCCAGAAGGTACGTCGAGAGGAACAGGCTTCCGCCAAAGAAGGCCATTAGGCCGAGTAACAGCCCGGCGATCGAGAACTCGTGCCTCCAGGCGACCCAGGTCGCCGAGAGCGTCAGCATGAACAGGAAATCAAGGTTGAACTGGCCGGGCCAGCCCATTGCGGCCATGTCTCCGAAAAAGATGTTGATCAGCCCCATGCCGTGGTTGGCGATCACGACGCCCGTGTAGCCCACGAGGATTGCGAGCATGGCGATCAGCAGGACACGAAATGCAGTCACGGTATTACGCCTCCACGGATTGAAGATTTCTCAGGATTGCGGGTCGGCCAACGGCCCCCAGACATGGTTGAAGCAGCATCTTTCGATGGTTGGCGTTTGCATGCCGGCTGCCAGCGCGGCCGCCATGCGTTGCCTCGCCGAGGCCGTGTGGGCCGAATTCAGGAAGAGCACTTCCTCGCGAGCGAGTTCGTCCTCCAACCCGGCCTCGCGCATGCTGGCGGCACGTTTCGCCATGGCGATTGTCCCGGCTGGAAAGCCGGCGATGCGGAAGGCCAGGTAGTTCACGAAGAAGTCGATCTCGTCGGGCGGCAGTGCCCGATTGACGTAACCATAGCGTTCGGCGACCTCGGCCGGAAAATCACCGCAGCCCAGGATGATTTCCAGTGCCCGGCCACGCCCAACCAGCCGCGGGAGACGAACTGATCCGCCGGCGCCAGGAATGATTCCGACTCCGACCTCCGGCTGGCAGAGGACTCCTCGCCCAATCTCCGCAAACCGCATGTCACACGCGAGCGCCAGCTCGCTGCCGCCGCCACGGCAACGGCCCTGGATCTTGGCGATGGTCGCCTTCGGCATCGTCCGGAAGCGATCCAGGACGGCGTGCACCCATCCGAGCTTCTCGTCACGCACAGGCGGTGCTTCGGGAAGCTGTGTAATGACGTTGATGTCGGCGTGGGCGACGAAGAACTCCGGATTGGCGCTCTGCAGAACCACGACTTTAACGGCTGCGTCGGCCTCGAGTTCACGGCCGGCGCGATCGAGATCGGTGAGCATCGCCAGGTCCATGAGATTGAGTTCGCCATGATCGATCGTGACGAACGCGACGCCCTTGTCGACCCTGACGCGCAGCGTCGCAAAGTCTTCATAGACCATGGGTTCTCCCGTTGCGCAGTGCGGCGAACGGCCCTCGAGGGGCGGGGCAATCCGTCGACAGCCGCATTGTGGAGGACTGATGCGCTTTCTCTGTGACGGGATGTCCCCATCTTTTGTATATTCCGATCATTCTCGATGGGGCAAGCAATGAAGCCGCCGGTCTGGGCCAAAGTCCGCAAAGACCTGGGAACGCAGCCACTGACAGAGGGGGCGATCGGTGGCGACAGCCCTCTGTATGTTGAGCGCTGGGTATATCAGGCGGCGAAGGCCGATATCTCCGGGATTCCATGCCCCGTCCTGGTGACCCAGCTGGGAGGCACTCGCGTCAATGAGGGGGACGAGACAGGCTGGCGCCTGTCCAGTCTCCCGAGTCAGTCCGTTCTTCTGCCGCCCAATACTGCTACGAGCTGGCACTACACCGGGCCGGTCGACGACGTGGCGTTCTATTTTCTCGACCCGCACAACGGCGTGCAGGAACGTCTCGGCAACCTTGCGACTCTTCGTGGCGGACCTGTTGCGTTTGCCGATGCGCTCGTCGCAGCCGCCGCACGGCAACTGGTGGATGAGTTGCACAACGGCAGGAGCGCCGACGAGGATTTCATGGCCCGTCTGGCAAGCCTGATGCTGGAGCAGGTCTTCCGGGTGTTGACGGCTTCTACCGCGCCCGGAATTCATCCGCGGCACGTGCATTTCTCACGACTGCAGAAGGTGCTGCGTCACATCAATGCACGCCTCGCGGAGCAGCTGCCCAACGACGAACTGGCCGCATTGGCAGGAGTCAGCGAGTCACATTTCCGCAGGATATTCCTGGACGCAATGGGTATGCCGCCACATCGCTATGTCCAGGGTCGCCGCCTGGCCCAGGCTCGAAAGCTGCTCGTCATGTCGGACCTTGCGATCTCGGTGATTTCCGACGAATGCGGCTTCTACAGCCAGAGCCATCTGACAAAGTGCTTTCAGGCGGCCCATGCCGTGACCCCGGCGGCCTACCGAAGGCAGTTGAAGCAGGACAGTCCCTGATTCGACCGATCTCCACCGCGGACGGTGGCGGTGGACGATTACTGGAACTTCGTCGCGTCGAGCCGCCGCTTTAGATCCTCGACCGGGACGTCGGTCTCGCCGAGGTGCGCCGAGATCGGCGTCACCGTGACGTAGCCTTCTGCAAGCAGCTTCACATCGGAGTCGGCGGCATCGCTCGAGTCCGCCGGCGTGACGCGTCGCGAGGCGTAGGCCTCAGGACCCGAGGGCTCGAATCGCAGCTGAAGATCGGTCGAGCGTCCCTGGCGCGCGACGGCGACGCCGCGCACGTCCGCCATCGGTCGCGCCGGGTAGTTCACGTTCAGCACAGTGGTCGGCCTCGTGAGCCTGCCGCCGTCGCAGAACCAGGCGCGTGCGCCGCCCGCGAGGCGCGCGAGGTGTCGCGCCATTCGGGCGATTTCGTCCGGCGACCTTGCGCGCTGTGCATCCGGCGTGCCCATGCGCTCGGCGTTGACCGCGATGCCAGGAACGGGCGGGTCGAGCAGCATCGTTCCCGCGAGCGCGGCGCCGACCGTGCCGGAGATCGCAAGCAGTGAACCCGTGTTCTCGCCGTCGTTGATCCCGGAGATGACGAGGTCGGGTCCGTGGCCGGGCGGGTAGAGTGCGGTTGCCCCCAGTACGGCAGCAGTTGCGGGCGTCGCGACGACGCCCAGCACGTTCGGGTCCTGCGGGATCGCGCACCACGCTCACGGTGCCCCACGTGAAGCTCACGCTGCTGCCGCTCGCGTTCGCTGCAGGTGCTGCGAGCCGCACGTGGTGCCCCGCCTCGCGCAGCGCGTCGTACAGCGCTCGTATCCCGGGCGCCTGGTAGCCGTCGTCGTTGGTGAGCAGGATCTCGAGCGGGCCGCGGCCGCAGATGGCCGGAGACGCGGGTTCGGCCGCCTGGGACGCGAAGGATGGTGCTGTCATCGCGACCAGCGTCGCCGCGAGCGCGGGCCTTTTGATGAAGAAACGCGAGCGCTGAACCGCCAATGGCAAGCAGGCTAGGCCTGCACCTCGATGTAGCCGTCCGCGACGCGCGTCGGGTAGCTGCGGAGTGGTTCGCACGCAGGGCCGCCCATGACCGCGCCGCTGCGCACATCGAAGCTTGCGCCGTGCAGCAGGCAGGTCAATCGGTGGCCGCGCAACCGACCCTCGTCGAGCCTCGCGACCGCGTGCGTGCAGAGGCCGGCCACCGCGTGCACGGCGCTGCCGGTGTTGCACAGGAGTATTTCCTGGCCGCCGACCTCGGCCGAGCGCGTGTGGCCCGACCGCAATTCGGCCAGCGGCATGATCCTCAGAAACGGAGTGTCGGCCACGAGCGGGCGCGGCTACAGCGACAATTCGGCCTGGAAGACGATCACCGCGTCGCCCGTGACACGCACTCCCGTCGCGCGCTTGCCGGCCGCTGCGGTGACTTCCACTTCGACGGTACCCGGGCGATCGACGAACCGGCCCTGGTGGCCGATGAAACGTGCTTTGCCTTCGTCGGCTGCGAGCAGTCCGTGCTGCAACAGGTACACGCCGAGCATGCCGTGCGCGTTGCCACTCACGGGGTCCTCCGGCACGCCGATTACCGGGCAGAACATCCGCGCCTCGGTCGTGAGCGGATCGCTTCCCGGGTCAATCGCGAATACGAAGAAACCGTCGGCGCCGACGTGCGGCGTCAGGTGCATGAGCGCGTCCATGTCCGGCTGCAGCGACTCGAGTGTTTCCGGAGACTGCAGGCCGATCAGCAGGCGCGAATTGGCCTTGCTCATCACCTGCATGGGGCAGTCGGGGTGCAGGCTCGCCGAACTGATGCCCAGCGCGTCGAGCACGGGCGCCCGACGCTCTTCAGGCACGACGGGCCCGAACGTCGCGGGACCCTGGTGGATCGAGACGCGCAGCGCCTCGCCGCGGCCCGTCACCTCGATCTCGTAGATGCTCGTGCCCGATTTCTGCCGGACCATGCCCTTGGGCACGCCGTTCGAGATCGCACGGACGTAATGTGCGGCAATCGTCGCGTGGCCGATGAAGGTGACCTCGCGGCGCGGTGAGAAGAACCGGATCTCGACGTCGTGATCGGGTGCATCGGAGGCCAGCACGAAGGCGACTTCCTGTCCCGCGGCCTCGCGCGCGATGCGTCGCATTTCCTCGTCGGTCAGGAACTCCGCATCGAGCACCACGACTGCAGGATTGCCGCAGAAGCGGTCGCGGGTGAAGGCATCCACGTGGTACAGGCGGCACTTGCGCTTGGGCATTGCTCTGCTTTGGTCCGAAATGGGTGAAGCTCATTAGTCCCCACGGCGGCGGCCGCGTCAACACCGGCCGGTCGCGCGTGGCCTGCCGCGCTATACTTGCCGCTACCTTGGGGTGGCCTGAATGGGCCTGAGATTCCGACCGCGGCCGAGCCGCTCATCGGAGAACCCGTTGAACCTGATCCGGTTAATACCGGCGTAGGGAGCGGGTGCAATGTCCGGCAGTCTCTCGGCTTTATTCGCAGAATCAGAAGGTTGCGTGCGCGTGCCTGGGCTCGGCGCGCTGCTCGCGTGCATCTTTGCGCTGGCGGTGCCGGCACCCGCCGTGGGCGCGGAGGACCCCCGGCCGCTCGAGGAAATCGTGGTCACCGCGTCGCTTCGGCCAGCCGCCGCGGGCGAGCTGCCGGCAAGCGCCACGGTGATCGATTCGTCCGAGCTTGAGGCTGCGGGCCTGCAGCACTTCGCGGACGTCATGGGGCTCGTGCCGAACCTCAACTGGTCGGGAGCCACGTCGCGCCCACGCTATTTCCAGCTGCGTGGCATCGGCGAGCTCGAGCAGTACCAGGGCGCGCCGAACCCGTCGGTCGGGTTCCTGATCGACGACATCGACTTCAGCGGCGTCGGCGGGCCCGCGACCACCTTCGACGTGCAGCAGGTCGAGGTGCTGCGCGGCCCGCAAGGAACGCGCTACGGGGCAAACGCACTCGCCGGCCTCATCAGTGTCCGCACGCGGGAACCGACCACGGTGCCGGAACTTGCCGCGGAAGTGACGGCCGGGGGCGACGGCCTGATCGGCGGCGGGGTCGTGGCAGGCGGCGCGCTCGGCGAGTGGGGCACCGCGACCGATTCTGCGTGGAGGCTGGTCGGACAGCGCACGCTGAGTGACGGCTTCATGCGCAACACCTATCTCGGCCGCGACGACACCAACGATCGCGACGAGACGACGTTGCGTGGCAAGGTCACCCTTGGCGTGAGCGACGGCTGGCGCGTGGACGCCGCCGCAATGTATGCGGCCATGCATAACGGCTTCGACGCTTTTTCGCTCGACAACGGCTTCGAGACGCTCTCGAACCAGCCGGGTCGCGACGAGCAGCGCTCGGAAGGCGGGATGCTGCGAATCACGGGAGACCTCGGGCCGGTGACGCTCGTGAGCACCAGCACCTACGCGAATTCCGACATCGTCTACAGCTTCGACGGCGACTGGGCCAACGATCCCTACTGGGGCCAGTACGCGCCCTACGACTACTTCTCGCATTACGACCGCGAGCGCGGCACGCTCGGCGAGGACCTGCGGCTCACCAGCCGCGCGAACGCGCGCTCCGACGGCTTCGGCTGGCTGGCGGGTGTCTACGCGCTGCGCCTGGGTGAGGACACGCTGCAGCGCGACTATTTCGAATCCGAGCTCACGAGTCCGCCGCTGAAGAGTGTCTACGACGCGACCAACGCCGCCATCTATGGCGAGACCGAGTGGCGAATCAAGGACACCATGACGCTGTCGGCGGGGCTGCGGGTGGAGACGCGGTCCGCCGACTACCACGACAGCGACGGCGCACGGTTCTCGCCCGTGAATACGATGGTCGGAGGGCACCTGTCGCTTACGGGCGAGGTCGGTTCCGACAGCACCTGGTATGCGACGGTGGCCCGCGGATACAAGGCGGGCGGATTCAACATCGGCGAGTTCATCCCGGAGAACCTGGTCCAGTACGACCCCGAGTACCTGTGGAACCTGGAGAGCGGCCTGCACCTGCGCGACCCGTCGAATACGGTGTCCGCCGACCTCGCGGTCTTCTACATGTGGCGGGTCGACGAGCAGGTGTCCTCGTCCTACCAGGTGGACCCGGGCGATCCGCTGTCCTACGTCTTCTACACCAGCAATGCGGCCAATGGACGCAACTACGGGCTCGAAGCCTCGCTCGCCTGGCGTGTCCGCCCGTCGCTGCTGCTCGACGCGACGCTGGGGCTCCTCGGCAGCGAGTACCTCGACTACGCCTACGGCGACCGCAATCTCGACGGACGCGAGCAGGCGAGTTCGCCGCCGTACCAGTACTCGCTGTCGGCGGAGTGGGGCGAGAGCCGCGGCTGGATGGCGCGCGCCGACGTGACGGGTTGCGCCTCGTTCTATTTCGACACCAGCAACGACCAGAAGTCGAAGCCCTACGTGCTGGTGAACCTGAAGGCGGGCTACGTGGCCGATCACTGGACCGTGCACGCGTGGGTGCGCAACGTGTTCAACGAGGACTACGCGGTGCGCGGATTCTATTTCGGCCTCGAGCCGCCGGACTACGCGGACAAGCTCTACACGCAGCGCGGCGACCCGCAGCTGGCGGGCGTCACCTTCACCTGGTCGCTGCACTAGACTCCACTCAAAGACGCGACCCTAACGAGGAAACCACATGCGCATCGCCGTAGACATCAGCCTCTATCCGCTCGACGCGGACTACGTGCCCCCGATCCGGGACTTCATCGAGCGCCTGAACCGGCACGAGGGCCTGCAGGTGATCACAAACGCGATGAGCACTCAGGTCGCGGGAGAGCACGAGCGTGTGTTCGCGGCGCTCGAGGCCGAGACGCGCGAGTCCTTCGCGACGGGCGGCCGCGCGGTGTTCGTGATGAAAGTGCTTGGCGGCGAACCGTCGGCGGCGGAACGCCGCGCGTTGCAGCCGGCCTGACGGAGTCGCTGTGGCCTCGAGCCTCGTCGAGTGGGTGGCGGTCGCGCTGGCGCTCGCGTACGTGCTGCTCGCGACGCGCCAGAGTTCCTGGTGCTGGCCTGCGGCCGCCGCCAGCTCGGTGATCTACTTCGTGCTCTTTGCGCGCGGCGGGCTGCCCATGCAGGCCGCACTGCAGGTGTTCTACGTCGTCATGGCTGTCTACGGCTGGATCGCGTGGCGGGCCGGCGACGGCCAGGCGAGCGAGCTTCACGTCAGTACCCGGCCCGCGCTCTGGCACCTTGCGGCCCTGGGACTCGTGGCCGCGGCGACCGTGGTGAACGTGTGGCTGGGGGGCGGGGCCCGGGAATCCATCGTGCCGTATGCCGATGCGTTCGTGGCCTGGGGCAGCGTGGTGGCGACGTGGCTCATGACGCGCAAGGTGCTCGAGAACTGGCTCTACTGGATCGTGTTCGATCTCGTCGCCGCCGCGCTCTATTTCAGCCAGGGGTTCGGGGCGACGGCGGGGCTGTTCGTCGTTTATGTCGCGCTCGCGGTCCGCGGGTTCGTCGAGTGGCGCAGGGACCTCGTGCGGGGCCGGCCTGCCGTGGCCGCCGGTGGAGTCACGAGCGGCCCATGAGATCGACCGGGTCAGCCGACACGCCGGAGACTGCGGTGCGCGCCGCGCTCGCCGCACGCACGTCGACGCGCGCGCTGGCGGACGCTGCGTTCGAGCCGGTGCGCGGCGGGCTCAGCAATCACGCCTGGAAGGTCGACAGTGGCGGACGCCAGTGGTTCGTGCGGCTGGGCGGCCCGGAGTCGGCGACGCTGGGGGTGGACCGTGAGAGCGAGTGTGCGCTGCTTGCGGTCGCGGGCGCGGCCGGGCTTGCGCCGCCGCTCGTGGCCTGCGATCCGTCGAACGGGCTCCTGGTGACCGAGTTCATCACGGGTGGGCCCTGGTCGTGCGAGGACGCGCGCGCGGCGCGGAACATCGAACGAATCGCCGAGCGACTGCGCGTGCTCCATCGGCTCGAGTCGTCGTCCGGAATCCGCAGGGTCGACTTCGAAGCGCAGGCGCGCGCCCTGGAGGCACAGCTCGCGGCCCGGCTCGCGGCGGAGGGTCCGGTGCGCGATGGCGCGGCGCGCGCGACCTCGACCTCGATCGTGACCGGCGCGGCGATTCGACACGCTGTCGATTCAGCGTTCGGACTTCTCGCGGCACGCCGCGCGTGCCAGGTCCCTTGTCACAACGACCTGCATCACCTGAACCTGCTCGACGATGGAAGCCGGCTCTGGCTGGTGGACTGGGAATACGGTGGTCTTGGAGATCCACTCTTCGATCTCGCGAGCTTTGCCTGCCAGCACGAATTCGGGACGCGGGAGCGGGCCGACCTGGTCGCTGCGTACGGGGCCGCCCCGGGGTCCGGGGGCCAGATCCAGGCGCCGGCGCTCGACGCGGCCTGCACGGCTTTCGACTACGTTCAGTGGCTGTGGTATTCGCTCTGGGCCGCGCGCCACCCCGACGCCAGTGGTGAATACGCGTCGCGGGCCGAGGCGCTCGGGGCTCGGCTGGCGGCCGGGACCTCGTGAAGAGGGTGTCCTGCTCCGGTAGAAGGTGCGCTGGGGCTGTTGCGCTGCAATAATTGCGCAGTTAACCGCGTGGGCAACGAGGACCGACAATGGCGAAGATGATGGTGACCGACCGGGACGGCAACCTGCACGAGGTCGAGGGCCGGACGGGCCTCAAGCTCATGGAGACGCTGCGCGAGTTCGACTACGGCGTGACGGCCATCTGCGGCGGCCTGTGCTCCTGCGCGACCTGCCACGTGTTCGTCGAGCCCGAGTGGATGTCGCGGCTGCCTGCGCCGCAGAGCGACGAAAAAGAGCTGCTGGTGGAACTGCAGCACTACGATGCCGCGCGGTCGAGGCTGAGCTGCCAGGTGGAGTTCACCGAGGCCCTCGACGGCCTGCCGCTCGAGGTTGCGCCGGACGAGTGATCGGGGCTGCGAGCGTCGAATTTCTTCATTCTTGAACGCGGGGTCACCCCCTCGTGAGGAGGTCGCATGAGTAATTCCGTGCTGTTGCACGTGGCCGACGGTGTCGCCACGGTCACGTTGAATCGCCCCGATGCGGGCAACGTGCTCGACATGAGCATGGGGCGCGGGTTGCTGGACGCGGCGCTGCGTTGCGAGGCTGACCGCGGGGTACGGTCCGTGGTGCTCACCGGAGCCGGCAAGAACTTCTGCTTCGGCGGCGACGTGCGCGGCATGGCCGAGCAGGGCGAGGCGGTGGGCGGATTCCTGAACGAGCTCACGACCTACATACACGGCGCCATCAGCGCGTTCACGCGCATGCGCGCGCCCGTGATCGCGGCGGTGAACGGCACCGCGGCCGGTGGCGCCGTTGGCCTCGCGTGCATGGCGGACCTCGCGATCGCCGGGCGCAGCAGCAAGTTCACGCTGGCCTACACGGGCATCGGAATGGCACCGGACTGCGGCACGTCGTTCCTGTTACCGCGTGTCGTCGGGCGCCGCCGGGCCCTGGAGCTCTTCCTCACCAATCGCGTGCTCAGCGCCGACGAGGCGCTCGCCTGGGGACTCGTGAACCAGGTCGTCGAGGATGGCGAGGTACTCTCGCAGGCGCAGGCCATGGCTGCCCGGTTCGCGGCCGGCCCGACCGACTCGTACGGTGCGGTGAAGCGCCTCATGGACCTGTCCGACCCCGGCATCGAGGCCCAGATGGCCGCCGAAGGCCGGGCCATCGCGGCGCAGGGTCTGCATCCGAACGGCATCGAGGGCGTGCGCGCCTTCGTCGAGAAACGGAAGCCAAAATATTGATTTGAAAGCGGGAGGTTGCCGCGGCCGGGCCCGCGTTTACGGCCGGGCGCGCTGCCTGCGCCGGAGGCCGGTGACGTGGCGCAGCGCTGGTGTAGTATTGCGATGCAACATCACCATCAGGGCACCCGCACATGACCGACGCCTACATCCTCGACGCCGTGCGAACTCCGCGCGGCCGTGGCCGGCCGGACGGCTCGCTGCATTCGATCACTCCCGTCGAACTTGCCGCGCAGACGCTCGCGGTACTCAGGGATCGCACCAGCCTCGATACCCGATTGGTCGACGACGTCACGTTCGGCTGCGTGACGCCGGTCGGTGAACAGGGTGCGGACATTGCACGCGTCGCCGCGCTGGTGGCGGGCTACGACGAGAGCGTGCCCGGCAAGCAGCTGAACCGCTTCTGCGCCTCGGGCCTCGAGTCGGTCAACACCGCGGCCGCCCAGGTCATGTCCGGCCAGTCCGAACTCACGATCGGCGGCGGCGTCGAATCCATGTCGCGCGTGCAGATGGGTTCCGACGGCGGGGCCTGGGCCATCGACCCGCGGGTCGCCTGGCAGCAGTACTTCGTGCCGCAGGGCATCAGCGCCGACCTGATCGCGACACTCGAGGGGTTCACGCGCGAGGACCTCGACGGCTACGCAGTCGAGAGCCAGCGCCGCGCGGCACACGCCCAGCAGGCGGGCTATTTCGACCGCTCGATCTTCCCGGTCAAGGACTCGGTCGGCGAGGTTGCCCTTGCGAAGGACGAGTACCTGCGCCCGGGCACGACCATGGCGGACCTCGCCAAGCTCAAGCCCGCCTTCACCACCATGGGCGAAGAGGCAGGCTTCGACGCGGTCGCGATGATGCGTTATCCGCAGGTCGAGGCGATCAATCACGTGCACACCGCCGGCAACTCGAGCGGCATCGTGGACGGTGCGGCGGCGGTGCTGGTCGGCAGCAAGCGCGCCGCGAAGAAGCTCGGAATCAAGCCGCGCGCGCGCATCGTGGGCTTCGCTTCCATCGGCAGCGAACCCACGATCATGCTCACCGGTCCGGCCGGCGCCAGCCGCCGCGCCTTGAAGCGCTGCCGTATGCAGCCCTCCGACATCGACCTCTGGGAGATCAACGAGGCGTTCGCGTGCGTCGTGATGCGTTTCCAGCGCGACATGGGTCTCACGCCGGACAAGGTGAACGTCAACGGTGGCGCCATCGCACTCGGCCATCCGCTCGGGGCGACCGGAGCGATCGTGCTCAACATCGCGCTCGACGAACTCGAGCGACGCAACCTGTCCACTGCGCTCGTGACGCTCTGCGTCGGGGCAGGCATGGGCACGGCCACGATCATCGAGCGCGTCTGACGCGGCGCACCCAAGGGCACGGGACCAATCACATGACACAGAACATCCGTTACACCGTCGACGCCGACGGCATCGCAACCCTCCTGATCGACGTGGCCGACCGGCCGATGAACGTGATCACGCCGGGATTCCGCAAGGACCTCGCAGAGTGCGTAGAGAAGGTCGCTTCCGATGCGGCGGTCCGTGGTGCGGTGATCGGCTCGGCGAAGTCGAGCTTCATGGCCGGCGCCGACATCAAGGACATGGCCGGCGCATTCCGCCAGGGACTCACGGCTGCCCAGGCTTCGAAGTTGAGCGGCGAGCTGAACAGGATGCTGCGCAGGCTCGAGACCTGCGGCAAGCCGTTTGCCGCCGCCGTGAATGGCGTGGCGCTCGGCGGCGGCTTCGAGGTCGCGCTCGCCTGCCACTACCGGGTGATGTCGGACGATCCCAGGGCCGGCGTCGGCTTTCCGGAGGTCAAGATCGGGTTGCTGCCCGGCGCGGGCGGCACGCAGCGCACGCCGCGGCTCATCGGCGTGACCGAAGCCCTGAGGCTGATCAGCGAGGGCCGGCAGCTCGGACCCCAGGACGCACTCAAGAAGGGGCTCGTCAACGAGTTGGCGCCGCCCGCGGAGCTGCTCGAGCGCGCTCGCCAGTGGATCCTGAAGGGCGGCGAGGGCGTGCAGCCCTGGGACAAGAAGGGCTTCCGCGTGCCCGGCGGCGCAGGCATGGCCTCGCCAGCGGCGGCCCAGACCTTCATGGTCGGCACGGCGCTGGCCGCAAAGACCACGATGCGCAATTACCCGGCCCCCGCGGCCATCCTGTCCTGCGTCTACGAAGGCACGCTGCTGCCGATGGACGCGGCGCTCGCGGTCGAGTCGAAGTACTTCGGGCAGCTGCTCGCCGGACCGGTCGCGCGCAACCTCATGCGCACGATGTTCGTGAACAAGGGGCTCGCAGACAAGCTTTCCCGCCGCCCGGCCGCACCGCCCAAGTCGCAGGTGCGCAGGCTCGGCATCCTGGGCGCCGGCATGATGGGCGCGGGCGTCGCCCATGTCTCCGCGCTCGCGGGCATGGACGTCGTGCTCATCGACAGCACGCTCGAACTCGCTGCCAAGGGCAAGGACTATTCGAAGCAGCTGCTGGCCAAGGACGTCGGTCGCGGCAAGAAGACCCAGGCGGACGCCGACGCCGTGCTCGCGCGCATCAAGCCGACCACGAGCTACGACGACCTCGCGGGCTGCGACCTCGTGATCGAGGCAGTGTTCGAGAACCGCGAAATCAAGGCCGACGTGACCGGCAAGGCGGAGGCGGTGATCCCGAAGGGAGCGGTGTTCGCGAGCAACACCTCGACGCTGCCGATCTCCGGGCTCGCGCAGGCATCGAAGCGCCCGGCGCAGTTCATCGGCATCCACTTCTTCTCGCCTGTGGAGAAGATGCCGCTGGTCGAGGTCATCCTCGGCAAGAAGACCTCCGAGGAGACGCTGGCCCGCGCGCTCGACTACGTGGCGCAGTTGCGCAAGACGCCGATCGTCGTCAACGACAGCCGGGGCTTTTACACGAGCCGCTGCTTCGGAACCTTCGTCAACGAAGGCATCGCCATGCTGCAGGAAGGCGTGAGCCCGGCGCTGATCGAGAACGGCGCGAAGATGGCGGGCATGCCGGTCGGCCCGCTCGCGGTCGCGGACGAAGTCACGATCGACCTGAGCTGGAAGATCATGCGCCAGACGGAGCAGGACCTCGGACGCAAGTACCAGAGGCCGGTGACCTACGAGACCGTGCAGAAGTTCGTGGAGGAGCTGAAGCGTCCGGGCAAGCGCTTCGGCGCCGGCTTCTATGACTACCCGAAGGATGCGAAGAAGCACCTGTGGCCGGGCCTCGCCGACGTGTTCCCGCGCGCACCCATGCAGCCTGCGGTCGAGGAGGTCGAAAAGCGGTTCCTCTGCATCCAGGCGCTCGAGACTGCGCGATGCATGGAAGAGGGTGTGGTCACCACGGCGGCGGAGGCCGACCTGGGCTCGATCCTCGGCTGGGGATTCCCGGCCTGGACCGGCGGCACGCTCTCCTACATCGACACGATCGGCATCCGCGAATTCGTGGCGGAATGCGATCGCCTCTCGAAGCGCTACGGCAAGCGGTTCAAGCCCTCGAAGTGGCTGCGCGAGCGGGCCGAGAGGAACGAGCCGTTCCACGGGGCGGCCGGCGGCGAATCACGCGCTGCGTGAGCGGACGGTCGTTGCGAGCCGGCGGCGTCGCCGTGCCGGATTCGGTCGCGGAACGCGGCATCCCGTGCCGGGATTCCGTCGCGGGGACGCCGTGAATCCGTCCGTGGAGGCTCGCGCGCGGCGTCCCTGCCGCGCGACGCCCCGCGACGGAAGCCGGCACGGGGCGCCGCATCCGGAGCGCGCAGCCCTCGACGCGCGCAGCATTCAACTTTGCGTCTGTTCCAGAGGAGTGACCCATGCCGATTCCGGCTGCGTTTCGTGATCGCCTGAGCCTGCCGCTCATCGGCTCGCCGATGTTCATCGCCTCCACGCCAGAGCTCGTCATCGAGCAGTGCAAGGCGGGCATCGTCGGCTCGTTTCCCGCGCTGAATGCCCGTCCAGCCGCCGTGCTGGACGAGTGGCTGACGCGAATACGCAGCGAACTCGACGCCTACGCGGCCGCGAATCCGGGTGCGAAAGTTGCGCCGTTCGCGGTGAACCAGATCGCGCACGCGAGCAACGACCGCCTCGCGCACGACATGGAAGCCTGCGTGCGGCACGAGGTCCCGCTCATCATCACGAGCCTGCGTCCGCCGCGGGAGATCGTGGACGCCGCGCACTCGTATGGCGGCCTCGTGTTCCACGACGTGATCAGCGTGCGTCACGCCCGCAAGGCCGTCGAGCAGGGCGTGGACGGCATCATCGCGGTGTGCGCGGGTGCGGGCGGGCACGCGGGCATGGCCAGTCCGTTCGCGCTGGTGCGCGAGATCCGGCAGTTCTTCGACGGCACGATCGTGCTCTCGGGCGCGATGAGCAGCGGCGCGGACGTCTTTGCCGCGCTCGCGCTCGGCGCCGACATGGCCTACATCGGCACGCGCTTCCTCGCGACCACGGAGGCGCATGTGCCCGACGCCTACAAGCAGATGATCGTGGACTCGTCGTCCGACGAGGTCGTGTACACCTCGCTCTTCACCGGCGTGAAGGGCAACTACCTGGCGCGCAGCGTCGCGGCGGCCGGCCTGGATCCTGCGAGCCTCCCGGAGGCGGACAAGTCGAAGATGGACTTCGGGTCGGGCGGCAACATGGAGAAGAAGGCCTGGCGCGACATCTGGAGCGGTGGCCAGGGCGTGGGCAACATCCACGACATGCTGCCGACCGGAGAGTTGGTCGCGCGCATGGTCCGCGAGTACGAAGACACGCGCCGCCGCCTGTGCGGCGCGGCCTGAAGCTACTTCTTCTCGGCCTGTCGAGCGACGGCCTCGGCACGTGCCTTGACGGCTTCTGCATCCCCGAGATAACGGCTGGCCCGCGGCTTCAGGTTCGAGTCGAGGTCGTACAGCAGCGGCACGCCGGTCGGGATGTTGAGTTCGACGATCGCCTGGTCGGACATCCCGTCGAGCATCTTCACCAGCGCGCGGAGGCTGTTGCCGTGTGCCGCGACCAGCACGTTGCGGCCGGCCGCGAGTTCCGGCGCGATGCGCATGTTCCAGAACGGCATGACCCTCGCGAGCGTGTCCTTGAGCGATTCGGCGGAGGGCATTTCGGCGGCGGGCACCGCTGCGTAGCGCCGGTCGAAACGCGGATGCTGCGGGTCGTCGCGCGACAGCGGCGGCGGCGGGATGTCGTAGCTGCGCCGCCAGACCTTGACCTGCTCCGCCCCGTGCTTCTCGACGGTCTGCGCCTTGTCGAGCCCCTGCAGCGCGCCGTAGTGGCGCTCGTTCAGGCGCCAGCTGCGCTCGACGGGAAGCCACATGAGGTCCATGCCGTCGAGCGCGATCCAGAGCGTGCGGATCGCGCGCTTCAGCACCGAGGTAAAGGCAATGTCGAAGGCGATGCCCTCGTCCTTGAGGAGCCGGCCGGCTTCCTCGGCCTCCAGCCGACCCTGGTCGGAGAGGTCGACGTCGATCCAGCCCGTGAAAAGGTTCTCGAGGTTCCAGATGCTCTGGCCGTGGCGCAACAGCACCAGTCTTCCCGTGCTCACCGTGCTCATTCCTTGCTGCCCTCCGCGATGACCAGGCGGCGCACCGCCTGCAGGGCCACTGCGAGCGACGCGAAGTCGGCGTCGGTCGGCTGGCCACGAATATCGTTCACCACGCCGCGCGCATGCGCGGCGGCGGCCTCGTTCTTCTTCGTCCAGCGCTCGATGGCGCGGACTGGATCGCGCTCCCGCGACTCCTCGAGTACGCGCTGCACCAGCGTTCGCTGCGCCTCGTAGAGTGCCTCGCGAAGGCTGCCGCGTGCGACGGCGTGCCAGTGCCCCTCGACGTCGAGGCCCTCGATGCGCCCTCGCAGCCAGTCGAGCCCGAAGTCCGCGCCGGCCTTGAAGTAGGCTCCCGCGGCCGCGTCGACCGACAGCCGGCGTGCCGCGGCGAGTTCGACGATGTCCGGCGCGCTCTGCAGGGCGGAGCAGGCCGCGACCTGGCGGGCGAGCGCAGGCGGCACGCCTGCACTCGTGAGCTCGGCCGCCCGCGCGTCAAACGCCTGGCGCTCGAGTCCGTGGAGCCAGGCCGGTTGCGCGGCCGTGAGTTCACGGATGCCGGGCCGAAGGCGTCCGACCTGCATGTCGATGCCGAGCTCGCCGCGATGACGCTGCAGCAGCCAGTAGGTCGTCTGCCGGATCAGCGCCACCGTTTCCTGCAGCATGTCGTACTGGACGGCGGCCGGGATCCGGTTGTCGAGGCGCTCGATGGCGCGCCAGATGTCGCGAACATCGAAGACTTCGCGTGCGATCGTGTAGGCGCGGGCCACGGACGCCGCGTCGACGCCTGTGTCCTGGCACGTGCGGGTGACGAAGGTCGGGCCCATCCGGTTCACGATGCTGTTGGTGGTCGCGGTCGTGATGATCTCGCGCTTCAGGCGGTGCTCGCCGAGCAGCGCCGCATAGCGCTTCGCGAGGCGGTCCGGGAAGTAGCGGTCCAGCTCGTGTCCGAGGTACGGGTCCTCCGGCACGTCGGACAGGATCAGCTGCTGGCTCAACGCGATCTTTGCGTAGGAGAGAAGCATCGCCAGCTCCGGCCGCGTGAGGCCGCGGCCTGCCCGGCGGCGCTCCTCCAGTTCCTCGCCGCTCGGCAGGAACTCGAGCGCCCGGTCGAGCACGCCGTCGAGCTCGAGCGAGCGGATGAAGTGCGCGTGCTCGCCGAGGCGCTCGGCGGCTGCGGCCTCCAGGATGCTGATGGCCTGCCCCTGCAGGTAGTTGTCGCGAAGTACGAGCTCTCCCACGTCGTCGGTCATCTCGGCGAGCAGGCGATTGCGTGCCGCGGTGGTGAGCTTGGTGTGCCGGCCGACCGCGTCGAGCATGATCTTGATGTTGACCTCGTGGTCGGAGCAGTCCACGCCGCCCGAGTTGTCCACGAAGTCGGTATTGATCCGCCCGCCGGCGAGCGCGAACTCGATGCGCCCCAGCTGCGACAGCCCGAGGTTTCCGCCTTCGCCGATGACCTTGCAGCGCAGGTCGCGCCCGTCCACGCGCAGCGCGTCGTTGCTGCGGTCGCCGATCTGGGAATTCGCCTCCCAGGACGCCTTGACGTAGGTCCCGATGCCTCCGTTCCAGAGCAGGTCCACGGGCAGCCTGAGGATGGCGTTGATGACCTGCGTGGGCGCGGCCTTGGCCGCTTCGATGCCGAGCAGCGCGCGGGCCTGCGGCGACAGCGCGATCTCCTTCGCGTCGCGCGGAAAGACGCCGCCGCCCGCGGATATGGCGCGCGCGCTGTAGTCGCTCCAGGACGAGCGTGGCAGGTTGAAGAGCCGCTCACGCTCGCAGAAGCTTCCTTCGGGATCGGGCGACGGATCGATGAAGATGTGCTGGTGGTTGAATGCCGCGACCAGGCGTATGTGCCTCGACAGCAGCATGCCGTTGCCGAACACGTCGCCGGCCATGTCGCCGATGCCGGCGACGGTGAAGTCCTGCGACTGGATGTCCACGCCCATCTCGCGGAAGTGGCGCTTGACGCACTCCCAGCCGCCCTTGGCCGTGATGCCCATCTTCTTGTGGTCGTACCCGGCCGACCCGCCGGACGCGAAGGCATCGCCGAGCCAGAATCCGTACTCCGCCGCAAGCGCGTTTGCCGTGTCCGAGAAGGTCGCCGTACCCTTGTCCGCGGCGACCACCAGGTACGGGTCGTCCGGATCGTAGCGCACGGTACGTGCGGGCGGCACGATCGCGTCGCCCTTCACGTTGTCGGTGAGGTCGAGCAGCGAGCGAATGAACATCCGGTAGCACTCGGTGCCCTCGCGCTGGACCTCTTCGCGGGTCGCGCCGCGAGGCATCAGTTTCGGGAAGAAGCCGCCCTTCGAGCCGACCGGGACGATCAGGGTATTCTTGACGTTCTGCGCCTTCATGAGGCCGAGGATCTCCGTGCGGAAGTCCTCGCGCCGGTCGGACCAGCGCAGGCCGCCGCGTGCGACCTTGCCCATGCGCAGGTGCACGCCCTCGACCCGGGGCGAGTACATCCAGATCTCGAACATCGGCCGTGGCTTCGGCAGCTCGGGCAGCACCTTGGGGTCGAGCTTGAACGACAGGTACGGCTTCGGGTTGCCGGCTGCGTCGACCTGGTAGTGGTTGGTGCGCAGGGCCGCGGCGATCACCCCGCGGAAGGCCCGCAGGATACGGTCGTCGTCCGGGCTCGTGACCTGCTCGAGCGCCTCGTCGATCTCGCGCCCGAGCGAGCGCAGCTGCGAGGCGCGGGTCGAATCCTTCAGGTCGGGGTCGAAGCGCGCCTCGAAGGTCCATGCGAGGTGCGCGGCGATACCGGGATGCCGCGCGAGCACCGACTCCATGTAGCGCTGGCTGAACGGAAGGCCCGTCTGCAGCAGGTAGCGGCACACTGCGCGCAACACGACTGCCTGGCGCCAGTGGAGGCCGGCCGCGAGCACCAGGCGATTGAATCCGTCACTCTCCGCCTGCCCGTTCCACACCGCGAAGAAGGCGTCCTCGAAGCGGGGTCCGGCCTGCTCGGGATCGAGTGCCTTGCCGCCCGCGTGCGTGACCTCGAGCACCTGCACCCACAGATCGTGTCCCGCGCCGATGCGGTACGGTCGCTCGTTCAGGATGCGCAGGTCGAAGTTCTCGAGCAACGGGACGAGGTCCGACATTGCCACCGGCTCGCCCCGCCGGTAGAGCCGCAGGTGCAGCGCCTGGCGCGCCGCGTCTCCCGCGCGCAGCTCGATGCCGAGGGCCGTGCCCGACTCGGGCAGCGCCATCAGCGCGCGGATGTCGTCCACGGCGTCGCGTGCGGATACGTCGTCCTGGTAGGCCGCTGGGAAGGCGCCGGCAAAGCTTTCGGCTCGTTGGCCCGGCAGCCGCGCGGCCAGTTCCACGCGCAGCCGGTCCTCCCAGGTGCGGAGCGCCTCGGCAACGCGCCGCTCGATGCGCTCCACGTCGGTTGCGACTTCGTGCGCGGGATCGGTGCGAACCAGTACGTAGAGCCGCGCCAGCGTGGACTCGGAAATCTGCACCTGCGTCTCGTGCGTGAGGCCGGCCAGTTCCTGCAGCAGGATCTGCTCGACACGCTGACGCGCCTGTGTGTTGTAGCGATCGCGCGGAACGTACAGCAGGCAGCTGTAGAACCGCCCGTAGGGGTCGCGCCGCAGGAACAGTCGCACGCGCCGGCGCTCGTAGATGTTGACGATGCCGCGCGCATTGCGCACCAGTTCCGGGACGCTCGCCTGGAACAACTCGTCGCGCGGGTAGCTCTCGAGCACGTGGAAGAGGGCCTTGCCATCGTGGCTCGCGGGCGCGGCGCCGATGTGGTCCACGACGTGCTGGACCTTGTGACGCAGCAGCGGGATGTCGCGCGGGCTCGCGCTGTAGGTCGAGGACGTGAACAGGCCGATGAACCGCTGCTCGCCCGTCACGTTGCCGCGTGCATCGAAAACCTTGACGCCGATGTAGTCGAGGTAGGTGGAGCGGTGCACCGTCGAGACGGAATTCGCCTTGGTCACGACCAGCGCGGCCACCTCGCGTGCCTTGCGACGGGTCTCGCCGACGAGCACCGAGGGCTTCGCCTTCGGCCGCCCCTTGCCCGACCGCAGCAGGCCGAGGCCGGAGCCCGCGACCGGCACGAGCCGGTCCTGCGCGGCACCGCGGACCAGCCGGTATTCGCGGTAGCCGAGGAAGGTGAAATGGTTGTCCGCGAGCCAGGCGAGGAATGCGCTTGCCTCGTTGCACTCGGCGCGCCCGACGCCGGGAAGGCCGGCTGCAACGCTTTTCGCGAGCAAGGCGGCCCGTGCGGTCATCGCAGGCCAGTCGCGTACCGCGAGTTCCACGTCGGCGAGCATCTTGAGGATGCGGGCGCGCACGTCCTCGAGTCGCGCCGCGTCCGTGACCGCGTCGATCTCTACGTGCTGCCACGACTCGGCGCGCGCGCGGGCCGACGGCTCTCCGGCGCAATGCTGCAGGCGGCCGCCGCGGTCTCTCGCGACGTGCAGCACAGGGTGCACCATCATGTGCAGCGCGAGTCCGCATTCGTTCAGGACCACCGCCAGCGAGTCGACGAGGAATGGCATGTCGTCGGTGACAACCTCGACGACGGTGTGCGAAGACGTCCATCCGTTCTGCGACTGCGCCGGGTTGAACACGCGGACCAGGGGCTGGCCGGCGCGTCGCCGCGCCCCGAAGACCTGGTGGTCCAGTGCCGCGGCCGCCAGCGCCGTCGGCTCGCGTGCGCGCAGGTCGTCCTCGTCCACGCCCCTGTAGTAGTCGCGCACGAACTGCGCAGGCGGGACGGGAGTCCGCGTGCGGCCCGGCTTCGCGTGGGCGGCAATGGCGTCGATCAGGTGCTTGCGGACGGCCGGGATGGTGCCTGACATTGTTGCTTGTCCTTAGTGCGGTTTGCCGTCGTGACGCGGATTATAGGTCACCACGCGGCACGCTTCGGTACGAGGTACAGGTTGCCGGGTCATCGTCAGTCTCCGTCCGCGCGAACGGACGAGGCGAGGGCGTTCGCCCGCGCCGTGAGCTTTCCGACGATCGAGTCCAGCGCCGCGGCTTCCCGCGCGTCGAGGCACGCGAGCAGTTCGCGCTCGTAGTCGAGCGCGAGCGGTGCGATCCGCCGGTACACCGACTGGCCCGCGGGCGACAGGCGCAGCACGGAGCGGCGGCGGTCTTCAGGGGACACCGAGCGGCGCAGGCGGCCTGTGCGCGAGAGCCGAGTCACCGCGCGGCTCACCGCGACCGCATCCATGCGGGTGCAGGTCGCGACCTCGGCCGCCGAAAGCCCCGGGCGGCCGGCGAGTACGGCGATCACGCGCCATTCCGGTATTCCGAGCCCGAATCGCCTCTGGTAGGTGGTCGCGATCGCGCCGCTTACGACGTTGGTAAGCACCGACAGTCGGTACGGGAGGAACTGTTCGAGTTCGATCCGATTCAGCGGCTGGCGCGACACGCGTATTCCCGGCCCCGGAGATACTTGCGAGTGTAACGATTTGAACGGCCGGCGCGCCAGCGGGGTCAAGGCCGGTGGGGCCGCGCCAGGTACTCGTGGGACTGCATTTCGGCGAGTCGGCTTCGCGTGCGCTCGAATTCGAAGCGCAGTCGCTCGCCGCGGTACAGCGCTTCGGGCGCGGCGGCTGCGGATAATACGAGCTTGACGGCGCGGTCGTAGAACTCGTCGACGAGCGCGATGAATCGCCTCGCTTCGTTCTCGAGACCGGCGTCGAACACCGGGACGCCCGAGACGAAGACCGTGTGGAAGTCGCGCGCGATTTCTACGTAGTCCGCCGTGCCCCGCGGGCCTGCGCAGATGGCGGCAAACTCGAACCACGCGACGTCCTGGCTCAGTCGGCGGGTGGGTATCGCCCGGCCCTCGACTTCGAGCACGCCGCCGGTTCCGCCTTGCGTGCCGGCGATGGCCGTGAAGCGCTCCTCGAGGCCGGCATCGGCAGCGCTCGCGTTCGAATCGAAGTAGAGCGGCGCCTTCTCGAGCTGCCGAAGCCGGTAGTCCGCGCCGCCGTCCACGTTCACGACCTCGCAGCGCCGCTCGATGAGCGCGATCGCGGGCAGGAAGCGCGCCCTCTGCAGGCCATCGCGATAGAGGCCGTCCGGCGGTGCGTTGGAGGTGAAGACGAGCGCCACGCCCTCCGCGTCGAGCGCCGTGAACAGGCCCGAGAGGATCATGGCATCTGCGATGTCGCTCACGTACAGCTCGTCGAGGCAGAGCACGCGTGCCTCGGCCGCGATCGCGGAGGCAACCGTCGAGAGCGGATCCTCGACCTGCCGCAGCGCTCCAAGGCGCGCATGCACGTCCTTCATGAACCGATGGAAGTGCTCGCGGCGCGACGGTACCGCGAGGCTTGCCTGGAACAGGTCCATGAGGAAGGTCTTGCCGCGCCCGACCCCGCCCCAGAGATAGATGCCGCGAAGGTCTCCGCGCTGCGGAGCCGCGGTGGCGGCCGAGCAGTCGGTCGAGCCAGCCACGCGGGCCCTGGGCTGCCGGTGCGAGGCCGCGCCGCAGTTCCTCGAGCCTGCCGATCGCGTGGAGTTGCGCGTGGTCGGCGCGGTAGCCGTGCCGTTCGATCGAGTCGCGGTAGGCGCGCGTGAGACCTGCGGCGTCGTTCAAGAGCGGCCGCTCAGTCCGCGAGTTCCGGGCGATTCCGGAACAGCTCCAGTGCGCCCGGGTTCGCGAGCGCGTCGGTATTCTTCACCGGGCGCCCGTGAATGACGTCGCGCACGGCCAGTTCGACGATCTTGCCGCTGATGGTGCGCGGGATGTCCGGGACGGCGACGATCTTCGCCGGCACGTGGCGCGGCGTGGTGCTGGCGCGGATCACGTCGCGGATGCGCTTCTCGAGCGCGGGGTCGAGTGCGATCCCCGGCCGGAGGCGCACGAACAGCACGACTCGAACGTCGTGCTTCCAGTCCTGGCCGACCGCGACGCTCTCGAGGACCTCGTCGAGCTTCTCGACCTGACGGTAGATCTCGGCGGTGCCGATGCGCACGCCACCGGGATTCAGTACGGCATCGGAGCGGCCGAGGATGACGATGCCCCCGCGACTGGTCACCAGTGCGTAGTCGCCATGGCACCAGGCGTTCGGGAAACGCTCGAAATACGCGGCGCGGTACCTGGTGCCATCCGGCATCGTTCCAGAATCCCACCGGCATGGAAGGGAAGGGCGCGCTGCAGACGAGTTCGCCCTGCTGCCCGTCGACGGCGTGCCCGGCATCGTCGAAGACCTCGGTCTTCATGCCGAGCCCGCGGCACTGGATCTCGCCGCGGTACACCGGCTGCCACGGGTTGCCGAGACAGAAGCACGAGATGATGTCGGTGCCGCCCGAGATGGACGCGAGGTGCAGGTCGCCCTTGATCTTCGAGTACACGAAGTCGTATTGCTCGGGCGCGAGCGGCGAACCCGTCGAGACGATCGTGCGCAGCGCGGCGAGGTCGAACGCAGCGGCCGGGGCCCCGCCGTCCTTCTCGAGCGCCGCGAGGTATTTCGGGCTGGTGCCGAAGTGCGTCACGCGTTCGCGCTCCGCCATGCGCCACAGCACGTCGCGGTCCGGCGCGAAGGGCGAGCCTTCGTAGAGCACCAGCGTGCAGCCCGTGGCAAGGCCCGAGGCGAGCCAGTTCCACATCATCCAGCCGCAGGTGGTGTAGAAAAACAGGCGATCGTCCGGCTTCAGGTCGAGGTGCAGCAGGTGCTCCTTGCGATGCTGCAGCAGCGTTCCGCCGACGCCGTGCACGATGCACTTGGGAACGCCCGTGGTGCCGGACGAATACATGACGTAGAGCGGCGAGTCGAAAGGCACGCGCGTGAACGCGAGCCTTGCGTCGCGTCGGCCGAAGTCGGCATATCCGACGGCGTTGGGCAGTCGTGCAACGTCCGGGGCGGCGTCGACGTAGGGAATGACCACGACGCGCTCCACGGAGGGCAGTCGCTCCAGTACGCCCCTGATCGGGTCGATCGAGTCGAGGGTCTTGCCGCCGTAGAAGTAACCGTCGGCCGTGAACAGCACCCTGGGCGCGATCTGCCCGAAGCGATCGAGCACACCGTTCAGGCCGAAGTCCGGCGAGCAGGACGTCCAGACGGCGCCGAGGCTCGTGGTGGCGAGCATGGCGACGATCGTCTCGGGCAGGTTCGGCATGAAGCCCGCCACGCGGTCGCCCGGGACGATGCCGAGGTCGCGAAGGCCCGCCGCGATCCGCGCGACTTCGGCGCGCAGCGCGCGGTAGGTGACTTCACGTCGAGTGCCGCGCTCGTTGGTGAACACGAGCGCGACGTGGTCATCCTCGCGCGCGAGCAGGTTCTCGGCAAAGTTGAGCCGCGTGTCGGCGAACCATTTCGCGCCCGGCATCCGGTCGCGGTCCTGGAGCACCGGGGCCACGCCCGGTGTGCGCACGACGCCTGCGAAATCCACGAGGCCCGACCAGAACGACTCGCGCTCGTCCACGGACCAGCGCCAGAGCGCAGCGTAGTCGCCTCCGGGCGCGCCGTACTTCGCGCGGGCGAATTCGGCGAATCGTGTCAGGTTCGATGCGGCGACCCGCTGCGGCGAGGGCGTCCAGATCGGCGGCTCCATACGCCGGATCTACATGCTCTCGTAGTTCGGCCCGGATCCGCCTTCCGGCGTGGTCCAGGTGATGATCTCGTAGGGGTCCTTGATGTCGCAGGCCTTGCAATGCACGCAGTTCGCGGCGTTGATCTGCAGCTTCCGCCCGCCGGCGCCGTCGTCCACCATTTCGTAGACGTCGGCCGGACAGAAGTACTGGCAGGGGTTGCCGTATTCCTGCGCGCAACGCGTGGCGCATATGGACGTGTCGGCAACCTTGAGGTGGGCGGGCTGCGACTCCTCGTGCGCGTTGCCCGCGAAGTACACGGCGCTCACCCGGTCGCGCGGCTTCAATTCGCGCGCGATCCAGTCCCGGTCCGGGGAAGTCATTTCGTCGAGACGCTTGAGCGCCGAGTGATCGGCGTGGTTCGCGAGCGTCCAGGGCGAATGCCCGGCGGTGATCGTCTCGAGCGCGCCGTTCGCCATGCCTGCCCACATGCCGCGACGGAAGCCGGGACGGATGTTGCGCACCTTGCGCAGTTCCGCGGCGCCCTTTGACGCGCGCCAGCGCTGGTCGAAACCACGCGCGCCTCCGGTCTCGACCACGTGCTCGGCGGCGAGCACGGCGCAGCGGACGGCCTGGTGCACGCCCTTGATCTTCGGCACGTTCAAGGTGCCGCCGGCATCGCCGACGAGGACGGCACCGGGCATCTCGAGCGTGGGCATGGACTGCCAGCCGCCCTCGACGATGGTTCGCGCGCCGTAGGCCAGGATATCTCCACCCTCGAACAGCGGCCTCAAGCTCGGGTGATTCTTGAACTGCTGGAAGGCCTCGAACGGCTGGAAGCGCGGGTCGGAATAATCCAGGCCCACGACGAATCCGATGTAGAGGCGGTTCTGGTCGAGTTGATACATGAAGCTGCCGCCGTAGGTCGCGGTGTCCATCGGCCAGCCGACCGTGTGCTGGATCAGCCCGGGTTCCACGCGGCCCTCCGGCAGCTGCCAGAGTTCCTTGAAGCCGAGCCCGTAGGTCTGCGGCGACTTCCCGGCGTCGAGGCTGTAGCGCCTGATCAGGATCCTGGACACGCTGCCGCGGCAGCCTTCCGCCAGGATCGTGGTCTTCGCGCGGATCTCCGGACCCGGCGCGAAGTTCGGCCCGGGCTGTCCATCCTTGTCGATTCCCATGTCGCCGATGCGCACGCCTGCGACGGCGCCCTCGGCGTCGAAGACCGGGGCGGCCGCCGCGAAGCCCGCGAACACGTCGCATCCCAGCGCCTCGGCCTTGCCGCCCAGGTATGCGGCCAGGTTGCCGAGCGACATGATGAAGTTGCCGTGATTGTTCATCTGCGGCGGGGTCGGCAGCCGGAAGCGCTTGGTCGCCGTGAGGAAGCTGAACTCGTCGCGGCCCGCAGGCACGCAAATGCCCTTGAACTCGTCGCGCCAGCCCGGCAGCAGCGCGTCGATCGGGCCCGGCTCCACGACGGCGCCCGACAGCATGTGCGCGCCGACGGTCGCCGCCTTCTCGAGCACGCAGACGTTCAAGTCGGGTTTCAACTGCTTCAGGCGGATCGCGCAGGCGAGGCCCGCGGGGCCCGCGCCGACGATCACGACGTCGTATTCCATCTGGTCTCGTTCGACGACCGCGTCTGTTCCATCGCTCATTGAGGACCCCCGCTGCGTGGTGCAGCCAAAGCGTGTTCCGCGATTCGATCAGCCAATGGGGCCCGGGCCCCGGCGAACTCTAACCACGATTGTCAGCGCGGCGCCATCCGTATGGAACCGTCGAGCCTGATGGTCTCGCCGTTCAGCATCGGGTTCTCGGCGACCTGGCGGACCAGCAGCGCGAATTCCGACGGGTGCCCGAGGCGAGGCGGGAACGGGACCTGCTTGCCGAGGGATTCCTGCGCCTCGATCGGCAGCGATGCCATCATCGGCGTCAGGAAGAGCCCCGGTGCGATGGTGACGACGCGGATCCCGAAGGCGGCGAGTTCGCGGGCCATGGGCAGCGTCATGCCGACGATGCCGCCCTTGGAGGCCGAATACGCGACCTGGCCGACCTGGCCGTCGAAGGCGGCGACCGACGCCGTCATCACGATGGCGCCGCGTTCACCCCCGGCGTTGGGCGTGTTCTTCTGCATTGCGGCGGCCGCGGCCTTGCAGACGAGCAGGGTGCCCACGAGGTTGACCTCGATGACCTTGCGGAAGAAGTCGCCGGGCATGGGGCCATCCTTGCCGACGAGCCGCTTCGGCCAGCCGACGCCCGCGCAGTTCACGGCGAGGTTGAGGCCGCCCATGGCTTCGACCGCAACGTGCACGGCCTCGTCCACGGCGCTCTCCGAAGTGACGTCCACTTTCCTGAATCGCGAGCGAGCGCCGAGCCGCTGCACGGTGTCCGCGCCGGCCGCCTCGTTGACGTCCAGCAATGTCGCCTGTCCGCCGGCGGCGATCACGCTTTCCACGACCGCGAGTCCGAGGCCCGATGCGCCTCCGGTGACGATGGCGCGCACGTCCTGCATCTGCATGTTTCGTGACCTCCGTTGGTCGGGCGATCAGAGGCGAAGGCCACCGTCCACGTCGATGGCCCGCCCGGTGAAGTAATCGTTCTCGGCGATGAACACGGCCGTGTGCGCGATCTCCTCGGGCTGGGCGAGGCGCTTCAACGGCACGGGCGCGGTGACCTTGTCGAGCATCTCGGGCGGCATCCCTGCGAGCAGGTCCGTGCGCGTGAATCCGGGCGCGATCGACGCCGCGCGGATGCCATGGCGCGCGAGTTCCTTCGCCCAGACCACGGCCATGGCGGTGACACCGGCCTTGGCGGCGGAGTAGTTCGTCTGGCCCGCGTTACCGCACTTGGAGATGCTCGAGATGTTGATGATGAGCCCGCCGTGCCCCAGCCGGATCATGCGCTCCGCGGCCTCCCGGCCACAGAGGAAGACTCCGGTCAGGTTGACGTCGATGACCGCCTGCCACTGCTCGAGTCCCATCTTGCCGGTCACGGCGCCGTCCCTGGCCTTGACGAGCAGCCCGTCCTTGATGATGCCGGCATTGTTGACCAGCACGTCGAGCCGGCCGAAGTCGGCGAGGACGCCGTCCAGGGCGGCGATCACCTGATCTTCACGGGCGACATTGGCCGCGTAGGTCCGCACCTCGATGCCGCGCTGGGCGAAGTCGGCGCGGGCTGTCTCGAGATCCGCCGGGCTCAGGTCCACCAGCGCCACCCGGGCGCCGCGGTCGGCGAACGCGGCAGCGATGGCCCGGCCGATGCCTCGCGCGGCCCCGGTCACGACGACGACCTTGTCCTTGAGTTGCATGCGCGGTTCCTGGCGATTCGCCTGTGCGTGGCTGCGGGCTCGGGGCCTCAGCCGACGATCTCGATGGCGATGGCCGTAGCCTCGCCGCCGCCGATGCACTGCGAGGCCACGCCGCGACGCAGGCCGCGCTTCCTGAGCGCGTGCACCAGCGTCGTGATGAGACGAGCGCCGGTCGCGCCGATCGGGTGGCCGAGCGCGCAGGCACCACCGTTCACGTTGACACGGGCGTGGTCCAGCCCGAGGTCGCGCATCGCCGCCATGGTCACGCAGGCGAAGGCCTCGTTGATCTCGAAGAGGTCCACGTCGGAGACCTTCCAGCCGGCACGCTCGAGCGCCTTGCGTATCGCCGGCGCGGGGGCGGTGGTGAACCACTCGGGGGCCTGCGCGTGACTTGCGGAGGCGACGATGCGCGCGAGCGGTGCGAGTCCGCGCGACGCCGCAGACGAAGCGTTCGCGATGACGATCGCCGCTGCACCGTCGGAGATCGAGGAGGACGAAGCCGCAGTCACCGTGCCGTTCTTCGCGAACGCCGGCTTCAGGCCCGGGATCTTGTCGATGTCGAGCGTGAAGGGCGTTTCGTCCTGCGCGATGGTCTGCTCGCCCTTGCGGGTCTTCACGAGGACCGGGGCGATCTCCGCCACGAAGTCGCCGTCACGCACTGCCCGCTGGGCGCGACGCACGGATTCCGCGGCGAAGGCGTCCTGCTCCTCGCGCGTGAATCCGTACTTTTCCGCCGTGGCGTCGGCGAAGCAGCCCATGGCCTTGCCGTCCCAGGGGCTCTGCAGGCCGTCGTAGAACATGTGGTCGAGGATTTCCCCGTGGCCCATCCGGTAGCCGCCGCGCGCCTTCGGCAGCAGGTAGGGGGCGTTCGTCATCGACTCCATGCCGCCGGCGAGCACCGCCGAGGCACTGCCTGCGAGGATCCGATCCGCGCCGAGCATCACCGACTGCATGCCGGAGCCGCACATCTTGTTCACGGTCGTGGCCGGGACGCTGAGCGCAACGCCCGCGGCGAGGGCGGCCTGTCGCGCGGGCGCCTGGCCCTGGCCCGCCTGCAGGACGCAGCCGAGGATCACTTCGTCGAGCTGGTCGGGCGGAACGCCCGAGTCCGCCACCGCCGCACGCGCCGCGGCGGCGCCGAGGTCGGCGGCCTTCAGCGCCGCGAGGGCGCCCTGGAATGCCCCGATCGGCGTGCGTCGCGCGCCGAGGATCACGACCTGTTCGCTCATGGTTGGCCCCTTGCTGTTCTTCGCTGGCCGCCTGCTCGCGCAGGCTTGCAGCAGTTAACGGGATCGGCGGTCACGCCGCGGCGGTCGAGTGTAAGCCGAGCTGATTTTGCAGCGCAAGACAGTGATTAGCGTCGTACACCCACCGCCTGCGCGGGCCGCGGCAGCAGTCCGTTCTCGAAGAAGGTCGCGAAGGCCTCTGCAACCTGCCTGGCGGTCATCGCCTGGCCTTCGCGATACCAGTGGGCGATCCAGTTCAGCGAGCCCGCCATCGCGAACGCCGTGAGCTTCGGGTCGCACGGACCGATGGACCCGTCGGCCACCCCCTCGCGAAGCAGGCGGCGGATGCCCTGGTCGATTTCCGACTTGAGCGCGTTGATCTGCCTTCCCATCTCCGGCCCGAGGTCGTGCTCGTGAGCGCGCACCATGCACCAGCCGTATTCCGAGGCGATTGCCTCTGCGTATCCGCGCACCACGCCGCCCAGGCGTTCGCGGGCAGGGCGGTCGGGGCGCTCGGCCTCGCGCACCGCCTCGCGTATGCGCTCGAGTCCCGCGCGGAAACACTCGAACAGGAGTTGTTCCTTGTTCGCGACGTAGTAGTAGATCGTGGGCTTGGTGACGCCGAGGGCCGCAGCGATGTCGTCAATCGAAACGTGGTGATAGCCGCGGTCGTTGAACGCCTGTGCTGCCGCGCGGACGACGGCGTCGCGCTTCATGTCGTGGTCGCGCGGGCGCCTGCGCCTGACCGCCCAGGGGGAGCCCTCGGATGCGGCGGGGGGCGGGGGGCTGCGTTTCCTGGACTCGGGCATGGAGCGGCTCCCGCGGTGCACTTCAGGGGCCCGCCTGCCGGCCGATTGACCGGCGACAGGGAACCCAATCATACTCGCCGGTATTATCCTACTCAATAGTAGGAATAGACTTCTGGCGCCAGGCTCATTGAACGGGGCATACGCATGACCGCAGGCAAGCCGACCCGCATCGCGCAACGCGAACCCACGGCCCGTGACGAGGGCGCGCCACTGCGCTTCGTCAGCGCCGCTTCGCTCTTCGACGGGCACGACGCCGCGATCAACATCATCCGCCGCCTGCTGCAGGCGCACGGGACCGAAGTCGTGCACCTCGGGCACAACCGCAGCGTCGCCGACATCGTGCGCGCCGCGATCCAGGAGGATGCCGACGGCATCGCGGTGAGTTCCTACCAGGGCGGCCACAACGAGTACTTCCGCTACATGGTGGACATGCTTCGCGAGCAGGGCGCGGATCACATCCGGGTCGTGGTCGGCGGCGGCGGCACCATCGCACCGCACGAGGTCGAGGAACTCGAGGCCTACGGCGTTGAGCGCATCTATTCGGCGGAGGACGGCCGCAGGCTCGGCCTCGACGGGATGATCGAGGACGTGGTGCGCCGGGTGAAGGACCAGCAGCGCAGCGCGTTTCGCTTCGGGCCGGTCGGCCCGCGCGACCACCAGCAGATCGCACGCACGATTTCCGCGCTCGAGGCGGACGAGGAGGTCGCGGGACTTCGCGAGACGCTGCGCAAGGCCGTCGCGCGCATCGAGCACCGTGCTCCCGTGATCGGCATCACCGGCACGGGCGGTGCCGGCAAGTCGAGCCTGACCGACGAGCTCCTGATGCGATTCGTGCGGCATTTCCCCGACCGGAACATCGCCGTCGTGGCAATGGACCCGACGCGGCGCCGCAGCGGCGGAGCGCTGCTCGGCGACCGTATCCGCATGAACTCGCTCGCGGCGGGCCAGGTATTCATGCGCTCGCTCGCGACGAGGCGCCAGAACCTCGCGACCAGCGCCGTGCTCGCCGACGTGCTCAACCTTCTTCGCTACGCGAACTTCGACCTGATCGTGGTCGAGACCGCGGGCATCGGGCAGAGTGATTCCGAGATCGTGGACCTCGTCGACGTGCCCCTCTACGTCATGACGAGCGAGTACGGCGCGGCGAGCCAGCTCGAGAAGATCGACATGCTCGACTTCGCGGAGCTGATCGCGCTCAACAAGTTCGAGAAGCGCGGCGCCGAGGATGCGCTGCGCGACGTGCGCAAGCAGTGGCGGCGCAATCACGTCGCCTTCCAGCTTCCGGACGCCGAGGTGCCCGTTTTCCCGACCATCGCGAGCCGCTTCAACGACCCGGGCGTGAACCGGCTGTTCGCGGCGCTCTGCGCCAGGGTGGGAGCGAAATCCGGTGCGCCCGAACGCTGGCAGGTCGCGGATCCGGGTCCGGTGGACCTGGTCGAGCGCCATTCGCTGGTGCCGGCCGGCCGCACGCGCTACCTCGCGGAGATCGCGGCCAACGGGCGGCGGGCCGCGACCGACCTCGAGCATCGCGCGCAGGCCGCGGGCCGCGCCAACAGCCTGCACGAGGCGCTGCGCGCGCTCGAGGACCCGTTGCTGCCGGCACCGCTCGATCGATATCCGGAGGCGGTGCCGGGGAGCCCGGCCGACGCTTCCCTCGCGCGATTGCGCGAGGCTTACAACGACGCGCTCGACTCGGTCGGCCCGCAGGCCGCGGAACTGCTCAGGCAGTGGCCCGCGATCGCGAAGGGGGCAACCGATCCCGAGTACGCCTACGTGGTACGCGGCCGCGAGATCTGCGGTGAAAACTACACGGAGTCGCTGAGCCACACCAAGGTGCCGAAGCTCGCGGTCCCGAAGTACCGCGACTGGGGCGACTTGCTCGCGTTCATGCTCAAGGAGCACCTGCCGGGGCACTTTCCGTACACGGCGGGCGTCTACCCGTACCGGCGCGAGGAGGAGGACCCGATCCGGATGTTCGCGGGCGAGGGCGCGCCGGAGCGAACCAACCGCCGCTTCCATTACCTGGCCGCGGGCCACGGCGCCGTGCGGCTCTCGACCGCATTCGACTCGACCACGCTCTACGGCGAGGACCCGGACGAGCGTCCCGACATCTACGGCCGCATCGGCAACTCGGGCGTGTCCATCGCGACGCTGGACGACATGAAGAGGCTCTACTCGGGCTTCGACCTCTGTGCGCCGACGACCTCGGTGTCCATGACCATCAACGGTCCCGCGCCGATGATTCTCGCGATGTACATGAACACCGCAGTCGACCAGCGCGTCGAGCGCCACCTGCGCGAGTCGGGACAATGGGACGCGGCAGAGCGCAGGATCGCGGCGCTGTACGGCGACCGCGAGCGCCCGCGTTACCGGGGCGAGCTGCCGCCGGGTCACGACGGCTCGGGGCTCGGGCTCATCGGCGTTACGGGCGACCTGCTCGTCGATCGCGAGACCTACGAGCGCATCCGGGCCGAGGCGCTCTCGCTGGTGCGCGGCACGGTGCAGGCCGACATCCTCAAGGAAGACCAGGCGCAGAACACCTGCATCTTCTCCACTGAGTTTGCGCTGCGCATGATGGGAGACGTGCAGCAGTTCTTCAGCGACAACAACGTCCGCAATTTCTACTCGGTGTCGATCTCCGGGTACCACATCGCCGAGGCGGGCGCGAACCCGATCTCGCAGCTCGCGTTCACGCTGGCGAACGGTTTCACGATCGTCGAGTACTACCTCGCGCGCGGAATGAAGATCGACGACTTCGCACCGAACCTCTCGTTCTTCTTCTCGAACGGCATGGACCCGGAGTACGCGGTGATCGGGCGCGTCGCGCGGCGCATCTGGGCGCGCGCCATGCGCGACCTCTACCGCGGCGGACCGCGCTCGCAGATGCTCAAGTACCACATCCAGACGTCAGGCCGCAGCCTCCACGCCCGCGAGATCCAGTTCAACGACATACGCACCACGCTGCAGGCGCTCTATGCGCTCTTCGACAACTGCAACAGCCTGCACACCAACGCCTACGACGAGGCGATCACGACGCCGACCGAGGAGTCGGTGCGCCGCGCGGTCGCGATCCAGCTCATCATCAACAAGGAACTCGGGCTCAACAAGACGCAGAACCCCTGGCAGGGGTCGTTCGCCGTCGAGGACCTGACGGACGTGGTGGAGGAGGCGGTCTACCGCGAGTTCGACCGGATCTCGGAGCGCGGCGGCGTGCTCGGCGCGATGGAGACGATGTACCAGCGCAGCCGCATCCAGGAGGAGAGCATGTACTACGAGACGCTGAAGCACGACGGGCGGCTGCCCGTGGTCGGCGTCAACACGTTTCTTGGGTCCCAGGACGGCAACGAGGAGAACCGCGGCGCCGAACTGATCCGCTCCACCGAGGAAGAGAAGGCCGACCAGGTCCGCTCGGTGCACGACTTCCTCGCGCGCAACGCGGCAGCGCGGCCCGCGGCGCTGGCACGTCTGCAGAAGACGGCCGCGGACGGCGGCAACGTGTTCGCCGAACTCATGGAGACGGTCAAGTTCGCGTCGCTCGGCTCGATCTCGCACGCGCTCTACGGTGTCGGCGGGCAGTACCGGCGGAGCATGTAGCTGCTGCGCGGGCTCGACGCCGGACCTGGCGGGACGCGTGACGTCCCCGGGGGCTCCGGACGGGACATCCGCGCGACCCCGACGCAACTCCGACTCCGTCGACTGCGGCCCTGTTTGCCTGCATTGCGAGGTCCGGGTAATCGAGCCGCGCGAGCATGCGCCGCCGTGCCTCGTCGCGCAGGTGTTCGGCCGCGGCGTCAGGTCCGCCGACCGGCAGCGGTTCCAGGATCTCGAATTCGATGCGCCCCGGCCGCGGGAAGATGGCGCCGCCCGGCATCGCGCGCCGCGCGCCGCGGATGACCGCGGGCACCACGGGAATGCCGCCGCGCACGGCCGCCATGAACGCGCCCGAGTGAAAGCGCTTGAGCCCCGGCGTTTCGTCGAAGGTCCCTTCCGGGAAGAACACCAGCGACTGGCCCTCGAGCGCGCGCTGGATGACACGCCGCGCACCGCGCTGGCGACCGCCGTGACTGTGTCGATCCACGAACTCGACTCCGATTCGATTGAGCAGGAATCCGACGACTGGCAGGCTCGCGGCCTCGCCCTTCACCACGAACGAGAATCGTGGCGGCAGGAGGGCCTGCAGCAGGACTCCGTCGAGATTGCTCGAGTGATTGGCGACGACGACGCAGGAGCCCGCGGGCAGGTTCGACATCCCCGAGGTCGCGACGCGCAGGCCGAACAGCGCCAGCGAGAGTCGCGCAAATGACCGGGTCACGCGGCGGCGCAAGGCGAGGCCAGGCAGGACCACCGCGAGCAGGGTGGCCAGCACCAGGAGCAGGCAGAAGACGATGAGCGCGCAGAACCCGTACAGGGCCCGGAGCGCCCGGCCGGCCAGGCGAAACATTGCGTCGATTCCTCGGGCGGGGAGGCCAGTCTGCACACCGGCCGACATTCTGTGAACTGGTTCCGGTTATGTTAACGGTGGGTCCCAATCTGTGAGGGTTGTCACGACGGGATGAATCGGGCGGATCGCATACTTCGCGCCACGAAAGGTCCCGAGGTCACATGAGTACAGCAGTCAAGACCAGCGTCCTCGCCCGCGCCCCGCGCGGCAGCGCAGTCGTGCGCGGGCCGGGCCCGATCGACCGGTTTCTCGACGCGGTCTGGATGGAGCGCGGCCTCGCGCCCAACACGCTTGCCGCGTATCGAGCCGACCTGACCGCGCTCGACCGCTGGCTGGAAATCCACGAGACGGAACTCACCTCGGCCAAGCGCGGGGACCTCCTCGAATTCATGGCTTCGCGCACCCAGGCGGGCGCGCAGCCGCGCTCGACGGCCCGCCAGCTGTCGAGCTTCCGCCGCTTCTACCGCTACATGCTTCGCGAGGGCTCGCTCCGCGAGGACCCGACGGCCCAGATCGCGATGCCGAAGGTCGGGCGTTCGTTGCCGAGGTCGCTCACGGAGGAGGAAGTCGAGGCCCTGTTGGCCGCTCCGACCGTGGGCGACCCGCTTGGCCACCGCGACCGCACCATGCTCGAGGTGCTCTACGCCACGGGCCTGCGGGTCTCCGAACTCGTCAACCTCAAGCTCCTGCAGGTCAACCTGAACCAGGGCGTCCTGCGCATCGTCGGCAAGGGCGATCGCGAAAGGCTGATCCCGCTCGGCGAAGAGGCCGTGCAGTGGGTCCAGCAGTTCCTGCAGGGACCGCGCGTCGAAATCCTGCTCGAGCGGCAGACCGACTACCTGTTTCCGACGCGTCGCGGCGATCGCATGACGCGCCAGGCGTTCTGGCACATCATCAAGCGCTACGCGCGCAAGGCTGGCGTCGAGAAGGAACTCTCGCCGCACACCCTGCGGCACGCCTTCGCCACCCACCTCCTGAACCACGGCGCGGACCTGCGCGTGGTGCAGATGCTGCTGGGCCACAGCGACCTCTCGACGACGCAGATCTACACGCACGTCGCGAGGGAGCGCCTGAAGGACGTGCACTCGGCGCACCACCCACGGGGTTGACCGCCGCGCGGAGCCCGCCTCTACGGGCGCTCTGCTAGACTCCCGCGCCTTTGCGGCGGAACCCCCTGCCGCGCCTGCGGTCCTAAGGGGACACGCGGGTCGATTTTCGACGGATGGACAGCATGCGCATCAAGAGTCTTGCCCTGGGCCTGGTCACCCTCGTCGCTGCGGGCGCCATGGCCGAGACACCACCGGCTCCGAAGCCCGCCAGACCGGCCACGCCCGCTGCGCCCATACCCGTTCCGGCCGACGTCCGTGCGCGCGTCGTCGCCAAGTTGCCCGGGGCCACGCCGGCCGATGTCGCCGCGTCGCCGATTCCGGGCCTGTACGAAGTCACCATGGGCAGCCTGATCGCTTACGTGAGCGCGGACGGCAAGTACCTCATCAGCGGCAGCATCTACGACCTTGCGAGCGAGACCAACCTGACCGCCGAGCGCCGCAACGGTGCCCGGGCGAAGGCCCTGGCGGCCGCGCGCGAAGACCAGATGATCATCTTCTCCCCGCAGAACCCGAAGATGACCGTCACCGTCTTCACGGACGTCGATTGCGCTTATTGCCGCAAGTTTCACAGCCAGATCGCCGAACTGAACAAGGCCGGGGTGAAGGTCCGCTACGTGCTGTTTCCCCGTACCGGCCCGGACACCGAGTCGTGGGCCAAGGCGCAGGCCGTGTGGTGCTCGGCCGACCGCAAGGACGCGCTCACGCGCGCCAAGCGCGGCGAGGACGTGAAGTCGAAGAAGTGCAGCGACGCGGTGGTCAAGGCCGGATTCGCAATGGGCGAGGACTTCGGGCTCGAGGGCACTCCGGCGATCTACACCCAGTCGGGCGAATACATCGGCGGGTTCCTGACGCCCGACCAGCTCGTGGCACTCGTGCAGGAGTCGACCAAAGGGTCCGGCGCCGCGGGCCGCTGAGCCCGCGTTTCCATCCGGCGCTGCCGAAGCCGGAAGCTGCTCAGCGCTCGAGCAGAGGCAGCTTGTCCGTGCGGCCGTCCCACTCCCTGGCGTCGGCGGGGGCTTCCTTCTTTTCCGTGATGACCGGCCACTGCCTGGACAGCTCGGCGTTGAGCGCCTTGAAGGCCTGCTGGCCGTCCGGCAACTCCTCCTCGGAGAAGATCGCCTCAGCCGGGCACTCCGGCTCGCACAGCGTGCAGTCGATGCACTCGTCCGGGTCGATCACCAGCATGTTCGGTCCCTCGTGGAAGCAGTCCACGGGGCAGACCTCCACGCAGTCCATGTACTTGCACTTGATGCAGTTCTCGGTGACGACAAAGGTCATCGGCAGGCTCCAGGAGTCAGATCCGGACACGCCAGGCGGCGGTCACGAGGGCGCGTATTGTGCCAAAGCGCTGTCGCGCTGCAATACGTGCGGGCCTAGCTGGCTGCACGCGGGGTCAGGTCCAGCGTCGTGAAGTGGTGCTGCTCGACGCCCTGGCGGCGGTCGTCGAGGTAGCGGCGCAGCGCGAAATCCACGCTGCGGAAAGCAATGTCTTTCCACGGAATGTCCGCTTCGTCGCACAGCATGACCTCGAGGCTCTCCTGTCCCACGCCGAAATGGGGCCTGGGAAGGCGCGCGCGGAACATGACGTGCACCTGGTTCGCGTGCAGGACGTGGACGACCGCGAGCAGCGAGCCGATCTCGACCTCCGCAAGCGCTTCCTCGGCGGCCTCACGACGCGCCGCGTCCTGGGTCGTCTCGTGGTTTTCCATGAATCCCGCGGGGATCGTCCAGAAACCGAGGCGCGGCTCGATGGAGCGCCGGCACAGCAGGATCCGTCCTTCGTGCTCCGGCACGCAGCCGGCGATGATCTTCGGGTTCTGGTAGTGCACCGTGCCGCAGGCGGCGCACACATGCCGGGGCAAGTGGTCGCCCTCGGGCACGACGAGCGTGACAGGCTGGCCGCAGTGGGAGCAGAAATTCATAGGAAAGCGGATAGCGGTTAGCGGTTAGTGAAAAGCCCGAGCGGCTGGGCCCTCCGGCCTGATTTACTATCCACTATCCCCTGATCACTAGTCACTTTCCGTGGTGCCGGGAGGGGGAATCGAACCCCCACGAGTTACCACCCGCCGGATTTTGAGTCCGGTGCGTCTACCAGTTCCGCCATCCCGGCGCGGAGCGCGCAGCTTACCCGATCGACGGCTGGGCGAAACAAACACTTTGTGAGTCAGTTACTTGCGTCGCATGTCGGAAGTGGTGTCAAATCGCGGCGGCAAGGTCGATCGAGGCGTCCGGGGAACCAATCCAGGTTCCCGCGGTCCGAGGGCTCAACCACGTCGCCTGCGGGCGGCACGCGCTGATTGCACGGAGAGTGCTCGCATGCGACGACGTTTCTGGCCGGCTGCACTGTTGTTGTCCTGCATCGCGGTTCCCGCGTGGGCGGACGGCCGGCTTGTGGCCGAACTCGCGGCCGCCGCGCCCGCGGCAAATCCAGAAGTCCTGTCGCTCGCCACCCACGCCGCGGACTGTGCACGCAAGCAGGGCCTGCTCGACGGCTTCCACCGTCTCGCGGTCATCGACTACTCGCTCCCCTCGACCAAGCCCCGCCTCTGGGTGTTCGACGTGGATCACGGCCGGCTGCTTTTCCAGGAACTCGTGGCCCACGGGCGCAATACCGGCGACCAGCTTGCGGCGCGCTTCTCCAACGTCGAGGGCAGCAAGATGTCGAGTCTCGGCCTCTTCCAGGCGGCCGACACCTATTACGGACACAACGGCTATTCGCTGCGACTGCGCGGGCTGGACGCGGGCTTCAACGACAACGCGCTGTCGCGCGCCATCGTCATGCACGGCGCACCCTACGTGAGCGAGGCGATCGCGGAGCGGCTGGGCCGGCTCGGTCGAAGCTGGGGTTGCCCGGCGGTGCGACAGGAAGTCGCGCACATGATGATCGACACGCTGAAGGGCGGGGCCCTGCTGTTCGCCTACTACCCCGACCGCAAGTGGCTCAAGGAGTCGCCGCTCCTCACCTGCGGCGCGGCTGCCGACCCCAGGGTCGCGGAAAATCGCCCGGCAGTGAAACCTCGCGGCTGACGCGTTCCCGGGCGGGCCGTTCGGTATCGGCCCTCTGCTAGCATTCGCGCCCCATGCTGCGCGCGGACTTCCACTACGAGTTGCCTGACGAACTGATCGCGCGCCATCCGGCCGCGCGGCGCAGCGACAGCCGTCTTCTGCATCTCGACGGCAGGACCGGCGCCGTGACGGACCGTCAGTTCGCGGACCTGCCGCGACTGCTGCGTGCCGGCGACCTCATGGTGTTCAACGACACCCGGGTCGTGCCCGCCCGGCTGTACGGGCGGAAGGACAGCGGCGGCCGCGTCGAGATCCTCCTCGAGCGGGTATTGGGCGGTGCGAGCGCACTCGTGCAGATGCGCTCGAGCAAGCCTCCGGCGGCTGGATCCACCATTCACCTCGAAGGGGGCGGAACCGTGCGTGTCACGGGCCGTTCCGAGGATTTCTGGGTGCTCGAGTTCGACGAATCCCCGGGCGCGGTCTTCGAGCGCCAGGGCGAGATGCCGCTGCCGCCGTACCTGCGACGGGCCGTGGAGGACTCGGATCGCGAGCGCTACCAGACGGTCTACGCGCGCGAGCCCGGAGCGGTTGCGGCCCCGACGGCGGGGCTGCACTTCGACGCTGAACTCCTCGCGACCTGCGAGCGGGCGGGGGTCGCGAGCGCGCAGGTGACCCTGCACGTCGGCGCAGGTACCTTCCAGCCGGTGCGGGTCGACGACCTCGGCCTGCACCGCATGCACGCCGAGCGTGTCGTCGTTCCCGCCGCGACCTGCGAGGCCGTCGCGGCCTGCCGCGCGCGAGGTGGTCGCGTCGTGGCAATCGGGACGACCGCGGTGCGCGCGCTGGAGAGCGCGGCGGCCGGAGGTGAACTGGCACCGTCCGCGTGCGACACCAGGCTCTTCATCACTCCCGGCTTCCGATTCCGGGTGGTGGACGCGCTGGTCACGAATTTCCACCTGCCGGAGTCGACCCTGCTCATGCTCGTGTGCGCATTCGCAGGCCGGCAGCACGTGCTCGGCGCCTACCGGCATGCGGTGGCCGCGGGTTACCGGTTCTTCAGCTACGGCGACGCGATGTTCGTCGAGCCGGATCCCGCAGCACTCGGGGAAGCACGGTGACCGGGATTTTCGACCTCGTTTCCACCAGCGGCGGGGCGCGTCGCGGTCGGCTCAGGCTGCGCCGCGGCATCGTCGAGACGCCGGTCTTCATGCCGGTGGGCACCTACGGCACGGTAAAGGCGATGACGCCGGAGGAGCTGACGGGGCTCGGCGCGCAGATCGTCCTCGGCAATACGTTCCACCTGATGTTGCGTCCGGGGACCGACGTCATCCGCGCCCACGGCGGGCTGCACGGCTTCATGCACTGGCCGGGCCCGATCCTCACCGACTCGGGCGGCTTCCAGGTCTTCAGCCTGGCGGAACTGCGCAAGTTGAGCGAGGACGGTGTCCGGTTTCGCTCACCCGTCAACGGCGACCCGGTGTTCCTGAGTCCCGAGGTCTCGATCGGCGTGCAGACCGCGCTCGATTCCGACATCGTCATGGTCTTCGACGAGTGCCCGCCGTACCCGGCCAGCGAGGCCGAAGCGCGCCGCTCGATGGAGCTCTCGATGCGCTGGGCGCGCCGCAGCCGCGACGCGTTCGAGGGACTCCGCAACCCGAACGCACTTTTCGGCATCGTGCAGGGCGGCACGCACCTGCCGCTGCGGCTCGAGTCCATCGAGGCCCTGCGCGGGATCGGCTTCGACGGCTACGCGGTCGGCGGCCTCGCGGTCGGCGAGCCGGCCGGGGAACGCAACGCCGTGCTCGATGCGCTCGGGCCGCACCTGCCCGCCGACCACCCGCGTTACCTGATGGGGGTCGGCACGCCCGCGGACATCGTCAATGCGGTCTCGCGCGGGGTGGACATGTTCGACTGCGTCATGCCGACCCGCAACGCGCGCAACGGCCACCTCTTCACGAGCCAGGGCGTGGTCAAGATCCGCAACGCCGCGCACCAGGCCGACACCCGTCCGCTGGACCCGGATTGCGGCTGCTACACCTGCCGGAACTACTCCCGTGCCTACCTGCGGCACCTGGACCGGTGCAACGAGATCCTCGGCGCACGGCTCAACACCATCCACAACCTGAGCTATTACCTGACGCTCATGGCCCGGATCCGTTCGGCCATCGAACAGGGGGTTTTCCAGCGATTTGCGGCCGCATTCCTGGCGGGCCCCGAGGGGGGAACCGCGTCAGCCGACAGCCCGGCCGACCCTCGGGTATAATCCGCAACCTTTTTGACGGCCCCCAACCGGGCCTGGTACAGGAGTCCCGCTGATGGATTGGTTGATCCCGAGCGCCTACGCGCAGGCCGCCGGCGGCCCGCAGCCGAACGCGTTCACCTCGCTGCTGCCCCTGGTCCTGATTTTCGTCGTGTTCTACTTCCTGCTCATCCGCCCGCAGACGAAGCGCGCGAAGGAGCACAAGGCCATGGTCGCCGCCCTTGCGGCGGGCGACGAAGTCGTCACGAGCGGAGGGATCCTCGGCCGGATTACGGAGGCCGGCGAGCAGTTCCTGACCGTCGAGGTGGCCGAAGGCGTGCGGGTGAAAATCCAGCGCCACACCGTCACCAGCGTCCTGCCCAAGGGCACCCTGAAGAGCGCCTGAGCCCGAGGGGCGACCATGCACAGTTACCCGGCCTGGAAGATCTGGCTGGTCACCATCGTCTTGCTGGTGGCCCTGGTGCTCGCGCTGCCGAACGTGTTCGGCGAGGCGCCGGCGCTGCAGTTGTCGCGCAACGACCGAACGGCGTTCACGGATCCGTCGCAGGCCGCGGTGGCCGCGATCCTCGCGTCCAAGGGGATCCCTGCGGACGCCACCTACCGCGAGGGAGACCGCCTGGTCCTGCGCTTCGGCTCGGTGGACCAGCAGATCAAGGCCCGCGACGCGATCCGTGAAGCCGCCCCGCGCGACTACCTGATCGCGCTGTCGCAGGTGCCTCGCACTCCGGCGTGGATGCGTGCCATCGGCTTGAAGCCCATGAGCCTCGGCCTCGACCTGCGCGGCGGCGTCTACTTCATGTACGAGGTGGACGTGAAGGGCGCCGTGAAGCAGCTGCTGGCGAGCATGGAGCGCGACTATCGCACGATGCTGCGCGACGAGCGCATCCCGTTCAGCGGAATGCAGAACAACGGCGAGGACACGGTGAAGATCCTGCTCCGTTCGGGCGGAGACGCGTCCAAAGTCGCATCGCTGCTGCGCAAGCGCGACCCGAACCTTGCCATCGAGACCGACACGCTCGGCGAGGGTGGCTCGGTCAGCGTGACGGTGAGGCCGGAGCAGGTCAAGGAGCGGCAGGACTTCGCGATCCAGCAGAACATCACCACGCTGCGCAACCGTGTGGACGAGCTCGGCGTGACCGAGCCCATCGTGGCCCGCCAGGGGCTCGACCGCATCGTCGTGCAGCTGCCCGGCGTGCAGGACCCGAACGAGGCCCTGCGCGTGCTCGGCGCTACCGCGACGCTCGAGTTCCGGCTGGTGGACGACCAGAACTCCGCCGCGGATGCGGAGCGCACCAAGCGTGCGCCGCTCGGCTCGAAGCTCTACCACTCGCGCAAGGGTGAACCGGTCCTGCTCAAGCGCGACATCATCGTCTCCGGCGAGCAGCTGGTGGATGCGAGCTCGGGATTCTCGGAAGGCGAGCCCGCCGTGTACGTCAAGCTCGACGCGCGCGGCGCGTCCGAGATGCTGCGCACGACGCGTGAGAATCTCGGGCGGCCGATGTCGGTGGTGTTCATCGAGAAGAAGCGTGTGGCGGAGGCCGAGCCCTGCAACGGCGTGCGCGCGGGCGCCGAGTGCACCGAGGAGAAAGTCATCAGCGTCGCGACCATTCGCGGCGTGTTCAGCAGCAATTTCCAGATCACCGGGCTGCTCGCCGGCGAGGCGCGGGAGCTCGCGCTGCTGCTGCGCGCCGGGTCGCTCGCCGCGCCGCTCTACATCGTGGAGCAGCGCACCGTAGGCCCGAGCCTCGGCCAGGACAACATCGACCGCGGCATGCGGGCGCTTGCGATCGGGCTGCTCGTGGTGTTCGTGTTCATGGTGCTGTACTACAAGAAGTTCGGGCTGATCGCGGACGTCGTGCTGCTCTCGAACGTCGTGCTGCTCACCGCGCTGCTGTCGATGCTGCAGGCGTCCCTGTCTCTGCCAGGAATCGCCGGTATCGTGCTCACGGTCGGCATGGCCGTGGACGCCAACATCCTGATCTTCGAGCGCATACGCGAGGAGCTGCGCAACGGCGTCAGCCCGTTCGCCGCGATCAACGCGGGCTTCGAGAAGGCCTTCTCCTCGATCGCCGACTCGAACGTCACGACACTGATCGCCGGCGTGGTGCTGTTCACCTTCGGCACGGGCCCGGTGCGCGGCTTCGCGGTCGTGCTGTCGCTCGGCATCATCACTTCAATGTTCACCGCGCTGGTCGGCAGCCGGTCGCTCATCCACCTGATATGGGGGCGCCGGCGCAAGCTGGAATCGCTCTCGATCTGAGGACCCGGCAATGGAATTCTTTCACCGGAAGACCAGTTACCCCTTCATGGCCAAGCGCAGGCGGTGGTACGCGGTTTCCGCGATCCTGATCCTGGGCTCGCTGGCCTCGCTCGCCGTGCAGGGCCTCAATTTCGGCATCGACTTCACGGGCGGCGTGGTGATGGAATTCACCTTCCCGAAGGCCGCGGACCTGGAGAAGGTCCGCAGCGAGCTCGCTGGTGCCGGGCTCGGCGACGCGGCGGTGCAGAGCTTCGGCACGTCGCGCGACGTGCTTGTCCGCCTGCTGCCCAAGGGCAGCGAGGACGTGAACAAGGTCGGCCAGGAGGTGCTCGCTGCGATACAGCAGCAGAACCCCGGGGTGGAACTGCAGGCGCACGGAGGTCGTCGGGCCGCAGGTGGGCCAGGAACTCGCGGAGAAGGGCGCGCTCGCGATGCTGTTCACGTTCCTGCTGATCCTCGGGTACGTGGCCATGCGTTTCCAGTGGAAGCTGGGCGTCGGCGCGATCGTGGCGGCAATGCACGACCCGATCATCATTCTCGGTTTCTTCTCGGTCACGCGGATGACCTTCGACCTGCCGTCCCTCGCGGCGATCCTCGCGGTGATCGGCTACTCGCTCAACGACACGGTCGTGGTCTTCGACCGGCTGCGCGAGCGGTTCTTCTCGATGCGCAAGGGCACGCCGGAGCAGGTGATCGATGCGGCCATCAACGAGACACTGTCGCGAACGATCATGACCAGCCTGACCACGATGCTCACGGTGCTGTCGCTGCTGTTCTTCGGCGGCGAGATCCTGCGGGGTTTCTCCGTGGCACTCACGATCGGCATCGTGGTGGGCACCTATTCGTCGATCTACATCGCGAGCGCGCTGGCGCTGGACCTCAAGCTCACCGCCCTCGACCTGATGCCGGCGCAGCAGGAGAAGGACGCCGTGGACGACATGCCCTGAGGGCGGGAAGCCCGGGCATGAGAATCTGAGGAATAGCAGCCGTGACCGAGCTGGTCTGGGGCGGGTTCATCGCGCTGTTCCTGGCGCTGCTGGTCCTCGACCTGAGCGTCCTGCACCGCGAGTCTGCGGAGCTGTCGGTACGGCAGGCGCTGTTCTGGACGGCGGTCTGGGTGGGCGTGGCGGGTTCGTTCGCCGGCGTCGTCTACGGCCTGTACGAGTACCGCTGGTTCGGGTTCGTGCCTGCCGACGAACTCGCGCGCGGGTCGGACGCGGTCGTGCAGTACGTCACCGGCTACCTGCTCGAGTGGTCGCTGTCGGTCGACAATATCTTCGTGATGGCGCTGATCTTCTCGTACCTGAAGATCCCGCTGCTCTACCAGTACCGCGTGCTCTTCTGGGGCATCGTCGGGGCGATCGTGCTGCGCGGCCTGATGATCGGCGCGGGAACGGCGCTGCTTGCCCACTTCGACTGGATGTTCTACGTCTTCGGCGCGACGCTGATCGTCTCGGCGCTCAGGATGCTGCGCGACGAAGAGGTTCGCGACTTCGGCTCGAGCCTTCCCGCCAGGATCGTGCGGCGCTTCGTGCCGGTGACCAGCGAGCTCGACCGGGCGCGCTTCTTCGTGCGCCGCTCGGGCAAGCTCTACGCGACGCCGCTTTTCGTGGCGCTGATCATCGTTGAATTGACCGACGTCGTGTTCGCGGTCGACTCGATCCCGGCGATCCTCGCCGTCACCCGCGACCCGTTCCTCGTGTTCACGTCGAACGCCTTCGCGATCCTCGGCCTGCGATCGCTGTATTTCGCCGTGGCGGGCTTCATGGCGATCTTCCGCTACCTCAAGTACAGCCTGGTGCTGATCCTGGCGTTCGTCGGCGTGAAGATGCTGCTCGTGTCCGCCTACCACGTGCCGAACCTGGTGTCGCTCGGCATCATCGTCGGTACGCTGGCAGGGGGCATCGTCGCGTCGCTGTGGGCGACGCGACGCGACCGGATCGCCGCAGGGAGCGATCCCGGGTTCTAGGCCCGCTTGCGCCCGAGCGCGCTGTGCGTGCGGCCGTAGAAGACGTAGACGAGCACGCCGAAGAACGTCCAGACGATCAGCCGCACCCAGGTGTCCGCCGGCAGCGAGATCATCATGTAGGCGCAGATCAGCGCGCCGGCGGTACACACGAACCACGGCGCCTTGACGCGGAACGGCCGCTTCAGGTCCGGTCGCGTGCGACGCAGCACCAGCACGCCGATGCACACCACGATGAAGGCCATCAGCGTGCCGATCGACACGAGCTCGCCGAGGATCGTCACCGGAAAGAGCCCGGCGACCGTAGCCGCGACGGCTCCCGTCAGCAGCGTCGAAAACGACGGCGTCCTGAACTTCGGGTGCACTTTCGCAAACACCGGCGGCAGCAGGCCGTCCTTGGACATCGCGTAGAAGATGCGCGGCTGGCCGAGCAGCATCACCAGCATGGTCGAGGTCATGCCCGCGATCGCGCCGAGCTTCACCCAGCCGGCGAGCCAGCTCAGGCCCGAATACCGGTCGAGCGCCAGGGCCACGGGGGCCGGCGTGTTGAGTTCCGGGTAGGGAACCATGCCCGTCAGCACCGCAGCCACGCCGATGTAGAGCACCGTGCAGATCGCGAGGCTGACCAGGATGCCGATCGGCATGTCGCGCTGCGGGTTGCGCGCTTCCTGCGCTGCAGTCGACACCGCGTCGAAGCCGATGTAGGCGAAGAATATGATGCCTGCGGCAGTCACCACGCCGCTCCAGCCGAAATGACCCGGTCCGGTGTTCGGCGGGATGAACGGCTCCCAGTTCGCACCCTGGACGTACCAGGCACCGAAGCCGATGAAGAGCACGATGACCGTGACCTTGATCGCGACCACGATCGCGTTGAAGCGTGCCGACTGGTGGATGCCGACGTAGCACAGCGCCGACATCACGCACAGGATCAGCACCGCCGGCAGGTTTATCAGCGCCCCGGTGCGGACCAGTTCCCAGTGCGTCGCGCCCTTGGCAAACGGCGCGTTGGTGAGCGCGTCCGGCAGGTGCAGGCCGATCTGGTTCATGAGGCTCACGACGTAGCCCGACCAGCCGACCGCGATGGTGGCGGCCGCGAACAGGTATTCGAGGATCAGGTTCCAGCCCACGAACCAGGCGACACCCTCGCCGAGCGTCGCGTAGGAGTATGAGTACGCGCTGCCCGAGACCGGGATCATGGCCGCGAACTCGGCGTAGCAGAGGCCCGCGAATGCGCAGCCGATGCCGGCGATGATGAACGACAGCACGAGCGCGGGCCCGGCGTGATTGGCGGCGGCCGTGCCCGTGAGCACGAAGATGCCGGTGCCGATGATGGCCCCGATACCCATCAATACCAGCATCCGTGCGTCCAGTACCCGGTTCAGCTCGTTGACCGAGCTCACTTCGTGCAGTTCGCCGATGGGCTTGGTCGAGAACAGGCTGTGTGCCATTGAATCCCCCGCTGCCGTTCGTTGAAGTTGTTCGCGCCTGGCTGGGCGCCGGCGGAATGTACCGCGACGGCGGCCCCGCGCGATAGTACCGGCCTCAGCCCTCGCGCAGCGGTTCCGGCACGAACGGCTTGAGGCACTCGACCAGGGCCTCATAGACCTTGGGGGTGCCTGCGATGATGTTGCCGCCCTGGCGGTACTCGCCGCCGGAGAGCGTGCCGACGTGTCCGCCGGCCTCGGTGATGAGGAGCGTGCCGGCGGCCGTGTCCCAGGAGTTGAGGCCGATTTCCCAGAATCCGTCGATGCGGCCGGCCGCGACGTAGGCGAGGTCCAGCGACGCCGCGCCGGGCCTGCGCACGCCAGCCGTCTGCTGCATGACGGACTTGAGCATCGCCAGGTATTCGTCGATCCAGCGCGCATTGGCGCGGTAAGGGAATCCGGTGCCGATGAGGGCACCTTCGAGCCCCGCCTGCTTGCTCACCCGTATCCGACGGCCGTCGCGCTGCGCCCCGTCGCCCCGCGAGGCCGTAAAAAGCTCCTGCCGCATGGGGTCGTAGACCACAGCGTGCTCGAGCCGGCCGCGGTATTCGCAGGCGAGCGAAACCGCGAAAGTCGGGAAGCCATGCAGGAAGTTCGTCGTGCCGTCCAGTGGGTCGATGATCCAAACGAATTCGTCGCCGCCGCTGCGGCCGCCTTCCTCGCCGAGGAAGCCGTGGTCCGGGTGGGTCCGGCGGATGGTCTCGATGATGTCGCGCTCCGCGAGCTGGTCGATTTCGCTCACGAAGTCGTTGCGGCTCTTCGAGCGCACGCCGAGAGACGGCACGCGGTCGACGTTGCGCACGATGAGGTCACCGGCACGGCGCGCGGCGCGGACGGCGATGTTGAGTAGCGGTTGCATGCAGACGGCTAGAATAGCAGAGCATGTCCATCAGCATCGTACTCGTAGGCATCTCGCACCCCGGCAACATCGGCTCGGCCGCCCGCGCGATGAAGACCATGGGATTCGCGAACCTGCGCCTCGTGGCGCCCGCGCGTTTCCCGGCGACCGAGGCCACGGTGATGGCGGCAGGGGCCGACGACGTCCTCGACCGCGCGGTCGTGTACCCGGACGTCGCGAGCGCCGTCGCCGACTGCGGGCTGATCGTGGGCACGACCTCCAGGGCCAGGCATCTGCCGTGGCGCGTGGTCGAGCCCCGTGAGGCCGCGCGCGAGTGCGCGGCCGCGTCCCGGGACGGCGCGGTCGCAGTGCTGTTCGGAGCCGAGCGAACGGGTCTGCTGAACGACGACATCGAGCGCTGCCAGCTGCTGCTCTCGATCCCGACCGGCGAGTCCTACGCGTCGCTCAATGTCGCGATGGCGGTGCAGGTGATCGCCTACGAACTGCTGCTCGCGCTGCGAGACGATGGCGCCGCCGCCGCCGCGCGCGGCATCCCGCTCGCGAGCGCGACGGAGATGGAGCGCTTCTACGGGCACCTCGAACAGGTAATGGAGGAAGTCGGTTTCCGCGACCGCAACGGCGAGGGCCACCTCATGGCTCGCATCCGGCGGCTCTTCAACCGCGCGGTCATGGACCAGAACGAGGTCAACATCCTGCGCGGGATCCTGACCTCGGTGCAGGGCCGTCGCCGGCGTGCCGGGGAGCCTCACCCACCGCGGACGGAGGAGGGGCGATGACGGCGGTCTACCTGGACAACGCGGCCACCACCCCCGTGGACCCGCGCGTCGTCGAGACGATGCTCGAGTGCTGCGGGCCGCAGGGAGATTTCGCGAATCCCTCGTCCGTGGGCCACGAGCCGGGGCGTCGCGCGCGGGCGCGAGTCGAGCAGGCCCGGGCCGAGGTGGCGCGCGTGGTCGGCGCGGCGCCGGAGCAGGTCGTCTGGACGTCTGGCGCCACCGAGGCCGACAATCTCGCGCTCTTCGGCGCCGCGCGCTTTCATCGCGCGAAGGGCAATCATCTCGTGACCTCCCGCACCGAGCACCCGGCCGTGCTCGACAGCTGCCGCCAGCTGGAGCGGGAGGGCTTCGAGGTCACTTACCTCAAGCCGGGTCCGGACGGCATCGTGCAGCCGTCGCAGGTCGAGGCCGCGCTGCGGCCCGGGACGATACTGGTTTCGATCATGCACGTGCAGAACGAGATCGGCGTGGTGAACGAGGTGGGCGCGATCGGTCGAATGTGCCGGGCACGTGGCGTGCTGCTGCACGTAGACGCTGCACAGGGCGCCGGCAAGCTGCCGATCGACGTCGAGCGCGACTGCATCGACCTGCTTGCCCTCACGGCCCACAAGGTCCACGGGCCGAAGGGAGTCGGTGCGCTGGTGGTGCGCCGTGAGCCGCGACTCGGCCTCGTCCCCATCCTGTTCGGTGGCGGGCAGGAGCGCGGCCTGCGCTCCGGCACGCTGCCGACGCACCAGGTTGCCGGCATGGGCCGCGCCTTCGCGATTGCCGCCGATGAGATGGACTCGGACGCCGCGCGGATTTCCGCGCTGCGCGACCGACTCTGGACTGCGCTCGCGGCGATGCCCGGCGTCGAGCTGAACGGCCACGCCCTGCAGCGCGCGCCCGGCATCCTCAGCGTGACCGTGGACGGGGTCGAGGGTGAGAGCCTGCTGCATTCCCTTTCGGACATCGCGATCGCCTCGGGCTCGGCCTGCGCGAGCACGCACTCGGAACCGTCCTACGTGCTTCGCGCACTGGGGCGCAGCGATCGCCTGGCGCAGAGCACGCTCAGGTTGAGCCTTGGTCGGTTCACGACTCAGGAGGAGATCGAGTTTGCCGCCGCGCGCATCGTCACGGAGATCGCGCGGCTTCGGGAAATTGCGCCCGCGGCGGCCTGGTTCCGGACATGAACGACGATCCGCGCTACAGCGCAGAAGTCTGTCGCCGCATGCGGGACCTGCCTGGCGCCGCGCCCATCCCCCCAGGGAGTTCCGTGGCGAGTGGTGGCGCCGGCGACGTGGAGCAGGGCGCGCGGGTCGAGTTCGAATTCCAGGTCGAGGCCGCGCGGATCGTGCGTGGCCGGTTCAGGGCCTTCGGATGCCCTCACCTGGTCGCAGCAGCGTCGTGGGTGACCGACCGGCTTCGCGGGGCAACGCGCGAGGACCTTGGCTCCTGGGACTGGCGGGAGGCGGCCGACGCGCTCGAGGTGCCGCCCGCGAAATTCGGGCGGCTCCTCACGGTGCAGGATGCCCTGCGCGACGCGGCCCGGAACTGGCCGGCCTCGCCCGTGTCTACCGTGTAGAATCCGGCCACCCATTTACCCGTGCGACCATGCCCGTTTCACTGACACCCGCCGCCGCCGAAAGAGTCCGCAGTTTCATCGTGAACCGTGGTCGCGGCGTCGGCCTGCGCCTCGGAGTCAAGAAGACCGGCTGTTCCGGGTACGCCTACGTCGTGAACTACGCCGACGAGGTGGCTGCCGGGGACAGGGTCTTCGAGGATGCCGGGGTCAAGGTGATCGTGGACGCCGAGAGCCTGCCGTACGTGGACGGCACCGAGATCGATTTCGTGAAGCAGGGACTGAACGAAGCGTTCAAGTTCCGGAACCCGAACGTCCGCGGCGAGTGCGGCTGCGGCGAGAGCTTCAACGTCTAACTGCCCGTCCAGGCTGAATTTATTGGCTCGACGGGGTCCGCAAAGGTATACTTCGCGGTTCGAATCACGAGCTCCGGGCCCGCCTTGAGGCCTGCTTTTCGCAGGTCCCGCGTGCCGGGGCGCCCTATCAACACCGCAGGGGCAATCGCCCCGTCGAGAGGAATCGCATGGCCGTCGAACGCACCCTGTCCATCGTCAAGCCCGATGGAGTCCAGAAGAACGTCATTGGTGAGGTCTATCGCCGCTTCGAGCAGGCGGGCCTCCGGATCGTCGCCGCGCGCATGCGGCGGCTCACACAGTCCGAGGCCGAGGGGTTCTACGCGGTGCACCGCGAGCGCCCCTTCTTTCGCGACCTGGTCTCGTACATGACCTCCGGGCCGGTCGTGGTGCAGGTGCTCGAGGGCGAGAACGCCGTGGCGAAGAATCGCGACATCATGGGCGCGACCGATCCGAAGAAGGCCGCGCCGGGCACCATCCGCGCCGACCTTGCCACCAGCATCGAGCAGAACGTGGTGCACGGTTCCGACAGCCTCGAGAACGCGGCCCGCGAAATCGCCTATTTCTTCGCCGAGACGGAGATCTGCCCGCGCTGAGCGGGAACCTCCCACGCACGGACAGATCCAGATCCACCATGAGCGAGGTCAACACGGCGAGAACCAACCTGCTCGGCCTCAACAGGGCCGGGATGGAGGAGTTTGCCGTCGGCATGGGCGAGAAACCGTTCCGTGCACGCCAGCTCATGAAGTGGATGTATCGCAGGGCGGTCGGCGACTTCGAGCAGATGACCGACCTCGGCCGTGATTTCCGAGCCCGCCTCGCGGCCATCGCCGAGATCCGGACGCCTGAAGTGATCTTCTCGCAGGCGTCCCAGGACGGCACCCGCAAGTGGCTGCTGCGCCTCGAGAGCGGGCAGGCGATCGAGATGGTGTTCATTCCGGAGCCTGGTCGCGGGACGCTCTGCATCTCGAGCCAGGTCGGCTGCACGATGGACTGCGGCTTCTGCTCGACCGGCCAGCAGGGGTTCAACCGCAACCTCTCGACGGCCGAGATCGTCGGCCAGGTTTGGCTTGCCAACCGCGAACTCGGCTACTCGCCCGACGGCGACCGCGTGATCACCAACGTGGTGTTCATGGGCATGGGTGAGCCGCTGATGAACTACCGCAACGTCGTGCCCGCGGCCGAAGTGATGATGGACGACCTCGGCCTCGACCTGTCGCGGCGGCGAGTGACCATCAGCACCTCGGGCCTCGTCCCGCAGATGATGCGCATCGCCGACGAGACCAACGTGGCACTGGCGGTATCGCTGCACGCGCCGAACGACGAACTCAGGAGCGAGCTGATGCCGATCAACCGCAGGCATCCGATCGCGAGCGTGCTCGAGGCCTGCTGGCACTACGTCGAGAAGCAGAACGCACGCAACGTGACGTTCGAATACGTGATGCTCGACGGCGTCAACGACCGTCCCGAGCATGCGCGGCAGCTGGCGACGCTGCTGCGGGGCCGGCCGGCCAAGGTCAACCTGATCCCGTTCAATCCCTTCCCGAACACCCGCTATCGCCGTTCCACGGAGGCAGCGATCGAACGCTTCCGCGACCTGCTGATCAAGGGTGGCGTCATGGCCACGATCCGGCGTACGCGCGGCGACGACATCGACGCCGCCTGCGGCCAGCTGGTGGGACGTGTCAACGACCGGACGACGGTGCGCCTCGGCGAGCGCAACCTGCTGCCCGTATCGGTGACCCACGCATGAGGCGGTTGGCGGTGGCTGCGGCGCTTGCACTGCTCCTCGCGGCGGTCGGGGCGCCTGCGCAGCAGCAGGGCAGCCAGGTCGATAAGCGCAAGGCCGCCGAGGCGAACGCCCAGCTCGCACTCGCCTACATCCAGCAGGGCGACCTCACGTCCGCGCGCGAAAAAGTCGAGAAGGCGCTGGAGCAGGATCCTCACACCGCGATCACCCAGGTCGCGGCCGCGTTCCTTTACGACCGGCTCGGCGACGACAAGAAGGCCAAGTCGCATTTCGAGGAAGCGCTCAAGCTGAGCCGCGACGATCCGAACATCATGAACAGCTACGCGGCGTTCCTGTGCCTCAAGGGCGAGAGGAAGCTCGGCGAGGAGCTGCTGCTCAAGTCGGCGGCGAGTCCATTGAACCGCTCGCCCGAGATCGCCTACTCGAACGCAGGTCGTTGCGCGCGGGCCGACGGCCGCCCGCAGGACGCGGAGAAGTATTTCCGGCAGGCGCTCAACTACAAGGTCAACCAGCCCGATGCGCTGTTCGAGATGGCCGACCTGGAGCACGAGCTCGGCAACGACCTGCAGGCCCGGGGGTTCCTCGAGCGCTATGCGGCGACCGCGCCCATATCGGCGGCCACGCTGTGGCTCGCCTACCGCATCGAACGCGGCCTGGGCGACAGCCGGCAGGCCGCGATCTACGCGGAGCGCCTGAAGAAGGACTATCCGATGTCTCCCGAGATGAGCGCCCTGCTTGACGCGGAGCGGGCGCCGAAGTGACCAGGCCCGACGCAGAGATCGCCGAGCTGCCCACGGACCCGGGCGCCCGGCTCAGGCGGCAGCGTGAGCTTGCCGGCTTCGGCGAGCAGCAGGTCGCCGAGCGGTTGAACCTCGACGCCGGGGTTGTCATGGCACTCGAGTCCAACGACTACGCGACGCTCGGTGCTCCCGTGTTCGTGAGGGGCCACCTCCGGCGTTACGCGTCGATGCTCGGCCTGTCCGCGGACGAGATACTCGGCGCCTACGACCGCTCCAGGGAGCAGCTCGCGCAGCCCACCCTGGTGCCGAAGTCGCGTGAGGAGATGGCTCCGACTCGCAGTCGCTTCGTGTCGCCGTGGCTGTTGGGCGGCGCCGTGGCATTTCTCGTCGCCGCCGGCATTGCCGCCTACCTGGCCGCCTACGGACTGCACCTGCCGGGCGCCCGGGAGGCGAGCGGGCAGGGCGCCGCGGCCAGCCAGCGCGCGATCGAGGGCGCGGCGCAAGGTTCCCCGGCGCCCCAGGGCGCGGGAGCCGCGACGGCCGTTCCGCCGGGCCAGGTCGGACTGGCGTTCGATTTTGCGGCGGACTCCTGGATCGAGGTGTACGACGGCGCGGGCAAGGCGATCCTGTACGATCTCGGCAAGGCCGGGACTCGAGCGCACGGTGTCCGGGGTCGCGCCGCTCAGCGTCACGCTCGGCAATGCGCCGGGGGTCGCGCTCTCGGTCAATGGGCGACGGACGACCATGCCGCCGCCGCCGTCGGGACAGACCGTGGCACGGTTCGGCGTCGGCCCCGACGGGTCGTTGCGCTGAGCGCCGGGGAAGCACCCATGCCCGAGACGATCCAGCCCATCCGCGGAATGAACGACGTGCTGCCGGCCGATTCGGGGGCCTGGCAGCTGCTCGAGCGCGTGGCGCGCGAGACATTCGCAGAGTACGGCTATCGTGAGATCCGCCTGCCGCTGCTCGAGCGGACTGAGCTCTTCAAGCGCTCGATCGGCGAGATGACCGACATCGTCGAGAAGGAGATGTACACCTTCGAGGACCGCGGCGGTGATTCCGTGACCCTGCGGCCGGAAGCGACGGCCGGCATCGTGCGCTCCGCGATCACCAACGGGCTGCTGCACAACCAGCGACAGAAGGTCTGGTGCTCCGGCCCGATGTTCCGCTACGAGCGCCCGCAGAAGGGCCGCTATCGCCAGTTCCACCAGATCGACGCCGAGGCGCTCGGCTTCCCGGGGCCCGACGTCGACGCCGAACTGATCATGATGTCGGCGAGAATCTGGCGGCGGCTCGGGCTCGAGGGCCTGAAGCTCAACCTGAATTCACTCGGGACGCCGCAGTCGCGGCGCGGCTACCGCGAGACGCTGGTCGAATACTTCCGCGGCCACGCGTCGGCGCTCGACGAGGACAGTCGGCGGCGGCTCGACGGCAATCCGCTGCGAATCCTCGACAGCAAGAACGCGGCGATGCGCGGGATCATCGATGGGGCGCCGGTCCTGACGGATTACCTCGACCCGGAGTCGGCCGCGCACTTTGACGGCCTGCGCACGCGGCTCGACGCCGCCGGCATCGAATACGTCGTGAATCCCCGCCTGGTGCGCGGCCTCGATTACTATTCGCGCACCGTGTTCGAGTGGGTGACCACCGACCTGGGGTCGCAGGATGCCGTGTGCTCCGGCGGGCGCTACGACGGTCTCGTGGCGCAGCTCGGCGGGGAGGCGGTGCCGGCCATCGGCTGGGCGCTGGGAGAGGAGCGAATCGTGGAGCTGCTGCGCCTGCAGGGGCGTGCCGGTGACGAGGCCGTGGCGGACGTGTATCTCGTCCTCGGCGGGGCCGCGGCCGAGGCGTCGGGCCTGCAGATCGCCGAAGGGCTGCGCGACGCGCTGCCCGGAGTGCGTGTCGAGACGAATTGCGGCGGCGGCAGTTTCAAGTCGCAGCTCAAGCGGGCCGACCGGAGCGGCGCCCGCTACGCGGTGATCCTCGGTGAGGAGGAACTCGCGCGAGGCGTGGTGGGCGTGAAGCCCCTGCGCGAAGAGGCCGGGCAGGCGGAGGTCGCGGTCGCGGACCTTGCCCCCGAATTGTCGCGACGTGTCGCGGGACGCGCTCGCGGTTGACATCAATCAGCACGGCACCGGCAGGCGCCGGGCCGGCATGACGGAGTTCTTGAAGTGGAAGACCTGACAGACAACGAAGCCGAAGAACAACTGCGCCGCTGGTGGAGCGAGAACTGGCTGTGGATCGTGGGTGGCATCACGCTCGGCCTCGCGTTGCTGTGGGGCTGGCAGTACTGGCAGAACAGCCGGATGGCGCAGGCCGAGCACGACATCGCCGCCTACCAGGCGGTGATCACGGCCCTGGGCCAGGACAAGTTCGACCAGGCCGTGGTCGAAGCCAAGGCGCTTCGCGACGAACACCCCACGTCTCCTTACGCCGACCAGTCGGACCTTGCGCTGGCGCGCATGGCCGTCGAACAGCGCAAGCTCGAAGATGCGGCGCGGCACCTGCGCCTGGTGATGGACGGCTCCAAGGACGCGGAGCTCCGCTCGGTCGCCCGCTCGCGCCTCGCGCGGGTCCTGATCGAGCAGGCCAAGTACGACGACGCGCTGGCGTTGCTCGGCGTCGCGGACGCGGGATCCTACGCGGCCCTGTATCACGACCTGCGCGGTGACGCGTACCTCGGCAAGGGCGATGCCGCCTCTGCGCGGCGGGAGTACGACGAGGCGCTCGCGTCGCAGAACGCGGAGGCCGGCCTCGACCGCCCGTACGTCGAGCTCAAGCGAGACGCGCTGCCGGCCGCAGCCACGGCGCCCGGCCCGAGCGCCGCCAGCGCGGCGCCGCTGAAATGACACACGCACGCCCGATCGCCGCGCTTGCGCTGCTTGCCGCGCTCACGGCCTGCAACAAGGACACGACCGTCGAGCCGCCGGCCGAGCTGGTGGAGATCAAGGCTGTGCTTCCCGTGCAGCGGCTGTGGTCCGAGGGCATGGGCGGCGGGGGAGAAGTGCTGCGCCTGACGCTCGGCGTGGCTGGATCCGGCGACACGGTGTACGCAGCCGGGCGGGACGGCAAGGTCCGCGCGCTCGACGCGGCGACCGGCAAGCAGAAATGGAAGACAGACACGGAACTCGAGCTTTCGGCTGGACCGGGAGTCGGTTCGGGCATGGTCGTGGTCGGCACCAGCGATGGCGACCTCGTCGCGCTCGACGCGGCGACCGGCAAGCAGCGCTGGAAGGCGCGCATCCCGGGTGAAATCCTCGCGCCGCCATTGGTCGACGGGGATCACGTGATCGTGCGCTCGGTGGAAGGCAGGCTGCGCTCGCTCTCGGCGAGCGACGGCAAGGAAGAATGGCTGGTCGAGGACGTCGTGCCCCGCCTGTCGCTGCGCGGAACGGCCACGCCGGTTGCGGCCGGCGGCGACACGGTCGTCGCCGGATTCGACACCGGCAAGATCATGGCCGTGACGCTGGCCAAGGGCGAGATCCTCTGGCAGGCGCAACTCACGACTCCGCATGGCCGTACGGAACTCGAGCGCCTCTCGGACGTGGATTCCGCCGTGCAGGTCTCGGGCAAGGACGTCTACGCCGTCGGCTACCAGGGCCGGGTCGCGATGATCGCGCTCGACACCGGGCAGCTGTGGTGGTCTCGCGAAATGTCGAGCTACCGCGGGCTCGCCATCGATGACGACCAGGTCTACGTCTCCACCTCCGACGGCGAAGTCGTGGCGCTGCGTCGCCGCGATGGCACCGTCGTCTGGCAGCAGAAAGGCCTCGCGCGCCGCGGGCTCAGCCCCCCGGCCGTGGACGGCAGCGCCGTCGTCGTCGGCGATTTCGAGGGCTACCTGCACTGGCTCGACCGCAGTTCCGGCACGTTCGTCGCGCGTGAACGCCCCGGCGACACGCGCATCGCGGCTCCGCCGCTGGTGATGGGCGGGCGCATCTTCGTGATCGACGAGGGCGGTCACCTCGAGGCGTTCAGCTCCGGGGGCGCCAAGGGAAGCTGACGTGCTACCCGTCGTCGCCCTGGTCGGGCGCCCCAACGTCGGCAAGTCCACGCTCTTCAATGCGCTGACTCGCACGCGCGATGCGCTGGTCGCAGACGTGCCCGGCCTCACGCGGGACCGCAAGTACGGGTACGCGCGAGTCGGGCCCCGACCCTGCGTCGTGGTGGACACCGGCGGCCTGGTCGAGGTCTCCCAGGGCGTCGAACGCCAGATGGCCGAGCAGACGCTGAAGGCGGTCGAGGAGGCGGATCGGGTGCTGCTGATCGTCGACGTGCGGCAAGGCTGCGTGCCAGCCGACATCCACGTCGCGAACATCCTGCGGCGCAGCGGAAAATCCGTCATCGTCGTCGCAAACAAGTCCGAGTCGCTCGACCCGGACATCGCCGGTGCCGATTTTCACCAGCTCGGTTTCGGTGTGCCGGCGGCGATTTCGGCCACGCACAAGCAGGGTATCGAGGATCTGCTCGAACTCGCGCTCGACGGGGTGGGGGTGGCGCAGGAGCAGCCTGGCGAGGTTGCGGCCGGCGAGGGCGAGATCCGCGTGGCGGTGGTCGGGCGTCCGAACGTGGGCAAGTCCACGCTGATCAACCGGTTGCTGGGCGAGGAGCGGCTCGTCACCTTCGACCAGCCGGGGACGACGCGTGACACGGTCTTCGTGCCCTTCGAGCGCGACGGCCAGAGGTACACCCTGATCGACACCGCCGGTGTGCGGCGGCGTGCCCGGGTGAGCGACACGATCGAGAAGTTCAGCATCGTCAAGACGCTGCAGGCCATCGAGGAGGCCAACGTCGTGATCGGCGTGGTCGACGCGCACGACACGATCGCCGAGCAGGACGCGAGCCTGCTCGGGCTGATCAACGAGCAGGGACGGGCGCTCGTGATCGCGGTCAACAAGTGGGATGGGATCGACCCCTCGCAGCGCGATGCGATCCGGGACGGCCTGGACCTGCGGCTCGATTTCCTCGCGTACGCGCCGGTGCACTTCATCTCGGCGCTGCACGGCACGGGCGTGGGCGATCTCATGGGCTCGGTGCGCATGGCCTACCGGGCGGCCATGAAGGAACTGCCGACCAAGGAACTGACCCGCGCGCTCGAGCAGGCCATCACCATGCACCAGCCCCCGCTGGTCCGCGGCCGCCGGATCAAGCTGCGTTACGCCCACCAGGGCGGCCGCAACCCGCCGATCGTGGTGATCCACGGGAACCAGACGCAGCACGTCCCGGACACCTACCGGCGTTACCTCGAAAACCACTTCCGCCACACCTTCCGGCTGAAGGGCACGCCCATGCGCATCGAGTTCCGCACCGACGACAACCCGTATTCCGGGCGGCGCAACGAGCTGTCCCCGCGCCAGCAGCGCAAGCGAGTCCGCCTGATCAAGAACCGGCGCGCCGGGACCGGCAAGCGCTGACCCACGCCACGAATCTAATAACCAGCGCTTCTGACGCGCTATCCTCTCGCACTTGTTTGGAGGGGAGCCGGGCATAGACTGCCTGCATGGCCATGGCACTCGCGCGTACGCCTGCGACTTCGACCGCTGCCGACCTGCCAGCACGCAGGTTCGCGGAGCTGCCGGCACCGCTTCGCCTGTACCGCGGCGGGGTCGTCGAGCGCCCGGTCATCGCCTACGAGTGCTGGGGCCGGCTGAACGCCGCACGCGACAACGCGATCGTCATCTTCACCGGCCTTTCGCCCTCGGCACATGCCGCGTCCTCGCCGGCCGATCCCCGGCCGGGCTGGTGGGAGACCATGATCGGCGAGGGTCGGCCGGTCGACACCCGCCGGTTCTTCGTCGTGTGCATCAATTCGCTCGGGAGCCCTTTCGGCTCTTCGAGCCCGGCGTCCGTGGACCCGGTGACTGGCCGCCCGTACGGCATCGGTTTCCCGGAGATCACGGTCGAGGACATCGCGGCGGCCGGTCGCGAGGCCCTGCGTACGCTCGGCATCGAGCGCGTCGCAGCCTTGATCGGGCCGTCGCTGGGCGGCATGGTCGTGCTCGCCTATTGCGCGCTGTACCCGGCCGAGGTCGAAAACCTCGTGACCATCTCGGGCGCGGCGCACGCCACGCCATTCGCGATCGCGCTGCGCTCCCTGCAGCGGGAGATGGTGCGCGGTGACCCGTCCTGGCGCGGCGGAAACTACGAGCCTGGCCGGGGGCCACGCCTCGGATTGCGCCTCGCGCGCAAGCTCGGAACCATCACCTACCGCTCGCCGCAGGAATGGGACGAGCGGTTCGGCCGAAGGCGCGTGCCCGAGACCGCCGGATTGTCGGGCGATTTCCGGCCCCAGTTCGAGGTCGAGGCCTATCTCGAGCACCAGGCGCTGCGCTTTGCCGACCTGTTCGACGCAAACGCCTACCTCTATCTCTCCCGCGCGATGGACCAGTTCGACCTCGCCGACCACGGTGGCGGATCGCTCGAAGCGGCGTTCGGCCGCTTCGGGGTCAGGCGCTCGCTGGTAATCGGCGTCGAGACCGACATGCTCTTTCCCGTCGCGCAGCAACGTGAGATTGCGGAGCATCTGCGAGCCGCGGGCGGGCACGTCGAATTCCACGCCTTCCCCTCGCTGCAGGGCCACGACGCGTTCCTGAGCGACCTCGCGAGGTTCGAGCCCGCAATCGGCGGGTTCGTGAAGGGGATCGAGGGGCGAGCCGCGCAGAGCGGTTCGTGACCACCGCTCAGCGGCTAGTGAGACTCGGATAGCGGATCGCGCTTCGTGCCGAACGCAGGACGGCACACGCCGTCGAATTTTTCGGCATCATCGCGGCATGGACACACTGCCCGGTCGCCGCCGTACGCTGCAGGTCCTGGCGGGTTCGCTGGCCCTGCCTTGGCTGCCGTACCTGGCCTTCGCGGCCGGACCCGAGACGGCATCGCAGCGCCTGCGCAACCTCATCGCCGAGAGCGAAGCGGCGAGCAATGCGCTCGACCCGCTGCCGAGAACGCCGCCGCCGCGTGGTACCGCGGCTTTCGTCGATCCGCTCGGAGACCCGGCCTTCGCCGCGGGCCTGACCAACGCCGTGCGCGACCTCGCCGGGCTCGCGTCGATCGCTCGTCCGGCGTTGCCCCTGACAGATCAGATCGCCTACGACGTGCTTCAATACAACGCGGAGCAACGCGTCCAGTCGTACCAGGCCGGCATGGCGCAGCTGAAGCAGCGAGTCCCGCTGGACCCCAGTGGCGGCCTGCACGTCGAATTGCCGGACTACGTGTCCGGCGCCGGAGCGCCTTTCGCGACCGCTGACGACTACGAAATCGGGCTCGAACGCCTGCACGGTTTCGGCGGGTACCTCGATACCCTCGCACGCCGCGCGCGGGAGGGGCTGCAACTCGGATTCGTGCAACCGCGCGTCGTGGCCGAGAAAGTCGCCGCACAGGCTGAAGCGATGCTCGCCGTGCCGAGCGCCGACTCCCCGTTCCTCGCGGCGACCCGGAAGTTTCCGGAAAGCCTGACTGCCGAACAGCGCTCGCGTTTCACCGCACGCTATGCCCGCGCCGTCGACGCTGAAGTACTACCCGCCTACCGCCGGCTGGCGACTTTCCTCCGGCAGGACTACGTCCCCAAGGCGACGGACGCGCCCGGTCGCTGGGCGATGCGGGACGGGCCGGCGCTCTACGCGAACGAATTGCGCTACCACACGACGGTGGACGTGAGCGCCGAGCAGCTGCATGCGACCGGCCTCGCCGAGGTGGCGCGCATTCGATCGAGCATGGAAGCGACGCGTGCCGAGGTCGGGTTCAAGGGCGACCTGCCTTCGTTCTTCGAGTTTATCCGCAAGGATCCGCAGTTCTACTACACGAAACCGGCGGAGCTGCTGGCTCGCTTTGCCGAGATCGAGCAGCGCATCTGGGCCGGCATGCCGCGCCTGTTCGCGCGAAAGCCCAGGGCACCGTTCGAGGTACGGGCGCTGCCGGCGATCGGCGGCCAGCGCGGCACCGGCTACTACCGCCCGGGCCCGCCGGACGGCGAGTCGCCCGGCGTGCTGTGGTTCAACATGGCGATGCTGAATACGCGGCCGATCCCGACGCTCGAGACGCTGACGCTGCACGAAGGCATCCCTGGGCACCACTACCAGATCACGCTCGCGCTCGAAGACGACTCGCTCCCGGACAACCTGCGCTACGGCAGTCCCACCGCCTACGCAGAGGGCTGGGGCCTCTACAGCGAGTCGCTCGGGCCGGAGCTGGGCTTGTTCACCGATCCGTACCAGTTGTTCGGCCACCTCGACATGGAAATGCTGCGCGCCGTGCGGCTCGTGGTGGACACCGGCATGCACGCGCAGCGGTGGACGCGCCAGCAGGCCATCGACTACATGCTGGCCAACACTTCCATGGCGCAACACGACGTAGAAGTGGAGATCGATCGCTACATCGCCTGGCCCGGGCAGGCCTGCGCCTACAAGACCGGCGAGCTGCGCATCAAGGCGCTGCGCGAGGAAGCGGCGAGCAGACTCGGCAGCCGCTTCGACGTGAAGGACTTCCACGAGCAGGTCCTCGACACGGGCGGCCTGCCCCTGGCGGTCCTCGAGCGCAAGGTGCGCTCGTGGTGCTGTACCGCCGCCGCATGAGCGGTTCGAACCGTCACCGCTGGCTGCTGCTCGTGCCGTTCGCGTGGCAGGTGGCGCTCGCGCCGCTCGTCAATGACGTCGTCGCGCAGCCATTCGGCCTGCCTTTCCCGATGGTGTGGCAGATGATCGGCATCCTGCTCACGACCGGGTGCATCGCGATCGTCTATCGGATCGACCGCCGCAAGGCGTCGTCCGACGATTCGCCATGACACTGGGCCTGCCCCTTGCGATCTGCGTCGCGATCGTCTTCGGCACGGTCGTGGCGGCGCTTGTCTTTGCGCGCTTTCGATCGGCCCGTGCCACGACCATGGACGAATGGGCCGTGGGCGGCCGCCGCTTCGGCGCCTGGATCTTCTGGTTCGTCAATGCGGGCGAGATCTACACGACTTTCGCCGTGCTCGGCATTTCGGGCTATGCCTGGGCATTCGGCGCACCGGCCTATCTCGCCTTCACGTCGGTCTCGCTGGCCTGCGCCCTGGGCTACTGGCTGATGCCGCAGATCTGGCGGGCCGGCAAGCGGTACGGCCTCGTCACGCAGGCGGATTTCTTCAGCCTGCATTACCGTGCGCCCTGGCTCGGCGTCATCGTCGGCATTGCGGGCATCGCGGCGCTGATCGTGTACGTGCAGATCCAGCTGACGGCGCTGACCCTGGTGTTCCGCCTGACGCTCGGTTCCGCACTCAGCGCACCGCAGGCTGCCGTCCTGGCCGCCATCGCGATGCTTGCATTTGTCTACGTCGCGGGTCTGCGATCCGCCGCCTTCGCGGCCGGCGTGAAGGACGTGCTGATGATCGCGCTCGTAGTGATGCTGAGCGTCACGGTTGCGGACAAGGTGGGCGCCTCATCCATGCTCGACGTGTTCCGTCGCGTACAGGAACTGCACCCCGGGATCGGCCGGTTTCCGGGGTTGCAGGCGCAGGCCGGACTCAGCAACACGTGGCTGGTCACGGCCGCCCTGAACGTCGCGCTCGGCACCTGGATCTTCCCGCACATGTTCCAGCTGTGCTTCTCGGCCCGCGATGCGAACACGATCCGGCGCAACGCGATCTGGCAGCCGCTCTACTCGCTCAGCTATTTCTTCATCCTGTTGCTCGGCTTCGCGGCGCTGCTCGCGGGCACGCAGCCGGAGGGTGGCAACCTCAACGCTGTGCTGCTGCAGTTCGTGGCCGACCGGTACCCGCCGTGGGCTGTCGGTTTGCTGGCAGGCACGGTGTGCCTGCTGGCGCTGGTGCCGGGCTCGATCCTGTTGCTCGCCGCCGCCTCGATCTTCGGCCGCAACGTCGTGCTGCCCATGCGTCCGCAACTGGGTGAGGTCGCGCAGGTGTGGGTCGCCCGCGCGGCCATGGTCGTATTCGCCGCCATCGCGGTGTGGCTCACGTTGACATCCAACGAATCGCTCGTCGCCGTCGGACTGTCGGCGTACGCGGCCATCGGCATGCTGGCGCCCGGCGTCTTCCTCGGATTCCTCTGGCGGCGAGCGAACGCCGCCGGCGTGCTCGCCGGCCTGGTCGCGGGTTACTGCACGCTCCTGCTGCCCGCGGGTAAAGCCGCCGCCGCCGCGCTGTTCCCCGAATGGGACTCGGGACTCGTCGCGATGGGCGTCAACGCGCTGGTCGTCGTACTGGTCAGCGCGGCCTCGTCCGCGAGCCAGCGATCGACCTCGGCCGACACCGCCCACAGGGGCACGTAGCCGTTTTCCAGCACGACCGCGTGGAACCGGCGCAGGTCGAAGCGCTCGCCCAGCGCCCGCTTCGCACGCTCCCGCTCGGCCAGGATGTGCTGCATCCCCACCATGAAGGACGTGGCCTGTCCGGGCACGGCCAGGTAGCGGTCGACGGCGCCCTCGTTCGTGACGTGGGGGCTCGGCGTGTTTTCGTCGAGGTACGCGATGGCCTGATCTCGCGTCCAGCGCTTGTAGTGCAGGCCGCTGTCCACGACGAGCCGGGTGGCGCGCCACAACTCTGCGGCCAGCCGGCCGAAATCGGCATAGGGATCCTGGAAGAACCCCATTTCCTTGCCGAGTCGCTCTGCGTAAAGCGCCCAGCCCTCGACGAACGCCGAGTTCTCCCACCAGCGTTCCACCTTGCGCAGTTGCGGAATGCTCGGGTCCACGAGGATGCTGGAAATCTGCAGGTGATGCCCGGGCACCGACTCGTGATAGAGCAGGCTCTCGAGGTCGTACAAGGGACGCGTCCCGAGTTCCGTCAGGTTCACCGACACGACGCCAGGCCGGCTGCCGTCTGCAGTGCCGGCCGTATAGAAGCCGGATGGCGCGCCCGCAGCCCGGTAGGCGGGCGTGGGCAGGATCTCGAGCGGCAGCGGCAGCGGCTTCAGAAAGGCGGCCGGGAGTTTCGCCTGCATCGCTGCGACGATCCCGCGTGCCCGATTCAGATAGGCCGCCCTGCCTGCCTCGTCGTCCGCGAGGTAGAAGCGCGGATCGGCCTTCATCTGCTTCATGAACGCGCTGACGTCGCCCTTGAAGCCGACCCGCGCCATGATCGCTGCCATCTCACGATGCGTCCGCTCCACTTCGCGCAGACCCAGTTCGTGAATCTGCGCCGGCGTCATGTCCGTCGTCGTGAACTGGCGCACGAGGAACGCGTAGAAAGCGTCACCCTGCGGCAACTGCCAGACCCCGCCGACGACCGGGGTGCGGGACGCGTGGGCCTCGAGGGTGTCGATGACCCGGCCGTAAGCAGGACGCAGGTCGCTGACCAGGGCGTGGCGCGCACGTGCGATGAGTTCATCTTTCTGCGACGCTGGCAACGGCAGCGCGCCCACCTTGCCCCGGAAGTCGTCGAGCATCGGCGACGACCAGTGAGCATCGGCTGCGTCCTGGTCGGGAATGCCGTCCCGCAGGCCGCGCACCTGGTCGATCAGGATCGGATAGACGGACTTCGGCAGGTACACGCCCTGCGCCACCTGCAGGTTCAGGCGCTCCGCGAGTCCGCCGAGGTACTGCGGCGTGGCGGCGACCCTGCGCAACCACGCTTCGGCATCCGCGACCGATTCGATGGTCTGGCTGCCGAGCACCTGTGGGATGTCGATCGGCGGTCCGACGATCTGGTTCAGCGGATAAAGGTGATTGCGCCATTCGTAGCGATCGAGCAGCAGTTGCTGGGAATTCTCGAACACGCGGTATTGCAGGCGCGCCTTCGGACCAAGGGGCGCCGTGGCAAATTCGCGGCGCAGATTCGCCAATTCCTGCTGGGCCGCCAGTCTCTCCGCCGCCGCACCGGACTCCCCGAGCGACTCCCATCGGTCGTTGCCGACGGAACTGCCTTGCTCCGTCGCCAGCGAGGGGCTTGCCTGCATCAGCCGGTCGTACGCGCCTTGCATGTATGCACCGAAGGCTTCGTCGGCCGATGGCGAACGCTGTTCGGCCCGAACCGGATGCGCCAGGCACAACAGTGCGACGGCGCAGAGCCATGACGAGCGAACCGGGACTCGCGCAAGCGTATTCATGACCATTGGCATCATCGATTGAGCGTGTAGTTCATGATGCGCCCGTGCGGACCGCTGCGATCGCGCTCGAGTTCGTAGACGTCGCCCGTCGGGCCTGCGCTCCGCGCCGTCACGGAGGCAATGACCGCGAGATCCGTGGGTTCCAGCTGCAGCTCACCGATCCGCCGGTGCTCGCCGAGATGCGCCGTGCTGGTGGCGCCTACGATCGCGGCAGCCACACCCTGCCGATCCAGCATCACGCGTGTCGCCACCGTGGCGATGTCGCAATCGTGCCGGTCCGCGATTGCCTTGAGTGTGCGCAGCAGTTCCTGGAACAGCGCCCAGCCGCCGAACTCCTCGATGACCAGGCGGTACTTGGTGAGCGAGCGGTTTTCAAACGGCCCGGGCGCATCGGCCGCGCCAAGCCAGCGCTCGCTCAGGAAGCCTCCCGCGACCGTCCCGTAGCACAGCAAGGCGATGCCGTGTTCGAGGCAGCACTGCACCATGCCTTGCGCGGGCCGATCGTCGAGCAGCGAATACTGGACCTGGTGACTGAACACCGGCACGCCCGACTGCGACGATTTCGCGGACCTGCGGCGTGCCGAAGTTGGTGAGCCCGATGCGGTCGATCTTGCCCTTGCGTCGCAACCGCGCCAGTTCCAGCGCCACGTCGACGTAGCGCGGAACCGCGTAGTCCCACCAGTGGAATTGCACGAGGTCGAGCCGCTCCTGGCCGAGCCTCGCGAGCGACCGGTCGATGATGGCCTCGACCGCCGCGGCGCCCGTGGCCGCGAGACGATCGAGGTCGGGCACGTACTTGGTATGGATCCGGATGCGGCGACCCAGCTCGGGAAACTCGCGACGAAAGCCGCCGATCATCTCCTCGACCCCGGTGTAGATGTCGGCGCAGTCGAACGCGGTGAACCCGGCCTCGACGAACTCGGCCATGTCGCGCCGCGCCCGGACCGCGTCCACCGGCCCATGCCCACCGGCGAGATGCCAGCCGCCCTTGATGAGGCGCGAGATGCGGTAGTCCGCGGCGAGATCGATCTGCGGAATCATGGAGCCCGTGTCGAGGGCCTATGCCAACGGGACAGCGGTCGTGTCCCCGCGACGGAATCGCCGCTTTCCGGTGCGGGTGATGCGCAGGCGCGACGGGCAGTTCGGGTCCGGGCACGCCACTTCGGCATCGCTGGTCATCCAGTCGTTGGCATCGGTGACGCGCTGCTTGGCCGCCAGCAACGGCAACACGGCCGCGAGCGAATAGATGGAGATGCCCTGGCCGGGCGGCAGGTGCAGCATCTCCCCCTGCAGCGTGAAGTGATCGCCGGGCCTGGCGCCGCACCAGATCTTCGCGCCGGGAGGGACCACGACTTCGACCTTTAGATCGTAGAGTTCGAATGAGGCTTCGTCGTGGGCCGATTCGGACATCGGTTCAGTCTCCGCGGAACGGGTTGCGATTGTAAGGCACCGGGTGCGTGGCCGGTGGAGAGCCTGCACCGGAACGGATCACGCATCGGGCGCCCCAACGCCAGGTCACTGCGACACGAGCGTCTACTTGTGCGAGCAGATCGAAGAATTGGTCTGCCTGCCGTTCCTGCTATCCGCTACTCACTATCCGCTTCCTTCCCCACCGCGAGCAGCAGCGCCGGGTCCACCATCGCACGGTTGATCGCCACGCCCCAGTGCAGGTGCGGCCCGGTGACCCGGCCCGTCGCACCGACCAGTCCGAGCACGTCGCCGGTCGCGATCTCCTGGCCCGCCTTCACGTCGATGCGGCTCATGTGGCAGTACATCGAAACGACACCCTCGCCGTGGTCGAGGAACACCGTGTTGCCATTGAAGAAGAAATCGCCGGTGTCCAGCACGCGTCCCGGCGCGGGTGCGCGGATCCGGGTGCCCTGCGCTGCAGCGATGTCCATGCCGCTGTGCGGATTGCGCGCCTCGCCGTTGAAGAAGCGGCGCAGGCCGAAACTGCTCGACCGCTCGCCGGCGACCGGCGGGTTCATGCGGAACTCCGGGACGCGGCCAGCCGTGTAGGCGCCGAGAGCCGCGTCGATGCGCTTGCGCTCGCGCTCGATTCGCACCAGGTCCTGCTCGTCCGGGTTGACCTTGTGCTTGTCCTTCACCTGCAGGCGCTGCTCGTCGTACGTCTTGTCCGTGACCGTAAATTCGAGTGAGCGCCTGGAGGTCGCATCGTCGGGTCCGCGCCGAGGCGCCGCCGCCGCGCCGCACGAACAGCGCCGAGTGCGGGCCCGGCTTCGTGTCGAGGGGGATGCCGATGACGGCGACCCAGCCCTGTGGGGCAAGCAGCACCGGTGCGCGGTGCTCGTTGAAGAACACCTCGCCGGGCGGGGAGTCGGTGGCCGTGAGTTCGACGATGGCGATACCGCCGGGCACCCGTCTCTCCTGGGGCAGGTCCACGGTGGCCGAGGCGTTCGCTGCAGTGAACGCCACGACCAGCATTGCCGCCGAGACTGCGCCGCGCCGGACGCGCAGTGCCGCGGCCGCATTCCGATCGCTCACCCGGAGGCTCCGGTGTCGTCGTTTGCGGCTGCGGTGGCCGATGTGACCGTGGCAGCGAAGCGCCCGCGCGCGAGCCGCGCCTCGACCCGGTCGCCGGGCGCGAGCGAGCCTGCGTCGAGGAGTACGTGGCCGCCGGCGTCGGCGACGATCGCGTAGCCACGGTCCAGGGTGGCGAGCGGACTCACCGCATGCAGCGTTCGCGCGGCGAGGTCGAACCGCCGGCGTGCCGAGGCCAGCTGCGAGCGTCCGATGGAGGCGAGCGCTCGCGAGGCGGATCCGAGGCGCACGCGGCCGGCCTGAACCCGCAGCGCGGGCGAGGCCCGCAGGAGCAGGGACACCGCCGTCGCGGTACGGCTCCGCGCGCCCCCCAGCCTCGAAGCAGCGGCGAGCCTCAGCCGCGCCTCGAGTTCGTCCAGGCGCTGTGCGTGCTGGCGCAGGCGGACGCCGGGATGCGCCCGGGCCAGTCTCGCCTCGCGCACCTGCAGCCGCGAGGCGAGGTCGGCGAGACGCCGGCGCGCCGATTGCTGCAGCCGCCTTTCCCCGGTTGCGAAGGCGCGCAGCCACTCCGCGCGATCCGGCACGACGCGCTCGGCCGCGCCACTCGGTGTCGGCGCGCGAAGGTCGGCGACCAGGTCGGCGATCGTGAAGTCGGTTTCGTGGCCCACGCCGCTCACGATCGGGATCGGGCACGCGAACATCGCGCGCGCGACCGCCTCGTCGTTGAAGGCCCAGAGGTCCTCGAGCGATCCGCCGCCGCGCGCGACGATCAGCACGTCGCAGTCCTTCCGTGCGGCCGCGAGCCTGATCGCCTGCTCGATCTCCCGCGGGGCAGATTCGCCCTGGACCGGGACCGGGTAAATGAGGATGGCCGCCGCGGGGAAGCGCCGGCCGAGTATGTGCAGGATGTCCCTGAGCGCAGCTCCCGTCGGCGAGGTGATCACGCCGATCCGGCGGGGCAGCCGGGGAAGGGGCTTCTTGTGCCGCTCCTCGAAGAGTCCCTCGGCAGCGAGCTTCTGCTTCAATTCCTCGAAGCGGCGGCGCAGGAGGCCTTCGCCTGCCTCCTCGAGGTGCTCCACGACGACCTGGAACTCGCCTCGGGCCTCGTAGAGGCTGACCCGGCCCCGGGCCAGCACCAGGGCCCCGTCGCGCACCTGGAAGCGCACCAGCAGGTTCCGCTGCCGGAACATCGCGCAGCGGACCTGCGCCGCCTCGTCCTTGAGGGTGAAATACCAGTGTCCCGAGTTCGGGCGCGAAAGGTTGGAGATTTCAGCCTCGAGCCACACCGTACCAAGGCCGCGCTCCAGCAGCATCCTCGCCTCGCGATTGAGGCGGGTCACGGTGAAAATCTCGCGTGGGGGCGGGGGGTTGGCGCTCTCTTCGAGCCAGGTGTCCTGCATCGTGGCGGTGATCTTAGCGGGCCGTGCCCGGGGCACAAGGGACGGCACGCGGATTTCCACGGGGCGCTCCCGACCGGTACAATTCCCCGCTTCCTTTTTCAAGCCCGGGACATGCCATGCTGCGCATCCTAGAGGAAGCCCTCACCTTCGATGACGTCCTGCTCGTTCCGGCCTTTTCCGAGGTCCTGCCCCACGAGGTGAGCCTCGGAACGCAGCTCACCCGGGGCATCCGCCTGAACCTGCCGCTGGTGTCCGCCGCAATGGACACCGTCACGGAGCAGCGCCTCGCGATCGCCATCGCGCAGGAAGGTGGCATCGGCATCATCCACAAGAACATGAGCGCCGAGGCCCAGGCCCGCCACGTGGCCAGGGTGAAGCGCTTCGAGAGTGGCATCATCCGCGACCCGATCACGGTGCGGCCCGACCAGACGATCCGCGACGTGATCGAGCTCACCCGCGCCAAGAACATCTCCGGCGTGCCGGTCGTGCGCGACGGCAAGGCGGTCGGCATCGTCACCCACCGCGACCTGCGCTTCGAGACCAAGCTCGACGCACCGGTGTCCTCCGTCATGACGCCGCGCGAGCGGCTGGTCACGGTGCGCGAGAACTCGCCGAAGGACACCGTGCTGGCGCTGCTGCACAAGCACCGCATCGAGAAGGTGCTGGTGATCGACGAGGACTTCGGCCTCAAGGGCATGATCACGGTCAAGGACTTCCAGAAGGCCACCGAATTCCCGCGCGCCTGCAAGGACGAGCGCGGCGCGCTGCGCGTCGGTGCGGCCGTCGGCACGAGCCCGGACACGCTGGACCGCGTCGCGGCGCTGCGCGAGGCGGGCGTGGACGTGATCGTGGTCGACACGGCCCATGGCCACTCGCGCGGCGTGATCGAGATGGTCGCGAAGATCAAGGCGAAGTGGCCCGCACAGCAGGTCATCGGCGGCAACATCGTCACGAAAGAGGCCGCGCTCGCGCTGGTGGACGCTGGCGCCGACGCGGTCAAGGTCGGCATCGGGCCGGGCTCGATCTGCACGACCCGTGTCGTTGCGGGCGTCGGAGTGCCGCAGATCACGGCCGTGGCCAATGTCGCGGCCGCGCTCGAGTCGCATGGCGTGCCGCTCATCGCCGACGGCGGCATCCGCTTCTCGGGCGACGTGGCCAAGGCGATTGCGGCCGGTGCGTACTGCGTGATGATCGGCGGCCTGTTTGCGGGCACCGAGGAGTCGCCCGGGGAGGTCGAGCTCTACCAGGGCGCGTCCTACAAGTCGTACCGCGGCATGGGATCGCTGGGCGCGATGTCGCAGGCGCACGGCTCGCGCGACCGTTACTTCCAGGACACGACCTCGGAGCTGGAGAAGCTCGTTCCGGAGGGCGTCGAGGGCCGCGTTCCCTACAAGGGCAGCATCGTGGCCATCCTGCACCAGCTTACGGGCGGACTGCGCGCGGCGATGGGCTACACCGGCAGCGGCAGCATCGAGCAGATGCGCACCGTGCCCCGGTTCGTGCGCATCACCGGCGCAGGCATGCGCGAGAGCCACGTTCACGACGTGACGATCACGAAGGAAGCGCCGAACTACCGTGTCCGCTGAGCACTCGAACGTCCGGCCGCCGGACATCCACGCGCACCGGGTCCTGATCCTCGATTTCGGTGCCCAGTACACGCAGTTGATCGCGCGCCGGGTGCGCGAGTCGGGCGTCTACTGCGAGATCCATCCCTGGGACATGAGCGAGGCCGACGTGAGGGCGTACGGTGCCCGCGGCGTGATCCTCTCCGGCGGGCCGGAGTCGGTCACGGACGCGGAGCCCCCGCGCGCGCCGCCCTGCGTCTTCGAGGCGGGCGTGCCCGTGCTCGGCATCTGCTATGGCATGCAGACCATGGCGCAGCAGCTCGGCGGGCGCGTGACGCCGGCCGATCACCGCGAGTTCGGCTATGCGCAGGTCGCGGTCCTGGCGCCGTGCCGCCTGTTCGACGGCCTGCGTGATCACACCGACGCCGACGGGCGCGCGGTGCTCGATGTCTGGATGAGCCACGGCGACCGCGTGGACGCACTGCCGCCCGGGTTCGTCGCGGTGGCTGGCACGCCGAGCGCCCCGCTTGCCGCGATGGCGGACGAGTCGCGACGCTTCTACGCCGTGCAGTTCCATCCCGAGGTGACGCACACCCTGCAGGGAGAGCGGCTGATCGAGCGTTTCGTCAGGGAGATCTGCGGCTGCGAGGCGCGCTGGGAGCCGGGCAACATCGCGGCGGATGCGATCGCGCGGGTGCGCGAGCAGGTGGGCGCGCGACCGCGTGCTGCTCGGGCTGTCGGGCGGCGTGGATTCCTCGGTCGTCGCGGCGCTCCTGCACCAGGCCATCGGCGACCAGCTCGTCGTGCGTATTCGTGGACCACGGCCTGCTTCGCGAAGGCGAGGGCGACCAGGTGATGCGCACGCTCGGCGACAACATGGGCGTGCGCGTGATCCGCGTGAACGCGGCCGCGCGGTTCCTGGGGGCGCTGAAGGGCGAGGCCGATCCCGAGCGCAAGCGCAAGATCATCGGGCGCCTGTTCGTCGAGGTGTTCGAGGAGGAGTCGCACAAGCTCGAGGGCGTGCGCTGGCTCGCGCAGGGCACGATCTACCCCGACGTCATCGAGTCGGCCGGCGCGAAGACCGGCAAGGCGCACGTCATCAAGTCGCACCACAACGTGGGCGGCCTGCCCGAGCACATGAAGCTCAAGCTCGTCGAGCCGCTGCGCGAACTTTTCAAGGACGAGGTTCGGCGGCTCGGCCTCGAGCTCGGCCTGCCGCACGAGATGGTGTTTCGTCACCCGTTCCCGGGCCCCGGCCTTGGCGTGCGCATCCTGGGGGAAGTGTCGCAGGAATACGCCGACCTGCTGCGCAAGGCCGACCGCATCTTCATCGACGAGCTGCGAGCGCACGGGCTCTACGACAAGACCAGCCAGGCATTCGCGGTGTTCCTGCCGGTGCGCTCGGTCGCGTGATGGGCGATGGCCGTCGTTACGACTACGTGATCGCGCTGCGGGCGGTCGAGACGGTGGACTTCATGACGGCGCGCTGGGCGCGGCTTCCCTACGAATTCCTGGATCTCTGCGCCCGGCGCATCATCAACGAGGTCAAGGGCATCTCGCGCGTCACCTACGACATCTCCGGGAAGCCGCCGGCGACGATCGAGTGGGAGTGAGGGGAATCGGATACTCGAGGCGGATGCAGCGCATGACTTCTTGCAAGACAAGGGGACTTATCATGCGCGGTTGGCGGAGTCGGCGTAGGGCCTAGCGCGTGGGAGTCAGTGGAGCGCCCGCAACATGGACGCAACATGGACAAGTGTTCCGATTGCCCGCATCGAAGACCTGCGCGATGCGGTCTATGGCGCTGGGCTCGAAGCGACGCAGATGTCGACAGGCCCCCTCTCGGGCAATCTGACGTTCGCGCGACGCGATGATGTCCTCTACTGCAGCGGCCTGATCAACGGCCAAGTGGCGCTGCGGGGTCCCCTCTCAAGCGATCAGATCACTGTGGGGGTCGGCCTGCGGATGGGCAGCGGCACCCGTCACTGGCTCGAGGAAACCGCCTCCGGCGCTGTCGGTGTTTTTCATGCGGGCGATGAGCATGACGCGTTCTACACGCGAGGCTCGCTCTACGCGACGGCAACGCTCTCGCTCGACCGGCTGGAACAGCTGGCGGCCGACGAAGAGCTTGTCCTCGACCGGCCGGTTCTCGGGGGCACCGGGCTTCACGCACAGCCGCTGGCAAGCGCGGTGCTCAGGCGACTTCGTCACGCCTTCGAGCTGATCCACGCAGGCGGTCGCGACGCGATGCGCGAGACCCGAATCGGCCAGGAACTGCTCCGCGCGTTGATCGCCCACCTCGGGCGCGCCCCAAGAGTAGGCAATCGGGCAGGCCGCACAGATGCACACGCCATGATCGTCCGGCGAGCACGTGCCTACATCCTGGAGCATCTTGCCGAGCCGATATCACCTGACACGCTGGCGCAGGCCGCCCTCACGTCACGCAGGACTCTGTTTCGCGCCTTTGCAGAGATCCTGGACGACACGCCGCAAATCTACGTCATGCGCCTGCGGCTGCACCGCATCCGGCATGACCTCGCCAGCGACGAGGAGCGGGCCTGCACCGTCGCGCTGATCGCCAATCAATGGGGGATCAGCGAATTGGGCCGCATGGCCCGACGGTATCGCGCTCTCTTCGGCGAGTTCCCGAGCGACACGCTTGCGAGGCAGCGACCTCGCGCAGCGCTGGAAGGCGGGACGACCTGATTGGCACGCTCTGCATAGTCCGAGCCGAGCCGCGTCTCGTATAGTCGACGGCAGCAAGCCGCTTCCTGTCCGGCGCATCCGCACGGGACAAATGCAGCTCGAACCACGCCCGGATCGTGTCGGGCCAGCGCGCAGTCGATGCCGCCATTGGAGGGGAACCGCATGAGGAAAGTGTTCGCTCATCTTGCCGTCCTGGCCGCGGCCGCCATGCTGGCAGTCTCGGTTGCCACTCCCGTACAAGCGCAGACGGTGTCCGCCGACGAGGCGAAGAAAATCGCGACCGAGGCATACCTGTATGCCTATCCGATGCTCTACAACTACAAGACGCTGTTCCAGCAGGCAGCCGACCCTTCGTTCCCGGGCTATGTGGGTGGTTTCAACCGCTTCCGTCACTACTCGCGTGGCTTTACGCCGGCCGACAAGGACATCGTCACGCCCAGCAACGACACGCCCTATTCCTGGGCCTGGCTCGACCTGCGGACCGAGCCGATGGTGGTTTCCGTTCCGGCGTCGCCGGACCGTTACTACGTCCAGCAGTGGTTCGACCTGTACACGCACAACTTCGCCTATCTCGGGTCACGGGCAACCGGCACCGCAGCGGGTCACTATCTCTTCGTCGGCCCGAACTGGAAGGGCGAGACGCCGGCCGGCATCACGAAAGTGCTGCGCGCCGAGACCGAAATCATCGGCACCCTGACGCGGACGAGCTGGTCCGGACCGGCGGATCGTGACGGCCTGGTTGCGACGCAGCGGCAATATCGCATCCGGCCGCTGAGCGAGTTCACCGGTGGAAAGCCTCCGCAACCCGCGCCGACGTTCGTGTTTCCGGCGTGGGACGAGGCTCGCGCCAACTCCATAGGCTTCATCGAGTACCTGAACTTCCTGCTGCGGTTTGCCCCCGTGGTCGACAGCGAGAAGGCCATGATGGAGCGCTTTGCCAGGATCGGCATCGGCCCCGGGCGAGCCTTTGATCCGGCAACGGTCGAACCGGCGACACGCGCCGCGATCGAGGCCGGCATCAAGGACGGGGCGGCCCAGCTTCAGGCCGAACTCGCCAGGACGACCAGTTCGGTCGATCTCTTCGGCACCCGCGCGTTCCTTGGCTCGGACTACGTCATGCGACGGGCCGTCGGCGCGGCCATCGGCATCTACGGGAACTCGAAGGAGGAGGCCTACTACACGGCCTACAGCGTGGATGCGAACAAGCAGCCGCTCGACGGCAGCAAGCGCTACGTGCTGCGATTCTCCAAGGACCAGGTGCCGCCGGTGAAGTTCTTCTGGTCGATGACCATGTACAACCTGCCGGATCGCTTGCTCGTCGACAACCCGATCCAGCGCTATGCAATCGGCAGCCGGACGCAGGGGCTCAAGACCAACGCCGACGGCTCGGTCGACATCTACCTGCAATCGAAGTCCCCCGGGGGCGACAAGGAGTCCAACTGGCTTCCGACGCCGCAGCAGGGGCCGTTCTTCATGGTGCTCAGGATGTATGGGCCCGAGGGCAAGCTCGCGGCCGGCGAGTGGCAGGCGCCGCAGCCGACCGCAGCGCACTAGCCCTGCCGACCTTTGAAGGAGGATCCAGGTGAAATCTCAGATGATCATTCTGGCGGCGCTCGCCGCCAATGCAGCGGTTGTTCCAGTCGTTCGCGCGGACACTGTCTCGACGCGAATCGGAAACCTCGAATTTGAGGGCAGCTATCCGACCGACGCGACGATCGCCAAGCTCTATGACGAACGTGACTTCCAGCGGGCCACGCAGGCATACATCTGGGCATTGCCGATCGTCGGCATGGCCAAGCTGGCAGAAGGCGCACGAGGAGATCTTCGGCGCCAGGTCGGGCGACGTCGTCATTTACGACGACTTCGTCAGCAAGCGCGGCATCCTGACGGCCAATGCCACGACGCCCTACGTCATCAGCTTCTTCAACCTTGCCGAGACCGGTCCGGTCGTCATCGACATGCCGGAGGGCGGCGTCGCCGGCTTCGTCAACGACATGTGGCAACGGCCCGTCGTCGACATGGGCCAGACCGGACCCGACAAGGGCAAGGGCGGAAAGTATCTGCTGGTCGGTCCTGGCCAGAAGGTCGACGACACCGAGGGCTACTACGTCGTCAATCCGTCCACCACGAATGTCTTCTGGGGCTTTCGTGCGCTGGAGCGCGATCCCGCCAAGGTGCAGGCACTTCTCGATGCATTGAAGATCTATCCGCTGGCCCGGAAGGACAATCCCCCCAAGGTGCGGTTCGTCGACGTCAAGGGCAAGTCGTGGTCACAGACACAGCCGCGGGGCCTCGCCTATTGGCAGAGCCTTGCGGACATCATCAACCGCGAACCCGTGCAGGAGCGGGACCGGTTCTTCATGGCGATGTTCAAGCCGCTTGGCATCGAGAAAGGAAAGCCGTTCAAGCCCGACGAACGTCAGGCAAAGCTCCTGACGGAAGGCGCAGTCGTCGGGGAGGCGATGGCGAAAGCGAACGACTTCGAGAAGAAGTTCCCGGCCGCGCACTATGTCGATGGCCGGCGGTGGGAGTTCGCCCTGGCGCTCGACCCGAGCCAGCGGGCCGAGAACTACGATGAGCTCGACGAACGCGCGGCCTGGTTCTACGAGGCCACGACGACCTCGGCGGGCATGGTGACGACAACGCCGGGTGTGGGCCAGATCTATCTCGGCACCTACAAGGACAAGGCAGGCAACTGGCTCGATGGCAGCAAGACCTACCGGCTCCGTGTCGCGAAGGACGCGCCGGTCGCGAATTTCTGGTCGATGACCGTCTACGATACCGACACGCGCGCGCTTATCGACAATCCGACTCAACAGGCCGACCGCTCCTCGCGCATGAACCTCAAGAAAAACCCTGACGGGTCGGTTGACCTCTACGTAGGTCCCAAGGCTCCAGCAGGCATGGAGAGCAACTGGGTGCAATCCCTGCCGGGCAAGTCATGGTTCTCCTATTTCAGGCTTTACGGCCCGACGGAACCCTTCTTCGATCGCTCCTGGGTGTTGGACGACTTCGAAGAGGTCAAGTAACTGGCCCTCCCTTGTCCGGGAGTGGCCCGGAGGAAGGTGACGGAAGTCCAATGGGTCGGGCGCGGGTCCGCAGGGGGGGCGCGGTTGCGACGGCAGCCATGACGAAGGCGAAGACGTCCATGTTGACGTGGGCGACGCCCGAGATCGATGTGGCATTGGGGAATGCGGGTGCCGGTGGCCGCCGGCCAGGTCCGCAGTGAGCGGTCATGACTGTCCGCTGGCCGAGCGCTCTGCCAGAATGCTCGAGCGGGAGATGGAATAGGGTAGTGGTCTGGTAACAGGTGTGCGCGCCGGCGTTTTCCTTCCGAACTCCCCTGCCCCCCTGATCATTGACCTCTCGTCCGCTGCCGACATGGAACCCCTCGACGCCGAATTCATGGCCCGTGCCCTCGAACTGGCCCGCTCCGCGCAGGTGGCCGGCGAGGTGCCCGTGGGCGCGGTCGTGGTGAAGGACGGCGCGATCGTCGCCGAGGGATGGAACCGCCCGATCGGAACCTGCGACCCGACCGCGCATGCCGAGATCATCGCGCTGCGCGCGGCGGGCACGGCGCTCGGCACCTATCGCCTGACCGACACGACGCTCTACGTGACGCTCGAGCCCTGTGCCATGTGTGCCGGGGCCATGGTCCACGCCAGGGTCCGGCGGCTCGTCTTCGGTGCGACTGACCCGCGCGCGGGTGCGGCGGGCAGTGTGTTCAACGTGGCGCAGAACCCGGCGCTCAACCACCGCATGGAGGTGAGCGGCGGTCTGCTGGCGGAGGAGTGCGGCGCGCTGCTCAGGGATTTCTTCGCCGCGCGGCGCTGAGGCACGGGACGCGGGGTAGTCAGCCTCGCGGGTGTCCGCTCGACTTCCCGCGCGGCGCGGGCGGTGTTTGCAACGGGTCGCTCGCCTCGGCGCCCGTCGGGGCAGGGTTGCCCGTGCCTGCGACCTCGAGGATGTCGAGGTACGCCTGGACGTTTTCCACGTAGCGCACCGGCTCCCAGCCTCGCGCATAGCCGTGCCGTGTGCGCGAGTACCACCTCTCCTGGCTCAGCAGCGGCAGCGCCGTGCGCACGTCTTCCCAGCGGTCGGGACTGCGTCCCATCTGCTGCGCGAGAATGCGCGCATCCTCGATGTGGCCGAAGCCCACGTTGTAGGCGGCGACCGCGAACCACGTGCGGTCGGGTTCGGGGATGCGGCGCGGCACCATGTCCAGCATGCGCGCGAGATACTTTGCGCCGCCGTTGATGCTGGCCTGCGGGTCGTGCCGGTTGCGAAAGCGCATGAGCGCGGCCGTGTCCTCGGTTATCTGCATGAGCCCGCGGGCACCGGCAAACGAAACGGCCGCAGGATCCCACTTGGACTCCTGGTAACCCATCGCGGCGAGCAGGCGCCAGTCGACGCGGTACTGGAGCGCGGCGTTCTTGAACCACAGCAGGTACAGGGGCAGGCGGCTCTCGACGTGCTCCATGAAGTTGCGCGACAGGAGGTAGTCGAAGTTGTCGTCGTTGCCGTAGTAGCGATCGAGCAGGACGGCGATGGAGCCGTCGGCGCGCGACAGCATGAAGAAGGCGTTGACCCGGTCGAGCAGGCTCGAGTCGTGCCCGGCAGTGCTCACGACCCAGACGACTTCACGCTCGGGGGACAGGTCCATCGCGATCGCGAGATCCGGGTGCATCGGGCGGTTGAGCGCGAATTCCGTGGAACTCGCGAGCGTGTACTCGGTCGTGCCGCGCGAGACCTCGTTCAGCAGCTGCTCGGTGTCGGTGTCGCTGCGCTCGATCCACGCCAGCTCAGGCTCCCTGAGCCTGAGCTCCTCGAGGGTGCGCAGGTGCGCGCTGCCGGTGGCCACCTCGATGCCGCCCCGCGCGGCTGCTTTCATGGTGGTGGGGCGGGCGGCGCCGCGCCGCTGGACCAGGTGCTCGCGGACCAGCCGGTAGCCGGGGCCGAAGGTCACGCCCTGGGGCAGCACGATGCCCGTGGTCAGGCCAGCGGCTGCGAGGTGGGCCCGCCCCGCCCGCACTTCGTTCATGGCGGCCTCCCGCGTGCGCACGGTGTACAGGCGCAGCGAGACCCCCAGGCTCTCCGCAAACCGGCTCGCGAGTTCGTAGGCCAGCCCCTCGGGCCCGTGGCTCCCGAGGTAATACGTGTCGGGGCTGTTGCGCGTTGCGACCCGCAGTTCACCCTCCGCGATGATCTGTTCCAGCAGGGGCGGCGGCTGGGAGCAGGTGCCCAGCAGCAGCGTCGCGAGCAGTGCGAGCAAGGCTTTCATTGTTCCTATAGAATACGCGGCCCTCGGAGAGGTACCGAAGCGGTCATAACGGCGCCGACTCGAAATCGGATGGGGGCATAATCGCCCCACGTGGGTTCGAATCCCACCCTCTCCGCCATCTTGTTCCTGCTCGCGCAGCCGCCTGGATCCAGGTCGTCGGCACCGCTGCGCGGGGTGGTTCGGGACTCAGTCCTCGTTGCGACCGCCGCGTCGCGCGGACAGTTCCGCGCGGGCCGCCTCGTATGCGCGGACGAAAGCCTCCGTGTACGGGTGCGGTACGCCCTCGACGCCGTTCTGCGTCACGACACGGTAAAGCTCGCTGTAGTGCTCCCAGTATTTCGGGCGCGGGTCCTGTCCCGGCGCGATCGAGCGCGCGCGGCCCTGCTCGAACTGGTCGGCCACGTTGGACGGCGCAAGCTGCGAGAGCAGCGCGGCGAGGCCTTCACGGACCGCCGTGCCGACCGCTGCCTCGTGTTCCTTGGCTTCGAGCAGCACGTCGCGCAGCGCTTCCACGGGACCGCCGATCGCGCGACCGTGAGCCTCGAAGAGTCGCGTCAGGGCCTGTTCGACGCTCGTCGAATTGCGCAACGGGTTGCTTGGTGCGACGGGCGACGCAACGGGCGGCGTTGCGGGCCCCGCCGCGGCGCGGCCCTGCTGCAGGTCGGCCAGTCCGACGACCGCCTCGCGCAGCAACTGGCCCGCGATGAGCGGAAGCATGGCCTGCGCTTCGGGCGACAGCGTTGTCGGGTCGACGCCGGCACCCCTGCAGAACGCCTGCACCGCCGACTTGAGGTCGGTCCACGAGCCCGCCTGCTGGTGGAAAGGCAGCGTCTGCTGGCGGGCCTCGATGCGGCTCTTCCTTCGCGCCTGCGCGTCGGCAAGTTCCTGCTTCGTGACGGCGCGGGTCTTGAGCGCCCACTCCGCAGGTACGGAGGAGGCCGCTGCGGGTTCCTCCGCGACCATCGGCCCGTTCGGAGGCGGTGGCGCGGGCTGATCGGCTGTAGCGCCGGCCTGCGTCCGGACCGCGGCCGCCGCGGCTTCCCGGAATTTCCTGGGAAGCTTCAGCCCGAAGGCGTTGCGGATCGAGATGGAGCTCGAGTCGCCCGTGTCGCGCGGCGTGAAGAGGCTGTCCAGGTCGAGATTGTGGCCCAGCCCTGAGTCGAGGTGCTTCTCTGCGGAGTGCAGCTCGGAGGCGGCGGGCAGAAAATCTATCCGGTCGTCGACACTGACCAGGATCTCGTAGTCGCCGAGGCGCAGGCGGTCACCGTCCTGCAAGGCCATCGGCCCGGTCTCCGACACGGTATCCTCCGACTCATTCACGAACACGCCGTTCGTGCTGCGGTCGCGGATCCAGTAGCCGCCGTTGCGATACTCGATGTCGCAGTGGTGTCCGGACACGAGCCGTTTCTGGTCCGGCAGCACCCAGTCGTTGTCCGGTGCGCGGCCGATGGATCCGCCGTTCACGCCGAACACGCGCGTTCGGTGCTCGCCGAGCTCGCGGTAATGGTCGCTGATGACGCGGAGCTTGATGGCCATGGTCGAGGCCTCCTTGTAATATGCCCGGACCCGCATCTGCAAGCGCACCATGGCCGCCAGCAACATCTTCAAGGTCGTTTTTCACAACCAGGGCAAGGTTTACGAGATCTATGCCCGGAAAGTGGGGCACGGGTCGCTGTTCGGGTTCGTGGAGGTCGAGGAGCTCATCTTCGGGGAGCGATCGGCGGTGGTCGTGGACCCGTCCGAGGAGCGCATTCAGTCTGAATTCGCGGGCGTAAAGCGCACTTACCTGCCGCTGCACTCCGTGATCCGCATCGACGAGGTCCGCAAGAGCGGGGTGAGCAAGGTCGTGGCGGCCGAGGGCTCGAACGTCACGCAGTTTCCTTACCCGGTCTACACCCCGGGCGATCCCAGTACCCGCCGCTGAGCGGCGTTCTCCCGCGCTGGTTCGTACCCCGGCGCTCCGGTATGATTCCGCGCCCCTGCCAGACCGGCGGCGGCAGAATCCATGCTCATACTCAGCGGCGCCCCCGCAGCCTCGGATTTCCGACTCGCGAAAGTCCTGTCCTCGATCCAGGGACGGGCCGGTTCGACCGAGCGCATGGATTCCCGCTACGTGCACTTCGTGGACCTCGAGCGAGGCCTCGATGCCGGGGAATCGGCGATCCTCGAGTCTCTCCTGCGCTACGGCCCCACTGCCCCGGCAGGGTCGCCGGCCGGAGAACTGCTGCTCGTCGTCCCGCGCATCGGCACCGTGTCGCCCTGGTCGAGCAAGGCGACGGACATCGCGCACGTGTGCGGCCTCACCGCCGTGCGCCGCATCGAGCGCGGCGTCGCGTATTACCTCGACGGACCGCGTCGCCTCACCGCGGCCGAGTGGAACGAGGCGGCGGCATCGCTCCACGACCGGATGACCGAGGCCGTGTTGCGAGATCCCGCGGCTGCCGCAGCGCTGTTCGAGCACGCGGCGCCGAAGCCGCTCTCGACCGTGCCGCTGCTCGCTCGCGGCCGCCCGGCCCTCGAGTCCGCAAACGCGGAACTCGGGCTCGCGCTCTCCGGCGACGAGATCGACTACCTCGCCGAGGCCTTCCGCACGCTCGGGCGCGACCCTGCGGACGTCGAACTCATGATGTTCGCGCAGGCCAACTCCGAGCACTGCCGTCACAAGATCTTCAACGCCGACTGGATCGTGGACGGGGTCCGCGGCGAAAAGTCGCTGTTCGGCATGATCCGCAACACGCACGCGCGGAACCCGCAGGGCGTGCTGTCGGCGTACCGGGACAACGCAGCCGTGATCGAGGGCTGGCCGGGCCGGCGCTGGTTCGCGAGGCCGGGCGGTGGGCCCTACGCGGGCTCGGACGAACCCATCGACATCCTGATGAAGGTCGAGACGCACAACCATCCGACAGCGATCTCTCCCTTCCCGGGGGCGGCGACCGGCTCGGGCGGCGAGATCCGTGACGAGGGCGCCACCGGCCGGGGCTCGAAGCCCAAGGCCGGGCTCGTCGGTTTCTCCGTGTCGAACCTGCGCATTCCCGGTGCCGTGCAGCCCTGGGAGCAGGATCTCGGCAAGCCCGACCGCATCGTCTCGGCGCTCGCAATCATGCTCGAGGGCCCGATCGGCGCTGCGTCGTTCAACAACGAGTTCGGGCGGCCGGGCATCTGCGGCTATTTCCGCACCTTCGAGCAGCGCGTCGAGGCGCAGGGGCGCTCGCCGCTGCGCGGCTACCACAAGCCGATCATGATCGCGGGCGGACTCGGAAACATCCGGCGGCAGCACGTCGAAAAGTCCACGATCGTCGCCGGCGCCAGGATCGTGGTACTCGGCGGGCCCGCGATGCTGATCGGCCTCGGGGGCGGTGCTGCATCGTCCGTCGGCGCGGGCGCCAGTTCCGCGGACCTCGACTTCGCCTCCGTGCAGCGCGGCAACCCGGAGATCCAGCGGCGCGCACAGGAAGTCATCGACGCGTGCTGGGGCCTCGGCGAGGCGAACCCGATCCTGCTCATCCACGACGTCGGTGCGGGCGGGCTTTCGAACGCCGTGCCCGAGTCGGTCGCGCACGGCGGCTGCGGCGGCCGCATCGACCTTCGCCGGGTGCCGAGCGACGAGCCAGGAATGTCGCCGCTCGAGATCTGGTGCAACGAGGCGCAGGAGCGCTACGTGCTCATCGTGGCTGCGGCGCAGCTCGAGGAATTCGCCGCGTTCTGCGCGCGCGAGCGCTGTCCGTACGCGGTCATAGGCGTGGTGACGGACGACGGGCTGCTTTCGGTGAGCGACCCGCTCTTCGACAACCAGCCGGTCTCGATGCCGCTCGACACGCTGCTCGGCAAGGCGCCGCGCATGACCCGGGACGTGCGCCGCCTGCCCGGCGCGTCGGACGACTTCGACGGCAGCGACGTGGACCCGCGCGAAGCTGCGTTCCGCCTGCTCAGGCTGCCGACCATCGCCGACAAGACCTTCCTGGTCGCCATCGGCGATCGATCGGTCGGTGGCATGATCAGCCGCGATCCGTTCGTCGGGCCCTGGCAGGTGCCGGTGAGCGACGTGGCCGTGACGGTGAGCGACTATTTCTCGACGCGCGGCGAGGCGATGGCGATGGGTGAGCGTACGCCACTCGCGCTCATCGATCCCGCCGCCGCGGCGCGGATGGCTGTCGCCGAGGCCGTGACCAACATTGCGGCTGCGGATGTCGCGCGCATCGAGGACATCCGCCTCTCGGCCAACTGGATGGCGGCCTGCGGGGAACCCGGCGAGGACGCGGACCTCTACGACGCGGTGTGGGCCGTGGGCGAGGAATTCTGCCCCGCGCTCGGCATAGCGATCCCCGTAGGCAAGGACTCACTGTCGATGAAGACCGCATGGCAGGAGTCGGACGGCGTACGCAAGGTCGTGGCGCCGGTGTCGCTCATCATCTCCGCCTTTGCGCCGGCGCGCGACGTACGCCGCACGCTGACGCCGCAACTCAGGACCGACCGTGGCGAGACGCGACTGCTGCTCGTGGATCTCGGTCGCGGACGCGACCGGCTCGGCGGCTCGTGCCTCGCGCAGGTGTATGGGCGAGTAGGGTCCCAGGCGCCGGATTGCGACGATCCCTCGCTGCTGCGCGCGTTCTTCGCGGCCCTCGTGCGGCTCAGGGACGCGGGACTCGTGCTTGCCTATCACGACCGCTCCGACGGTGGGCTCTTCGTTACCCTGTGCGAAATGGCCTTCGCGGGACGTTGCGGGGTCGAGGCCGATCTCGCCTCCGGCGGGATGGGCGCCGTCGCGCAGCTCTTTTCCGAAGAACTGGGCGCCGTGCTGCAGGTCGAGGCCGCGGCCGAGCAGCAGGTCCTCGCCGAGTTCCGCGAAGCGGGCCTCGGCGATTGCGTCCGCGGCATCGGCCGGGTGACGGACGAGGACTCGATTTCGTTCCGTATCGATCGACGGCCGGTGCTCGCGGCGTCGCGCACGGAGTTCCGTCGCGCCTGGTCGGAGACCACCTGGCGCATGCAGACCATGCGCGACAACCCCGCCTGCGCCGCCGAGGAGTTCGAACGAGCCACGGATCCGGGCGACCCGGGGCTCCATGCACGACTCACGTTCGACCCGTCCCATGACGTCGCGGCTCCGTTCATCGGCCGGGGCGCGCGTCCTCCGGTCGCGATCCTGCGAGAGCAGGGCGTCAACAGCCAGGTCGAGATGGCGGCGGTGTTCCACCGCTCGGGGTTCGCGCCCGTCGACGTGCACATGACCGACCTCATCGCGGGCCGCGTCCGGCTGGACGAGTTCGCGGGTCTGGTCGCCTGCGGCGGCTTCTCCTACGGCGACGTGCTGGGCGCGGGCGAGGGCTGGGCCAAGTCCATCCTGTTCAACCCGATGCTGCGCGCGCAGTTCGAGGCGTTCTTCGCGCGCGAGGACAGTTTCACGCTCGGCGTGTGCAACGGTTGCCAGATGATGGCGGCGCTCAAGGCGCTGGTGCCGGGTGCATCGCACTGGCCGCGATTCGTTCGCAACCGCTCCGAACAGTTCGAGGGTCGCGTCGGGCTGGTCGAGGTGCTGCCGTCGCCGTCGATCTTCCTCGCAGGCATGGCCGGCTCGGTCATGCCCATCGCGGTCGCGCACGGCGAGGGCCGCGCCGAGTTCGTGGACTCCGCTGCATCGGACGCGTGCTTCGGTACGGGCCTCGTGAGCCTGCGCTTCGTCGACAACCACGATCGACCGACGGTGACGTACCCGGCAAACCCGAACGGCTCGCCCGGCGGCATCACCGGGCTCACCAGCAGCGATGGGCGCGCGACGATTCTCATGCCGCATCCGGAACGCGTGTTCCGCACGGTGCAGAACTCCTGGCATCCGGAGGACTGGGGCGAGGACAGCGGGTGGATGCGGATGTTCCGCAACGCGCGCGTCTGGGTCGGCTGAGCGAGGCCCGCGTTCGCCACCGATATCGGGGCAACGCGCCATTGCGCAGGGGCCCGGCCGCCCTCTGTCCCGACCGCGTTCCCGAAAACGCCGTGAACCCATCCCTGGGGGCTCCGTGCGCCGCGTCCATGCGGCGCACGGTTTCAGAAACGCGGTCGGGACAGAGGGCGGCCTTGCGCCGTGGCATCTGTCGCAGTTGGTGGGATGTACCGCACGCCCGGTGGGCGGATCAGGTGTCTGCCCGCGGGGCGTCGCGCGGCAGGGATGCCGCGCGTTTATGCCCTTTAGGGTACGAGCCCCCAGGGATGGGTTTACGGCGTCCCCGCGGGCAGACGCCTGATGCGCCAAACCGGGCGCAGGCTGGAGCAGTCCAGTCGCATCAAGCCCGGGCGTCGGTGGAGCGTCTACTCCGCGCCGGCGGCGCGGCCGATCGGCGTGATCTTGTCGAGGGTCTCTTCGGCGAAGAACCGGCGGACCATCATCGCCTGCTGCAGCTTGCCCTTGCGGACGTACGCCTGGTAGAGCATGTCCTTGACGAGTTCGAGCAGGACGCTCGACTCGTAGGCGCCGATCTCCGGCATCGCGGGCGCAACGTCGCCGTCCGAGCCGAACAGCACTTTCTTCACGACGGCGAAGGTGTCGCTGTCGATCTCCGCCATCTCGCGCGCTTCGTTGATCTGGTTGAAGATCCGCAGTCGGCCGTTCTCGCCGAGGTCGCCGAACACCACCTGCGCCGTGCGCCGGCACATCGAGGCGAACGCGTTGAAGTGCCCGGCCGAATAGCAGCCGAGCGCCTCGCGGAACAGCTTCTCGCTCTCCTCGGGCAGGTACGTGAAGTTGAACTTCTCCCGCGCCCGCTCGAGTTCCACGAAGTTGTTGGCGAGCTCGACCCGGTTCGCGCCGTACATCTTCACGGCGAAGCGCAGGAAGACCGGCGCATTGCAGGAGTCGCAGCGGTAGACGATGCCGACCTGGCTCGGTCGGTTCGCCACCAGCTCGGAGTACTGTGGCACCGACACCGCCGTGATGTGCGAAAAGACCTGGCAGTGCGGGCAGTTGAGCGCGAGGCTGCGCTCCTGGTCATGGTGCAGGCGGCCGCTCGAGTCGACGTGGACTGACATGTGGCAGCATCCGCGGAAAAGAGTCCCGGCCCGAGTGTAGCGGAAGCCGCGGGACCCGGCACGCGCTCAGCGAGGCAGCGGCGCGAGTACCCGGTCGGAGGCGTCGATCCGCTCGATCAGCAGCCGGTCGCCCTCGATGGTGACGGTGAATTCGGCCCCATCCGTCATCGGCTGCCACGGCACCTCGGCGACGCCGGCCCTGGCGTAGCGGGACCCGAGCGCGCTCGAGCGCACCCGGGCCCAGACATCCACCCCCGCGACGTCCGTCAGCGCGTAGCGCCGCCCGGCGGGGGGCGCGGAGGTCCCGGCGGCCGGGCTGGACTCGAGTTGCTGGAGACGATAGACGGGCCGGGCCCCGAGGCTGCGGGCGAGACCCGTCCACTGGAGTGTCCTCGCTTCGATGCGCCAGCGCTCGCCGGGCATCGCGAAGACCTGGACGCCGCCCATGGGCAGGCGAATCAAGGTTGCGCGGTAGTCTCCAGGGCCGGTCGCGTCGAAGTGGAGTTCGGCGATCGCCACGCCGGGCCGGACCGGGTCGAAGCCGGCGAGGTCATCGGTCACGACCCACAGGAAAGCCGCAACGACCGCGCAGGCGCCGGCCAGGATGGCGTGGCCCAGCGACGCGAGACGCCGCCGGGCAATCCAGCGGCTCCACGCCAGCAGGACCGCGATCAGGGCGAAGCAGGCGAGGGTGATCGCGACGCCGCGCACGGCGTCTTACGCGATCAGGCGGGAGAGTTCGCCGCTGCGCACCAGCAGGGCGAGGGCCTCGATGTCCCGGTCGAGCCGGTGGTCGTGGGCGCGGTACGGCACCTGCTCGCGCACCTGCGCGTGGACTCGCTGCAGTTCGGGTGTCGTGGTCAACGGGCGCATTCCGTCGATGGCGTGCGACGCCGCGAGGAGTTCGATGCCGAGTACGGTCGCGGTGTTGGCGCAGATCTCGAGCAGCTTGCGGCCGGCCCAGGGCGCCATGCTCACGTGGTCTTCCTGGCCGGCCGACGTGGGCAGGCTGTCCACCGAGGCGGGGTGGGCGTAGGTCTTGTTCTCCGAGACGAGCGCCGCCGCGGTGACGTGAGCCATCATGAAGCCGGACTCCAGCCCCGGCTCCGTCGCGAGGAACATGTTCAGGTTCGGGTTCACGCGCCGGTCAAGCAGGTCGATGCGCCGCTCAGCGATGCTCGCGAGCTCCGCGACCGCGATGGCGAGGAAGTCGCTCACGAAACCGATGGGCTCGGCGTGGAAGTTGCCACCGGAAAGAATGTCGTCGCCGAAGATGAGCGGGTTGTCGGACACGCCGTTCACGGCGGCGCCGAGCACGTCCCGCGCATGGCCGAGCGTGTGCTCGACGGCGCCGAACACCTGCGGCATGCAGCGCACGGCGTAGGGGTCCTGCACCCGCTCGCAGTCCTCGTGGCTGCGCCGGATCTCGCTGTCGGTCAGCAGGCGGCGCAGTCTTTCCGCGACCTTGACCTGTCCCGGCAGCCGGCTCGCGTCCTGGATGCGTGCGTCGAACGGGGCGTGGCTGCCCGCGAGGCCCTCGACCGTGAGCGCCCCTGCGACGATCGACGCATCGAGCAGGCGCTCCCCCTGGAAGAGCCCCTCCAGTGCCAGCGCCAGCGAGAGCTGCGTGCCGTTCAGGAGCGCGAGACCTTCCTTGGCTTCGAGTTCCAGGGGCTCGAGGCCTGCCGCCAGGGTTGCGGCACGGCCCTCGAGCATGGTCGCGCCCTTTGCCGCCTCGCCCTCTCCCACGAGGGCGAGCGCAACGTGCGCGAGCGGGGCGAGGTCGCCCGAGGCGCCGACCGAGCCCTGTGCGGGCACGACGGGCAGCACGTCCTCGTTGAGGAAGGCGAGCAGCATCTCCGCCACGAGCGGCCGTGCGCCGGAATAGCCCGCCGCGAGGCTGTTTGCCTTGAGGAGCAGCATCCTGCGCACGATTGCGGCCGGCAGCGGCCGGCCGGTGCCACAGGCGTGGCTGCGGACCAGGTTCAACTGCAGCTTGCGCGTCTTCTGCGCGGGAATGACCTTGTTTGCGAAGGCGCCGAAACCGGTATTGATGCCGTAGGACACCTCGCCGCGCGCGATCGCGCGCTGCACCGCCTCGCGTGAGGCCTGCATGCGCCGTTGCGCGGCCGGCGCGAGCTTGACCCGGGGCCGGCGCGACTCGAACGAACGCAGCTGCGCCAGCGTCAGCTTCGTGCCGTCGATTTCGAGCGTCGGTCCGGTCCTGGCCATGAGGGTCCCCCGCGCGAGTGTACCCGCTTCAGGCGTGCAGGCTGCGGTAGCGCATGCGGTGCGGCTGCTCCGCCTCGTCGCCACGCCGGCGCTTCAGGTCCTCCACGTACTCGCTGTAGTTACCCTCGAACCACACCACTTCGCTGTCGCCCTCGAAGGCGAGGATGTGGGTCGCGATGCGGTCGAGGAACCAGCGATCGTGCGAGATGACGACGGCGCAGCCCGGGAAGGACAGCAGCGCTTCCTCGAGCGCACGCAGCGTCTCGACGTCCAGGTCGTTGGTGGGCTCGTCGAGCAGGATGACGTTGCCGCCTTCCTTGAGGACCTTGGCGAGGTGCACCCGGTTTCGCTCGCCGCCGGAAAGCTCGCCGATCGACTGTTGCTGCTGGGCACCGCGGAAGTTGAAACGGCCCACGTAGGCTCGCGAGGGCGTCTCGTAGTTGCCGACCTTGAGCATGTCGAGTCCATTCGAGATTTCCTGCCAGACCGATTTCTTGTCGTCGAGCGTCTGGCGCGACTGGTCCACGTAGGCGAGCTGAACGCTTGGACCTATGCGGATCTCGCCGGAGTCGGCCTGCTCCTGCCCGGTGATGATGCGGAACAGCGTGGTCTTGCCCGCGCCGTTCGGGCCGATGATGCCGACGATGCCGCCCTGCGGCAGGTTGAAGTTCAGGTTGTCGAACAGGAGCTTCTCGCCGTAGGCCTTGGAGAGGCCCTTGGCCTCCACCACGAGATCTCCGAGCCGCGGGCCCGGCGGAATGTAGATCTCGTTCGTCTCGTTGCGCTCCTGGAACTCGCGCGACTGCAGTTCCTCGAAGCGCTGCATGCGGGCCTTGCTCTTCGCCTGGCGCGCCTTCGGATTCTGCCGCACCCACTCGAGCTCGCGCGCGAGCATCTTCTTCAGCGCCCCCTGCTGCTGCTCCTCGACCTGCAGCCGCTTCTCCTTCTGCTCGAGCCAGGAGGAGTAATTACCCTGCCACGGGATGCCGAAGCCGCGATCGAGCTCCAGGATCCAGCCGGCGACGTTGTCGAGGAAGTAGCGGTCGTGGGTCACCGCGATGACCGTGCCCGGGTAGGCCTCGAGGTAGTGCTCGAGCCAGCGCACGGACTCCGCGTCGAGGTGGTTGGTGGGCTCGTCGAGCAGCAGCATGTCGGGCTTCGAGAGCAGCAGCTGGCAGAGCGCCACACGGCGCCGCTCGCCGCCGGAGATCTTCGTGACGTCGGCCTCCCAGGGCGGCAGGCGCAGCGCGTCGGCGGCGACTTCGAGCTGGCGCTCGAGATTGTGGCCGTCCGCGGCCTGGATGATCGCCTCCAGCTTCGCCTGTTCGGCGGCGATCTTGTCGAAGTCGGCGTCGGGCTCCGCGTAGGCGGCGTAGACGGCGTCGAGTCGCGCCAGTGCGTCCTTGATTGCGCTCACCGCGACCTCGACGTTCCCGCGCACGTCCTTGGTCGGATCGAGTTCGGGCTCCTGCTGCAGGAACCCGATCTTGATGCCGGGCTGCGGGCGGGCCTCGCCCTCGAACTCCTTGTCCAGTCCGGCCATGATCCGGAGCAGAGTGGACTTGCCGGACCCGTTCAGGCCGAGCACGCCGATCTTGGCGCCCGGGAAAAAGCTGAGGGAGATGTCGCGGAGGATCTTGCGCTTCGGGGGCACGATCTTCCCGACGCGATTCATGGTGTAGATGAACTGGGCCATGGGTCCGGGGTCGGCTGGGGCGGAAAAAGGGCCGCGATTATGCGGCCTCGGCGGCCGGCGCGCCACGGGCGGGCGGCGGCTCGGCGCCGTACGTGGGCACGGGCGAGTCTGGGCGGTCCTCGTAGCTCGGGTGCCGGCATTCCGGTCGCCCTGTCGGGGACGGCGTGAATCCATCCCTGGAGCCGCGCGTTCATGCCCTTTAGGGTACGAGCCCCCATGGACGGGTTTATGGCGTCCCCGGACTCCCGCGTTCCTCGACCCCTGGCCAACGCGGGAACAGGTCTGGCCGCAGGGTGCGCTCGACCGTTGACGGCATGTGATCGGTGCCGTGCCGGGAGCCCGCGACCGCAACCGGCTACAATTACGCGTTACCGACCGTGGAGTGCCCATGTTCCCCGCCAGCATGAAGATCGCCGGGTTCGACCCCGAACTCGCGGCCGCCCTCGACCACGAGCGCGTCCGCCAGGAAGAGCACATCGAGCTCATCGCCTCCGAGAACTACGCGAGTCCGCGGGTCCTCGAAGCCCAGGGCTCGGTGCTCACCAACAAGTATGCCGAGGGTTACCCCGGCAAGCGCTACTACGGTGGCTGCGAATACGTGGACGTGGCGGAGCAGCTGGCCATCGACCGCGCGAAGAAGCTCTTCGGTGCGGCCTACGCCAACGTGCAGCCGCACTCCGGGTCGCAGGCCAACGTCGCGGCCTACCTCGCGCTGATCAAGCCGGGCGACACGATCCTCGGCATGAGCCTCGACCACGGCGGCCACCTCACGCACGGCGCCAAGGTCAACTTCTCCGGGAAGATTTTCAACGCCGTGCAGTACGGCATCGACCCCGCGACCGGCGAGATCGATTACGCGCAGGTCGAGCGCCTTGCCCACGAGCACAAGCCGAAGCTGGTGATCGCGGGCTTCTCGGCGTATTCGCGCATCGTCGACTGGGCCAGGTTCCGCGCCATCGCGGACGCCGTGGGCGCCTACTTCCTGGTGGACATGGCTCACGTCGCTGGTCTCGTGGCCGCGGGCGTCTACCCGAGCCCCCTGCCGCACGCCGACGTGGTGACCACCACGACGCACAAGACGCTGCGGGGCCCGCGCGGCGGCCTCATCCTCGCCCGCGAGAACGAGGAGATCGCGAAGAAGATGAATTCCCTGATATTCCCTGGTACGCAGGGCGGTCCGCTGATGCACGTGATCGCCGCGAAGGCGGTGGCGTTTCTCGAGGCGCTGCAGCCCGAGTTCGTGGGCTACCAGAGGCAGGTCGTGTCGAACGCGCGCGCGATGGTGGCGGGGCTCGTGGCTCGCGGCCACAGCATCGTCTCGGGCGGCACCGACAACCACCTGTTCCTCGTGGACCTGGTCGAGAAGGGCGTCACCGGCAAGGACGCGGATGCCGCGCTCGGCCGCGCCAACATCACGGTCAACAAGAACACCGTGCCGAACGACCCGCGTTCGCCGTTCGTCACCAGCGGTCTCAGGATCGGCACCCCTGCGGTCACGACGCGCGGGTTCCGCGAGGCCGAGGTCACGCAGCTGTCGGGCTGGATCGCCGACGTGCTCGACGACGTCAACGACGAGGGCGTCATCGACCGCACACGCAAGTCCGTGCTCGAGATCTGCCGTCGCTACCCGGTCTACGGCTAGGCAGGAGCTGGCGGACCGGCCATGTACTGCCCGTTCTGCGGACATGAAGAGACCAAGGTCATCGACTCGCGCCTGTCGGCCGAGGGCGAGCAGGTGCGCCGGCGGCGCGAGTGCCTGAAGTGCGAAGAGCGCTTCACGACCTTCGAGTCGGCGGAGCTCGTGATGCCTCGAGTCGTGAAGAGCGACGCGACGCGCGAGCCTTTCGACGACGCGAAGCTGCGCTCGGGGATGTTGAAGGCCCTCGAGAAGCGGCCGGTGTCGAGCGAGGCCATCGACGCCGCGGTGAACCACGTCTGCCACAAGCTCCGCACGCTCGGCGAGCGCGAGGTGCCGGCGCGTCTGGTGGGCGAGCTGGTCATGGACGAATTGCACCGGCTGGACGAGGTGGCCTACGTGCGCTTCGCCTCGGTCTACCGAAGCTTCCAGGACGTCGATGCGTTCCACGAGGAGATCGAGCGGCTGCGCCACCGCCGGCCCCGCTCGGTCGAGGACCTGCAACTCGGGCTGTGGTCCGGGATCGACCCGGAGGACGAGGGGAAGTGACCGACTTTTCCGCCGACGACCGACGCTTCATGCGGCGTGCGCTGGAGCTTGCCGAGTCGGGACTGTACTCGACGCCGCCGAACCCTGCCGTCGGCTGCGTGCTCGCGCGCTGGGGCCAGGCGGTCGGCGAGGGATTCCATGCGCGCGCGGGCGGCGCGCATGCCGAGGTCGCGGCGCTCCAGGACGCGGGTGCCGCGGCGGCGGGCGCCACGGCCTACGTCACGCTCGAGCCCTGTTCGCATTACGGCCGCACGCCGCCCTGCGTGGATGCGCTCATCGCAGCCGGCGTGTCGCGCGTCGTCGTCGCGATGCGCGATCCGAACCCGGCGGTGGATGGCGGCGGGCTCGCACGCCTTGCGGCCGCGGGCATACCGACAGTCGTCGGACTCATGGCGGAAGAGGCGGGGGAGTTGAACCGCGGCTTCGCAAGTCGCATGGCGCGCGGACGTCCGTGGGTCACGCTCAAGCTCGGCGCGAGCCTCGATGGACGCACCGCGCTTGCGAATGGAACGAGCAAGTGGATCACGGGCGAGCCGGCGCGCGCGGACGTGCAGCGGCTGCGCGCACGCGCCTCCGCGGTCGTCACGGGCAGCGGGACCGTCGTGGCAGACGATCCGCTCCTCACCGCGCGCGACCCGCGTTTCGAGCTGCGCGGGCGGCGCCCGCTCAGGGTCGTGCTCGACACGCAGCTGCGCACGCCGCCGACGGCACACGTGTTGTCGGTCGCGGGCCCGACGCTGATACTCACGCGCGATGCGGGGTCCCCGCTCGCCGCGCCCTTGCGCGAGTCGGGCGCGTCCGTCGAGAGCGTCGCGGCCGGTGCGGGCGGGCTCGACCTCGGAGCGGTGCTGGCGCGGCTCGCGGCACTCGAGTGCAATGAAGTTCTGGTGGAGGCCGGCCCCACGCTCGCAGGCGAATTCCTTCGCGCCGGGCTGGCGGACGAAATCGTGGTCTACATGGCGCCGGTCGTGCTGGGATCGGCGGCGCGGAGCCTGTTCAACATGCCGGCGCTCGAGCGCATGTGCGACCGCTGTGAATTCGAGTGGCGCGGGGTGGAGCGAATCGGCGACGACCTGCGATTGACGCTGCGCCCGCGGCGCAGGGAGGAAAGCTGATGTTCACGGGCATCGTGCAGGGTGTCGGCCGCATCCGCGCGGTCGAACCACGCGGCGGCGACGTCACGCTCTGGGTCGAGACTGGCCCCGTTCCGCTCGACGAAATCCAGGTTGGCGGCAGCATCGCGGTGGGCGGCGCCTGCCTGACCGCCACGCAGCTCGAGCATCACGCCTTTGCAGCGGACGTCTCGCGCGAGACCCTTGCGCTCACGACGCTGGGCGCGGCGGCGGCCGGGACACGGGTCAACATCGAGAAGGCGCTCACGGCCGGGCAGGCACTCGGCGGCCACTACGTCACGGGGCACGTCGACGGGGTGGGCCGGGTCGTGTCGCGGCACGATGACGCCCGCTCGGTGCGAATGGAGTTCGAGGTTCCAGAAGAGCTCGCGCGTTACGTGGCGCGCAAGGGCTCGGTCTGCGTGGACGGGGTGAGCCTGACCGTGAATGGCGTGCAGGGCCGCCGATTCGACGTGAACCTCGTGCCGCACACCCTGGAACTGACGACCCTGGCCGATTGCCAGCCCGGGACTGCCGTGAACCTGGAGGTGGACATCATCGCCCGGTACCTGGAGCGGATGCTGGAGGCCGGCCGCTGAGCGGCCGGCGCGCCCCCCGGTCGCCTGCTACACTTGCGTCCCCGGTCAGGGTGCGCCGCCATGGGCGGCCGACACTCGTAAATAAAACAATTAGTTACGGTTCTTTTTGAATGAGTTCGTTGAATACCATCGACGAGATCCTGGAAGACATCAGCCGCGGCCGAATGGTCGTCCTGATGGACGACGAGGACCGTGAGAACGAGGGCGACCTCGTCATGGCTGCAACGAAGGTGCGGCCTGAGGACGTGAACTTCATGGCCCGGTACGGGCGCGGGCTGATCTGCCTCACGCTGACCCGTGATCGTTGCCGCCAGCTGCGCCTCCCGCTCATGGTCAGCGAGACCGACGCCGACCAGAACACGAACTTCACGCTCTCGATCGAGGCCGCCGAAGGCGTGACCACCGGCATCTCGGCCTACGACCGCGCGCACACCATCCGCACGGCGGTGGCCCCGGACGCACGTCCCGATCACCTGCGCCAGCCGGGGCACATCTTCCCGCTGATGGCGCAGCCGGGCGGCGTGCTGACCCGCGCCGGCCACACCGAGGCGGGTTGCGACCTCGTGCGGCTCTCCGGGCTCGAGCCCGCCGCGGTGATCGTCGAGATCCTGAACGAAGACGGCACCATGGCCCGCCGCCCGCAGCTCGAGGAGTTCGCGCGCCAGCACGGCATCAAGATGGGCACGATCGCGGACCTCATCCGCTACCGCCTCGAGAAGGAGCGCTCCGTCGAGCGCATCGCGGAGCGCGATATTGAGACGGACTTCGGTCCCTTCAGGCTCTGCTGCTACGAGGACCACGTGAACGGCACCGTGCACCTCGCGCTGGTGCGGGGATCGCTGCTGGGTACCGAGGCGCCGCTGGTTCGCGTGCACCTGAAGGACACCGTGCGCGACCTCGTCGGTGCGCACGAGCGCGACCGCAGCTGGAGCCTGCGCAGCGCCATGGAGCGCATCGCACGGGAGGGATCGGGCGTCATCGTGCTGCTCCGTCCGCACGAGAGCCCGCTCGAAATCGCGGAGGCGGTCCGCACGGGCGGGCGGGCCGCGCACAACCCCAAGGCCCGGGGAGCGCAGGTGCTGCGCACCTACGGCATCGGCGCGCAGATACTCCAGGACCTGGGCGTGGTGCGCATGCGTGTGCTCTCTGCGCCGAAGCAGATGCACGGCCTGTCGGCCTTCGGGCTCGAGGTGGTCGAGTACGTGGACGAGGGCGGCTGAGGAACGAGCATGGACAACATTCGCAGCATCAACGGCGACCTGATCGCGCGCGACCTGCGCTTCGCGATCGTGGCGGCGCGCTTCAACGACATGATCGTGGATTCGCTGATCCGCGGCGCGGTGGACACGCTGGTGCGCCACGGCGCGGCCGAGAAGCAGATAGAGCTCATCCGCGTCCCCGGGGCCTTCGACCTGCCCCTGGTCGTCCAGAAGATTGCGGCGAGCAAGCGCTGCGACGCGATCATCGCGCTCGGCGCCGTGATCCGTGGTGCCACCCCGCACTTCGACCACGTGGCGGGTCAGTGCGCGGCAGGCCTTGCCCGTGCGTCGCTCGAGACCGGCGTGCCGGTGGCGTTCGGCGTGCTCACGACCGACACCATCGAGCAGGCCATCGAGCGCTCCGGCACCAAGGCCGGCAACAAGGGCGCCGATGCGGCGCTCTGCGCCCTCGAACTGGCCAACCTCCTGCGCCGGCTGGACGTCTGACCGTGTCGAAACGCCCCGACCGGATTTCGCGGGCGCGGAGCCTGTCGCGCAAGTTCGCGATGCAGGCGCTCTACCAGTTGCAGCTCACGGGGCAGTCGTGCGCGGAGCTGCGTAACCAGTATGCCGCCGAGGAAGGATTCGGCGACGCCGACCGCGAATACTTCGAGGCGCTGCTCACCGGCACGACCGGGGCGCGCGAGGCGCTCGACGAGGCGCTCGGGTCGCTTCTCGACCGGCCCGTGGCGCAGCTCGATCCGGTCGAGCATGCGGTGCTCCTCATCGGCGTCTACGAGTTGCGTGACCAGCTCGAGGTGCCGTTCAGGGTGGTCATCAACGAGGGCGTGGACCTCGCCAAGCGATTCGGCGCCACGGACGGGCACAAGTTCGTCAACGCCGTGCTGGACCGCGCGGCGCGCACGCTGCGCGCCGACGAACAGGCAGCGGCGGCCCGCGCGCGAGCCTGAGCGGAGAGCGCCGTGGCGCTCGGCGAATTCGCAATCATCGAGCGATTCTTCACGCGCGCTTCAAAGCGGCGCGACGTGCTGCTCGGCGTGGGCGACGATGCGGCACTGCTCGAGGTGCCCGCGGGGCTTGCGCTCGTCGCGGCGACCGACACGCTGGTCGAAGGCAGGCACTTCCTCGTGGGGGCGCCCGGTCGCTCCGTCGGGCACCAGGCGCTCGCGGTCAACCTGAGCGATGTCGCGGCGATGGGGGCCGAGCCCGCCTGGGCGCTGCTGTCGCTGTCACTGCCCGAGGTGCGGGAGGACTGGCTGGGCGAGTTCGCCCTCGGTTTCAACACGCTCGCGGACGCGCACGGCGTCGAGCTCGTCGGCGGCGACACGGTGCGCGGGCCGCTCGTGGTCACGGTCCAGGTTCTCGGCTACGTAGATCCCGCGCTCGCGCTCAGGCGTTCGGGCGCGCGGGCGGGCGACGTGCTGTACGTGTCCGGTACGCCGGGCGAGGCGGCGGCGGGCCTCGAGGCGCTGCGCGCGGGCGGCGTCGGTGGATTCCGCCGACCCGCTGATACTCAGGCATCTCTACGCCACGCCACGGCTCGAACTCGGCCGTGCGCTGCGCGGCCGGGCGAGTGCCGCCATGGACGTGTCCGACGGCCTGCTCGGCGACCTCGGCAAGCTCTGCGCCGCAAGTGGCGTCGGCGCGAGGCTCGACCTCGACGCGCTGCCCGTGTCGGAACGGCTGGCGGTCGCACGCGGCCGAGAGGACTGCGAGCACCTGGTGCTCACGGGCGGCGACGACTATGAATTGCTCTTCACGCTGCCGGCCGCCGAGGCCGCGCGACTCGAGGCCGAGCTCGGCCGGGTGTGCGCGGTCACCCGCATCGGCGACATCGAGGAGGGGCGCGGCGTCCGCTGCGAGCGGGACGGCCTGGCGGTGGTCGTGGCCGGGCGGGGCTACGACCACTTCGCCTGACGGGCGGCCGGGCGGGGTTGCCCCGTATCCGCGAGGTGGGTCACGGAATCGTGGCGGTCCGGCCACTATCCTTCCGTGCAACATAACCGGCAAGCCGGCCTCATTCGGATGCACGTCCGCAAAGAATAATGGCAAACCAACACGCGCTCGCAGGGACGCAGACCCAGCCGATCCTGGCGCCGCTTCCGTCGGTGCCGGAACGCATAGGCAAGTACTACGTCGTCCACGAAGTCGGGCGCGGCAGCACGGGAACGGTGTTCCTGTCGCACGACCCGTTCTACGGACGCGACGTTGCGATCAAGTTCTACCACGCAACCACCGCCGACGACGCCGAGTCGCGCAACGCGCGCCGCATGTTCCTCGGCGAGGCGCACATGGTCGGGAAGCTGCAGCACCCGAACATCGTGCCGATCTTCGACGCCGGCGAGGAAGAGGGCCGGCGCTACGTGGTCACCGAGCACGTGCACGGCGCGCGGACGCTTTCTGCTTACTGCCGACCCGGCAGCCTGCTGCCCGTCGACCAGGTCATCAGCATCGTCTACAAGTGCGCCAAGGCGCTGCACTACGCGCACTCGCGCGGCGTAGTGCACCGGGACATCAAGCCGTCGAACATCCTGCTCACGCAGGACGGCGACGTGCGCATCGTGGATTTCGGCATCGCGCTCGTGTCCGACTCGGAGGTCTCGCGGCTCGAAGGCGTGGCGGGGAGCCCGGCCTACATGTCCCCGGAGCAGGTCCAGGGCTACGACCTCGATCCCCGCTCGGATCTCTATTCGCTCGGAGCGGTGATGTACGAAATGCTGTGCGGCCACCGCCCGTTCCGGGCCGGGGCCCTCGGCAAGTTGCTGAGGCAGGTCGTGCAGTCGACGCCCGAGCCCCTGAGGCAGGTCCGCCCCGACATCCCGGAGGACCTCGAGGCCGTGGTGAACCGTGCGCTCGAGAAGGAACCCGGTAACCGCTATCGCAGTGGCGCGGAGTTCGCCGCGGACCTGACGCGCGCGCACCAGAAGCTTCGCACGGCGCAGGCCGAGATGGACGACGATGAACGCTTCGCGGTACTGCGCCGCCTGCGCTTCTTCCACGATTTTTCCCACGCCGAGATCCGCGAGGTCATGAAGGCCTGCTGCTGGATGGAATGCCAGCCGGGCGAGACCGTACTGCGTCCCGGCGATTCCGACGATCGCTTCTACGTCGTCGTATCGGGCGGCGTAAAGGTGAGCCGTGCCGGCGACCAGGTCGGACGCGTCGAGGCGGGTGGTTGCTTCGGCGAGGCCGCCTTCGGCGAAGGGGCGAAGCGCGACACGGCCATCGAGGCCGAGGGGCCGCTCACGCTGCTCAAGGTTACTGCCACGCTGCTCGAGCAGGCGTCCATCTCCTGCCAGCTGCGTTTCCACAAGGTGTTCCTGCGCGAGCTGATCGGCCGGCTGCAGCGGGGCAAGACGAAGGGCGCGGGCGCTTGAGGCCATTCCCGCCGCGCGGGCAGCGGGCGCAGCATCTGCACGACCATGAGTGAACAGGCCAAAGACTCACCGCGCGACATCCGGGAGCCTGCCGCGAGCGCAGTTCCGGGAAAGGATGCTCCGCGAGAAAAGGAATCCGGGCGGATCGCCTTCGACGCGCGCGGCAACGCGGTGTGGGAGTGGAAGACTGCCGACGGCGAGTTCAGGCGGGACGCGAGCACGACCCTGGTGCGGAAGCTCGAGGCACCCCACCTGCAGATCGAGACGACCCTCATCGCCAGGAAGCGAGCGCTGGCGGCGCCCGGCAAGGCGCCGACGCCGGGCGGCGGATTCAATCCCTACGAGAGCAGCGCGGGAAGCCGCAGGCCCTCGTCGGTCGCGAGCCGACCCGTCGCCGTACGTCCGGTCGCGAAGCCTGTCGCGGGTCACGCACGCAGGGAATCCGGCATCCTCCACCGACTGCAGGCCTGGGTGGACGGCAAGGGGCCGGCAAAGCGACGCTAGCGAGCCGCGCAACCGCCGTCAGGACGCGGATGCGGCCGCCACCTCGTCCGCAACAGCGGTCAGCCGGCGGCTTCCTTGTCCTTCTCGATCAGCGCGTATGCCGAGTGGTTGTGGATGGACTCGAAGTTTTCCGCCTCGACCACGTAGGCGAGCACGCGCGGTTCACGGTTGAGCCTCACGGCGACGTCGCGGACGATGTCCTCGACGAACTTGGGGTTGTCGTATGCGCGCTCGGTGACGAACTTCTCGTCGGGGCGCTTCAGGATTCCATAGACCTGCGAGGACGCTTCCTGCTCCGCGACGTCGATCAGTTCCTCGATCCACAGGTGCTCCCGCACCCGGGCCCTGATCGTGATGTGCGAGCGCTGGTTGTGCGCGCCGTAGTCCGCGATCTTCTTTGAGCAGGGGCACAGGCTCGTGACGGGCACCACCACGCGGATCCACATCTCCTCGCGCCCGTCGCGTACCTCGCCGATCAGGCTTGCCTGGTAGTTCATCAGGCTCGAAACGCCGGAAACGGGCGCCTTCTTCATGACGAAGTAGGGGAAGCTCATCTCGATGTGGCCGGTGGTCGCGTCGAGCTTGCGCGTCACCTCGGCCAGCATCTGGCGGAACGAATCCACCGATACCTCGCGCTCGTGCCCGTGCAGCACCTCGACGAAGCGCGACATGTGCGTGCCCTTGAAGTTGTGGGGCAGGGCCACGTACATGTTGAAGTTCGCGATCGTGCGCTGTTCGCCGCCCGCGCGGTCCATGACGCGCACCGGGTGATAGATGTCCTTGATCCCGACCTTGTTGATCGGGATCTGGCGCGAATCCGCGCGGCCTTGGACGTCGTCCATCGTCACACCGCCAGTGGCCGGCCGCCGACGGCGGCCAGGACCTCGTTCCGGGCCGGCCAGATGCGCTCGACCTGCCTCGCAAGCCCGGCGGCGTCGAGTTCGGCGAGCACCAGACAGTCCTCGCGCGAGCCGTGCTCGATGTAGCGGTCGGCAATCCCGATGCGGTGCACGGTGCGCTCGATGCCGGCCTCGGCCAGGCATTCGTCCACCGCGCTGCCGGCGCCGCCGGCGATCGCGTTCTCCTCGATCGTCACGACGCACTCGTGCGAGGCCGCGAGCCGGCGCACGAGTTCGACGTCCAGTGGCTTCACGAAGCGCATGTTGACGAGCGTCGCATCGAGCTTGTCCGCGATCGGCGCGCAGGGCGCGACCATGGTGCCGAAGGCGAGCAGCAGCAGTCCCGAGCGGCCCTCGCGCCGGATCTCGGCACGGCCCAGTGGCAGTGCGGTCATCGCCACCTCGATCGGGACGCCCGGGCCGGGGCCGCGCGGATAACGCACGGCCGCCGGACCGTCATGCATCACGGCGGTGTAGAGCATCTGCCGGCATTCGTTTTCGTCGGCCGGGGCCATGACCACCATGTTGGGGATGCAGCGCAGGTAGCTCAGGTCGAATGCGCCCTGGTGGGTCGCGCCGTCGCCTCCCACGAGCCCGCCGCGGTCGATCGCGAAGACGACGGGAAGGTTCTGCAGGGCCACGTCGTGGATCAGCTGGTCATAGCCGCGCTGCAGGAAGGTCGAGTAGATCGCCACCACCGGGCGGGTGCCCTCGCAGGCCATGCCCGCGGCCAGCGTGACCGCGTGCTGCTCCGCGATGGCCACGTCGTAATAGCGGTCGGGAAACCGCTTCGAGAACTCGACCAGTCCCGAGCCCTCGCGCATGGCGGGGGTGATGCCGACGACGCGCGGGTCGCGCTCGGCCATGTCGCAGAGCCACTGCCCGAACACCTGCGAATACGACGGGCCCGAGCTCTTTTCCTTGAAGATCGTGCCGCTGGTCGGGTCGAACGGTCCGGGGCCGTGCCACTTGATCGGGTCGGCCTCCGCGGGCGCGTAGCCCTTGCCCTTCTGCGTCACGACGTGCAGAAGCTGGAGTCCCCGCTGCTCGCGCAGCAACCTGAGCCTGGCGACGAGTGCAACGACGTCGTGGCCGTCGATCGGTCCGCTGTAATTGAAGCCGAGTTCCTCGAAGAGCGTGCCGGGAAGGACCATGCCCTTCACGTGCTCTTCCGAACGGCGCGCGAACCGCTTCATCTTCGGCAGGCGGTTCAGGATGCGCTTGCTGCCTTCGCGGAAAGCGGTGTACGCGGGGCCCGACAGCACGCGCGCGAAGTACAGCGCGAGCGCGCCGACGTTCTCCGAGATGGACATCTTGTTGTCGTTCAGCACGACCAGCATGTCCGGGTCGAGCGGTCCGGCGTGGTTCATCGCCTCGAAGGCCTGGCCGCCGCTGATCGCACCGTCGCCGATCACCGCCACGACGCGACGCGACTCGCCCATGCGCGCGGAGGCGAGCGCCATGCCGAGCGCCGCGCCGATCGAGGTGCTCGCGTGGCCGACGCCGAACGTGTCGTACTCGCTTTCTGCACGGCTGGGGAACGGCGCGAGCCCGTCCTTGAGCTTGATGGTCTGCAGGCGGTCGCGGCGCCCGGTGAGCACCTTGTGCGGATAGGCCTGGTGGCCCACGTCCCACACCAGGCGGTCGTGGGGCGTGTCGTAGACGTAGTGCAGTGCCACGGTGAGTTCGACCGTGCCGAGACCGGCGGCGAAGTGCCCGCCCATCTGGCTGACCGTCTGTACCAGGAACTCGCGCAATTCGCGCACCAGGGGCTCGAGCTGCGACTCCGGGAGCCGTCGCAGGTCCGCCGGCGATTCGATCGCCGCGAGCAGGGGATATTGGTCGGCCAAGGGGGGCATAAACTACAAGTCTACCGCACTGCGGCAACCCGGGCCGCGCTAGTGGCGCCGCGTCAGGAGCCAGTCGGCCAGGGTCTCGAGCGCGCTCCCGGCCCAGCCCTCGCGCGCAAGGATCGCGCCCGCGGCCGCGTGCAGCGCGTGCACGCGGGCCCGTGCCGCCTCGATGCCGGCGACCGCGGGGTAGGTCGGCATGGCGCGCGCCTCATCGCTGCCGACCGGCTTGCCGATCAGTGCTTCGTCGCCCTCGATGTCGAGGATGTCGTCCTGGATCTGGAAGGCGAGGCCGACCAGGCCGCCGACCTCGCCGAGCGCAGAGAGCCTGCCGGTCGGCAGGCCGGGCGCGCTGTGCGCGGCCATCAGGATGCTGGCGCGGATCAGCGCCCCGGTCTTCAGCGCGTGAACCTGCTCGACCTCGGGAAGCGTGAGCGTGCGGCCCTCCGCGGCGAGGTCGAGCGCCTGGCCACCTGCCATGCCGGCAGTGCCACTGGCCTCGGCCAGTGTCGCGATCATGCGCAATCGCGCGCCGTCGTCGCCGGGACTGCCATCGTGGTTCGCCAGCACCTGGAAGGCGAGGACCTGGAGCGAGTCCCCGGCCAGGATGGCGGTGGCCTCGTCGAAGGCCCGGTGGCAGGTCGGCCGGCCGCGACGCAGGTCGTCGTCGTCCATGGCCGGCAGGTCGTCGTGCACCAGCGAATACGCATGTATGAGCTCGACGGCGCAGGCGGCCGCGTCCACGTGCTCGAGCGGAACGCCGAGTGTTTCCGCGGTGGCGTAGACGAGGGCGGGACGGATGCGCTTGCCGGGCCCGAGCACGCCGTAGCGCTGTGCCGCGTGCAGTCGCGCGGGCACGGTCGTCTCGGGCGGGAGCCAGCGATCGAGCTCGCGCTCGACGCGGCAACGCCACTCGTCGAGGCGTGAACGGAGGGGCGTCATCCGCGTGCTCGCCTACTCGCTGCCCTCAAAGGGCTCCGGTTCCCCGTCCGGGGTCTTCTTGAGCAGGATCTCGACCCGCTGCTCGGCCGCCTTGAGAGACGTCTGGCAGCTGCGCGCGAGCTCGATGCCGCGCTCGAACTGCTTGAGGGCGTCCTCGAGCGGAAGTTCGCCGTGCTCCAGGCGTTCGACGACTGCCTCGAGTTCCGCGAGCGCCTGTTCGAAGTCGAGGGGCTTGCCTTTCTTGCTGGTCACGCAGGGTCTCCGGGGGCGCGCAAGCCTTGCACAGGGGGTAGCGAGGGTCAACGCGTGGGAAACGGCAATAGCGAACTGTCCGAATCGTGGCTCCGAGGCGCGCGTGCTAGCGTTGACTTCACGCCGCTTGCCGCCTAGATTGGGCTTCGGCTAGACCAAGTCTAAATCATGCTCGTCGCGCCGGCGAGCGACACCGGTGGAGGTATCCATGAGCAGCTTGAAGGGCACGAAGACCGAGAAGAACCTGAAGGACGCGTTTGCCGGTGAGTCGCAGGCGAACCGTCGCTACCTGTATTTCGCGCAGAAGGCCGACGTCGAGGGCTTCAATGACGTTGCCGCCGTCTTCCGTTCCACGGCGGAGGGCGAGACCGGGCACGCGCACGGCCACCTCGAGTACCTCGAGCAGGTCGGTGACCCGGCCACGGGGCTGCCGATCGGCAGCACGTCGAACAACCTCAAGGCGTCGATCGCGGGCGAGACCCACGAGTACACCGACATGTACCCGGGCATGGCGAAGGCCGCGCGCGACGAGGGGTTCGACGAGATCGCCGACTGGTTCGAGACGCTGGCCAAGGCCGAGCGCTCTCACGCGAACCGCTTCCAGAAGGCGCTCGATACCCTCTGATCCGTCCGTTACGGCGGCAATCGCAGGAGGGCGGGCCCCACGGGTCCGCCCTTTTTTGCTTCCGGGACGAGCCTCGAGACAGGAGTAATTCGATGGCGGAAGAAATGGGCACCCCGTCCGCACGCGAGGGCAGCCTCGCAGCGCCGACACGGCACCCGGTCGCGTGGCGCGACCCGGGGTTCTACGACGAGGAAGCACTCTTCACGGAGCTGCACCGGGTCTACGATCTCTGCCACGGTTGCCGCCGCTGCTTCAGCCTGTGCAACGCGTTCCCGCTGCTCTTCGACGCCATCGACGCGAGCCCGACCAGCGAACTCGACGGCGTGGACCGCAAGGTCTACTGGGAGGTGGCCGACCACTGCTACCTCTGCGACATGTGCTACATGACCAAGTGCCCGTACGTGCCGCCGCACCCTTGGAACATCGACTTCCCGCACCTGATGCTTCGCGCCAAGGCGGTGAAATTCAAGCAGGGCGGCGTGCGACTGCGCGACCGCATCCTCACCTCGACCGATGCGGTCGGTTCCATCGCCGGCATCCCGGTCGTGGCGCAGGCGGTCAACCTCGTGAACCGCAGCGCGTTCGGGCGGACGATGCTCGACAAGACGCTCGGCGTACATCCCGGGGCGCCGATTCCGGACTACTACAGCGACTCCGGCCGCAAGCGCGTCGCGCGCGGCGATCGGCCTGGCCTCGAGGCGAAGGCGACGCCGGAGACGACGGGACGGGTCGCACTGTTCGCGACCTGTTACTGCAACCGCAACGAGCCCGACATCGACGCCGACCTCGCCGCGGTCTTCCGCCACAACGGCATCGCGGTGAGCGTGATCCAGAAGGAACGCTGCTGCGGAATGCCCAAGCTCGAACTCGGGGATCTCGCGGCGATCGAGGAAGCAAAGAACGTCAATGTCCCGGCCATGGCGGCGCTCGTGGACCAGGGCTGCGACATCGTGGCACCGATCCCGTCCTGCGTGCTCATGTTCAAGCAGGAGCTGCCCCTGCTCTTCCCGGACGATCCGCTGGTACGGAAGGTCAAGGCGGCCATGTTCGACCCCTTCGAGTACCTGATGCTGCGGCACAAGGCGGGCCTGCTGCGCACCGACTTCGTCCGCCAGCTCGGGAAGGTGAGCTACCACGTGCCCTGTCACCTGCGTGTGCAGAACCTCGGGCTCAAGACGCGCGACGTGCTCTCGCTGGTGCCGGGCACCGAGATCGAGGCGATCGAGCGCTGCTCGGGGCACAACGGGACGTACGGGGTGAAGCGCGAGTACCGCGACGTGTCGATGAAGATCGGAAAGCCCGTGTTCAACAAGGTGAAGGCGGCCGCGCCCGACCACTACGCGAGCGACTGCCCGATGGCGGGCCACCAGATCGAGTCCGCACTCGAGGGCGGGCAGGGGCCGACGCACCCGCTCACCCTGCTGCGCAAGGCGTACGGCTTGTGACGCGCCGCGCCCTGCGACCCGAGGACCTGATGAGCCTCGAGCAGTACGCGCGTCGCCGCGCGGAATTCCGGCCTACGGTGCTGGCTCACAAGCGCTCCCGCACCGTCCAGTGCGGGCCGAATGCCACCTGGTCTTTCGAGGACCGGCTCACCGTGCAGTACCAGGTGCAGGAGATGCTGCGCATCGAGCGCATCTTCGAGCCCGCGGGTATCGACGACGAACTCGCCGCGTACAACCCGCTGGTGCCCGACGGCGCCAACTGGAAGGTGACGCTGCTCATCGAGTACCCCGACGCCGACGAGCGACGCACGGCACTCGCCGCGCTCAAGGGCGTCGAGGATCGTTGCTGGGTACAGGTCGCGGGCCACGAGCGTGTATTCGCCATCGCCGACGAGGACCTCGAGCGCGAGAACGCAGAAAAGACCTCGGCGGTGCACTTCCTGCGCTTCGAGCTCGCGCCCGCGATGGTCGAGGCGGCGAAAGCCGGCGCGGCGGTGTCCATCGGCATGGATCACGACGCCTACCGCCACTCGGTGGATCCGTTGCCGGAAGCCTCGCGCGCGTCGCTGGTGCGGGATCTCGCATAGCGACGTCGCTGCAGCTCGAACGTCGACCTGTTGCCGCCGGGCGACCAACCGGGATCACTCGCGGCGGGACGCCGTGAACCCATCCCTGGGGGCTCGACCCTAAAGGGCATAAACGCGCGGCATCCCTGCCGCGCGACGCCCGCCGGAGGATTTCCGCCGTCGGCCGCCCGCCGCGACGCAGTCGCCACGAGGGCGGCGGCATGACGAGTCCGTCCGCGAAACCGTGCGCCGCATGGACGCGGCGCACGGAGCCCCCATGGACGGGTTCACGGCGTTTTCGCGGACGGACTCGTCGTGACGCCGCCCGGGTGCGTACTCCCGGCTGACCGTGAGTGCCGCTGCAGCCATTCCCACGGCGCGCGACAGCGCTGCTAGAATCCGCGCGCCTTTCTGACGCGAGCCCGCGGAACGACCAAAGATGACACAGACCTACACCGCTCAAGACATCGAAGTCCTGAGCGGACTCGAGCCCGTCCGGCGCCGGCCGGGCATGTACACCGACACGAGCCGGCCGAACCACCTCGTGCACGAGGTGGTCGACAACAGCGTCGACGAGGCGCTCTCCGGTCACTGCACCAGGATCTCGGTCACCGTCCACAAGGACGGATCCGTCGAGGTCACCGACGACGGCCGCGGCATGCCCGTGGACATCCATCCGAAGGAGAAGGTGAGCGGCGTGGAGCTCATCCTCACGCGCCTGCACGCGGGCGGCAAGTTCTCCGACGGGGCGTACAAGTTCTCCGGCGGCCTGCACGGCGTGGGCGTGTCGGTGGTGAACGCGCTCTCGAAGAACCTCGAGTGCTGGGTCCGGCGCGGCGGCAAGGAATACAACATCTCGTTCGCGAACGGGAAGGTGAAGTCGAAGCTCGAGGTCGTGGGCGAGGTCGGCAAGGCCAACACCGGCACGACACTGCGCTTCTGGCCCGACGTCTCGTATTTCGACAGCCCGGACATCGCGCTGCCGAAGCTGAAGCACGTGCTCAAGGCCAAGGCCGTGCTGTGCCCGGGACTCGAGATGCGGCTTGCGGTCGAGAAGACCGGCGAGAAGGAGACCTGGGTCTACACCGGCGGCCTCGAGCAGTACCTGCGCGAGTCGCTCGAGGGCGGTGAGTGGCTTCCCGAGGACCCGTTCACCGGCAGCATCGAGGGCGAGATGGAGGGGGTGGACTGGGCGGTCGCGTGGCGCACGGACGGAGGCACGCGCGTCGAGGAGAGCTACGTCAACCTGATCCCGACACTGATCGGCGGAACGCACGTCAACGGCTTCCGGCTCGGCCTCACCGAGGCCATCCGCGAATTCTGCGAGTTCCGCAACCTCCTGCCGCGCGGGCTCAAGCTCGCCCCGGAGGACGTGTGGGACGACGCGAGCTACGTGCTGTCGACGAAGATGCGCGACCCGCAGTTCGCCGGGCAGACGAAGGAGCGGCTCACCTCGCGCGAGCCTGCGGCCTTCGTCTCCGGCATCGTCAAGGACCAGTTCGGATTGTGGCTGAACCAGCACCCGGAAGCCGGCGAGGGCATCGCGCAGCTCGCGATCGGGAACGCGCAGGATCGGCTGAAGGCCAGCCAGAAGGTCGCGCGCAAGCGCGTCGTGAGCGGCCCGGCACTTCCCGGCAAGCTCGCCGACTGCACCAGCCAGGACCCCCGGCGGACGGAGCTCTTCCTGGTCGAGGGCGACTCGGCGGGCGGCTCGGCCAAGCAGGCGCGCGACCGCGAATTCCAGGCCGTGATGCCGCTGCGCGGCAAGATCCTGAACACCTGGGAGGTGGACGCGGGCGAGATCCTGTCATCGCAGGAGGTGCACGACATCGCGGTGGCGATCGGCGTTGACCCGGCCACCGACGACGTCGCGGCGCTCCGGTACCACAAGATCTGCATCCTCGCGGACGCGGATTCGGACGGCCTGCACATTGCGACGCTGCTCTGCGCATTCTTCCTGCGGCACTTCCGCCCGCTGGTGCTCGCCGGCCACGTGTTCGTGGCGATGCCGCCGCTGTTCCGCATCGACTACGGCAAGCAGGTCGAGTACGCGCTCGACGAGGCCGAGCGCAACGGGATCCTCGACCGCATCCGCGCGGAGAATCCGCGCGCCAAGCCGATGGTCACGCGCTTCAAGGGGCTGGGCGAGATGAGCGCGCTGCAGCTTCGCGAGACGACCATGGCGACCGAGACCCGCCGCCTCGTCCAGCTCACCGTGGACGCGAAGGACCACGCGGACCAGACCATGGACATGATGCTCGCCAAGAAGCGGGCCGCAGACCGCCGCGAGTGGCTCGAGACCAAGGGCAACCTGGCTGCCGTGCAGCCGTGATCCCGCCGGAGTAACCGTGACCGCGCAGAACGAACTCAATTTCGAAGGCGTCGAGCGGCTGCCGCTCAGGACCTTCACCGAGAAGGCGTACCTCGAGTACTCGATGTACGTGATCCTCGACCGGGCGCTGCCCCACGTCGGCGACGGCCTGAAGCCCGTGCAGCGGCGAATCACCTACGCGATGAGCGAGCTCGGTCTCGCCGCGACCTCCAAGCACAAGAAGTCCGCGCGCACGGTCGGCGACGTGATCGGCAAGTTCCACCCGCATGGCGACTCGGCCTGCTACGAGGCGCTGGTGCTGATGGCGCAGTCGTTCTCGTATCGTTACCCGATCGTGGACGGGCAGGGCAACTTCGGCTCGCCGGACGACCCGAAGTCGTTCGCCGCGATGCGCTACACGGAGTCGAAGCTCACGCGTTACGCCGACGTGCTGCTCGCGGAACTCGGCGACGGAACGGTCGACTGGACGCCGAACTTCGACGGCACGCTCGAGGAACCCGCGCTGCTCCCGGCGCGGCTGCCGAACGTGCTGCTGAACGGCGCGACCGGCATCGCGGTGGGCATGGCGACCGACATCCCGCCGCACAACCTGCGCGAGGTGGCCGCCGCCTGCGTGCGCCTGCTCGAGGATCCCAAGGCCACGGTCGCGCAGCTCTGCGAGCACGTGCTGGGCCCCGACTTCCCGACCGGCGCCGAGATCATCTCGTCGCGCGAGGACCTCGCCAGGATCTACGAGACCGGCAACGGCACGTTCCGCGCCCGCGCGCGCTACGAGCTCGAGGACGGCGAGATCATCATCACCGAGCTGCCCTACCAGGTGTCGGGCTCGAAGGTGCTCGAGCAGATCGCCGTGCAGATGCGCGCCAAGAAGCTGCCGATGGTCGAGGACCTTCGCGACGAGTCGGACCACGAGCACCCGACCCGGCTCGTGATCACGCCGCGCTCGAACCGCGTGGACGTCGAGCAGGTCATGGCGCACCTCTTCGCCACCACGGACCTCGAGCGCAGCTACCGGGCGAACATGAACGTGATCGCGCGCGACGGCCGTCCACGGGTCATGGGGCTGAAGCCGCTGCTCGAGGAGTGGTTGCTGTTCCGGGTCGACACCGTGACGCGCCGGCTCAACCACCGGCTCGAAAAGATCAATGCACGCCTGCACATCCTCGACGGACTGCTGGTCGCGTACCTGAACCTGGACGAGGTCATCCGCATCGTCCGCTACGAGGAAGAACCCAAGGAGGCGCTCATCGCGCGCTTCCAGCTCTCGGAGTTGCAGGCCGAGGCGATCCTGGAGACCAAGCTGCGGCACCTGGCGAAGCTCGAGGAGATGAAGATCCGGGGCGAGCAGGAGAAGCTGGCCGCGGAGCGCGACGAACTCGTGAAGACGCTCGGCAGCAAGGCGCGGCTGAAGAAGCTGGTGCGCGACGAGATCATCGCGGACTCCGAGAAGTTCGGCGACGACCGTCGCAGCCGCATCGTGGAACGCGCGGCCGCGCAGGCGATTGCAGAGACCGAGCTCGTGGCGAGCGAGCCGGTGACCGTCGTGCTCTCGCGCAGCGGCTGGGTCCGCGCTGCGAAGGGACACGACATCGATCCGCGCTCCCTGTCCTACAAGACAGGCGACGAATACCGCTGCATGGCGCGCGGCCGCAGCACGCAACTGGCGGTGTTCCTGGACAGCACCGGCCGTGCCTACAGCCTGCCGGCGCACGCACTGCCCTCGGCGCGCGGGCAGGGCGAGCCGCTTTCGGGCCGGCTGGACCCGCCGGATGGCGCCACGTTCCCGGGTGTCCTGATCGGCGAGCCCGAGGAGCGCTGGGTGCTCGCGGGAAGCGCGGGCTACGGCTTCGTCGTGAAGCTCGGCGACCTGCACAGTCGCAACCGTGCGGGCAAGGCCGCGCTCAAGGTGCCAGACGGGACCGGGGTGCTGGCGCCGATGCCGCTGCCGGCGGGCGAGGGCGCGCTGCTCGCCGCCGTGAATTCGGACGGTCGGCTGCTCGCGTTCCCGGTTGCAGACCTGCCCGAACTGCCGCGCGGCAAGGGCAACAAGATCTTCGGCATCCCGACGAAGAAGGCGTTGAGCGGCGAGGAGACGCTGGTCGCGGTCGCCGTCGTCGCGGCGGGACAGACGCTGCGCGTGCTTTCCGGCGAGCGGCACATGGGCATCAGCTTCCGCGAACTCGGCGAGTACCGCGGTGAGCGCGGTCAGCGTGGCGCCGTGCTGCCGAGGGGGTGGAGGAAGGTGGACGGGCTGGAAGTGGAAAGCGGCTGAATTAACCGCTCTCCGTCACGCCCCGAGCACGACTTCCTCCGGGGTCGACACGAAGTAGCCCTGCACGAATTCGACGCCGAGCTGCCATAGCACCGCCATGGTGTTCGCGTCCTCGACGCGCTCGGCGATCGTGATCGCCTTCTGCGCCCGCGCCAGGTCCACCAGCGACTTGACCTGTTCCTGCAGCCGGCGGTCGTTGGACAGTCCCTGCATCAGCGAGCCGTCGATCTTGACGTAGTTCGAGGGCAGGTGGCGCAGGATCTGTGCCGCGTCGCGGCCGGAGCCGAAGTTTTCGATGGCGAAGCCGAATCCGAGGTGGGTGACCAGCGACCGCAGTTCGCGCGCCTCCTTGAGGTGCCTGGTCGCCAGTTCCTCGCCCAGTTCGAAGACGACGTGCGAGGGCTCGACACCCGAGGCCTTGATCTGCTGGTGCAGCCAGGTCCCGAGCGTCTGGTCGCGCAGCGAGTCGCGCGATACGCGCACGAACACACGGTTCGGCTTGCGGGCGGCGCAGAAGGACATCGCCGCGCCGACGACCCAGCGGTCGATGTTCTTCATCAGGTCGGTGCGTTCGGCCGCCGCGAGGAACTCTGAGGGCAGCACTTCGTTGCCCTTCTCGTCGAGCATGCGCACGACCAGGTCGAACATCTGCTCGCCCTCGCCAACGAGGCTCGCAATCGGCTGCTGCACCAGCCGGAAGCGGTTTGCCATGAGCGCGGCCTTGATCTGCACGGCCCAGTTGCGGTCGGCTTCCTCGAGCTCGGGTTTCGCGGCTGAAGGATCGGGTCGCAGCAGGCGGTTCCCGCCGCTCGAGGCCGCGGCGCGGCACGCATTGACCGAAGACTCGAGCAGGGCCGCGAGCGCCTCGCCCTGCGAATTGAATACGGCGGCGCCCGCGCTGCAGGTGAGCGTGGCCGAGTGGCGCTCGCCCGACTGGAAGACGTGCTCCGCCACACGCTGCAGCACGCGCCCGACCCATGCGTCGAGGTCACGGGTGTTGCCGCGTTCGACCATGAACGCGAAACCCTGCCCGGTGATGCGGCCGCCGATGTCGCCGGGCTGCAGGAGTGAACGCAGCACAGAGCCAAGTTCGTCCATGACATCCTCGGCCGCGAGCGGTCCGAACTCGCCGTCCAGCGCGGCGATCCGGTCGGGTTCGATGGTGACAACCGCGCGGAGACCGGCCTTCAATGCCTGCGTCGCCTGCGCCGTGGCCTGCTCGCGGAACGCCGCGCGCTTGAGCAGGCCTGTCGCGGTATCGAAGCGCAGTGCTTCCTCGAGCTGGGTGGTGAGCGACTTGAGGTCGCGCTTCTGCGTGGCGACCCGCAGGCGCACGGCGGGCTCGCCCTCGAACTCGAAGCGCTCGAACTCGAGGTCGGCCGCCAGTTCGGAGCCGTCCGGGAGCAGCGCGACGCTCGCGAGTGAGTGGTCGGTCCAGCGTCCCTGCGAGGCCGCGACCAGCGCGCCCTTGAGCGGCGAGTGGCTGCGCTGGTGGAAGAAATCCATGAGCGGCTGTCCGAGCACGGCGCCGGCATCCGGATGGCCGAACAGCTCGACCCAGGCCGGGTTCACGTCGACGACGATGCCTTCCTGCACGTGCGCGATCGCATCCGCCGAGCCGGTCATGAAGGCCTTCATCTGGTCGCGGTACTGGCGTGCCGAGGCGAGCGTACCCGCAAGCGCCCCGTCGAGCCGCGATGAGCGCAGCTCCCGCGCCGCGACTGCCTGGAGCCGCCCCCGCGCTGCCAGGGTCACGACGTCCTGGGCACCCATCTCCATGGCCTTAACGAGGTCGGCTTCCACGACGGATTCGCGGACCAGGATCGCCGGGACGTGGGTCGCGTAACGGTTACGGACTTCGAGAGCGGCGCGCGCTTCGTCGGTGTCCACGACGCACAGGAAGATGAGCTGCGGCGTGGCCTGTGCCAGTGCCTCGCCGAGTGCCGGGATGTCGCGTGCCCAGGCGCAGTGCACCGGCTGCCCCGCGTTACGCAGGGTGCTGTTGATGATCTCCGCCGGGTCCTGCTGACGGGACAGGACCAGGAGGGGAATTGCGCCATTGTCGGCCAAGCTCGAATCCTCGGCGGCACCGGTCCGCCGGCACCACGCTGCTGAAAACGCCGCGGGACTATAGCACCGGGCTTTCCGGCACTAACGTGACGCAGGTGGCAGCCTCGGTCCGGCCGCGACGGGCCGTCGCGCCCGGATTCCGCCATTCGGACAGGGGGGCGGCTAGGGCCGGAGACGTTGCCCACCTGGGTCTGCATACCCTGGAGGGCCGAGGGAATGCCCCCTCAGGGCCGGCCCCCGGGGCTGACGGGGGCGCTCCTGCGCGGGTACAATACGCGGCTTGCTCCTGCTGGGCCCATCGGGACGGTTCGAGCACCCCGGCCCAACAACCTCCGGTCCCAACACCATGGCCAGCTACAACACGAACGAATTCCGCTCGGGTCTCAAGATCATCCTCGACGGTGATCCGTTCACGATCGTAGAAAACGAGTTCGTGAAACCGGGCAAGGGCCAGGCATTCAACCGCGTCCGCATCCGCAACCTCAAGAACGGACGCACGCTCGAGCGCAGCTTCAGGTCGGGCGAGTCGGTTGAGGCGGCGGACGTCGTCGAGACCGACATGCAGTATCTCTACACTGACGGCGACTTCTGGCACTTCATGGTGCCGGAGACCTTCGAGCAGCACACGGCCGGCAAGGAGGCGCTCGGTGAGGCGTCCATCTGGCTCAAGGACGGCGCGACCTGCAAGGTCATGCTGTGGAACGGCGTGCCGCTCGCGGTGGAGCCCCCGGCGCACGTGGAACTCAAGATCGTCGAGACCGATCCGGGCCTGCGCGGCGACACCGCGACTGGCGGGCAGAAGTCGGCCAAGCTCGAGACCGGCGCCGTCGTGCGCGTACCGCTGTTCCTGAACGAGGGCGAGATCATCCGCGTCGATACGCGGACCGGCGGCTACCTGTCGCGCGCCAAGGCCTGAGGCCGACGCGTTCGTCGCCCCGGGAGATTTTCCCCGGGGACGCCGTAAACCCATCCATGGGGATCGCGCGCCCCGCGCTACGCCTGCCGGGGAACGTTTCCCGGGGACGCCGCAAGTACATCCATGTAGGCTCGCACGCGGCGTCCATGCCGCGTGACGCCCCGGGGAACGTTCACCGGCAGGCGTTTCCGCGCTCAGCGCGCTGGCCGCGTCGCGTCCACGAACACCCGCACCAGCGCCTCGAGCCCGCGGGCGTCGTCCTCGTCGAAGCGCCCGTGCACGGGGCTGTCCAGGTCGAGCACGCCGATCAGCCGGTCGCCGTCCACGACCGGCACGACCACTTCCGAATTCGACGCCGAGTCGCAGGCGATGTGGCCTGGAAACGCGTGCACGTCCTGGACCACCACCGTTTCGCGGCGCGCAGCCGCGGTTCCGCACACGCCCTTGCCGGGCGCGATGCGCACGCAGGCGGGCCTGCCCTGGAAGGGGCCGAGCACCAGGTCGCCCGAGCGCTGCTCAACCAGGTAGAAGCCCGCCCAGTTGAGCTGCGGCAGGCTCCAGTAAATGAGAGCGGCGGTGTTCGCGGCGCAGGCGACGAAGTCCTTCTCGCCGGCGAGCAGGGCGCGCAGCGACGCCTCGAGCCCGGCGTAGGCGCTCGGCTTGTCGCCGACAGGCAGTTCACCCAGTGCGTGCATTGGTCGCTTCTCCTCCGCTGCGCCTAGGCCCGTTCGACCGGGAAGGCGATGACTTCGTCGATGCTGTTGGCGCCGGTCGCGACCATCACCGTGCGATCGAAGCCGAGTGCCACGCCGGCGCAGGCCGGCAGGCCCGCCGCCAGCCCGGCGATGAACCGCAGGTCCGGATTCCGGTCCGGCTGGCCGCGACGCCCGCGTTCCGCGCGGTCAGCTTCGAAGCGGCGCGACTGTTCCGCGGCGTCGCCCAGTTCGTGGAATCCGTTGGCCAGTTCGAGTTCGCCCCAGAAGGCCTCGAATCGGGAAGCCACCGGGCCGCGGACCTGCGCGAGTGCGGCCTGCGACGCGGGAAAGTCGTGCAGGAATGTGATCGCATCCGACGGGAAGCGGGCAGCGACCAGCGTCGCCATCGCAAGGTCGAGCAGCGAATCGCGTTCGTCGGCGACGGACTGCGGCACGTCGAGGCCGCTCGCGATCAGCGCCGAGTGCAGCTCGCGGGTCGGGATTGCGAGCGGATCGATGCCGAGCGCCTCCTGGAACGCGTCGGAGTAAGTCACGCGCCGCGTGGCGCCGACCGGGCGCAACGGCTCGATCAGCGCGCGCAGCAGGCGCTCGACGTCGTCCATGAGCGTGTGGTGGTCGATCCCAAGGCGATACCACTCGACCATGGTGAATTCGGGATTGTGCCGCCGGCCACGCTCGCCCTCGCGGAAAACGCGGCACACCTGGTAGATGTCCGGCGCCCCTGCGGCGAGCAGGCGCTTCATGGCGTACTCCGGCGAGGTGTGCAGGAAGCCGGCGCGCGAGCCGTCGGCGCGGCGCACCTCCAGCGATTCGAGGTGCACGTCGGTGACGCCGGCCTGGACCATCACGGGCGTCTCCACCTCGAGCGCGCCGGTCGCAGCGAAGTGCGCCCGCACGATTTCCAGCATCCTTGCGCGCAGGCGCAGGGTCGCAAGCGACGCCGTGGGCGTCCAGTCCGATGCGACCGAGGGCGTCATTCTGCGCGTGCGAGCAACTGCCCGAGGCGCACGGTGGCCCCCGGACCGAAACGGTCGGAAAAGCGCAAGGCCGCGTTGGCGGCGAGCAACACCACGGTCGAACCCATGTTGAAGCGCCCGAGCTCGGCGCCCTTCGCGAACTCGGTTCCCACGCCTTCGGTGACACTGCGAACCACGCCGCCGCGCGCACCCGGCGGATTGACCTCGCCGGCGTACACGGTCTCGATGCTTCCGACGAAAAGCGCGCCCACGAGCACCATGGCCATGGGGCCGAGTACCGTGTCGAACTCGCAGACCACGCGCTCGTTGCGCGCGAACAGTCCCGGGATCGCGCGCGCCGTAGACGCGTTCACGCTGTAGAGCGCGCCCGGCACGTAGCGGGTCGCAAGCAGTCGCCCGGCGAGCGGCATGTGGATGCGGTGATAGTTGTAGGGTGCCAGGTAAATGCAGGCGAACGCGCCGCCGTCATAGCGGGCTGCCGCCGCTTCGTCCGCGAGCAGGGCCGCCGGCGAGTAGTGGATGCCCTTGGCCTGCAGCATCTGGCCGGCGGCGACCTGCCCGAGCTGGCTGACGGTGCCGTCCACCGGCGAGACGAGGTCGTCTGCGCCGCCCTCGACGACGCGCGCGTCCGCGCGCAGGGCTCGCGTGAAGAAGGCGTTGAAGGACGGATAGGCGAGGGGATCCGGCTGCGCCGCCTCGCGCATTTCGATCTGCGGATAGCCGCGCAGCACGGCGCGGATGAGCGTGTCGCGCACCAACGGGGTCGTGCTGCGCGCGATGCGGTGCATCAGGCGCGACAGCGCGTGCTGTGGCAGCAGGTCCTGCAGCAGGGCGAATGCGCGATCGGACGCGCCGGCTTCATCGGAATTCATTGCGAAGCTCCCTCGAAGGCGAGCACCTTGCGATAATCGCGCGCGATGGTCGAGGCGTCGTGGGGGGCCGAGGAGTATGCGGCGATGCCGCCTGACGGCCCGACGATGAAGATGCCCGAGCCATGGTCCATGGTGTATCCGCCCTCGGGCAGGTTCACCTTGGCGTACGGGACGCCGAATGCCGCCGCTGCTGCCGCCACGGCGGATGATGCGCCCGTCGCGCCCAGGAACGCCGGGTCGTAGAAGCGGACGTAGGCGGACAGGTGCGCGGGGTCGTCGCGCTCGGGGTCCACCGAGACCAGCAGCACGCGCGGCCTCTCGGCCGCTGGCAGGTCGGCGAGCTGGTGCGTCGCCTGCGCGAGCGTGATGAGTGTCGTGGGGCAGATGTCGGGGCAACTCGTGAAGCCGAAGAACACGATCGTCCAGTGACCCTTGAAGAAGTCGGCGCCGAGCGGCCGTCCGTCCTGGTTCACGAGATCGAGGGTCGGCAGCGCCTTCGGCTCCGACAGCAACGTCGCGCGCTCGGTCTGCGGCAGACCTGCAGACGACGGCATGAGCGCGCGGGCGATCAGCAGCCCGGCGCCAAACGCTACAATCGCCAGGATGAAGATCCTGAAGGAGCGAGCGGCCATGGTGGATCGCGGGTCCGGCGTCCGGTCGGGCGGGGCCGCGATTATCCCACAAAGGACCGGCGCCACATGAGTACACGGCCACCATTCGAGTCGCCCCCGCCCGTCGCCCCGACGGTCGCGGATCTCGTGCGTTATGGCGCCGCGGAATTCGAGCGTGCGGGCCTCGCCTACGGCCACGGCACGGACAACGCCGTGGACGAGGCCGCCGCGCTCGTATTCCACGCGCTCGACCTGGATCACGCCGACGCCGCGCACGCCTATCGTCTGCATCCCGATTCTGGCGACGTCGAGCGCGTGATTGGCCTGTTTGGCGAGCGCATCGAAAGACGCGTGCCGGCGGCCTATCTCATCGGACGCATGTGGTTCGCCGGGCTCGAGTTCGAGGTGGACGAGCGCGTGATCGTTCCGCGCTCGCCCTTCGCCGAACTCGTCGCAGCGCGGTTCGCACCGTGGATCGATCCGCTGCGCGTCCACAGGATCCTCGATATCGGGACGGGTTCGGGCTGCATCGCCGTCGCCTGCGCCAAGGCGTTCCCCAGCGCGCGCTTGGACGCGGTGGACCTGTCGGCGGATGCGCTCGCGGTTGCGCGGCGCAACGTGGCCCGCCACGGCGTCGCCGATCGCCTCGAACTCCTGCAGGGCGACGTGTTCGAGCCGCTCCGCGGTCGTCGCTACGACCTCATCGTCTCGAATCCCCCATACGTCAGCGACGACGAAATGGCGGCGCTGCCGCAGGAGTATCTTCACGAGCCGGACCTTGCGCTCCGGGCGGGCGGCGACGGCCTCGACGTGGTCCGGCGCATCCTGGCAGGCGCCGCGGAACACCTCGAGCCCGGCGGGGCGATATTCGTCGAGGTCGGCGACAGCGACGAGCGGCTCGCACGTGCGTATCCGCGCCTGCCCTTCACCTGGCTCGAATTCGAGCACGGCGGCGGCGGGGTGTTCGTGCTAATAAGGGAGCAGCTCCTGGCGCCGCGATCGCGCGGCGAAGGGCCATAGGATTCGATCGGGGTCACCAGATGTCGGGCAATACATTCGGCCAGCTGTTCACCGTCACGACCTTCGGCGAGAGCCACGGTCCTGCGCTCGGTTGCATCGTGGACGGGTGCCCGCCGGGCCTGGCGCTCTGCGAAGACGACATCCAGCAGGACGTCGAGCGACGCCGCTCGGGGACCTCGCGCTTCACCAGCCAGCGTCGCGAGCCCGACCGGGTGCGCATACTCTCGGGTGTGTTCGAAGGCCGCACGACGGGCACGCCCATCGGGCTGCTGGTCGAGAACGAGGACCAGCGCTCCTACGACTACGAGAAGATCAAGGACCGCTTCCGGCCGGGACACGCCGACTACACCTATCAGCACAAGTACGGATTCCGCGACTATCGCGGCGGCGGCCGGTCCTCGGCGCGCGAGACGGTCATGCGGGTGGCGGCTGGCGCCATCGCCCGCAAGTACCTCGCCGAACGGTCGGGGATCTCCATCCGCGGCTACCTCGCGCAGGCGGGCGACGTGGTGATCGAGCCGCGCGACCTCGACGAGGCGGATCGAAACCCATTCTTCTGCCCCGACCCGGCGCGGGTCCCCGAGCTCGAGGCGCTGATCGAGCGCCTGCGTCGCGAGGGAGACTCGGTTGGGGCGCGCGTCACCGTGGTCGCGACGGGGGTTCCCCCGGGCCTCGGTGAGCCGGTATTCGACCGGCTGGACGCGGACCTCGCCCACGCGATGATGGGCATCAACGCCGTCAAGGCCGTAGAGGTCGGCGACGGATTTGCGGTCGTCGCACAGCGCGGATCCCAGCACCGCGACGAAATGACGCCCGACGGATTTCTCTCGAATCACTCCGGCGGAACGCTGGGAGGCATCTCCTCCGGGCAGGACCTCGTGGTCAGCCTTGCGCTCAAGCCGACCTCGAGCATCGTGATCCCGGGCCGCACCATCGACGTGGAGGGCAGGCCCGCGGAGGTCAGCACGACCGGGCGCCACGATCCATGCGTCGGAATCCGGGCCGTGCCGATCGCCGAGGCGATGATGGCCCTGGTGCTCGTGGATCACTATCTCCGGCACCGCGCGCAGAATGCCGAGGTCTCGGTTTCGACCCCCGTGATCACCCGCCGGAGCTGAGTTCGGGCCAGAATGCGGAACTGTGCGGCGTGTCCGTCCCCCGGGGCACGCAAAGCGCTACAAAGCGGTTGGATCGCACGGCGGTGGGCGTGGGTCGGGGCGTCGGTTATAGTTATGTTCAATTCGAAGCAGTCAACGAGCCCGGCCCGGGCGGACATGCCGTCCGCTGCAACCGAAGTGTCGTAACTGGCGGGAGCATCGATGAAGTCAGCCGTTCGCCGTGTCCTTCTACTGAGCGCCCTGATGTCGCCGAACGCGCTTTACGCGCTCGGTCTTGGCGAGATCCACCTTCACTCCGCGCTGAATCAGCCCTTCGACGCCGACATCGACCTCGTGTCGGCGGCGGACGAGGACCTGTCGACGCTGCGGGCGTCGCTTGCCCCGAACGACGTCTTCGCCCGCTACGGGATCGACAAACCCGCCTTCCTCGCGGACTTCACCTTCCGGGTGGTCCGCGGCCCGGGCGGCAAGGACTACCTCAAGGTCACGTCGCCTCGACCGGTCACCGAGCCCTTCGTCACCATGCTGGTCGCAGCCGACTGGCCGCGCGGGCGGCTGCTGCGCGAGTACACGGTGCTTCTCGACCCGCCGGTATTCGCACCTGCGCCGCAGGCGGGCGAGCCGTCCGTGGCGGCACCGCGCATCCAGCAGTCATCGGCGGGGACGCCTGCGCCTGCGCCAGAGCCGCGCCCCGAGCCTGCACCGGCTTCGGCATCGCCGAGGGCCGCCACGCCGGAGCGTACGACGGCGTCCAGGCCCATGATCGCCGCGGGATCCGACTATCGGGTCCGGCAGAACGATACCTTGTGGAAGATCGCAAGCGAGGCGCATCCCGGATCGCGGTCCGACGTAAACCGGGCGATGGTGGCGATCTATCAGGCCAGCCCGCATGCGTTCGATGGCAACATCAACGTGTTGCGTGCAGGCAGCACGCTGCATATTCCCGATGCCTCCGCGGTTGCGGCCATCCCGGCATCCGCGGCAGCCGCCGAGGTTTCCCGGCAGTACCACCTGTGGCGTGAGGGGACCGCAAGCGCCGAGTCGTCCGATGCGGCTGGCGGGCGCCTGAGGCTCGTGGCGCCGGAGCAGGGCACGGCAGCGCCTTCCACGGCCACGACGACCACAACGCCCGCGACGCCCGGGGCGCCGGCCGCCGGGGCGTCGGCTTCTCAACTCCAGTCGCGGGTGCAGCAGCTCGAAGCAGAGCTTGCCGACGCGCGCCGCCTGCTCGAGGTCAAGAACGCGGAACTCGCGACGCTGCAGGGTCAGACGGCAGCCGGTCAGCCCGGTGCCGCGGCCCCGGCAGCTCCCGTCGGCGCTGCCCCGGTGCCGGGTGCGGAAGCGCCCGTGGCGGGTGCGCCGACCGGCGAGGCCGCTGCGCCTCCGGTGGAGGCCCAGCCTGCGCCGGTTCCCAAGCCGCCCGAGGCCAAGAAGCCTCCGGTCCAGCCTGCGGCGGAAGAAGGACCCTCGCTGACCGAGCGCCTCGCCGGGTACTGGTGGGTACTGCTCGGCCTGCTCGCTGCGGCCCTGGCTTTCGTCCTGTTCCGCCGCAGCCGCGGCGAATCCGGCGCGAAGGAAATGGACCTGCAGGAGGCCCTCGCGCGAACGAGGACCGACCTTCGCGCCCGCGGCACGGCCGCACGCGACTCGACGATCATCGTCGAGGAGCGCCGGCCGGCCGAGGCTCCTGCGCCGCGGGCCGCTTCTGCGCAACGCGCGCCGGAGCCGTCTCGCAGGACCGGTGTCGTCGACGAAACGATTTCCGGCGAGGAGCCGGTCAGCGTCGAGTCCGGTGACCCGCTCGCAGAAGCCGACTTCCACATGGCCTATGGCTTGTACGACCAGGCCGCCGATCTCGTTCAGCTCGCCATCAAGCGCGCGCCGCAGCGCCGCGACCTGAAGCTCAAGCTGCTCGAGATCTTCTTCGTCTGGGGCAATCGCGACCGATTCCTGGACCTCGCGCGCGAGATGAACGCCTCGCGAGCCGACGCCCAGCCTGGCGAGTGGGACAAGATCCTGATCATGGGCAAGCAGATCGCGCCTGAGGATGCGATTTTTGCCGACGCGCGACCGCAGGCCGCCCACCTGGACATGGAACTGCACAGCAGCGCGGGCCCGCTCGACATGGACCTCGGCGCGGACCATGGCCCGGCGTCGGACGTGGATTTCCCGGCCGGTGGGCCGAAGGGCGGTGGCGAAGGCGGCGGGCTCGATTTCGAGTTCACCGAGCGGTCTTCGGACTCACTTGCGCCGACGGTCGAGACGCCGCGCATCAAGGCCACGGCAGGCGGCTGCCGAAGAGCCGACCCAGGAAGTCGCCATCGAGGATCTCGGTCTCGATGTCGGCAACTTCAGGTCGGCAGGCGGGGCAGATGACAGTGAGGACACGCTGGCAATCCGCCGGGAGTCCGCGGTCGAGGATACGGTCGAGAGTCCGCGGATCCAGAAGCAGGCGCCCGATTCCGACGAGGACGACGACCTGCTGAGCGCGACCGGCATCATGAAGGACCAGACGGGCATCCTGCGTTCGCTCGACACGACCGGCGAGATTCCGACCATCGAGTACGGCGACCCCACCGGTGAACTGCCGACGATCCAGTCGCCCAGGCTCGGCTCCGGATCGGTCACCGAGGTCGATTTCCAGCTTGGCGACGAGCCCCTGACGATGAGCGAGGTGGGCACGAAGCTCGACCTCGCGCGGGCCTACGTCGACATGGGCGATCCCGAGGGCGCGCGAAGCATTCTCGGCGAGGTGCTGAAGGAAGGCACCGCCGAACAGAAGCAGGAAGCCGAGCGGCTGATGGCCAGCCTGCCCTGACGAGGGGCGGATGGCGAGGATCGCCATCGGCGTCGAGTACGACGGATCGGCCTATGCGGGCTGGCAGGTGCAGCGGCACGCTCCGACCGTGCAGGCCGAGCTCGAGCGCGCGCTTTCAAGGATCGCGGATCACGAACTGCGACTGACCGCCGCCGGCCGGACGGATGCCGGCGTACACGCGCTCATGCAGGTCGCCCACTTCGACACGGTTGCGTCGCGACCCGAGCAGGCCTGGGTGCTTGGCGGATCGGCCGAGAGCGCGGCGGACGTGAGCGTGCTCTGGGCCCGGCCGGTGCCTGACGACTTCCACGCGAGATTCAGCGCCGTCTCGCGCAGTTACCTCTATCGCATCGTGAACCGGACAGTGCGGCCCGCGATCGACCGCGCCCGCGCCTGCTGGCTGCGCCGGCCACTCGATGCCGACGCCATGCACGCGGCTGCGCAGGCGATCCTGGGCGAGCACGATTTCTCGGCGTTCCGCGCGGCGCACTGCCAGTCGTCGACGCCGGTGCGTCGCGTGACCGGCATTGCCGTGCGCCGCGACGCCGACCGCATCGAGATCGAGATCACCGCCAACGCGTTTCTCCACCACATGGTCCGCAACGTCGCCGGCACGCTGATGTCCGTCGGCGTCGGCGACCGTCCGGTCGGCTGGGTCGCCGAACTGCTCGCCTCGCGCGACCGGACGCAGGCCGGCATCACGGCACCGCCGCAGGGTCTGTATTTCGCGCGCGTGGAGTACGACGCCCGGTGGGGCCTGCCGGCCGCGGGCTTGCGGTAGACTCTGCGCGGCTGTCCCGGAGGTGCACGTGACCTGGTTCGAGAAGATCATGCCCTCGCGCATCAAGACAGAGCGCCGCTCGCGCTCGGTGCCAGAGGGCCTGTGGATCAAGTGTCCGGCCTGCGATGCGGTGCTGTACCGGGCGGAACTCGAGCGCAACCTGCACGTTTGCCCGAAGTGCGCTCACCACATGCGCATCACGGGGCGCGATCGGCTGGTCCGCTTCCTCGACGAGGGATCGCCCCGGGAAATCGCGATCGAGGTCGAGCCCGAGGATCCGCTGCGATTCCGCGACACCAAGAAGTATCGCGACCGCCTGCTCGCCGCGCAGAAGCACACTGGCGAGCGGGATGCGCTGGTGGTCATGGCCGGTACGGTCAAGGGCCTCGAGCTCGTGGCCTGCGCATTCGAGTTCCGCTTCCTCGGCGGCTCGATGGGCTCGGTGGTCGGCGAGCGCTTCGTGCGCGGCGCCGAATACTGCCTCGAGCACCGGCGGCCGCTCGTGTGCTTTTCCGCGAGTGGCGGGGCCCGCATGCAGGAAGGACTGCTCTCGCTCATGCAGATGAGCAAGACGAGTGCAGCGCTCGCGCGCATGGCCGAGGAGCGGCTGCCGTTCATCTCGGTGCTCACGGATCCGACCACCGGGGGCGTCTCGGCGAGTCTCGCGATGCTCGGTGACCTGAACATCGCCGAGCCGCGCGCGCTCATCGGCTTCGCCGGCCCGCGCGTGATCGAGCAGACCGTCCGCGAGACGCTGCCCGAAGGGTTCCAGCGCAGCGAGTTCCTGCTCGAGCACGGCGCGATCGACCTGATCCTCGACCGGCGTGACTTGCGCGACCGCATCTCGGGCGTCCTCGCGATCATGATGGGACGGCCGCCGCTGGAGGCCCCGGCCGAGCCTGCCTGAGATGCCGACCGGCCCGCGGTTCACCGGCCTCGACGATTGGCTGGCATGGCAGCAGTCGCTGCACCCCGATGCGATCGATCTCGGGCTCGACAGGGTCGGCCGCGTGCTTGCGCGCACCGGTTGGCGGCGACCCGCATGCCCGGTCATCACCGTCGGCGGGACGAACGGCAAGGGTTCCTGCGTCGCCCTGCTCGCGGCGATGCTGCGTGCCTCGGGCCGGCGCGTCGCGACCTTCACCTCGCCGCACCTCGTCGACTACCGGGAGCGCATCCGCATCGACGGTAAGCCCGTGTCCGAGGCCTCGCTGGTCGCGGCGTTCGAGCGCATCGCCGATTCGCTCGGTGCCGATTCGCTCACGTTCTTCGAGTTCAACGCCCTCGCGGCCCTGCTCGTGTTCGAGACCGCGGCGCCGGACGCGATCGTGCTCGAGGTCGGCATGGGCGGGCGGCTGGATGCCGTGAATCTCGTCGATGCGGACGTCGCCGTCATCGTGTCGATCGGGCTGGATCACGTCGAATGGCTGGGCCCGGACGTGGAGAGCATCGGCCGCGAGAAGGCGGGCATCATGCGTCCCGGGCAGCCCGTGGTCGCAGGAATGCCGGCGCCACCTCGATCCGTGCTGGATACGGCGCAGTCGCTCGGCGCCGACCTTCGCATCCGCGGACGCGACTTCGACGGCGTCGAGCGCTCGGACGGCACCTGGACCTACCACGATGCCGACGGCGAGCTTGCGGCGCTGCCACTGCCCGCGCTCGCGGGTGCGGCGCAGGTGGGCAACGCCGCGACCGCGCTGGCCGCGCTCGCGTTCATTGCCCACGCGACTTGCGCTCGAGCGTTCTGCGGTGGAGGAGGGACTGAGACGCGTGCGCCTGCCCGGGCGGTTCCAGCGCATCCCGGACCGCCGGGGATTCGAGTGGGTGCTGGACGTCGCGCACAACCCTGATTCGGCGCGGACGCTCGCCGACAACCTGGCCAGGTATCCGGCAACGGGCGGCACCATCGCGGTGTGCGGCATGCTGGCCGACAAGGACGTGGAGGAGGTCGTCGGGATCCTGGGCCGCAGTGCAGGCCGCTGGATTGCCGCGGGCACCGAAGGACCGCGAGGGCTGGAGGACGGTGCGCTTGCGGCCCGCGCGTCGGCTCGAGGCGTCCGGATGGAGTGCGGCGGCACCGTGAGTGAGGCGATGAGTCTCGCGGCGGCCCGTGCCCGCCCCGGGGACCGAATCGTGGTCTTCGGCTCGTTCCATTCGGTCGGGCCGGCGCTCCAGCACCTGCAGGAAACACAACCGGACGGCGGGAACGGTCCGGTCTGGCTATAATTTTCAAATGGACCAGGCCCTCAAGGCGAGATTGATCGGTGCGGCGGTGCTGGTGGCGCTCGCCGTGCTCCTGATTCCCGAACTGCTGTCGGGTCGCAAGCCCGACGGGGCCGAGGGCGGGGTGCCTTCGGCAACCCACGGCACTCGCACCTTCACGATCGAACTGGCCGGGGGTACGCCCGCGTCCACCGCGACCCCGGGCTCAACCGCGGCGGCTTTGCCAGGTGTGGCGCCGGCACCGGCGGGATCGACGCCAGTGGAGGCCACCGCGCAGGCCGGTCCGGCGGCACCGGCCGACGATTCCGCGGTCCGCTCGCAGGGCACCGCAGGCCCCACCGCCGCCGGCGCCATGTCCGAAGCGGCGCCCCAGTCCGCCGCGCCGCCGCCGGCCACCGAGTCCCAGGGGCAGGCAGCAACGACGAAGCCGTCGACCGCGCCGCCCCTGCCACCCGCCGCGTCGAGGCCCGCCGGCGGTGGCTGGGCGGTCCAGGTCGGCGCCTTCGGTTCGGCCGCCACTGCGGAGAAAATGGTCGACCAACTCAAGTCGGCGGGGTACCGCGCGTACATTTCGCCGGTTTCGCGATCGGGCAAGAGGTTGAATCGCGTGCGTGTGGGACCGGAGGCCGAACGCGCCCGCGCGGAAGGCCTGGCGGCATCGCTCAAGGCGCGTGGTCTTCCCGCAACCGTGGTCGCAAACGATTGAGCGCGCTCTGTTAGACTTCCGCGCCTCGCAGCTGCCGGGAACCTGGATACAAGCCGCATGACGACAGTGGACTACATCCTCGCCGCTGCGATCCTGCTCTCCACGGTGTTCGGCGCCATGCGCGGGTTCCTCCGCGAGTCGGTGGCACTGCTCGGCTGGCTCGTGGGCCTCTGGCTCGCCTGGCGTTACGCCGGGCGTGTCGAGCCCTACCTCGGCGGCGCCCTCAAGGACACCTTGCTGCAGGTCTGGGCAGCCCGCCTGGTCGTGCTGACGGCCGTCGTGGTCTCCGCGTGGCTGCTTGGAAGCCTCCTGAGCTACATGGTGCAGCGCTCTGGCCTCACGCTCGGGATGGATCGCGTGCTCGGCGGTCTCTTCGGCCTGGTCCGCGGCGCGGTGATCGTCGGATTCGCGGTGATGCTCGCCCAGGCGGCGGAGCTGCAGAGCGAGGCGTGGTGGAAGGCCTCGCGGCTGGTGCCGCTCGGCGAGGAAATGGCCACGGTGCTGCGCGGTTACGTCGAGACCGGCCGCGAGCTCGTCCGCGAAGTACTCCCGGAATCCTGAGGCACGACCATGTGCGGCATCGTAGGCATCGTCGGCACCGGCCCGGTCAACCAGCAGATCTACGACGCGCTCACGGTGCTGCAGCACCGCGGGCAGGACGCGGCGGGCATCATGACCGCGCAGGAGGGCGAGCTCTTCCTGCGCAAGGACGTCGGCCTGGTGCGCGACGTGTTCCAGCAGCGGCACATGCTGCAGCTGAAGGGAAACTGCGGCATCGGCCACGTCCGCTATCCGACGGCCGGGTGCGACAGTTCCGACGAGGCGCAGCCCTTCTACGTCAACTCGCCCTTCGGCATCTGCCTCGCGCACAACGGCAACCTGACCAACGCCGCCGAGCTCGCCGACGTCCTGACCCGCGAGGACCGGCGTCACCTGAACACCGGCTCGGATTCCGAGGTCCTGCTGAACGTATTCGCAAGCGAGTTGCAGCGCTTCGGCACGCCGCACGCATCGGCGGCCGACATCTTCGCCGCCCTGGGCGCCGTGTATCGTCGCGTCCGGGGCGGGTATGCGGTCGTCGCGATGATCATGGGCCACGGCGTGGTCGGTTTCCGCGACCCGAACGGGATCCGCCCGCTCGTGATCGGCATGCGCGAAGGGCCTCGCGGCCGCGAGTACATGCTCGCTTCCGAGAGCGTGGCGCTCGACCAGGCCGGCTTCACGCGGCTGCGCGACGTGGGCCCGGGCGAGGCGGTGTACGTGGACATCCAGGGCCGCATGCACAGCCAGCAGTGCGCGGAGGCGCCGCGCCACACGCCCTGCATCTTCGAATACGTATATTTCGCGCGGCCCGACTCGATCATCGACAACATCTCGGTCTACAAGGCCCGCATGCGCATGGGCGAGCTGCTCGCCGAGAAGATCCGTCGCGAGAGGCCGTCGCACGACATCGACGTCGTGATCCCGGTGCCGGATACCAGCCGCACGAGCGCGCTGCAGGTGGCACAGCTCCTCGGCGTCAAGTACCGCGAAGGCTTCATCAAGAACCGCTACATCGGCCGCACGTTCATCATGCCGGGCCAGGAGCAGCGCGCGAAGTCGGTGCGCAGCAAGTTGAACGCCATCGACCTCGAGTTCCGCGGGCGCAACGTGCTGCTGGTGGACGACTCGATCGTGCGCGGCACGACCTCGGCGCAGATCATCGAAGTCGCGCGCGAGGCCGGCGCCCGCAAGGTCTATTTCGCCTCGGCCGCGCCGCCGGTGCGCCATCCGAACGTGTACGGCATCGACATGCCGGCGGCCTCGGAGCTGGTCGCGGCGGGTCGCACCGAGCATGAGGTCGCGCACATCATCGGCGCCGACTGGCTCATCTACCAGGACCTCGACGACCTCGTGCGCGCCGTGCGGCACCACGACGCGCGCGTCACGGAGTTCGACACCTCCTGCTTCTCGGGCGAATACGTCACGGGCGACATCACGCCTGAATACCTCGCACGCCTGCAGGCGGAGCGCTCCGACCTCGCCAAGTCGCAGCGCAGTGCGTCCGGCGCGGGCCGCGGCCCGCTCAGGGTCGTCGGCGGACCTTGAACGGCCGCCCGGCGGTATGACGGTCAAGGCGCTCATCGTCAGCGACCGGCCCGATTACCGGCAGTTGCTCGCCCACCACGTCACGCTCGAGTGGCGGGATGCGCTGCCGGCCGAGTACGAGCCGGCCAAGCGCGGCCGCCTGCAGGCGTCGTTCCGCGGTTCCGCCTACGACGTGGTGCTGCTCGATCACGAGGTACAGGACGGCCGCGGCCTCGAGTGGCTCGAGGACCTGAGCGACCGAGCCGGATTCCCGCCGATCGTGTATTTCGCGCCGCAGGGCGACGACCGTGCCACGCGGGCCGGGGCCTCGCGGGTGCTCGCGCGGCTCGAATTCGATCATGAGCAGTTCGCCGCGGCACTGCGTGCGGCGCTCGCCGAGCGGCACGATGTACTCGCCGGGACCTCGCGCGCGGCGCTCGAGGCGCCGCCGCCCGACCGGTTCGGGTCGGTGAGGATCCGCGGCTACCGCTGCGTCCGCCGCCTCGCGGTCGGCGGATCCGCGAGCGTGTTCCTCGCCGAGATCGAGCGCACCGGAGACTTGCGCGTCCTCAAGGTGTTCCGCCAGGTGCCCGACGTGGCCGAGGGCAGCATGACCTTCGACCGCTTCCTGCGCGAGTACGACCTCGCGGCGCGCCTCGACCACCCCAACATCGCGCGCATCTACGACCTGGGGGTCGCGGACGACCACATCTATCTCGCGATGGAGTACTTCGCGGGCGGCGACCTGCGCTCGCGCATGCGCGGGGTGCTGCCCTGGCGCGAGGCGCTGGGTTACGTGCGGCAACTCGCGGCTGCGCTCGGCGCGCTGCACGAGGTCGGTGTACTTCACCGCGACGTGAAGCCGGGCAACGTCCTGCTGCGCGGCGACGGCAGTGTCGCGTTCATCGACTTCGGCCTCGCACGCCAGCTCGGGCTCGAGAGCGACATCACCGGCAACGGCGCGATCTTCGGCACGCCGCACTACATGAGCCCGGAGCAGGGGCACGGCCTCCCGCTCGACGGGCGCAGCGACCTCTACAGCCTCGGCATCGTGCTGCACGAGATGCTGGCCGGCGAGAAGCCGTTCCGCGCCGAGACACCGCTCGCGGTCATCTACAAGCACGCCAACGAGCCCGCGCCGGGGCTGCCGGGTTCGCTCGCGCACCTGCAGTCGCTGCAGGACGCGCTGCTCGCGAAGCGGCCGTCGGACCGGCCGGCGTCGGCCGCCGAAGTCGTGGCGTGCATCGACGAGATCCTCGCCCGCGCGGCAGCGTGATGGCGGCGCCTGGCGACATCCTGCGCTCGGCCACGGACCCGGCGTGGTTCGAGATGGCCGTCCGGCGCGAGGACGAACTGCTGCTGGATCACGCGAACTGCGAGAAGAAGGCGGCCTCCACGGCGCTCTCGATCATGTTCGCCTACCCCGAGGACTTCGAGCTTGCGGCACGCATGTCGCGGCTCGCGCGCGAGGAACTGCGTCACTTCGAGCTCGTGCAGGAGAAGATGACGGAGCTCGGCGTGGAATTCCGCAGACTGAGCCCGTCGCGATACGCGGAGGGCCTGCGGCGCGCGCTGCGCAGGGCCGAGCCCGGGCGCCGCGTGGACCTGCTCCTCTGCGGGGCGCTGATCGAGGCGCGCTCGCACGAGCGCTTCGTCGGGCTCATTGCGCGCCTTCGCCCGGCGCTTGCGGGGTTCTACGCGTCGCTGGCCGCGGCCGAGTCGCGACATGCCGGGCTGTATTTCCGGCTTGCCGACAAGCGTGGAGCGGACGCCGCTGCACGACTCGAGGAACTCGCGGTGGTCGAGGCGGAACTCGCAACGTCGCCGGACCCGGAATTCCGGTTTCACTCGGGCACGCCGCTATGACGTTCGGCGGTCGGCGGCGCGCACTGCCGGTGGGGTCATACCATTGCGGGGCGTCGCGCGGCAGGGATGCCGCGCGCGAGCCCCCAGGGACGGGTTCACGGCGTCCCCGCCAATGGATGACGCCACCGGCAGTGCGCTGCCCGGATCGACGTCAGCGCGGGAGTTGGCGCAGCTCGAAGCCGGCCGGCGACCACGCGAGCACGCTTCCCTGCGCGTGCCAGTCGCCGAGGACGATGCGGCGGACAGGTTTTCCGTCCACGACCAGTTCGTGCACCGCGGGGCGGTGCGTGTGACCGTGGATCATGGTCCGCACGCCGCCCGCGCGGAATGCGTCGGCGACGGCCCCGGCATTCACGTCCATGATGTCCGGCGCCGCCGTGCCCGTGTGCATGCGGCTGCCCTCGCGCATCCTCGAAGCGAGGGCGCGTCGTCGTGCAAGGCTCAACCGGCGCGTGACCCATTGCACGACCGGGTTTCGCACGATGCGCCGCAGCCGCTGGTAGCTCTTGTCGTCGGTGCAGAGGACGTCGCCGTGCATGAGCAGCACGCGTTCGCCCTGCACCTCGACGACCACTCCATCCCCGAGCAACGTGGCACCCGTTTCCTCGCAGAATCGCCGTCCGATCAGGAAGTCGCGATTGCCGTGCATCACGAAGCAGGGCACGCCGGAGTCCGAAAGCCTGCGCAGCGCCGCCACGATCTCCCGGGCCGCGGGGTCCGGGTCGTCATCGCCCAGCCACACTTCGAACAGGTCGCCCAGTATGTAGAGCGCGTCGGCCGAGCGCGCCTCGCCGTCCAGGAACGCGAGAAACTGCCGCGCGATCTCGGGCGAGTCGGGGTCGAGGTGCAGGTCTGAGATGAAGAATGTCGGCACGCTGTGCTTCGCGTCGGGCGATGGGGGATGTTACGGCGTCCGGGCGCGAGCCGGCCAGCGCCGCTGCCCAGGGCGCGCGATCCGGTAAGATGCGCGGCCATGCCGGATTCGCCCCACATTACGCGTTTCGCGCCAAGCCCGACGGGCAGCCTGCACCTCGGCAACGCCCGGACTGCGCTCTTCAATTACCTGGCCGCCCGTGCGAGCGGTGGGCGCATGGTCCTGCGCGTCGAGGATACGGACGCGGAGAGGAGCGAGGAGCGGCACCTGGAGCGCCTGCTGGCGGACCTGCACTGGCTTGGCGTCGAGTGGGACGAGGGCCCGGATGTGGGCGGGCCGCACGGTCCCTACCGCCAGAGCCAGCGCGGCCCGCACTATTCGGCGGCCATTGCCCGGCTGCGGGAGAAGGGGCTCGCCTACCCCTGCTTCTGCACGCCGGAAGAACTCAGCCTGTCGCGTCGCACGCAACTGGCCGCCGGCCGCCCGCCGCGCTACGCGGGCACCTGCGCGGCGCTCGCCGCGGACGAAGTCGAGAGGCGCATCGGCGAGGGCACGGGCTACGCCATGCGTTTTCGCGTCCCGTCGGGTCGCGTCGTCGATTTCGACGACCTGATCCACGGGCCGCAGCGGTTCGCCAGCGACGACATCGGAGATTTCGTCGTGAGCCGCGCCGACGGCTCGGCAGCATTCTTCCTCGGCAATGCCATCGACGATGCCGCGATGGGCGTCACGCTGGTGCTGCGCGGCGACGACCACCTCGCGAACACGCCGCGGCAGATACTGCTGCTCGAGGCACTGGACCTGCCCGTGCCGCGCTACGGTCACCTGCCCCTGGTCCTCGCCGACCTCGGGTGCGCCGCTCTCCAAACGTGACGGCGCGGCGGGGCTGCACGACCTGCGCGAGCAGGGCTACCTGCCGGGCGCACTGCGCAACTACCTGGTGCGCCTCGGCCACGCCTGCCGCACCGACGACTGGCTGGAAGCCGCGGCGATGCCTGCTCACTTCGACCTCGCGCGCAGCAGCCGCTCGGCTGCGCGCTACGACGAGGCTCAGCTCAGGCACTGGCAGCGCGAGGCCGTGACGCACGCGAGCGTCGATGATCTCCTCGCGTGGCTGGGCGGGCGGCTGGACGCGCTTGGCGACGCCAGCCGCAAGGCGGAGTTCGTCTCGGCCGTGCGCGGCAACCTGCTTTTCCCCGGCGACGCCGAGTCGCTGGTGCGCGTCGTGTGCGGGGAGCCAGTCGCCGCCGAGCCGGCCGCGGCCTCTGCGATCGTCGAGGCCGGTGGCGAGTTCTTCGCGAAGGCCTCCGACGAGTGGGCCTTGAACGCGGGAGACTTCAAGGGCTGGACGCGGGCGGTCGCGACGGCCACGGGCCGCAAGGGGGCGGGCCTCTACCTTCCGCTGCGTTCGGCACTGACCGGCATGACCCACGGCCCGGAGCTTGCACCGCTCGCGGCGCTGATGGGGCGGGAGCGGGTGGCGGCGCGGCTCGCCGACGCTGCGCGGCTCGCCGACGCTGCGCGGCCGGCCGGCTCCAGGACGTGATCGACGAGGATTCCGGAGACAATCGACGATGCTGCAGATCCACAATTCGCTGACCGGCCGCAAGGAAGCGTTCCGCCCGATCGTGCCGGGCGAGGTCCGCATGTACGTCTGCGGCATGACCGTCTACGACTACTGCCATCTCGGCCACGCCCGCATGCTGATCGCGTTCGACGTCGCGCGCCGGCACCTCAAGGCGTCGGGTTATCGCGTCACGTTCGTGCGCAACATCACCGACATCGACGACAAGATCATCCGGCGCGCCGCCGAGAACGGCGAGTCGATGGCTGCGCTCACCGGGCGGTTCATCGATGCATACCACGAGGACTGCGAGGCGCTCGGCGTCGCGCGTGCCGACCACGAGCCGCGCGCGACCGAGTACCTGCCGCAGATCATCGCGATGGTGAGCACGCTGGTCGAGAAGGGCTACGCGTACGTCGGAGGCAACGGCGACGTGTACTACTCCGTGTCGAGCTTCGAGCCGTACGGCCGCCTCTCGGGCAAGCGTCTCGTCGACCTGCGTGCGGGCGCGCGCATCGAGGTGGACGAGTCGAAGCGCGACCCGCTCGACTTCGTGCTCTGGAAGGCGGCGAAGCCGGGCGAGCCCTCGTGGGAGTCGCCCTGGGGTCCCGGGCGGCCAGGCTGGCACATCGAGTGCTCGGCCATGTCGGTGGACCTGCTGGGGTCCCACTTCGACATCCATGGTGGCGGCATGGATCTCAAGTTTCCGCACCACGAGAACGAGATCGCGCAGACCTGCGCGGCCTGCGGCTCGCAGTTCGTGAACGTCTGGATGCACAACGGCTTCGTGCGCGTGGACGACGAGAAGATGTCGAAGTCGCTCGGCAACTTCTTCACGGTTCGGGACGTGCTCGAGTGGGTGCGCGATCCGGAGGTCGTCCGGTACCTGATGATCGGCAGTCACTACCGTGGGCCGATCAACTACACCTCCGACAGCCTGGCGCAGTCCGACGCCACGCTCGAGCGGCTCTACCTCGCGCTGCGGGGCGTGCCGCCCGTCGCCGATGCGCCGGCGACCGCCGCGACGGAGCGGTTCGTGGCCGCCATGGACGACGATTTCAACACGCCCGAGGCGCTCGCAGAGCTGCAGTCGCTGGCGCGTGCGGTCAACACGGCCAAGGCAGCGGGGCGCACGGAGGATGCGGCGAATGCCGCAGCTGAGTTGCGGGTTCTGGCATCACGCCTCGGGCTGCTGGGCCAGGATCCCGAAGCCTTCCTGCGCAAACGGCCGCGTCGCACGGCCGGCGACGGTGCCGGTGAGACGGGCGCCGATGCCAAGGCGGTCGCGGGTGCCGCAGGCTCGCTGAGCGATGCCGACATCGAACGCCTGATCGAGGATCGGGTGGCGGCGCGCAAGGGCCGGGATTTCAAGGAGTCCGATCGCATCCGCGACCTGCTGGCTGACGCGGGCGTCCTGCTCGAAGACCAGCCCGGCGGAAAGACGCTCTGGCGCCGGAAATAGGGAGAAATAGGAAATAGGGGACATTCCCCTATTTCCGGAAATGGGGGAATGTCCCCTATTTCCCCTATATTCGCTGCAGCGCGGATTCGAGCGTGTTCTTCATCAGGATCGCGACGGTCATCGGGCCCACGCCGCCGGGCACGGGCGTGATCCAGCTCGCGCGCTCGCGAGCCACCTCGAATTCCACGTCGCCCGCGAGCTTGCCGTCGGGGAGCCGGTTGATGCCCACGTCCACGACGATGGCGCCGGGCTTCACCCACTCGCCGGGGACGATCCCCGGGCGGCCCACGGCCACCACCAGCAGGTCCGCGCGCTCGACGTGTTCTCGCAGGTTCTTCGTGAACCGGTGGCAGACGGTGACCGTCGCGCCGTCGAGCAGCAGCTCGAGCGCCATCGGTCGCCCGACGAGATTCGACGCACCGACCACGACTGCGTGCAGGCCTTTCGTCGAGAGTCCGCAGCGATCCAGCATCCGGACCACGCCGTAGGGCGTGCACGGCCGCATGAGGGGATTGCGCAGCGCGAGCCGGCCGACGTTGTAGGGATGGAATCCGTCGACGTCCTTGTCGGGCGCCATCGCCTCGATCACTGCACGTTCGTCGATGTGGTCCGGCAGCGGCACCTGAACCAGGATGCCGTCGATCGCGGGGTCTGAATTCAGGCGCTGGATGAGGCTCAGGAGCTCGGTCTGCGTGGCGGAGTGAGGCAGGTCGTGACTCACCGATACGAAGCCGCATTCCTCGCAGGCCGTGCGCTTGTTGCGCACGTAGATGTGCGAGGCCGGGTCGTCGCCGACGAGCACTACCGCGAGCCCCGGGCGGCGTTTACCGCTCGCGGCGAGCCGGTCGCTCTCCACGCGCACCTCGCGACGGATGTCTGCCGCGATCGCCTTTCCGTCGATGATCCTGCCAGCCATGCGCCCGGTCCCTCGTTGTGGGGGCGCGCATTCTGGCATGACCCGGGACGCTGCCACGAGAGCGGGTCTAAGCTAAATTGACGCTTCGGGTCCTCGTCCGTATGATTCGCGCTCCCGTGCAGGCGCGATCCGGTGGCGGATCGGGCAAGGCGGCGACCGCAGGTCGGTGCAAGGGCGGGGCATGGCGCAGTCTGGTAGCGCATCTGCTTTGGGAGCAGAGGGTCGGGGGTTCGAATCCCTCTGCCCCGACCATCCGGACCGCGGACTCGGACGATGCGCCCGTAGCTCAGTTGGATAGAGCATCGGCCTTCTAAGCCGAGGGTCGCAGGTTCGAGTCCTGCCGGGCGCGCCACGCTTCGGGGTTTTCCGCCGGACGATGGTGGACGTAGCTCAGCTGGTAGAGCTCCGGGTTGTGGTCCCGGCGGTCGTGGGTTCGAGCCCCATCGTCCACCCCAGGTTTCAGGTTGGGCCGTTAGCTCAGTTGGTAGAGCTGCTGACTCTTAATCAGTAGGTCGTAGGTTCGAGTCCTACACGGCCCACCATCCCCTCTCGAATGACACCGGGGCGCCGCAGGGCGCATGTCGCTGAACCAGTCGACGGAGGAACACATGAAGAAGAAGGCGGTCCTGAACACGCTCAATCGCATCATGGAACTCGAGCTCGCCGGCGTGGTTCGCTACACGCACTACGCGCTCATGGTGTACGGCTACAACCGCATCCCGATCGTCGAATGGCTGCGCAAGAACGCCGACGAGAGCCTCGCCCATGCGCGAATGGCCGGCGAGCTCGTGACCTGGCTGGGAGGGCATCCGTCGCTCGCGATCGGCGCGCTGCTCGAGTCGCACAAGCACGACATCGGCGACATCCTGGTCGAATCCCTGGAACACGAGCGCGAGTCGCTCGAGGCATACCACGAACTCCTGAAGCTCTCGAAGGACCAGGATGTCCGGCTCGAGGAATATGCGCGTGACATGATCGCCGCGGAGGTCGCGCACCAGGACGAAGTGAACAAGATGCTTCGCCGGCCGGGCCAGACGGAAGCGTTCGCCCCCTGAGCGCAGCGCGGCTCCGTCCTACTTCACCAGTCCATCGCGCCTCACGCGATCGGCAATCGCTTCGGCGAGCGCTGCGATGGCGTTGTCCGTGGTGTCGTTGTCCTTGACCGTCGTGCCGAGCGTGGTGACGAGCATCGCTTTCTGCGTGTCGTAGAAACTGCTGCTTACCGTGAGCTTGCCCTCGAGCATCTTCAGCGCTGGCTGGTTATCGTACTGGCCGTAGACCACCGGCAGGTCGTAGAAGCCCCAGGGGCCGGTCGCATCGGCCACCCCTTCGGCCTTGAAGTAATACCCGCCGCGGTCGTCGCGGCTGCCGTCGTTCTGCACCGCCGACTGTGAGCCCACGAGCCGGGTCGCGAGCACGGCGTCAGCGCCAGTGGCGGCCACCATCCGCGCCACCGACTCCTGGGTTGGCGGGGTGACCGGTGTTGCCTGGTTGCAGCTCTGGATCACCTGCGTGGCCGGGCTCGTGAGCTGGTCGGCCAGGAAATTCTCGAACATGCAGCGGTTGTCCTCGTTGGCGCTGACGCCGACGACCAGCACCCGTGAATAGGTCTTGTCGCGCGGCCCGCCGGAGGCCCCGGTCGAGGTGGAACCCGACGTCCCGGCACAGCCGGCGGCGCACGCCAGGGCGAGCAGGGCGAGAGCGGGCCTCGACAGGGAGGCGGCAGAGTGGATATGCGCCCTGGAGCGACGGATGCGTGCGTTCATGGTTGCCTGCTCTAGTGGACTTGATGGGCCGCGGCCCGGGTCTCGGGAAGTCCGGGCGATATTAGCAGCCGGGCCGCCCGCGTCCGAGCGGCGTGCATCCTGGACGCGACCGTCGCATCGATGGCAGGGCGCGACGGTCCTATTCCTGCATCCCGTCGTAGAGCATCCGGATGAACAGCCGGATGCCGTCGCTTTCCTTGAGTTCCCTGTAGCGCATGCCTGCGCGGCCCCCGACGTCGCGGATGTCGGCCATCAGCTCGGGATGGAACTGGCAGGTGAAGGATCGACGGATCCGGCGCGTCTCCCAGTCCTTGTAGTAGATCGCGGTCGAGCTGACCTCGGTCCACGTCGCCGGGTCCACGCGGGTCTGTCCGAGGATCTCGACCGCGTACGGGAGGCTGAGCAGCCAGGCGACCGGGCTCACGGCGAGCGCGTGGCGCACCGGGATGATGGCGTCGTGCAGGCGCTTGTAGGCCCAGTTGGCGAAAAGAATCGCTTCCTCGTTCGCCTCGTCGCTGTGGAACATCTCGACCGTCAGTTCGCGCTCGATCGACATCACGACGTCGATGACGCCGTCGAGTTCGTCCGCGACCAGCGCGTGCGCCTCGTGCAGTTCCTGCGGCACATGGGGCTGCTCCTCGCGCCGGCAATAGGGCATGAGGCTGCGGGTGCCGATCTCGACGCTCTCGTTCGGCGCGACCGCGAAGCGCGGGTCGCTCCAGCCGCGTCGCCACGACTGCGCCGCGCTTGACGATCGGCAGCGACTCGCCGACCTGCGTGATCCTGGCGCACAGCCGCTGCAGTGATTCGAGCGCACGGCCTGCGGGATCCATCGTCAGCCGACTGAGGGCCTGCACCTCGCGCACGGCGCGCTGGATCAGCCGGATGTGCGACGCCGCGGCCAGCTGGTGCCCGAGGCAGATGAAGATGGTGGGGCCGCTCGCCGTGGAGCGGCGCAGCAACAGGTTGTCGACCAGCGCCAGCAGGTCCTCGAGCCCGGCCTTGCCGCCCTCGAAGCTGCTGCCGTCGTGCACGGACGGGTTTCCGCCCTGGACGACCGTCGCGATGCCTGCGCTCAGCACGTTCGCCAGCCTCTCGGGGTCCTCGATGCCGCTGCGCCAGACCGGGTACAGGATGGTGTCGGCGTCGGCGACCTGCTGCAGGACGTAGGCGACGTTTTTCGAGGCGCGGACCGGCTCGCCACGCGGGTTCACGCCGACGTCGCGCCAGGGCTCGATGATGGAGACGCTCTGCCGGTAGAGCTCCGGCATCTGCAGCAGGAAGCGCAGGTGCTGCGGGCCCTCGATCACTTTTTCCAGAGGGGGCGCCAGGCCCCAGTCGAAGAGCCCCTCCTGCGCGAGCATGTCGCGTCCCGGAAAAGGGGTGGGGGAGTCGCGGTCCCTCAGGAAGTATCCGAGGAGCGCATGCACGGACTGCGGGCTGGAGGCGTGTGCCCCGAGAATGCCCGGCCGTGCTCGCCAGCCCAGATCCTCCAGCGCGACGTCTTTTGCCTGGCGAACGGTATTCATCGAACAGGTGGAAGCAAAAGCCATGCCAGCGGCCGCGGGGTCCCGGGCGCCGCGCAGTTTCAGGCTTATGCGCGTCGGCGCGCGTCGCACTCGTGCCCTCATGCACCGGGACGGCGCAGGCTCGTCGATGGGAGCGCGCGCTTTCGGTGCGACGCGGCCCACCACTTCCAGACCCCCGTCCTTATACTCCGGCCCATGCAGGACCGGCTCCTCTACCTCGACCCCGACAGCAGGCTGAGCCTGCAGGCTCAGATCCGGCACCGGCTCGTCGAGGCAATCCACCTCGGCGTATTCAAGCCCGGTACGCGGCTTCCGTCGTCCCGTGGGCTGGCGGAGCAACTCGGCGTGGCCAGGAACACCGTGGTGCTTGCCTGCCAGCAACTCGCGGCCGAGGGCCTGTTGACCGGCCGCGAGCGCAGCGGACTCTACGTCGCGCAGCGCGTCGCGTGGCCGGCGCCCGGCATGGCCGATCCCGGAGAACGTGCGGGTATCACCGGGCGCTGGCAGCAATGGCTCAAGGCTCGTGCCAACCCGGACACCACGCGGTCGGTGCCGTCGGACGCGCGCAGCTATCCGTACTGCTTCCTCGAGGGCCAGTTCGACGCCTCGCTGTTTCCGGTGAGCGAGTGGCGCGAGGCCTGTCGTTACGCGCTTGGCAGCAGCGACATCGAGACGTGGTCCGCGGCGGGCGATCTTGACGACCCGATGCTGATCGAGGAGCTGCGCAGCAAGATCCTGCCCATGCGCGGCATCAACGCCCGCGCGGACGAAATCCTCATCACCGTCGGCACGCAGCAGGCGCTGTACCTGCTCGCCGAACTCCTGGTCGATTCCAGCGTCTCGGTCGCCATCGAGGAGCCGGGCTGCCCCGCGACGCGGCAGCTGCTGAATCGTCGCGGCGCACCGGTCGTGCACCAGCCCATCGACGGCGACGGCCTGCTGGTCGACAGCACGCTCGACGGTTGCCGCATCGTCTGCGTCACGCCGAGCCACCAGACCGCGACCGGTGTCACGATGTCGCTCGCCCGCCGTCGGGCGCTGCTCGAGAAGGCCGCGCAGCGCGACATGCTGGTCATCGAGGACGACTTCGACTGCGAGAGCAACTACAAGGGTTATCCGCACCCGGCCCTGCGCGGCATGGACCGCGACAACCGGGTGATCTACGTCTCCACGCTCACCAAGGTCCTTGCGCCAGGGCTGCGCCTCGGGTTCATGGTGGCCGCGCCCGAGCTCATCGCGGAGGCTCGAAAGCTGCGCGGCGTCATGGTCGGTCACCCGCCGCGCAACAACCAGCGCGCCATGGCCCACTTCATCCGCCTCGGTCACTACGACGCGCTCACGCGCAACCTGCACGAGACTTTCCGCCGGCGCTGGGAGGAGTTGCGCAACGCGCTCAATTTCTACCTGCCGCCCTGGGTCGCGCTCGCGCCGAGCCATGGCGGCACCGTCCTGTGGGTGCAGGGCTCGCCCGCGCTCGACGTGTCCCGCGTCGTTTCGGAGGCTGCCCGCCGAGGCGTGCTGGTGGAGCCCGTCGACCACTTCTATGCACTGTCACGGCAGCCGCTCAATTGCTTCCGGATGGGCGTGTCGGCGGTTCCGGCGGACCGGATCCGCGCGGGCGTTGCGGAACTCGCCGCGGTCGTCCGTGAACTCACCGAAGGCGCCACCGAGCACCTGGACGGTTGCCCCGGACGGCGATTGCTGGCCGACGACCTGCGCGAATTGCTGCCGGGTGCGTCGATGACCACCAAGCGGGTCTACGGCGAGCCGCTCGAGATCCGCTGGGGCGCCGATGGCACCATGACCGGGTGCGCCGGAATTCGGGGCGAGGACCACGACGCCGGGCGGTGGTGGATCGATGGCGACCGGTATGTTCGCCAGTGGAACCGATGGTCGTATGGGGAAATTGCGTCCTACGCCATCGTGCTGGACGGCTCGCGTCTCAAGTTCTACCTGGAGTCCGGGCGCATCGAGGACACGCTGACGTTCCATCCGCGGGCGGATGACGCGCCCCGAATCGCTGAACTGGACCAAGTCGGGTCTTGAAACTGGCGCTACGCCGGCCCGGCCGCCTCACCTAGCCTGCTTCGACCGGGGTTCCGGGCCCCACGTGTCCAGGGAGCAGCCCATGTCTCACTTCGCCGTCGCGGGCATACAACTCGAGCTGTCAGCACAGGACAACCTGCATCTCGCGCGCGCCGAGCTCGAGCGGGTCAAGCTGCGATTTCCCTGGGTCGACATGGTGGTCCTGGCCGAGCTCTCGCTGCTCGGACCGAACACGGCCAATGCACAGCCGATGCCAGGCAGGGTCGAGGAAGCGCTGCGCGCCATGGCGCGCGACTTCGACCTGTGGCTGATCCCGGGTTCGCTTCACGAGAATGACGGTGGACGGATCTACAACACGACTCCGGTGATCAACCCGCGCGGCGAAGTGGTGGCGCGCTACCGCAAGATGTTCCCGTTCCTGCCCTACGAGAAGGGCATCACGCCGGGGAACGAATTCGTGGTCTTCGACGTGCCGAAGGTGGGGAGATTCGGCGTGTCGATCTGCTACGACATGTGGTTTCCGGAGACGACGCGCACGCTCGCGTGGATGGGCGCCGAGGTCATCATCCACCCGACGATGACCAACACCATCGACCGCGATCTCGAGCTCGCCATTGCGCGGACCAGCGCGGCGGTGAACCAATGCTACGTGGTCGACATCAATTGTGCGGGGCGGCTTGGCAATGGCCGCTCCATCGTCGTCGGCCCCGATGGGAGCGTCATCCATCAGGCGGGAATTGGCCACGAGATCATACCGGTTGAGCTCGACCTCGGACTTGTGCGGCGCAGCCGGCGCCGCGGCCTGCTGGGGCTCGGCCAGGTGCTGAAGAGTTTTCGCGACAGTAAGGTGAAGTTCCCGCCGTATATCCAGGGCCACGATCAGTCGGCGTCACTGCGCGAGCTGGGACCGATCGTCGTGCCGCCGCGCGCCGGGGATGCCGGCGACGAACCGAACTGATCTGGACCAAGTCATCGTCGCCGGCTGGATCTATGGAGCGTGCCGCGCGTCGAATATTTTCCGGTGACAACGGCGGCATCGCCGACGACAGATAACGAAAGGGGGTTTGACATGAGCAATCGCGATCCTCGTAGAGCCACCGTGCTGGCCGCTGCGGTCAGGGAATGCCTCCGCGCGAGCCGGCCGCGCAGGGGCGCCATCGCGCTGTCGTTCGCGGCAGCGGGGTTGCAGTGCGTTGGAGCCGGCTCCGCCATTGCGGCCACGGCCAGCGACCAGGGGCTCGAGGAGGTCGTGGTCACCGCGACACGCCGCGACCAGACCGTGCAGGAGATCCCGTTCAACATTTCGGCGATAAGCGGGACGGTCCTTTCGGACGCCAACATCAACACCGCCGTGGAGGCGCTGCGCATGACGCCGGGCGTCTCAGTGGCAGATCGCGGCTACCGCAATGCGGGAATGGGCAACTCCATCGTGATCCGCGGCATCAACGTCGACGGCGGCGCGAACGGAGACGTGCCGCTGGCCGCACCTTCGGCCGTCGCCATCTACGTCGACGACACTGCCCTAGGCACCAACTTCGTGCTGAAGGACGTCGAGCGGATCGAGGTCCTGCGCGGACCGCAAGGCACGATTTATGGATCGGGATCGCTGGCGGGCAACGTCCGCTACATCATGAACAAGCCTGAGCTCAACAAGTTCAGCGGCACGGCCAGCCTCAACATGGGCGTCACAGATGGCTCGGGTGGCTATAACCTGAACCCGGACCTGTTGCTCAACATCCCCATCGGCGACACGCTCGCGTTCCGGGTGTCCGGTGGCTTGATCAGCAACGATGGCATCGTCGACTACCCTAACGTCTACAAGCAAGATGCCAACGGCCCGATCCCGGCCGACTACGACGTCTACGGCGTGCCGCTCCTGCCCGGCCAGGATCCAATCGTGTACGGCGCGCCGATCTACACGAAGAAGACAGACGTGGACAGCGTCGATATCGGGTACGCCCGCGCGTCGGCGCTCTGGGCGCCGTCCGACACGTTCAACGCCCAGCTGAGCTACATGTGGGAGAGCGACGATACCAACGGACGGCGCCAGGTGACTCCCGGCGTAAACCAGGTGACGGGGCAGAAGTACAAGGACTACCAGTACGGCGCCGTGCAGGTCGAGCCAAGCGACCGTGAGGTGCAATTAACCGCACTCGAACTGGAACTTGACCTCGGATTCGCCACCCTCACGTCGAGTACGTCCTACGCCAGCACAGACGGCAGTGGCACCAGCGACAACTCGGGCGTTTATGCGCGGAATGGCTGGTTCAGGCTCTATGGCAGTTCGCCGCGGCCGATAGCGCAGGCGAAGCGATTCTATGGCGATGACTCGACGACCGAGGAACTGCGGCTGGTATCGAACGGCGACCAGACCATTGACTGGCTTGGCGGAATCTACTGGACCCATCAGGACTCCAGCCTCGGGCAGAACAGCTACCTTGTCGGTTACCTCCAGTACTGGGAGGCGAATGGCTGCTTTTCGATTTATAGTGATTGCAGCACCAACCAGGACTTCCTGTTCCGCCGTAAGCAGCAGTACGACGAGCTCGCGTTCTACGGTGAGGCCACCTGGAACATCACCGATGACCTGCACTTCACGCTGGGTGGTCGATATTTCGACAGCTCCGTGGACGTGGACGCGAGGTTGGGCCTTCCGGTCTATAACGTTGACTCACCGCCGCCGGTCGAGACTAAGGCCTCGCTCGACGAGAACGATTTCCTGTTCCGCGCGAATTTCTCCTGGGACGTGACCGACAACTCGATGCTCTACGCGACATTTTCGCAGGGCTATCGGCACGGCGGCGCGAATGCCGTCCCGACCAGCGGATACTTCGCGGAGAACCCGGCCCTCCTGACGTTCAAGTCGGACACCGTCGACAACTACGAGATCGGCTTCAAGGGCTCGACCAGCGCGCTGAACTACAGCGTTTCGCTCTTCTACGACGACTGGAAGAAGCCGCAGCTCAATACCGCGACGACGAACTGGGGCTTCTTCGCGGTCGTGAACGGCGATTCGGCCACCACTCAGGGCATTGAGCTCGAGCTGTCCGGTCGCATCAACGATGAGCTGTCGTACATGCTCGGCTACTCCTACACGGATGCCAAGCTGACGAGCAGTTTTTACCAGCCCGCCGGGAATTACCTTGGGGAACCGCCGCTCTATGAAGACAAGGTCGGCAAGAATGGGGAGACCTTGCCGGGCGCCGCCGAGAACATCCTGAGCGCCTCGCTCATGTACAACACGACGCTGAGCCACGAGGTCGGGTTCAATGCCATCCTGAGCGGTTACTACCAGTCGAGCACACTGAACAGCATCGGCAACAACGACTGCCAGATCGGTTACTACACGGCTGCGAACACCGTTCCCAGCAACAGTTGGCGAATCGGCAACTGCAAGGACAGCGCGGATCCGGACAGCGTCAATTACGCTCCGGATTCAGTGTTTAACAGGTTTTACGACAAACTTGACTCGTTCATGATCTTCAACCTGAGCGGGACATTTACCTGGGAAAGCTGGGACGCCTCCCTGTACGTCAAGAACATCTTCAACGAAGACGGCTCGACGGGGGCGGCTCCCTTCCTGGTCGCCGGTGACAACACGAACTTTCGGCAGAACCTCTACGGTAGCGACCAGCGCAACTACCTCTCGCTGCCGAGAACTTTCGGGCTCGTGATCGGGTACAAGTTCTAAGGCGGGGGCGGCAGGAAGGCCATGGGACGGCCTTCTTGCCTTGCCGCCGGGCGCGTGCGTGAATGCGGGGCACTGGGGAGCACGGCGGACATCCGGCAGCCATGACACGCACAGCGCCGCATGATCGGGAGCGGCTCGCCGAATTCATTACCGCGCGCATCGACGCGCTGGACCTGCGTGGCGGGCTCGCCGCCTGCCAGACGCTTAACAGGGCGTACCCTGAGTATGCCCATGGCTGGTACCTCGCAAGCTTCCTGATGAGGAAGGCCCGGAATCACGCGGACGCGCTCCGCGCGATCGATCGTGCGATCGAGCTCGAGCCTTCGGACCGGCACCTGCTGCACAGGGCCAGGGTGCTGCTCGAGGGCGGCGACCCCGCAGCGGCGCGGACGGCCATTGCGATGCTCGCGGACCGGCGATTCGACGACACCATGCTCCTCGACGACCATGGCGACCTGCTGTACCAGCTGGGCGATCACCGGGCCGCGCTGGCCCAGTATTCGCGGGCAGTCGAGTTGAGCCCCCGCGATGCGCGACAGCACCTCAATCGTGCGGCCATGCTGCGCTACCTTGGCGATATCGAGGGCGCCGAGGCCGAGTTCAGCGCGGTGATCGAGCTGACGCCGCAGGAATACGAGGCCTACTACACCCGCGCGCACCTGCGCAGGCAGACGCGCGAACACAACCACATCGAGCAGATCAGGGCGATCCTTGCCGCCACCTCCGACACCGTCGGCCGCGTGCAGCTCTGCTACGCGCTGGCCAAGGAACTCGAGGACGTCGGCGAATTCGAGGCAGCCTTCGCCTGCCTGAAGCAAGGAGCCGACCTGAAGCGCCAGCACATGCAGTACGACGTGTCGACCGACGTCGCGATCATGGGCGAGATCGGCAAGGTGTACCAGGGCGACGTGATGGGCCGGCCCGCACCGAGCGACCAGGGTGGCGAGGCGATTTTCGTGATCGGCCTGCCGAGGACAGGCACCACCCTCGTGGAGCGGATCCTGGCCAGCCACAGCGGCGTCCGCTCGTCGGGTGAACTCAATGTCTTTTCGCTGGAACTCGTTCGAATGGTCCGGAATTCGCCCGGCGGTGCGCCGGCATCGCGGCTGGAGTTCGTCGCACGGACAGCGTCGCTGGATTTCCGTGCCCTTGGCGAGACATACCTGAAAAGCACGCTGCCATTCCGCGACCCGGAGCGGCGATTCATCGACAAGCTGCCGTTCAACTACCTGTACGCCGGGTTGATCCATCGAGCCCTGCCGCGCGCGAAGATCGTGAGCCTCGAGCGGCACCCGATGGACAGCTGCTACTCGATGTACACGCAGCTCTTCCGTGACGCCTATCCGTTCTCCTACGACCTCGACGACCTGGGTCGCTATTACATCGCCTACAGGGAACTCATGGATCACTGGCGCCGCGTCATGCCGGGCGTCATCCACACCGTGCGCTACGAGAACCTCGTGGCGGACCTGGGCGGGGAGGCCCGGAGGCTGCTCGAGTACTGCGGGCTGGCATGGGAGGAAGGTTGCCTGAGGTTCCATGAGAATCCGGAGGCGTCCACGACGGCGAGCGCCTTGCAGGTGCGCCAGCCGATCTATTCGCACTCGGTCGGTCGCTGGCGCAAGTTCGCGCGGCAGCTCGAGCCCCTGCGGGCGCGGCTGGCGGCGGCCGGCATCGACACGGACTAGGCGGCGTTGCACGCGCCACGGGCCGTCCTTCTCGCACTCGGTGCCGCGGTTACGTGGGTCGGTGCGCAGGCTCCGGCCACCGCCGCGACGGAGCCGCGGCGATCCGATCTGCGCGCGGACGAACTGCTGGGCGGATGGAACTACGCCGCGCCCCTGATCCTCGATGCCTACGCGCCCCGCAGCGGTGTCGGAGAGTCGGGCGACGTGTTCGAGGGGCGGCTCACCCTGCGTGCAGGCGCCGCGCCGCCGCGTATCCGTGTGCTGCGCGACGATTACCACACCGCCACGTCGGCCGACTCCGCCGTGGCGAGGCTGCCGGAGCTCGACCTCGACTTCGTGCAGCAAGGCGAGTTCCTGATTCCGGCGCGCGTTGGCCCCATCCCGTCGTCGCACCCGTACTGGGAATACATGGTGGGCACGGGCCGTGTATGGCGGGAGCCGGGCGACGGTGGCTACACGCGCGCGTCCGTGCCGTTTGCGCTGGTCGAGACCAACGCGAACTGCGTGCACAACGGGGTGCTGAGCTTCCTGTTCCGCGCGGACGGGCGCGTGTCCAGGGCGGCCTACCAGGTGAGTGGCGAGACCTGCGCCTATTTCAAGGCCGACCTCTGGGGCCTGCTCGAGGCGAGCTATGCACCCCACCGTGTGGCGGCGCGCGATGCGATCATCGAGGCGAGCCGGCGCGAACGTGCGGACCGCCTCCCGCGCAGGACCCTGGCCGACCTTGCGCGCGAACATCCTGGAGTGGACGTTGCAAACTTTGCGCATCCCGAGGACGTGAAGCCGCAGGATCTCACGACCTGGGGCGTGGTGGTCGGCGGGATCCACTACGCGGGGCGCTGCCCGACGCGTGCGGGCGAGTATCCCTATTGCGACGAGATCGAACTGCCGTCCTACTCGCTCGCGAAGTCGATGTTCGCCGCGCTCGCGCTGATGCGCCTCGAGCGGCTCCATCCCGGCACGCGGCTGGAGAGGGTGGCCGACCACGTGCCCGAGTGCCGCGCCAGCGGCCGCTGGTCCGACGTGACGCTCGAGAACCTGCTGGACATGGCGAGCGGCAACTACCTGTCGGCCGCGGAACACGCGGACGAATTCGATCCGAGCGCGGACGAGCGCTTCTTTCTCCGCCGTACCCATGCCGAGAAGGTCGACTACGCCTGCAATTTCTTCCCGCGCAAGACCTCGCCGGGCGAGCGTTTCGTCTACCGGACCAGCGACACCTACATCCTCGGGTCGGCGATGTCCGACATCCTGCGGCGCGAGCAGGGTACGAATGCGGACCTCGTCGACGACTTCGCCGTTCCGCAACTCTGGCGCCCGGCCGGACTCGGTGCCGGCGTGGGCGTGGTGCGACGCACAGGGGACACGACGGCCCAGCCATTCACGGGCTACGGGCTTCTGCTCCAGCCCGACGACGTCGCAAAGCTCGCGCGGTTCTTCGAGGGCACGAACACGCTCCCCGAGCAGATCCTCGACCCCGCGATGTATCGCGCCGCCCTTCAGCGTGATCCCGCCGACCGCGGCCTGCGGGCGTCGGAGGACGGCTCGCTCGTCTACAACAATGCCTTCTGGGCCGTGCGCGTCGCGGACCTGCCGGGATGCGCGACGGAGCAGTACGTTCCCTTCATGTCGGGCTACGGCGGCATCAGCGTCGTGTTCATGCCGAACGGCGTCGGCTACTACTATTTCAGCGACGGCGAAGACTTCAGGTTCCTGCGCGCGGTGCGCGAAGCTGCCAAGATCCGCCCGTACTGCACTCCGGGGCCGCGCGAACCCCAGCCACCCGAGGTCGAGCATCGATGAGCATTCCTTCCGCCGGCGCGAGCCGGTCGTCCGACGCCGTCTTCCTCGGCCTCGGCAAGGCCTCGCCGAACGGGGAGATCGCCCGGGTCCTGCTGGCATTCCTCGCGAGTGCCGGCCTCTTCTACGTGAACATCATGCCGGCCCTGGTCGACGGCCTGATCCACGGCGCGGGCTTCAGCAATCGAGAGGCCGGGATGATCGGGTCGAGCAACGTCTACGGCGCGGCGCTCGGGGCATTGACGGCAGTGTTCCTCGTAAAGCGCATCAACTGGCGCGCCGCGGCCTACGGGCTGCTCGTCGGGCTGATCTGCATGGACCTGATGTCCATGCTGCTGCACGGCTTCGAGCAGTTGCTGGTCGCGAGGTTCCTGCACGGCTTCATGGGTGGGATGCTGGTCGGCATCGGTTTCTCGATCATCGCCCGGACGCGAGAGGCCGATCGCACCTTCGGTTACCTGCTGATGGTCCAGGTCGGCCTCGGCGGGGTCGGGCTGATGCTGCTGCCGCCGCTGGTCCCGATGCTGGGCACCTGGGTGCTCTTCGCCGCGCTGATCATGTTCAGTGCCGCAACGCTTGCCATGGTGCCGTTCCTGGATTCATACCCGGCCGGTGGCGAGCCGAAGCGCGCCGTGAGGACCGAGGACGGACGGCTGCGTCGCGGGCCGCTGATACTGAGCCTCCTTGCGACCTTCCTGTTCCAGGGGGGCAACATGGCCGTGTACGCGTACGCGATCGGCATCGGCAAGGCAGCCGGGCTCGGCACGGGGATCACGAGTCCGGCGCTCGCGGTCGCGGACTGGATCGCCATCGCGGGCTCGGCGCTCGTGATCTTTCTCTCCACGCGCTACGGGCGCACCGTGCCGCTCGCCATCGCGATCCTCGTTACGGCCGCCGCGACGTGGGCGCTGCACTTCAGTGGAATCGCCGCCGTGTACGTGCTGGCCAACTGCGTCGTGGGCATGACCTGGGCCTTCGGCATCCCGTACCTGCTCGGAATGTGCTCGGAGTTCGATGCGACGGGCCAGATGGCGGCGCTCGGTGGGTTCGCCTCGAAGATGGGGCTGGCTTCCGGGCCGATGCTTGCGGCGCTGGTCGTGGGCAAGTCGAACTACGGCCTCGTCATCAATCTCGGGACCGCAATCCTGCTGCTGTGCCTGCTGGCGACCCTGCTGCCCTCGCGGCTGCTGGACCGGGAACGGCGCGCGGCGGACGCGCTTATCGATTGATTTACCTATAGAATCCGCCCGGTCGCCGGCCGGGGCGACATGCCCGCGAAAGTGGCGGAACTGGTAGACGCGCTGGATTTAGGTTCCAGTGGGTAACCCCCGTGAGGGTTCGAGTCCCTCCTTTCGCACCAGTCTCCGGCCTTTCTCCGGCCGGGCGGATTCCATGGCAAAATGCGCGGCTTTCCCGGGCGGCCTCGAGCGCGCCCCAGACCCTTCCGAGGATCGATGAGCATGCAGGTTTCCGTCGAGCAGACCGGCGCGCTGGAGCGCCGCATGGAAGTGAGCGTCCCCAAGGAGCGCGTCGAGCAGGCGGTCGACAAGCGCCTGCAGCAGGTGAGCCGCACGGCGAAGCTGAAGGGCTTCCGCCCGGGCAAGGTCCCGCTCAAGGTCATCCAGCAGCAGTTCGGCGCCCAGGTCCGCCAGGAAGTCGTCGGCGACCTGATGCAGTCGAGCTTCGCCGAGGCGGTCACGCAGCAGAAGCTGAGCCCGGCGACGGGACCCGCGCATCGAGCCGATCGCCATCGCCGCGGGCGAGGACCTCAAGTACCGCGCCATCTTCGAGGTGTTCCCGGAGATCACGCTCAAGAGCGTCGAGGGACTCGAGGTTGCGCGCCCCGTGGCCGAGGTCACCGAGGCCGACATCGACGCCATGGTCGAGAACCTGCGCGCGCAGCGCCCGAAGTTCGACGCCGTCGAACGTGAGAGCCGCGAGGGCGACCGGGTCACCATGGACTTCGTGGGCCTGCTCGATGGCGCCGAGTTCGAGGGCAGCAACGGCAAAGACGTTGCCGTGCTGCTCGGCAGCGGGCGGATGCTGAAGGGATTCGAGGCCGGCATCGCCGGCATGAAGGCGGGCGAGGAGCGCAAGATCGACGTGCGCTACGCGGAGGACTATCACAACAAGGCGCTGGCGGGTCGCACCGCCTCGTTCGACGTGCAGATGAAGAAGGTCGAGGAGAAGAGCCTCCCGGACCTCGACGACGAGTTCTGTCGCGAGTACGGCGTCACCGAGGGCGGCATAGCGCAGATGCGCAGCGAAGTCGCCGACAACATGCGGCGCGAGCTCGAGACCAACGTGCGCGCGCGCCTCAAGCAGCAGCTGCTCGACAAGCTGTTCGATGCGAATCCGGTGGAGGTGCCGAAGAGCCTGGTCGACGCGCAGGTGCGCGAGATGCAGGTCGAGTCCGCCCGCCGCATGGGTGCCAAGGACGCGTCGCAGGTGCCGCCGCCGGAGCCGTTCGTCGAGCCCGCGCGCCGTCGCGTCGCGCTCGGCATGCTGGTCGGCGAACTCATCAAGACGCGTGGCATCACGCTGGATCGTGGCCGCGTGGAAAGCCGTCTCGCCGACGTGGCCGGTGGCTACCCCGACCCGTCGTCCGTGCTCAAGGCCTACCGCCAGAACGCGGAGGCGATGCGCCAGGTCGAGAACATGGTGCTGGAGGACCAGGTGGTCGATTACCTCCTCGCGCGCGCAAAGGTTTCCGACCAGCCGGCGACCTTCAAGGAAGTGATGAACTTCGGAGCCTGAGGGATAGCGGATAGCGGATCGTACGATGTCGCTTGGTTGCCGCGCGCTCTGCTCTTCCTATCCTCTAGCCGCTACCCGCTATCCGCTACACTAATCGCCAACTGCCAGCCACGGATCATTACCCAGCCATGACCACTTCTCCTCGCGCCATGAACCTCGTCCCGATGGTGGTCGAGCAGACCGCCCGCGGCGAGCGTGCCTACGACATCTACTCGCGGCTGCTCAAGGAGCGGGTGATCTTCGCCGTCGGCGAAGTCGAAGATCACATGGCCAACCTGATCGTGGCGCAGCTCCTGTTCCTCGAATCGGAGAACCCCGAGAAGGACATCGCGCTCTACATCAACTCGCCCGGCGGGTCGGTGAGCGCGGGGCTCGCGATCTACGACACCATGCAGTTCATCAAGCCGGACATCAGCACCATCTGCGTCGGCCAGGCCGCCAGCATGGGTGCCGTGCTGCTTGCGGCCGGAGCGAAGGGCAAGCGCTTCTGCCTGCCGCACTCGCGGGTGATGATCCACCAGCCGCTCGGCGGCTTCCACGGCCAGGCCACGGACATCGAGATCCATGCGCGCGAGATCCTCGACGCGCGCGAGCGCCTGAACCGGATCCTGTCGCACCACACCGGCCAGACGATGGATCGGATCAAGCAGGACACGGACCGCGACAACTTCATGACCGGCGAGCAGGCGATCGCATACGGCCTCGTGGACGAAGTGCTGCAGAAGCGCGGCTCCACGAGCGCGCCGGTTCTGGCCTGAGTTGACCGCGCCTTACTTAAGTCGCTGTCAACGCAGGGTTTTTTGCGGCCTGAACGGCCGCGTGGTATAAGCCACGGGGGTCCGCCGTCGGCGGTCCCTACAGTGCCCGGAAGGGCGGAGTAGAAAGGGCAGGGCATGGCGGACGAACCACGCGGCAAGCACGACGACGGCAAGCTCCTCTACTGCTCTTTCTGCGGCAAGAGCCAGCACGAGGTCCGCAAGCTCATTGCGGGCCCGTCGGTGTTCGTGTGCGACGAGTGCGTCGAGCTCTGCAACGACATCATCCGCGAGGAACTCGAGGAAAAAGCCGAGAAGACCCGCGAGAAGCTGCCGAAGCCCCATGAGATCAAGCACGTGCTCGATGAGTACGTCATCGGCCAGGAGCGCGCCAAGAAGGTCCTCTCGGTCGCCGTCTACAACCACTACAAGCGCCTGCAGACCCGCGGCGCCGGCGTCAAGCGCGACGACGTCGAGCTCGCCAAGAGCAACATCCTGCTGATCGGCCCGACGGGCAGCGGCAAGACGCTGCTGGCCGAGACGCTCGCGCGGCTCCTCAACGTCCCGTTCACGATCGCGGACGCGACCACGCTCACCGAGGCGGGCTACGTCGGCGAGGACGTCGAGAACATCATCCAGAAGCTGCTGCAGAAGTGCGACTACGACGTCGAGAAGGCGCAGACCGGCATCGTCTACATCGACGAAATCGACAAGATCTCGCGCAAGTCCGACAACCCGTCGATCACCCGCGACGTGTCGGGAGAGGGCGTGCAGCAGGCGCTCCTCAAGCTGATCGAGGGCACGGTCGCCTCGGTCCCGCCCCAGGGCGGCCGCAAGCACCCGCAGCAGGAATTCCTGCAGGTGGACACCGGCAACATCCTCTTCATCTGCGGCGGCGCCTTCTCGGGCCTCGAGAAGATCATCATGAACCGCACGCAGAAGAGCGGCATCGGCTTCGTGGCCGAAGTGCGCGAGCAGAGCGCCCGCCCGCACGGCAGCGACCTCTTCCACGACGTCGAGCCCGAGGACCTGATCAAGTACGGCCTGATCCCTGAGTTCGTCGGGCGGCTGCCGGTGGTCGCGACCCTCGACGAGCTCGACGAAGCCGCGCTCATGCAGATCCTGACCGAGCCGCGCAACGCGCTCACCAAGCAGTACCGCAAGCTCTTCGACATGGAAGGCGTCGAGATCGAGTTCCGCGAGGAGTCGCTGCGGGCGGTGGCACGCAGGGCGATGCAGCGCAAGACCGGCGCGCGCGGCCTGCGCACGATCCTCGAGAACGTGCTGCTCGACATCATGTACGACCTGCCGGGCATGCGTAACGTCCAGAAGGTCGTCATAGACGACGACGTGATCAAGGGCGAGAGCAAGCCGTACCTCGTCTACGGCACCGAGGAACCGCGCCTCGCCGCCGTCGAAGAGCGCCGGACCGGCTCCGACCACTGACGGGAAAAGGGGACATTCTCCTTTTCCGCCGTCGGGAAAGGAGAATGTCCCCTTTTGCCTATTTCCCTATTGAATCTGCGCGTCGCGTCCCCAAAGATGACCGCATCTGATCGGCGGCGCCCCGGACCTGTTCGGCCCGGCGGCCCGCCTGCCTGCATCCGGCGCCGGAGATCCCGCAAGTGACCAACGAACCTACCGCTCCCGAGGACACGACCACCCCCAGAGTCGCTGCCGGTCCTGCCGCTGCGCGACGTGGTGGTTTACCCGCACATGGTGATCCCGCTGTTCGTGGGCCGCGAGAAGTCGATTCTCGCCCTCGAGCAGGCGATGAAGGTGTCGAAGCAGATCCTGCTGCTCGCGCAGAAGCAGGCCGACGTCGACGACCCGGCGGCCAAGGACCTCTACGAGGTCGGCACGGTCGCGACGATCCTGCAGCTCCTCAAGTTGCCCGACGGCACCGTCAAGGTGCTGGTCGAGGGTGTAAGCCGCGCCCGCGTCGAGTCGCTCGAGGCCGGGGAGTACTTCGTCGCGAAGGTGAACGTGCTCGGCGACGGTGAGCCCTATGACGAGCGCGAGATGGACGTGCTCGTGCGCTCGGTGGTCTCGCAGTTCGAGCAGTACGTGAAGCTGAACCGCAAGGTCCCGCCGGAGATCCTCACTTCGCTCGCCGGCATCGAGCAGCCGGGCCGGCTCGCCGACACCGTGGCGGCCCACATGTCGCTCAAGCTCGACGCGAAGCAGCGGATCCTCGAGATCCAGGAAGTGCGCGACCGGCTCGAGCACATCCTCGCCCTCATCGAGGGCGAGATGGACGTGCTGCAGATCGAGAAGCGCATCCGCGGCCGCGTCAAGCAGCAGATGGAGAAGAGCCAGCGCGAGTACTACCTCAACGAGCAGATGAAGGCGATCCAGAAGGAGCTGGGCGAGATGGACGACGCGCCCAACGAGATCGCCGAGCTCGAGAAGCGCATCTCGCGGGCCGGCATGCCGAAGGAGGCGCGCGACAAGGCGAAATCCGAGCTTGCCAAGCTGAAGCTCATGTCGCCGATGTCCGCCGAGGCCACCGTCGTCCGCAACTACATCGACTGGCTGGTGAAGGCGCCCTGGAAGCGCCGCACCAAGGTCAAGCACGATCTCGCGGGCGCGGAGAAGGTCCTGAACGAGGACCACTTCGGGCTCGAGAAGGTCAAGGAGCGCATCGTCGAGTACCTCGCCGTGCAGCAGCGGGTGCAGAAGCTCAAGGGCCCGATACTGTGCCTGGTGGGCCCGCCCGGCGTCGGCAAGACCTCGCTCGGGCAGTCGATCGCGCGCGCCACCAACCGCAAGTTCGTCCGGATGTCGCTCGGCGGCGTGCGCGACGAGGCCGAGATCCGCGGCCACCGCCGCACCTACATCGGCTCGATGCCGGGCAAGATCGTGCAGAACATGGCGCGCACGGGCGTTCGCAATCCGCTGTTCCTGCTCGACGAAGTGGACAAGATGTCCATGGATTTCCGTGGCGACCCGTCCTCGGCGCTGCTCGAGGTGCTCGACCCCGAGCAGAACCACTCGTTCAACGACCATTACCTCGAGGTGGACTTCGACCTGTCCGAGGTGATGTTCGTCTGCACCGCGAACAGCCTGAACATCCCGGCGCCGCTCCTCGACCGCATGGAGGTCATCCGCCTGCCCGGGTACACCGAGGACGAGAAGGCCAACATCGCGCGGCGCTACCTGCTGCCGAAGCAGGTGAAGGCGAACGGTCTCAGGACCGACGAGATCAAGGTGAGCGACGCGGCCATCATCGAGATCATCCGGCACTACTCGCGCGAGGCGGGCGTGCGCAACCTCGAGCGCGAACTCTCCAAGATCTGCCGCAAGGCCGTGAAGGAGTTGCTGCTCGAAAAGGGCCGCAAGAGCGTGTCGGTGACGCCGAAGAACCTCTCGAAGTTCCTGGGCGTGAAGCGGTTCCGCTACGGCCGCGCCGAGGATGCGGACCAGGTCGGCCAGGTGACGGGCCTCGCGTGGACCGAGGTGGGCGGCGAACTCCTCACGATCGAGGCGGCCGTGATGCCCGGCAAGGGCAAGCTCACGCACACCGGCCAGCTGGGCGAGGTGATGCAGGAGTCGATCCAGGCCGCGATGACCGTGGTGCGCAGCCGCGCGGCGGTGCTCGGGCTCGAGCCCGAGTTCTACCAGAAGGCGGACGTGCACATCCACGTGCCCGAAGGCGCGACACCGAAGGACGGCCCGAGCGCCGGCATCGGCATGTGCACGGCGCTGGTCTCGGCGCTGACCCGCAGTCCCGGTGCGCAGCGACGTCGCCATGACCGGCGAAATCACGCTTCGCGGCGAGGTGCTTCCGATCGGCGGCCTCAAGGAAAAGCTGCTCGCGGCACACCGCGGCGGAATCCGCACCGTGCTGATCCCGGACGAGAACGTGAAGGACCTCGCCGAGATCCCCGACAACATCAAGGGCAACCTCGAGATCAAAGCCGTCAAGTGGATCGACGAGGTGCTGCAGCTGGCGCTCAGGACCATGCCGCACCCGGTGAACGCTCCGCCGGCCGCGGCGGATGTCGCCAAGCCGGCCAAGCGGCCGGGACGGCGCCAAGGCAAGCCCGTACACGCACACTGACAGCCCGCAACCGGGCAACTGGAGGAACACGCGATGAACAAGAACGAACTCGTTGAGGCTGTGGCGAGCGCACCGGGCTCGCACGGTCGGATGCGGCCCAGGCGGTCGAAGCCGTGCTGGCCGCGGTCACCGAGGCGCTGCGCGCCGGCGATACCGTGACGCTGTCGGGCTTCGGCAGCTTCGTGGCGAAGAGCCGCGCCGCCCGGACCGGCCGCAATCCGCGCACCGGGGAGGCGATCGCCATCCCGGCCAGCCGCGCGCCCGCGTTCAAGGCTGGAAAGGGCCTGAAGGATGCCCTAAACTAGGGGGCTCCCCAGGGGCATGGGTGCTTAGCTCAGCTGGGAGAGCGACGCCTTTACACGGCGTAGGTCGGGGGTTCGATCCCCTCAGCACCCACCAGAACACGCGGAGTGGTAGTTCAGTTGGTTAGAATACCGGCCTGTCACGCCGGGGGTCGCGGGTTCGAGTCCCGTCCACTCCGCCAACTTTCGATGACGAAGAGAGCCCGCAACAGCGGGCTTTCTTGTATAAAGACGCGCCGAACAATGCAAAAGGCCTTAAGCCTGTCTCGTCACTATCCGCTAGTCACTAGCCACTTCCTCAGTCACTTCCCATGCTGCAGCAGATACGCGACAAGATTTCCGGCTGGTTCGCCGCCGTGTTCCTGGGCGCCATTGCCGTGGTGTTCATATTCTGGGGGATTCGCTTCGAGTCCGGCCCAACGAGCGCCGCCGCCAAGGTCAACGGTGAGAGCATCCCCGTCGAGCAGGTGCGCCGGGCGTGGCAGGAGCGCCAGACGGAGCTGCAGCAGCCCGCCCGCAACGAGCTGCCCGAGGCGTCGTGAAGGCGGAGCAGAAGAAGCTGCTCGAAGAATTCATCAACCGCGCGGTGCTCGTGCAGCACGTGCAGGCCATGGGCTACCGGGTGAGCGACGTGCAGATCGCGCGCGAGATCGAGGGCATCCCGGCGCTGCAGGTGGACGGCAAGTTCTCACGCGACCGCTACGCTGCGCTGCTGCGCGCGCAGGGCCGCACCGAGGCGGATTTCGAGCGCGACTTCCGCGGCGACATCCAGGTCGGGCAGCTCCGCAACGGCATCGGCATCTCGGCGTTCGTGACGCCGGGCGAGCTCGCGGCGTCGCATTGCGCTCGAGGGCGAGACCCGCGACTTCGACTACTTCACCATTGCCGCGGCGCCGTTCGCCGCCGGGGTCGTGGTGACGCCGGCGCAGGTGCAGGCGTACTACGACGCCAACAAGGCGAAGTTCGTCACGGCCGAGACCGTGTCGCTGCAGTACCTGAGCTCAAGGCGGCCGACGTGGCGGCGACCGTGGCGGTCACCGACGAGGCCCTGCACCAGTATTACGACCAGGTCGCGCCCGAGCGCTACGTCGACGCCGAGCGTCGTCACGCGAGGCACATCCTCATCGAGTCGGGCACCGACGACGCGGCCGCGAAGAAGAAAGCCGAGCAGGTCTACGCGAAGGCCAAGGCGGGCGAGGACTTCGGCAAGCTCGCCAGCGAGAATTCCGACGATCCCGGCTCGAAGGCCCAGGGCGGCGACCTGGGCTGGGCGACCAGGGCAGCTACGTGCAGCCGTTCGCGGATGCGCTGTTCGCGATGCAGAAGGGCGAGATCCGCGGCCCGGTGAAGACCCAGTTCGGGTACCACGTCATCCTGCTCGAGGACGTCGCAGCCGGCGCACCAGCGCAGTTCGACGAGGTCCGCGCCGAGCTCGAGGCCGACTACCGCAACGAGCAGGCGCAGGCGCTCTTCTACGAGAAGTCGCAGCAGCTCGCCGACGACGCGTTCGCGGCGCTGAGCGAGCTCGACAGCGTCGCGAAGAAGCAGGGCCTTACGCTGCAGACGGTCGAGGGCTATACGCGACAAGGTGGCGGGCCGTTCGCCGATAACCGCAAGGTCATCGATGCGGTCTTCAGCGACGAGGTGCTGCAGGAGCGCCAGAACAGCCCGGCCGTCAACGTGGCGACGACGACGTGGTCGTGCTGCGCGTCACGGACTACAAGCCGGCCGCACAGCGGCCGCTGGAGGACGTCCGTGCGCGATCGAGGCCACGCTGCGGCAGCAGGGCGCACGCAAGGCGGCCGACGCCGCCGCGCTGGCCGACGCAGTGAAGATCAGCAGTGGAGCTGCAATCGCAGCCGTTGCGAAGGAATCCGGCGCTGCCCCCGCAGGGGCCACCAGCATCGGCCGGACTGCCGAGGGCGTTGATCCTGCGCTCGTCAAGGCTGTCTTCACTGCGCCCGGCCGGCGCCCGGCAAGGCCACGGGCGGCACGGCGTGCTCGCGAATGGCGACGTTGCCGTGTTCATGGTGAGCGCAGCGCGCGCCGGCACCGCTCCGTCGGGCCCCGACGCCACACCGCAACTTGCGCAGATCGCGCAGAGAACCGCAGGCACCGCGGCGGTCGCCGAGTTCCGGGCCTACGTGAAGGAGCTCGAGCGCACCGCGAAGATCAAGCTGAACGAGCAGGTGTTCGAGTAGAGGAAGCGGATAGCGGATAGCGGAGATAGCGGATAGGTAGATGAAGCAAAGGGGTCCCTCCCACTATCCGCTATCCGCTATTCACTATCCGCCGCCTTCTCGTCCTCCGGAAACGACATCCCACGTGGCTGTAGCCGGCGTCCACGTAAAGCACCTCGCCCGTGATCCCCGAGGCGAGGTCCGAGCACAGGAACGCCGCGGCGTTGCCCACCTCGTCCGTCGTGACGTTGCGCCTGAGCGGCGTGTACGCAGCGACGTGGCCGAGCATCTTGCGGAAGCCGGCGACTCCCGCGGCCGCCAGCGTCTTGATCGGTCCCGCCGAGATTGCGTTCACGCGGATGCCGAGCGGGCCCAGGTCGGCGGCGAGGAACCGCACGTTCGCCTCGAGGCTGGCCTTTGCCACGCCCATCACGTTGTAGCTCGGGATCGAGCGGACGGCGCCGAGGTAGGTCATCGTCACGATGGCGCCCGCGCGCCCGATCATCAGCGGCCGCGCCGGCCTTTGCGAGCGCCGCCAGGCTGTAGCTCGAGATGTCGTGCGCGATCTGGAAGCCTTCGCGCGTGACGCTGTCGAGGTAGCCCCCGGCGAGTTGCTCGCGCGGCGCGAACGCGACCGAGTGCACGAGGATGTCGAGCGTGCCCCAGGCCTCGCGCACTCTGCGAATGCCGGTCGATCTCGGCGTCGCTCGCGACGTCCATCGGCAGCACGGCTTTGAGCCGAACTCGGCGGCCATTGCTGACCACCCGGTCCTTGAGCCGCTCGCCCTGGTACGTGAAGGCGAGCTCCGCACCCTCGCGGTACATCGCCGCCGCGATGCCGTGGCGATCGAGCGTTCGGTCGCGAGCCCGACGATCAGGGCGCGCTTGCCGGAAAGGAATGCCACCGGGTCAACCTCCGTTCGACCCGGCGCGGGTCAGTGTAAACGACGAGACGCTGACCCGCGTGCAGCGAGCGTGGACTGGCGCAGCCCGTTCCAGGTCGTGAGCTGGCGCACCGACACGTTGAACCGGTCGGCAATCTCCGAGAGCGTATCGCCGTGCCGCACCTGGTAAGTCATGCGCGTGGTTTCGCTGGAGGCCGCCGCGCCTTGACGGGAACCGCCCGGGACCTGCGAGGCGGGTGCCTGCCGTCGAGCTGGCTCTTCGAGGTCATTCCATTCGCCGCGGCAAGCGCCGGAACGGTCACGCCGTAGCGGCGGGCGACGCCCCAGAGCGTGTCGCCGGATTTGACCACGTGAACGCGCACCGACGATTTTTCGGCTCTGCGACTTGCCCGCCGATGCCTGGTGTTCCGGCAATTGTGCGGCAATGTCCTCGCGCGGCGCGGCCACGGCTGCGAGCGTCGTACTCGTCGGACCGGGGCCGGGGATTGCAGCGTATCGCCGGGCTGGATCACCGAACCGTGAATTCCGTTCTCCGCGCGCAGGTCTTCGGTCGACACGTCGTAGCGGCGTGCGATCGCGCTCAGCGTTTCTCCTCGCCGTACGGCGTGCGTCGTGCTGGGCGGGGGCGCCACGGCGGCCACTGCAACTCGTGTCGCGCCCTCATTGGTGAGCAGCGCCTGGCGGAACGGCTCGACGGCCTCGACCGGCAGCAGCAGTCGTGCGGCCCGTCGGGCGGCGTCGTCATGCGATTGAACTCGGGGTTCAGCGCGAACATGTCGTCGCGCGAGATTCCGGCAAGTGCGGCGGCTTCGCCGAGGTCGATCTGCCGGCCAGGTCCACCGCGCCGAAGTACGGCTGGTTTGCAATCGGCGCGAACTGCAGGCCATAGGTGGCCGGGTCGCCCACGATTCGGCCGTATCGCCAGCAGCTTTGGCACGTAGTCGCGCGTCTCGGCCCGCAGTTCGAGGCTGAAGAAGTCGGTGGGCCGGCCCATCGCGGCATTGCGCTGGACGGCGGCGCTTACGGTGCCTTCGCCGCCGTTGTATGCGGCGATCGCGAGGTACCAGTCGCCGTTGAAGTACTTGTTCAGGTACTGCAGGTAGTCGAGCGCCGCCATGGTCGAGTGCTGGATGTCGCGACGATCGTCGATCCACCAGTTCTGCGTGAGGCCGTAGTGCTTGCCCGTGCTGGGGATGAACTGCCAGAGGCCGGCCGCGCGACTGCGCGAATAGGCGACGGGGTTGAACGCGCTCTCCACCACCGGCAGCAGCGCGAGTTCGAGCGGCATGCCTCGGCGCTCGACTCGGTCCACGATGTGGTAGAGATAGCGCGCGCCGCGGCGGAAGGTGCGGTCGAGGAAGTCGGGCCGGGAGCGATACGCCTCGACCTCGCGGTCCACGGCGTAATGCTGGACCTGGGGCATGGCGTAGCCGGCCCGCACGCGGTCGAGCATGTCCGCGTACTGGCCGGGCGGCAGCTGTCGACAGCGGTAGAAATCGGGGGGAATCTGCCCGTCGGGGGGGCCGGGGTAGGTCTTGTCCGGGCGGGGGCCCGGCCGAAGGCGGCAGGCTCGAATAGTCGGCCGCGGCTCGTTGTGCCACAGCCCGCCAGCGCGAGGCCGAGCAGGGCCAGGTGGGCGAGGAGTGTTGCGGGTGAGGCGCATCAGCGGAACCCGTCTTTCCAGGAACGCACGGCGCGAACACTCGGCGGTCCGCGCAGATACGGCCGGCCCGGGCCTCGGCTGCGCCCGTACCGCGGTTCCCGGCACCGCAGGAATGGATTGATGCGGCGCTCGCGCCCGAGGTCCGAGGGCAGGGTGACGTCGCGTTCGCGCAGCGCGGCACGTGGCCTCGAGGGTCCGCGGATGTCGGCGTTGCCGGGCTCGACTGCGGCGGCGAATCTCAGGTTGCCGAGCGTATATTCATGGGCGCAGTACACCCTCGTTTCTCCGGCAGGCTGCGAGACGTTCGAGGGAATCCAGCATCTGGGCGGGCGTGCCTTCGAACAGCCGGCCGCAGCCGGCGCTGAACAGGGTGTCGCCGCAGACGGGCGCCGTGGCCGAAGTAGGCGATATGTCCCAGGGTGTGGCCCGGTACGTCCATTACCAGGAATTCCAGGCCGAGTTCTGCAAGGCGGACATGGTCTCCGTCATCAAGAGGCGTGAGCCTCGCATGGCATGCGTTCCCGGGCCGGTCCGTAGACCCGTGCCCCGTGACTCGCCGCGAGCTCCGCGACGCCCCCCGACGTGGTCGGGGTGATGGTGTGTAACGAGGATCCCATGGAGCTTCAGTCCATGCTGCTCGAGTACAGC
>CAVSDW010000001.1:0-19013 GCA_963726665.1 uncultured Gammaproteobacteria bacterium | reverse complement strand
TGCAGGGCCAGGGTCCGTACGAAGTCGAACAACTCGGGCAGTTGGTCCATCAGCCGCGGAACCGTCGCATTCACTGGAGTGGTTTCCTGGATGTGCCGTCGGATGACCGGTACCAACGCAGGTTATATCAGTTCAGTGCAGCCGCATATGTCCGGCCCGCGGCGTGGGTAGCTGCAGCAACCTGCTTTCACGCCGATGGATTGTCGGTTGAACTGGAGGTGGCTGGGGACGCGAGCGTGGCGTCCGCCACCGCCCCGAATATGCACCCCGGGGAATTCGAACAGGCGCAATGAGTGCCGGAGTCCGCGGGAACCTTCATGACTTGGAAACACGACAACAAGGCAACGGGTTCATGGCTGGAACGTGTTCGTCCGAAAGCCGCGGCGCAATTCGCGGAACGTTCGGAGTCGGGCTCCTCGGTGGCTCCGCAGTCGCCCGACTCGCAGCAGGGCTGGGATCCGTTTTAAGTGTGGCTTAGCCGCATTCACGAGCCCCGGCGTCGACGTGACACCGCACAGAGGTAAGCCCGACGTTTTCTGCAAGCTGCTCGGCGGCATCCGGTCGGTGGCGCCTTGAAGGCCTCGGCGGACAATCGATGCGGTAACAACGATGGGAGACTGAAAATGGGATGATCATTACCTTGATCATTGGCGTCGCCGTTGGCGGGCTTGCGAGCATCGTCATGAAGACGAACGCTCAGATGGGCCTGATCGCGAACGTGCTGGTGGGAATCGTGGGCTCGTTCCTCGGCGTACTTGCCGCCTCCGCGCTCGGCGTTGCGCCCGCGGGCGGCATCATGAGCCTCCTGGTTGCGCTGGTGGGCGCGATTGCGCTGATCTTCATCCTGAAGGCGCTCGGCATCTTCAAGTGGACCAGAAGCCGCCCCTCACGGTGGATGGGGGGTGGCTAACCTCCCCCGACCAGCTGCATCGCGACGGGCGCGGGCGATGCGAGCTACTGCGCGTGGACTTTCCGCATCCCGGCAATCGCGTCGTCGAGTTTCCCCAGATCCGTCACTTCGACGGCGTGCGACGTCCCCGCGGCCGTACCTATTACGAAGATCAACGGGACGTACTCGAGATGAATCTGTCGACCCAGGTCGAAATCCGCTTGTACTTGGGCCTTTAGCGTGCCGTCGGGATCGACATCCGGCGGCAGTTGCTGCCCGTGGTCCTGCGCAAATGTCTCGCCAAACTCACGCAGGTTCCCGGCGTTGATGTCTGGCTGATTCTTGAAGATGAAGCTGCGGAACTCAACGCCCAGCGCCGGTGACTGCGCGGCGAAATAGCGGGCCAGAACCGCGGCGGGGAAGGCCCACACGTGGCGGGTGATCGGGAAGTCGTGAATGACCAGCGGAACCTTGCTGACCGCGGCGGCCTCCAGCAGTTGCGGATGGGCCTGCGCGCAATCCGGACATTGCAGGTCCTCGAACACCACCACTGCAACGTCGCTGCCCTTGGGTAACTCCAGTTGCGACCCGTCCGCGGCAGCAAACACGGTTGAGCAGAAACCGGATAGCCCCAATGCGAGGAGGCAGGCGGTTCGTCGAACGTTCATGCGAAACCCTCTCTCCGCCAGTGCAGTCACTGGAGGTCCCCGATCTTCCCGGCGAGCTCGGAGCATACCGAATCCATGACGGCGAGACATAGCCGGCCGCAAGATGACCGGTTCGTGGCAGGCCGCCACGGTTCGGTCCTCGGCCCCGGGCGCGGCATCGGACGTCGTTACGGAGGCATCGGCGGGGGGTATGATTCCAGCCACGAGTTTCGGGCCGCCGGCCCGTGACTTTTTACCCGGAGGAGAAATACACATGGCGAAGAAGAAGGGAAATTCGGATAGCGGCGTCTACCGTGTCACCGAGGTCATTGGCACCAGCAAGTCGTCCTGGGAGGACGCCGCCAGCAGGGCCATCAAGGCGGCCGCCAGGTCCTTGCGTGACCTGCGCGTCGCCGAGATCAGCAAGCTCGACATGAAGATCGAGGACGGCAAGGTCGTCGCGTATCGCGCGCGGGTTTCGCTGTCGTTCAAGTACGAAGGCTGACGGTCGAGCGGCCGTGGGGCTCGTGACAGTCCCGCCGGATTCGGGGCGGGTGGGCGTTGTTGTGTCCTCGATCGGCTGTCTTGGACTGGGCTTCGTGTCTTACGGCATGGTTCGAGGAGACATGCGGCAGCAGGTTCGTCGATGAGTGACTGGTGGGAAGACGATCGCGCGCGACCGCTACCGGTCGTGGTTCCGTACGCGGATCTCTCGGAGGATGCGCTGCGAGGGGTGGTCGAATCCTTCGTGCTGCGCGAGGGAACGGACTACGGGGAGCGTGACGCGTCGCACGAGGCCAAGGTGGCGGACGTCATGCGCCAGCTGGAGCGGGGGGAAGCACGGATCCTGTTCGATCCAGTCGACACGAGTGTCACCATCGTGGTCGTGGCTCGCCGGGACCGAGGGAATACGCCTTGAAGAAACACCTTCAGACGCTGGCGGCAGCGATGCTGGCCGGTGCGGCTGCTTGTGCGGCGGCACAGGATGCTCCGGCGGCGCCGGCCCTGGATCCACGTGTCGATGCAGCTCTCAAGACTGCAGGCCTCCCATTTACCGACGACGGGGGTGATTTCCGACTCAACTACACGCTTCCGGGCGGCCGTACACAACGGGTCTGGATTGCGTCGAAGACGACGCAAATCGCCGATATCGCGTTCCGTGACGTCTGGTCGGTTGCCAACCGTGCCAAGGGTTCCCTGCCGCCCGAACTTGCGGATCACCTCCTCAAGGAAAATGTACGCATGGTCATGGGCGCCTGGCAGGTCAGCCAGGGGCGGGACGAGTATCTGGTCGTGTTTTCGTACGCGATCCCGGCGGACACGAGTTCGGATCTGCTTCAGGAAGTGATCGAGGCCGTGACCATCAGTGCGGATCGGATGGAGAAAGAACTGACCGACAGGGACGAGTTCTGAGCCAACGAGCCCCGATCACGACCAGCGGCGCTCGATCCGCGTGGACTGCCGAAAAATTCTAGCGTCGCCCTGCGGTGTCCGGCCGGCCGCGTCCATCACGGCGCCCTTTTCGTTCGCCGGAATCACGCACGGCGTGCGCATTTCCCCGGTCGTGGTCCTTGAACGCGGATTCGCGAGGGCCTTTGACCGGCCGCTTTGCGAGGCAGCGCATCAACCTGCGCTGGAGGTCCTCGTGCCTCTCCGGCGCGATGGCACCTATGCCGATCCACTCCACCAGCATGGAATCCCAGCCGCTGCCGTCCATCCGGCGTCCCTGGCCGAGGCCCTCCATCAGCATGCGCATCTGGCAATCCTGCCGCAGTTCCTCATCCTCGGGTGGCGACGGTGTGGCGGTGTGGATCTCCCAGCGAATGCACAACATCCTCAACGCACTCTCGCGCGCCGCGTCGTCGGTATCCGATGCAGCTTCCGCCCTGGAAAGCGCCTGCTTCAGAACCTGCAGGCCGCCGATGGGCCAGCGCCGAACCCCGGCAATGAATGCTTCGGCCGCGTTTCTCAGGGTCTCGCATTCCACCGCCGGTGCCTTCGTCATTACGGCACGTTCGTATGCCCGGATGTGCCGCCCGGCCTCGAGCAGGTTGGACTCCGCAGCTTCGGTATCACGCTGGTCCTGCTCGGCCAATCCGGATTCGTACCGTGAGATCGCCTTCAGGAAACGGTCGCGCAAGACCCGCGCGTCTGGCCGGGGCATTTCTCCGAGTCCGTCGAATGTCGGCGTGCCACTCCCGGATCTTCGTGCTGGCCAATTGCCGCTCCGTTGCCGGCTCGCTGATTCGCCTGTTCGACCTGTTCGCACAGCGCCACGGCGTGTGCCTTCTCGGTCTCAAGGCCCGCGGCATACAGCGCGTAGGCCTGTTCGCGCCGCTTGTAGACCGCATCGCACAGGGCGCGAAATTCGTCCCACAAGGCCTGTGACTGGTCCCGCGACACCGGCCCGGTCTCCTTCCACGGCCCCTGCAGCCGCTTCACGCCATCGATGGCCTGAGTCGTGTCCTCCACAGTCGACAAGTGCCGCGCCTGGGCGATGAGGGACCTCTTCTCCGCCTCGTTGCGTTCGTACCAGGAATTCAGGATCTTCCGCAGGCGGTCCATGGACTGCTGGAATTCGATCTCGGCAGACCGACTGGCCTCGCGGTCCACCGGCGAATGGCTTCGCCACTCCCGCGGCGCCTCCCGCAGCACTTGCGCCATCAGGCGGCAGTCGCCGTGCTCGACGTCCTGGCTCGCTTCGAAGGCTCTTCAGTCGCTCGAGTACCTGCTTGCGGGCTTCCAGGTTCTCCCGCCGAATCGGCGGCCTGTGACGCGAAGTACTCCTGGCACGGCTTGAATGCGGCCTGAAACGCCTGCTGGAATCTCTCACCATCCGCCGATGCGTCGCTCGCGATCCCCTTGTTCATCGTTCGCCATTCCTGCTGCAGCGCCCGGACGTGCTCCGCGAGCGCTTCGGGTTCTTCCTGCGAGCCCACCAGCGCCTCCATTTCCTCGATCAGCTCGATGCGCTTCGGCGCGACGACATAGTCCTTCCACTGCCTGAGTTCGTTCAACCGCTCGTCGAGCTGCTGCAGGTTTCGCGCCAGGTAGGGCGGCATCGCGGGGGCCGCCTGCATTGCTTCCTCGATGCCCAAGCGAAACCGGGCCGCCTTTCTCGTATTGCCACGCTGCAACGCGTCGCTCGAGAGGCGGATCAGGCTGCCGATCTCGCTGTGGGCCTGCGCTTCCGCAGCCCGCTGCTCGGACCGGGCCCGCGTCTTCCGCCTCTCGAGCCGCCGCCGCCGCAGCCAATGCCCGCGCATCGGCCTCGGCCTGCTCCGCGGCCGCCCGTTGCTCGGCCTCCAGCGCGCGCTCGCGTGCTTCGCGAGCTTCGCGCTCGGCCGCTCGCTCGGCGGCTTGCCGCGCCACTTCCCGTTCATGCTCGGCAATGACTTCCCGGCAGCGCTCGACGGCTTGCTGGCCACGCTGCTCGACCTGCGGGTCCGGATGCGCGGGAAGCGCGCGCCATCGCGCCGTCAGTGCCTCAAGGGTCGCAGAGTAGAGGGGATCATGCGTACTTTTCGCCGTGCCGCTCGAGCGACTCGCACAGCGCGATGGCCTCGCGAGCGGATTCCTCCGCCTTGCGCCGCGTCGGCGATCGAGCGCATCGCACTTCTGCTTGATGATCCTGTAGACCGTCTTGTCCTTGCCGCGGACCCGCTGGAGAACCTCGTGCAACTGCGCCGGGTCATCGATGGCCGCTGCGGCCGACTGACGCACTCGGCTCGATGGCCCTCGACGGCCAGCCTCGCGAGTACCGCCGGGTCATCGATGCGGGCCAGCACCTGGCGCAGGCGGTCCGCGTCCTTGCACAGCGAGGCCACCGTCATCTTATCCGACCAGTGCTCCCGTGCCGCTGCAGAACGCCTCGAAGTCGATCGACCCCTCATCGATGAGTTGCGCCAGCCGTTCGAGCGCGGCCTGTCGCACCGCTGGACGGCGTTCGCATCGACGACACCTTGAGGCGAATCCTCGAGACCTGCAAGCACCCGCAGGGCATCGCCGTCAGGCAGCAGGCGAATCGCACCGACTCGCAGGCTCGCGTCATCGCTGCCCAGCGCCGTATTCACGACCACCTCGGTCGGCGCGCCTGCAGCGAGGCGACGCGCTGGGCCAGGGTGGCGGCGGAGGCGGAGTCTTTCGGAATAGACCTGAGAGTAGCTTCATCACCTTAGACCTGAAAGTAACTCCATCCGTGCGCCCGAAGATCGGATCTTCGCTTGCATCAGTGCCCGGACTCCGGCGCAGGATCGCAGTCCCGCGGTCGCGACGTCAACGAGTGCCGGAGGCCTCGCGACACGCGCGTCCCATGAACGCTACAGCATCGCCGCAAACTCGATCCCGAATCGATGAGCATCCCCCGGCCATCGTGCCGACAGATACAGGCCATCCCGTACCGTGAATCCGCGCTCGAGGTGATCGGGCGAATCCCGTCGCGTGCTCAGCGGCCCGCGCATGAAATCGCCCGGCGTGGCGAGCGCCGCCGCGACTTCGTCCTCGACGGTCGTCGGATAAGTGCGGTAGTAATCCCCCAGCCAGGCGCAGGTCAACGACCACGCCATGAGTTCCAGCGGCTTCGTGAGTGCCGTGGTCTTCCGGCCGTGCAGCACGGAGACCGCGCCGGCGACGCGCGAACGCGCCGCGAGCACCACGCCGTGGCAGATGGCGCCCACCGGAAGGCCTGCGGCAAACGCGGATGCGACCAGCGATTGAAGCACCGACGACTCGAGATACTGCTTCATCCCGGGCGCGTGCCCACCCGGGAGCAGCAGGCCCTGGACATCGGATATCCGGGCCTCCGCCCAGGTCTTCGGATCAAGAAACTCGGGACTCGAAGCCATCTCGTCGTAGGCATGACGGCCGTTCGAATCTGCCATGAGGACCGGGGCGAGAACACCCAGCCCCCGTCCCGTCAGGATCCTGGGGTCTGCCTTGCCGGGTTTCCCGTCGGGCGTCGCGAATACAACTGCGTGTCCGCGCGACCTCAGTGATTTCCACGGCACCGCCGCTTCGGTCGGATCGAAGTCATCGCTCGGAACCGGAATGAGCACCGTGGCCAAGGATGATCCTCTTCACTGCCCACGGCCGGGGAGGGGCGGGGCTGATCCGCCTCTAGTCCTTGCTCTCTTCAAGGACCTTGAATTCGCCACCCCCCATATCCCCAATATTCGTGGCGCAATTCGTCCTGGCGGTCTGCAGCAGTTTGTCGTAGCTGGATGTCGGCGGACCAGCGACGAACTCAACGGCTGTTTCGGACCTCGCCTCACCCGATTCGTAGGCATTCTCCTCGCATCCGGCGCGGCCAGTCTGCATGCACTCCTGTTGCCGCCGCACGAGCGATTCGCGCGTCGGTTTCCTGGTGCAGGAATACAAGATCTTGGGTGGAGACAGATGGTTGAATTCCGAATACTTCGCGTCGGAAATGCCACCTGGATTTCCGTGCGAAATCACTGCCCAGAGTGCGACCAGAAACAAGACGATCACCAGTGGGCCAAGAATCACTCTCATACCAGTCACCCCGGATCTGAAATTCCTGATCTCGCGGCCATACCTGTAGCACCTATGCCGCAAACGGGCAATTTCCGCCCGCAAGCCCTATCGTTGACCAGCGCAGTTTCCTACAGCCCGACCGCCCCTTCGGACGGGGCAAGGCGGCACCTTCGGGCCTCATGGCTTACCCCTGGGCGGCCGGCGGATCACCCACGGTGGTCCCGGAGAGGCCGTCCAGGCCGCGCCTGGTGCCATATGCCGGGGGTTCGCCGCCCGCCCTCCGGGTCATGCACCGAGATCCGCCTGACGGCCGACACGTGCAGAGCGAGCCCGGCGTTCCGCGGGGGAGGGTAGCGGAAAATCGAGGCTCGGCCACCTGAAGTGCTCATCAGGACCCATCGTCCGCTCGCCTAGACCTGCAACACCAGTGCGCGCGCACGACCGGCAGCCGATCATGAAGAAATACGCAAAGGCGCTCATCGGCCTGTCCTGCATCGGCGCCTTGAACGCGCACCTGACGACGCTCTTCGTGCGGACGAAATGGGAGGAACACGTCAGCAGCGTCTGCGACATGAATTCCTACGCCTCGTGCACCAGCGTGATCACCACCGTGCTGATCGCGCTGGATCTGTTCGCCAGTATCATGGGCTACCGGCTGTCCGATGAATGACGCACCGGCGGATCCGACCCTTGCGCGTCTCCTGGCCGGAACCACAGCCACCCGCAGCCACCACCGCAGCTCTGCTTCGGCAATCTCCCCGCGCACCGCGCGCGCCCGCACATTGCATTTTCGTCCGTGACGGACTCATGATATCGCCGGACATCGAGAGGAGGATCCCATGCGTTACATCGCTTCAGGCGTGGCGCTGCTGGCCCTCGTGGGTTGCGCGTCCCAGCCTGTTCAACTCGATTCGGCGCCAAGTGCACAGTCTCCGGGAAGCCACACTCAGGCTGCGACATTGGCGCCAGCCCCGGTCGCCCAGGCTCCGGAAGCCCATAGCGAGGGCGCCGTATTGGCGTCGGCCCTGTCTACGGATACCCACGCCGAGGCCGTCAGCCTGGTTTCCAACGCGGCAGGCCTGCCTGCGGAGGGAGCCGACAAGGAGGCCGTTGATCTGGCGAAGGCGCGCAAGCTGGGGTACCGGATCGTCGACAAGGATGGTGAAACCGTCTACTGCCACGACTCGAAGGCAACCGGCTCGCATCTGCAACAGCAGACGATCTGCCTGACGCAGCAGCAGTGGGACACTGTCAGCGACACCGCGTCGCGTGCCATGCAGAGGATGCAGGGCGTCACATTCCCATGCCCAACAGGCGCCAAAAAAGGTGGCTGCGGGAGCTGATCGCAGTTCTGGATCTGACGCGGCAGTTTGACGCCGAGCACTGCGCGATCGGCGAGGCAGAGTGGTGGCCTCGACCGCGGACCAAGGCCAGCCTGGGTCACAGAATCCAAGCAGTGCTGGTTCCGTGAGTACGCATAATGTATATTATGTCAAACTCTGAGCAATCTGGCCTGTTCAGGGATCCCGGCGACCGTCCGTCACCAGCCACATCCCAGGGGCTGGCTTGCAGGCGTACCTATCCAGACACACGTCTGAACGCATGCGACCCGGCATCCGCGATCAAATCCAGCACCAGAGGGCCGAAGAAACCGGCCAAACCATGGGGGCGCTAGCGCTCGCAGTAGAGCTGACCGTCCCGGTTGCCGGCACGATAGATGTCGCAGTCGCGCGCTGACAGCCTCGACTGCCGCCAGGCGCCATTCGCGGTCTGGCACGTGGCCAGCAGGTCGCCGTCCGATTCCATCGAAACATCGCGGCACGAATTGCGGAACGACCCGTCCCACTGACGCTGACCGGCGCTGCCGACCTGATCACGGGGCTCGCAAACCAGGTTGCCGTCGCGGTTGCCGGCACGATAGCTGCCGCAGTCGCGCGCTGACAGCCTCGACTGCCGCCAGCCGCCGTTCCCGGTCGGGCACGTGGCCAGCAGGTCGCCGTCCGATTCGATCGAAATATTGCGGCAGGAATTGCGGAACGAGCCGTCCCACTGATACTGATCGCCGCTGCCGAGCTGCTCACGGGGCTCGCAGACCAGGTTGCCGTCGCGGTTGCCGGCACGATAGCTGGGGCAATTTGCCAGCGTCAGCTTTGTGTGCTTGTAGGTGCCGTTGTTTTTGCGGCACTTGGCACTCAACTTGCCGGACGCGTCGACAGTTATCTCGCGGCAGGAATTGCGGAAGGATCCATCCCATTGATTTCCACCATTGCTACCCTGCCATCGCGACTCGCAGACCAGGTTGCCGTCGCGGGTGCCCGCACGATAGCTGCCGCAGTCGCGCGCTGACAGCCTCGACTGCCGCCAGCCGCCGTTCCCGGTCGGGCACGTGGCCAGCAGGTCGCCATTCGATTCGATCGAAATATTGCGGCAGGAATTGCGGAACGATCCATCCCACTGATTTCCGCCGTAGCGACCGTCTCCACTAGACTCGCAGAAGAGTTGCCCATCGCGGTTACCGAAGGCCTGGCATGACGTGATCTGCACAGATGCGGAACCATACCGGCCGTCGTTGCGTTGGCATTGCGCGTACAGCACGCCATCGCGTACATAGGCGTTCTGGCAGGTCTGGCGCCAGGATCCACCCGGCAGCCCGCCGTCACTCGATGACGCGAGTTGTGGCGCCGCTACCAGACTGACCAGGACAACAGCTGGCACGAGGCTGCTTAACAACACTCTTGCAATACTCATGGCTCTCTCCTGCTTGTCCGCGCGATCCCACGCCGTAGAAACACTCGGAAGGACCGTCCGGGCGCTTCCGACCCTGACGACACCGTACAAAGACTCGACATGCCACGTCTGTGCGGTGGGAGACACAGTCGGCCCTGCGATCATCACCGTCGATTCGGCGGTCGCCAGGATTCGCCGAAGCGTACGCACGCGCTTCGCGTCTTCTCCTACACTGTGCGCCGCGGCTGTCGCAGACGCCCCAGATCCACACTCCCCCGCTACCAGGTTCTCCCGATGCGCCGACTCCTGCCCTGCATGCTGCTGTTGCTGCCGCTACGTCCCGCGCTGAAAACGAAGGCGAGGACGCGTTTCGGGCAGCTATCGGCTGGACCGTGAGGTCCGCAACTCCGTGACCCAGCCGTTCGTCGAGGATGAACAGGGGTCCTGGATTGGCGCCGGGCTGCTGGTCGACCCGTCGCGCGGCTGGATACTCACCAATGCACACGTGGCCGGACACTCCTACGGCAGGATTGCGATCGCCTTCAAGGACGGCCGGGCGGTGCCCGCGCGCCGCGTATACGTCGATCCCTACCTGGATCTCGCGGTGCTCGCCTATGACCCGCTGAGCCTGCCGGCGAAGACGAGCGCTCCTACGCTCGACTGCGGCGTGATCCCGCCGGTCGGCCACCCGGTCGGCGCCTTCGGTCATCCATGGGGATTCCGCTTCACCGGCACGCGCGGAATCACCTCCGCCGTCACGACGCGACTCGGCCCCAACATGCTGCAGACCGACGCGCCGATCAACGAGGGCAACTCCGGAGGCCCGCTGATCAGCCTCGAGACCGGCGAGGTGGTCGGCATCAATGCCGCCAAGATCAAGCAGGAATCCGTCGAGGGCCTGAGCTTCGCGGTGCCCATCCCATACGCCTGCACGATCATCGGCCTGCTCGAGGCGGCCAGATCCCTCGCCGCCGGACCGCCTCGTGGACTTCGCGATCGACGATAACGACGAGCAGGTGATGGTCGTCGCCCGTTCGCGCCTGCCACCCGGCACGCTCGACCTGCGCGTGGGCGACCGGTCGTCGCCCTCGCCTCCCCGACTCGCGAGGTTCCCACCGAGACCGACCTCGTCGACGCACTGCGCGGCCGACCTCGATGACGTGACCCTGCGTGTGCGCGCAACGGCCAGCATGTCGACGTGCACGGTCGCTGGCCACCTGCCGCGCACCTCACCGAACGAACCGGCGCCTGGATATCGGGAGCGCTCTTTGCGGAAGCCGAGACGCTGACCAGCGGCCTTATCGCGGGTGCGCCCGCGCTGATGGTCCACTATGTGAGCCCCGGCTCCGAGGCCGAATCCTCCGGCCTCCTGATCTACGACCTGCTCCTGACTGCCGACGCGAAGCCGGTGGATTCGGTCGAACACTCATTCAGCGAGCCCGCGACGATCGCGCCGCGGGTCGGCCGCTCGAGCTCATGCTGCTGAGACTTACCCCCGAAACCGAGGACGTGCTCTTCAGCCACCAGCTCCGCCTGCTGACGGTCGACGACCTGCAGCTCATCGGACCCTAGCTGCCTCCCCCCGCCACACTCCAAAAAAACGCCTCCACGAGGGGGACGGAATATTGGGAGTCACAGGAGGCCTTCAATTCATCCTGTCGTGCATCCGGGCCGGAGGTGGGGGCAACCATCGACCCGCGAATTGCGCTGCACCGTTAGACGTTCGGGGCTGCAGGAATCAATCGCGACCGCAGCGTTTCGTTGTCGCGTTCGGCGGCCTACCCCGATCCAGGCCGACCCTGCGAAACCCGGTCCCGCGCAGCCAGTGCTTCGACCATCCCGGACAAATCATTGCGCGCCGGCGGCGTCTCAGTCAGCCAGTTCGATCTTGAGCACTTCACCGAGCCCGCCATTTCCTGTCATCGGCACTGCAGCATTGCCACGGTGCGACTGCAGAACGTCACGCCACAAAGTGCGTTGCGAAACAGCAGGAAGTTCTCTCTGCAAGGATTTCAGCGGCCTGCAACCATTTTGGAACTCCGGCCATGCGACGTTTGCCGGCGGGGACATCAGCTTGCCGACGCCGGCGATCGGCAACACGCGCCCTGTTGCCGCCAGGAATCGACGCTTGACCAGCCCCACCAGCGCCCTCACGCTCAGGCTTCCGTACTTGCGCCGTTGCTATGGCCTGGTACCCGAGGCACAACACCGCTGTTTGGAGACGACATGAGCCAGCACCGACTGATCCTGGACCACGTGTACGATCACGAAGCGGCTCACCCCGACCGGGTGTTCCTGACCCAGCCTCTGGGCGGCGGCCGGGTGGCCGAATACACGTGGGGACAGGTACTCGACTCCTCGCGCCGCATGGCCAGCATCTCAGCGGCCTGGGGTTGCCGCCGGGATCGCGGATCGCGATGCTGGCCAAGAACAGCGCGCATTTCTTCATGGTCGACCTGGCGGTGTGGATGGCCGGTCATGTGACGGTGGCGATCTTTCCCACCGAGACGGCCGAAAACATCCGCTTCGTGCTCGAGCACAGCGAGGCCAGCCTGTTGTTCGTCGGCAAACTCGACACCTGGGAAGACCAGCGCCACGCAGTGCCCGCCGGGCTGCCTTGCATCTCGCTTCCGCTCGCACCCGACACCGGATTCGAGACACTGGGATGCCATCGTCGCGCGCACGCCGCCGCTGCCGGGCCGTCCGCAACGCAGCGCCGACGAACTGGCGCTGTTGCTCTACACCTCGGGCTCGACCGGCCAACCCAAGGGCGTGATGCAGAGCTTCGGCAGCATCACCGCTGCAACCGAATGCATCGTCAAGCGACAGGTCGAGCGCGACGGCCCCGACATGCCTGTGCGCATGCTGTCTTACCTGCCTTTGTCGCATTGCTACGAACGCGCCTGGGTCGAATGCTTCTCGCTGATGCGCGGCACCGCGCAGGTGTTTTTCTCGCGAGTCGCTGGCCACCTTCATGGACGACATGCGCCGCGCCAGGCCGACCCACTTCATTTCAGTGCCGCGGCTGTGGACCAAGTTCCAGCAGGCGGTGCTCGCGCAGATGCCGGCCGCCCAACTCGACGCCATGCTGGACGACCCGGCGATGGCGGCGGCGGTCGGCAAGAAGGTTCTCGCCGGCCTCGGGCTGGAACACGTGGTGGTCGCCGGCAGTGGTTCGGCGCCCCTGCCGACGGACCTGCTGGTCTGGTACCGCAAGCTGGGCCTGAACCTGCTGGAGGGTTATGCGATGACCGAGGACTTCGCATACTCGCATGGCACGCGCCCGGGCGAAGACCGGCCAGGCTACGTTGGCCAGCCCTACGATGGAGTGCAGGTCCGCGTGGCCGAGGACGGCGAGATCCTGGTCAAGTCGCCCGGCACCATGATGGGCTACTACAAGCGGCCCGACCTCGACGCCGCGGCCTTCACCGCCGACGGCTTCGTTCACACCGGCGATCTCGGCGAGTACGACGCCGAGGGGCGGCTGAAGCTGACCGGCCGCAAGACAGAACTCTTCAAGACCGCCAAGGGCAAGCACGTGGTGCCGGCGCCCATCGAGAACCGGCTCAACGCGCACCCGATGGTCGAGCTGTCGATCGTGACAGGCGTCGGCCAGCCCGCGGCCTACGCGGTGGTGGTGCTGGACGAGTTCCTGCGCCCGCGCACGGCCGACGCAGAGGTGCGTGCCAGAGTCGAGGCCGAACTTGCCAAGCTGCTCGCCGAGGTCAACGCCAGGCTGGCCTCACACGAGCGGCTCCGCATGCTGGTGGTGGCGCGTGAGCCATGGTCAGTCGAGAACGGCCTGCTGACGCCAACGATGAAGATCAAGCGCAGCCGCATCGAGGCTGCGCTGGCACCGCAGGTCGAGAGCTGGTTTTCGGCGCAAGGGCCGGTCGTGTGGGCCTGAAAACCGCGCTTTCCTGAGGTACCGACCCGCCTAATAGCCGCCCAGCGTGGCGATCCGATCTGCGTGGAACCCGGCGTCGCCGAAAAGTTCCTGCAACACCCGGGCACGCTTCATGAACAACCCGATGTCCAGGTCGTCGGTCATGCCGATTCCTCCGTGCATCTGCACACCTTCCTGCACGGCACGGTTTGCGGTCGTGCACGCGCGTGACTTGGCCTTCGAAACCAGGACCCGCGACTGCGTCGCGTCCTTTTGCACGGCCTGCAGTGCCTTGAGAACGATTGCGCGCGTCAACTCGAGATCGCAGTACAGTTGTGCGGCCCGGTGCTGCAGGGCCTGGAACTCACCGATCGGCCGATTGAACTGCTTGCGTTCCTTGAGATATGCGACGGTCCGGTCGAACACTTCGTCGGCCACACCCAGCAGCTGCGCTGCCACGACCGCCCGCCCGACGTCGAGCAGCTGCTCGAGCAGCGCGCCGCCGCCGTCAGTGACGCCGAGGACGGCCTCGGCGCCGACGCGCACGGCATTGAGGCTAACCCGTGCCGCGTTGTGGGCATCGACCATGAGGGTCCGCTCGATCTCGACACCGGCGGCGCTCGCCTCGACCAGGAACAGTGTCACTGCGTCCGGACTCGTGCGGGCCGCAACGACCAGCGTGTCGGCCACGTGCCCGTCCAGGACGAAGCGCTTGCTTCCATTGAGCACAAAGCCCGTGCCGTCGCGTGCGGCCTGAGTGGCGATCACATCAGGCCGGTGTTTGCTGCATTCATCCACGGCCACTGCCACGACCGTCTCGGCTGCCGCGATGTGTGGCAACAGGCGTTCCTGCTGTGCCGCGGATCCGGCCCGCGAAATCACCCAGGCGGCCATCACCGCCGTCGACAGGAACGGCGTCGGTGTCAGCGTGTGACCCAGCCGCTCGCTGATCAAGCCCGCCTCCACCACGCCCAGGCCCAGTCCACCGTGGGTCTCCGGCACCATCACTCCGCTGTAGCCCTGGCCGGCGAAGTCCCGCCACAGGTCGCGGCTGAAGCCGGTGGCGTCGCGCGAGTCGCGGAGCTTCCGCAGGTGGGCCACAGGCGCGCAATCCTCGAGAAATGACTGCACGCTTTCGTTGAGCATGCGCTGCTCGTCACTCAGAACCAGTGTCATGTGTCGTCTCCGTCAGGCGCCCGGGAGGCCGAGAATGTGCTTGGCCACGACGTTGAGCTGCACTTCGCTGGTGCCGCCTTCGATCGAGTTTCCCTTGGTACGCAGCCAGGTTCGTGCGACCTCGCCGTCCTTGGATCGGGACCCTTCCCACTCCAGGGCGTCCGCGCCGCCACTCGCCGCCAGCAGCTCCCATCGCCGCTTGTTGAGTTCGGCGCCGTAGAACTTGAGGGCCGATGCGACAGCCGGGTGCCCCTCGCCGCGGCGCGCCCGGTCGCCGGTCATCTGCAGCCAGGCTGCGAACGCGGCTTCATCGACCTCGAAGCTGGCGATCTGGCTCCGCAGGCTCAAATCCAGCAGGCGACCCTGCTCATCGACTCCCACGGACTCGACGGCGAGTTGCCCCGCCGACTTTTCAGCCGAGGCGCTGCCGATGCCGCTGATCATCTCGCGTTCGTGCGACAAAGGTACTTGGCAATCGACCACCCGCCATTCAACTCACCGACGAGGTTGCGGGCCGGCACCTTCACGTTGTCGAAGAATGTCTCGCAGAACGGCGATTTCCCGGAAATGAGCAAGGTGGGTCGAGTCGTAACACCGGGTGTGCGCATGTCGAACAGCACGAAGCTGATGCCGGCCTGTTTCCTGGCGCTGTCGGTGCGCACCAGGCAGAAGATCCAGTCCGCCTCGTCGGCGTACGAAGTCCACACCTTCTGGCCATTTACGATGAAATGGTCATCCACGAGTCTCGGCCCGCGTCGCGAGCGACGCCAGGTCGGAGCCTGCGTTCGGCTCGGAATAGCCCTGGCACCAGCGGATCTCCCCGCGGGCGATCTTCGGCAGGTGCTCGAGCCGCTGTTCCTCGGAACCGTACTTGAGCAATACCGGTCCCAGCATCCAGATGCCGAAACTGTAGAGCGGCAGCCGGCAGCCGAGCGCGGTCATTTCCTGCTTGAGCACGGCCGCCTCTTCCTTGCCGAGGCCGCCTCCGCCATAGGCCCTCGGCCACGCAGGTACCGTCCAGCCTCGCTCGGCCATGCGCTCGAGCCAGACTCGCTGCGCCTCGGACTGGAACCGCGGATTCCGGCCTCCCCAGCACATGTCGGCGTCCGTCGCGATCGGACGACGCATTTCCTCAGGACAGTTCGCCTTCAGCCACGCGCGTGTCTCCGCGCGGAATGCCTCGATATCGCTCATTTCAACCTCTGTTTCCTGCGCCAATGTCACAGCACCACATCTGTCTCCCCCACTCCCGGTCCACTGCGCTCACCTATGCGCCCCTATGCGCCGGTGCCTCTGCGTCGCTGATCCCACCTCGCCAAATTACTACGGACGTGCTTCCGGCGCGAACGCAGCAACGCCGCGTTCCCGGCCCAACCCGGATCCGTTCGAACCGTACAGGCTATGCTGCCGGTGCGCCCGATCGACCTGCTCCTTGAGCTTCTCCGGCTCCCGGATGAGCGCCTTGAATTTCCCGTCCAGGCTCGAGACCTGGCGCTCCGCCGCGACCAGCCGGGCGTATGCCCTCTCCCGCTCGCTCGGATGAGCGCGGTCACTGAATTCAAGGTAATCGGCGCAATGCCTGCGCAAGGCCGAAACCGCCGTCTTCGCCTTGCCCTTGGGGCTTCTCAGGGACGCGTAAACCGTCACCACCAGGATCGCCACGATCACCACCAGCGACTGTACGGTGGTGATCTCGACCACCCGCACCGGCGCCCCGCCATTGATGAACGGAAGCGCGTTCTCGTTCAGTGCGTGCAGGATCAGCTTCACGCCGATGAAGGCGAGGATCATCGCCAGTCCATAGCCAAGGTACAACAGGCGCTCCAGCAGTCCATCGATCAGGAAGAATAGCTGACGCAACCCCAGCAGCGAGAACGCGGTCGCCGTGAACACGATGAACAGGTTCTGGGTCAGGCCGAAGATGGCCGGGATGGAATCCATCGCGAACAGGAGATCGGTGCCGCCGAGGGAGACGATGACCGGCACCATCGGCGTGAACATGCGTCTTCCGTCGCGGATGGTGAACAACCTGTCGCCGTCGTAATCGTCGGCAGTACCGAACAGCTTGCGGGCCATTCGTACGACGAGGTCGTCCGGTCTGTCTTCGTCGGCCGACTCCGGCTTGAGCAGGTGGCCCGCCGTCACCAGCAGCAGCAGCCCGAAAAGGTAGAAGACCCACGAGAAGCGGCTGATCAGAGCGGCTCCGACCAGGATGACCGCAGTGCGCATGAACAGGGACACCACGATTCCGAACAGCAGCGCCTTCTGCTGGTCCTGCCGCGGCACCTTGAAGCGGGACAGGATGAACAGGAATACGAACACGTTGTCGACGGAGAGGGCCTTCTCGGTCACATAGCCGGCGAAATACTGCGCACCCAGCTCTGCGCCACTGAACGCCAAGATCGCGACGCCGAACAGCAGGGCGATCCCGATGTACACCGCCGACCAGAGGCCGGCTTCCATGAGTGACGGGACGTGGGCTTTTCGGACGTGAAAGAAATAGTCGACGAGCAGCAGGGTCACGATCAACCCGATCGTGAGTTTCCAGGCCAGGGGGCTTACCGTCATGCGCTCGCTCGTTGGGTGGCAGCCGCCAGTTCGAACGAGCGCAAGCGCGCGTCGTGATCGAACACGTTCGCGGTCAGCATCAGCTCGTCCGGTCGGTGTCGAGCGACAAACTCTGCAATCCCGCGCTCGACCGTCTCCGGTGCGCCCACCATTGCACAGGCGAGCGCCCGGTCGACACCCGCGCGTTCCTCCGGCGTACTCACCGCCGTAATGTCGTCGACCGGTGGCTGCACGAGTCCCGGCCGGCCGCGCCGCAGGTTGATGAAGCCAAGCTGCTGCGAGGTGAACAGGCGCCGCGCCTGCGCGTCGCTGTCGGCCACCACCACGTTGAGCGCCAGCATCGCGTGCGGCCGCGCGAGGCGTTGCGACGGCCGGAACGTCCTGCGATACACCGCGAGCGCCTGCTCCAGCATGTCGGGCGCGAAATGCGAGGCGAATGCGTAGGGTAGCCCGAGCCGCGCGGCGAGCTGCGCGCCGAACAGGCTCGAGCCCAGGATCCATGCTTCCACCTCTACACCGGCCCCCGGTACCGCGCGCACCTGCTGGCCCTGCTGCACCGGCTCGAAGTACTGCAGCAGCTCCGTTACGTCGGCAGGAAACCCTTCCGCTCCCTGGTAGTACCGCCCGAGCGCATGCGTCGCCGCCACGTCCGTGCCCGGTGCCCGCCCGAGCCCGAGATCAATCCGCCCTGGATACAGCGAGGCCAGCGTTCCGAACTGCTCGGCGACCTGCAGTGGCGCGTGATTGGGCAGCATGATGCCGCCAGCGCCGACGCGAATCGTCGCCGTGGCCCCGGCGACGTGGCCGATCAGCACTGCGGTCGCCGCACTCGCGATGCCGGGCATGTTGTGGTGCTCCGCGAGCCAGTAGCGTCGATAGCCGAGCCGCTCCGCGGCCCGCGCAAGCCCGATCATGTTCGCAAAAGCCTGGCGCGCGTCACTGCCCTCCGTGACCGGCACCAGATCCAGGATCGAAAACGGAATCAACGTGCTCACGCCACCTCCCTGCTTTGTCGAGTGTAGCCGAACCACGGACCCGCAAATCTCCCCAGACCAACTACATCTGGCCGTCGCGCCAGATGCCGCTCGTTGGCGCCAGACCCGCCCATGCATTGCGGGCGTCGGTTCGGTTAATCTTGGCCGAGTTCTCCCGTATGACCGCGGCGGTTGAGGGCAAACCGTGACACTGCAGCAAATTGCCGACTACGCCAACATTCTCGGCGCTCTGAGCGTCGTCGGTGGAATCGGGTTCGGGCTCGTCCAATTGACCGAGTATCGGAGGCAGCGGCGGGATGTCATCGCCGCCGAACTGATGCGCACCTTCTACAGTGCTGACCTCGCCGACGCTGTGACACTCGTTCGATCTCTGCCTGACCACTGTCCGGCGAACGAGCTCAGGCAGCGCGGCCCGGAGTACGAGCGCGCCGCCATCATCGTCAATACTTCGTTCGAGACGATGGGACTGATGGTTTTCCGTCGAATCGCCGACTACGACATCGTGGAGGAGCTGGCGGGCGGCATGGTGGCCATGCTCTGGCGCAAACTGGATGTGTGGATTGCTACCTTGCGGGAAGAGCAGTCCCAGCCTTCGTGGGCCGAATGGTTTCAGTGGCTGGCGGAACTGGCGA